>JBBCJF010000004.1:0-273978 GCA_037190465.1 Haloferula sp. | reverse complement strand
TCCTTGCATTACGCGCCCGATGCAGGCAAAACCACAGCAACCCCGGTGTCGTGACTTATGAGTCAACGTCCCCACCGTCCCGGATCCGCTCCGGTGTCATTTACTTTTGAGTCAACGGGGTGCGCCGGCGGATTGCCCTTGGCAAAAATCCGGGCGGAACGGAGTTTTGTGTCAGCGGAAGCATCCAATGCTGGAAACGCCCGCCGAACCTCGTAAACACATTCCGCATGCCAAACATTTGGACAGGAAAAGGAAATCCGTACACCCGCGCCGAAGTGCGCGAGCGCCTCAATGACACTCTCTCGAAAGGCCAGGCGATCATCGCCGCCGGTGCCGGCACCGGCATCAGCGCCAAGTTCATCGAAAGGGGCGGCGCGGACCTCATCATCATCTACAATTCCGGCCGCTTCCGCATGATGGGCCACGGCTCGACCGCCGGCATGATGGCCTACGGCGACGCCAACGCCATCGCCATGGAAATCGGCGAATACGAGGTGCTGCCGGTCGTGGAGGAAGTTCCGGTCATCTGCGGCGTCCATGCCACCGATCCGCGCCGCCGCATGTGGCACTGGCTCGGCAAGGTGAAGGACATGGGCTTCTCCGGCGTGAACAATTTCCCGACCCACACCATCGTGGACGGCCACTTCCGCGGCGTGCTGGAGGAAACCGGCATGAGCGTGAAGAAGGAGTTCGACATGGTGAACCTCGCCGGGCGCATGGATCTTTTCTCCATCGTTTACGTCGGCTCGCCCGAAGAGGCGGCGGAGATGGCGCGCAACGGCGCGGACGCGATCATCGCCCACGTCGGCACCACCGTCGGCGGCTCCATCGGCGTGACGAATGCGGTGGTGAGCTGGGAGGAGACCATCAAGCGCACCCAGGATATCATCGACGCCGCGAAGAGCGTGCGCGACGACATCTTCTACCTCTGTCACGGCGGTCCGATCAACACTCCGGAAGACGCCGACCGCGTGATCCAGGCGACCGATTGCGTCGGCTTCGTCGGCGCGTCGAGCCTGGAACGCATGGGGGTCGAGGAATCGCTCACGAACCTGACCCGCGAGTTCAAGTCGATCTCCGTGAAACAGAGATAAGGAGTGTGGATGTTTCGTCCGCGCCGTGTCGATGGAGCACCGACACCCTTATGAAAAACCCAACATGAAAACCATCGCCGTCCTCGGAACGCTCGACTCGAAGGGCGAGGAACACGCCTTCGTCGCCGATCTTATCCGCAAGCGCGGCCATCAGGTTCTGCTGATCGACACCGGCAGCGGCGCCCCGCCATCGGTCGCGCCGGACATCACCCGCGAGGAAGTCGCCGCCGCGGCGGGCATCGACTTCGCGGTGCTGATCGCCCGCCAGGACCGCGGCGAATGCGTTTCCGCGATGGTCAAGGCCGCTCCGATCCTGCTGGCGAAGCTGGCGGAGGAGGGGCGGATCGACGGCGTGATCTCGCTCGGCGGGGGAGGGGGGACGGCCATTTCCTCCGCCGCCATGCGCGCGCTGCCGCTCGGTTTTCCGAAGCTGCTCGTCTCGACCCTCGCCTCCGGCAACACGGCTCCCTATCTCGGCACCAAGGACATCGTCATGGTGCCCAGCATCGCCGATGTCGCCGGGCTGAATCGCCTTTCGCGTCTCATCTTCACCCGCGCCGCCGGAGCAATCTGCGGTATGGTGGAGGCGGAGGCACCGGCGGACGATTCCCGACCGCTGATCGTCGCCAGTATGTTCGGCAACACCACGGCCTGTGTCACCGAGGCCAAGAGCATTCTGGAGGAAGCCGGCTACGAAGTACTTGTCTTCGCCGCCACTGGCACGGGCGGGCGGACGATGGAAACGCTCATCGAAAGCGGTATGGTTGCCGGTGTCCTGGACATCACCACCACCGAGTGGGCCGACGAGCTGGTCGGCGGAGTGCTGAATGCCGGCCCGGACCGCCTTGATGCAACAGCCAAGGCCGGGGTGCCGGCCGTCGTCGCGCCCGGCTGCCTCGACATGGTGAATTTCGGTGAGAAAGCCTCTGTCCCCGCGAAGTTCGCCGACCGCACTTTCTACATCCACAACCCCCAGGTGACCCTGATGCGGACCACGCCGGAGGAATGCGCGGAACTCGGCCGCATCGTCGCCGGAAAGGTCAACCGCTACACCGCTCCGGCCGCGATCCTCATACCCCGCCGGGCCATCAGCGTCATCAGCGCGGAGGGCAAAACTTTCAACGATCCCGCCGCCGATGAAGCGCTTTTCTCCGCCCTTCACGAGCATGCCCGGGTCGAGGTCACCGACTACGACGAGGAAATCAACAGCCCCGTTTTCGCCCGCGCCTGCGCCGAAAAACTTCTCGCTCTCATCGAAAAACATCGGACGGTCTCCGTCTGACAGCCGACCCCGCAACCCAGCCATGAAAACCACCAGAAAATCCTTCGCCGCCGCGCTTGCCGCGCTGGCGCTCGTTCCCTGCCTCGCCGCGCAGGACCTCAAGCCCGACACCACCGAACCGATGGGCCAGAAATTCCAGGACCCGAAACCCGCCGGCACCCTGCGCGTGCTGCTCGTCGGCGCGGGCGGTTCGCACGATTTCCCGCGCTTCTTCCTCGGCAAGGACGCCGAGACCCTGCGTGCCGCCGGCAAGATCGACACCGCCGCCACGCCGAATCTGGAAGAAGCGAAGACCCTGCTCGAACAGGCCGACGTGCTCGTCTTCAGCGCGAACCACGGCACCTTCGGGCTGCCGCCCTTCCAGCAGCGGCTCAACGCTTTCGCCGACGCGGGCAAGGGCATCGTGCTGCTCCACGCCGCCACCTGGTACAACTGGCCGGAAGAGACGGGCTACAACAAGCGCTTCGTCGGCGGCGGTTCGCGCGGCCATGGTTTCAAGGATTTCGAGGTCAAGGTGAAGAAGGCGAACCACCCGGTCATGAAAGGCGTGCCGAAGAGCTTCTCGATCTTCGACGAGAACTACTACATCGAGCTGATGGAAGACGCCAAGGTGGAGGTGCTTGCTGAAAACGAGGCTGATGACCGCACCAACAAGCCCCACCCCAGCGTGTGGGTCGTCAAGGACCGCAAGACCCGCATCGTCTGCATCAGCCTCGGCCATGACGAGCGCGCCCACGACAACGAGGCATACAAGACACTGCTCGTCAACGCGGTGAAATGGGTCGCCGAAAAGCGCTGACGCCGGTCAGGCGCCTTGAGATTCGCTCGTCGCCGCGAAAAGGGAGACGATGACGTAGCTGAAGATCGTCAAGGTCATACGTAGTTTCCCCATTAAGCGGACGCGCGGATGGCTTGTGGCCTGTGACACCCCGTGCGAAAGCCATGGGCCATACAGACGTTACCGCCTGAGGCGGAACGGCGTACCCGGCCGACGCCCCGCCGGAATGAGGCGGAAAATGCGGGTGGCCGACCCGAAGCGACCATGAAAAAAAACAACACCCGGCTTCTTCTTATCGTCATCGCGTGCTGCGCCGCCGTGACGGCTCTGAGCCTCTATCTCGGATCGCCCCATCCGCCGGATACCCCGCCTGCGACCGCCGGGACACCTGTGAAACACCCCGCGGATGAAAGCGAACCGCCGTCGCTGCCGCTCACCGAACCGGAGCCGGCGGGAGATGAAGGCGGGCACCTTTTCTCCGGCATCGGTGATCTGGAAAAAGGCGCGACGGTGAGCTTGCCGCTGCCCGATGGCGGGGAAGTGACGGGGCGGCTGAACTACGTGAACGTCTACCCCAACGGCGCGACCGCCGCCGGCGGCCATCTTGCGGACGGCAGCGGCATCTTCGAAATCGCCCGCGAGCCGTGGGGCTATCGGGGATTCATCCTGCCGAAGGAGGGCCGGACCGCCATTGTGTATTCGGGTGATCCGGAGGAAGGGCTGGAAGTCGCCCGGCGCCCGAGAGGCGAGGTGATCTGCGAGCCGGATCCGAACTGGAAGCCGCTCGCCGCAACGGAAAAGGGACCCGATCCGGAGAAAGCGGCGATCTACAACGACGGGCGTTCCGTGGGCATCATCTACGAAGCCATCCCGATTCTTCACAGTCTGCCGCGCGCGGAGGCGGTGATCTATCTCGATTTCGACGGCGAAATCATCGAGGGTCATAGCTGGGAAGGCGGAACGCGCATCGTGGCTCCGGCCTACAACCTGCCCGCGAGCGAAGTCACCGACATGTGGCGGCGGGTGGCGGAGGATTTCGCCCCCTTCGAGGTGAATGTGACCACGGACTTGCAGGCCTATCTGCGTGCGCCGCAGGGCCTGCGGATCCGCTGCATCACCACGACCAATAATTTCGCCAACGCAGGGGGGGTGGCCTTCAACAACACCTTCCGCCAATCCGGCGAGCCGGTGTGCTGGAACTTCTATCGCGGCAACGCCGGGGCGCTGGTGATCTCGCACGAGATCGGCCACACCTTCGGCCTGCATCACGATGGGCGGGGAACCGACGGCTACTATGGCGGGCACGGCAGCGGCTCGACAAGCTGGGGGCCGATCATGGGCGCGCCCTACAACCAGAACGTCACCCACTGGAGCAAGGGCGACTACGTGGATGCCAACCAGCAGCAGGACGACCTGCTCGTGATCGGCTCCTCCGTGCCGCGGCGCATCGACGATCACGCGCCGGATGCGGAGAATGCCACCCCGCTGACGATCGGGGCCGGCGGCGTGGTTTCCAACCGCGGCGTGATCGCGAGTCCGGACGATGTGGATGCCTTCACCTTCGTCACAGGCGGAGGGAGCCTGAACCTCCAGTTCAACGGCGCTGCGGGCAACCCGAACCTCGACATCGAGGCGAAGCTCTACAACTCCGCCGGCACGCTCATCGCCACCGCGAGTCCGGCAAACCAGTTGAACGCCACGCTCAACGCCAACCTCTCCGCCGGGACCTACACCGTGACGGTGGATGGCGTGGGCAATGCCACCTGGGCGACGAACGGCTACGACGATTACGGCTCGCTGGGCGAATACACCATCACCGGCACGGTGCCTTCTCCCGGCTGGCTCTTCCGCATCCCCGTGAACGCGCTGAACGGCGCGACGCTCGGGACGGTGGCGCCCGGCGGTTCCGGCTACTCGATCACCGCGGGGAACACCGGCGGCGCTTTCTCGATTCTCTCCAACGGCGCGCTCCGTGTGGCGAATGCCGCCCCCCTGGGCGGGACGAGCGTTTTCGATCTCACCGTCTCCTACACCGCGGGCGGTCCGCAGAGCGTGCCGGTGCAGGTCCGCGTGGCGCCGCTGCGCGGTCTCAGGCAGGAAATCTGGACGGGTCTCAGCAGTGGCAGCGGCCTCGGAGGGCTCACCTCTTCGTCCAACTACCCGAACAATCCGACCCATGTCCGCCATGCGGGGACCTTCCAGTCGATTTTCCCCGCCGACCAGTATGGCCAGAGACTGCGCGGCTATCTGGTGCCCGCGGAGACCGGCAACCACATCTTCTGGACCACGGCGGATGATTTCAGCGAGCTCTGGCTTTCCACCGATTCGAACCCGGCCAACAGGGTCCGCATCTCCCGCAATACCTCGAATACCGGACCGGATTCCTGGACCCAGCAGGGCACCCAGCAATCCGCGCCCATCCCGCTGGTAGCCGGCCAGCGCTACTACATCGAACAGCTCCACCGCGAGCACGGCGGCGGCGATCACGCGAGTGCGGCATGGCAGACGCCGACGCTGTCGCGGCGGCTGATCGCCATGGAGTATCTGGAATATCCCGGCGCGATGCCAAACCGCCAGCCCTGGCTGACGAACATGACCTTCCGCGTGCGCGAGGACAGCGTAGCGGGAACGGCCGTCGGCACCCTGCTGGCTGGCGACTTCGAGGAGGGCTCGGTCCTGTCCGGTTTCGCGATTACGGGAGGAAACACCGGCAGCGCCTTTTCCCTCAACTCCTCGACGGGCGTGCTTTCGGTGAACGGCCCGCTTTCGTTCGTCACCCGGCCCAAGTACTACCTGGACGTCCGGGTGCGCGACAGCGGCAACCTGATCCGCACCGCGCAGATCGCCGTGGAAGTCGAGCCGCGGGCGGTGAAGCGCGAGTTCTGGGCGGGCATTTCCGGCAACCCCATCTCCAACCTCACCTCGAACGCGAACTTCCCCAACAATCCGACTTCGACAACCTACCAGCCTTTCTTCGAGACGCCCGCAAACTCGGCCGACAACTACGGCCAGCGCCTCAGCGCCTGGCTCCGCGCGCCGGACAGCGGGGAGTTCACCTTCTGGATCGCCTCCGACGACCATGGCGAGTTGTGGCTTTCCACCGATGCGAACCCGGCCAACAAGGTGCGCATCGCCTGGCACGCCGGTGCGACCGGCTCGCGGGAGTGGAACCGTTTCGCGACCCAGCGATCGGCGGCGGTCACTTTGGAAGGCGGCAGATTCTACTACATCGAGGCGCTGCACAAGGAAGGCGTCGGCGGGGACAATCTCGCTGTGTCCTGGTCCGGACCCGACTTCGGGCAGGTCATTCTCGGCGCGCCGCACGTCACGCAGGAATTCTACAACCATGGCGCGCCCGTGCTCGAAAACCGCTCGGTCACCGTGTCCGAACGCGACACCGAGGTGGTCACCCTGGAGGCGAAGGACTGGGCGAATCCCGGCACCACGATCAGGTACAGCATCACCGGCGGAAACGCCGACGGAGCTTTCACCATCGATCCCCTGACCGGCACGATCCGTGCGAGCGGTTCCCGCCTGCCGATCGGTACGCGGGTGCTGACGGTCACCGCCACCGACAACGGCCCGACACCGCTCTCCGGCACGGCCGCCATCACCGTGCATGTGGTCAGCGCCGGTCTGAAGAGGGAAGTGTGGACCGGACTTGCGGGGGGGCAGGCGCTCTCGGAACTCACCGACTCGCTCTATTTCCCGCAGTCGCCCGACCAGACCGGGTATGTCCAGAATTTCGAGGCTCCCTCCAATGTCGGGGACAACTACGGCCAGCGCCTCAGCGGTTACCTGATCCCGCCCGCCGATGGAAACTACACCTTCTGGATCGCCTCCGACGACGGCGGGGAGCTGCTGCTTTCCACCGATGCGAACCCGTCCAACAAGCGGCGGATCGCCGGCGTGACGGGCGCCGTGGGCAACCAGAACTGGACGCAGCAGGCCGGCCAGCAATCCCCGGTCATTTCCCTGACTGCGGGCCAGCGTTACTACATCGAAGCTCTGCAAAAGGAAGGCGGCGGGGCGGATCACCTGGCGGTGGCGTGGCAGGGGCCGGGTTTCTCGCGCACGCTGATCTCCGGCAATCACCTCGAATATCCCGACACGTACCGCCCCGCGCTGAAACGCGAGGTATGGCCCGGCAATCCCACGGTCGCACCGCCCGCGACCGCGCCGGGCTTCACCGGCACGCTGTTCCGTTTCAAGAGTCCCACGGACGTATCGAACAATTTCAGCGAGCGCGTCACCGGCTACATCGTCCCGCCGGCGACCGGCGACTACACGTTCTGGATCGCCTCCGACGATCAGAGCGAACTGCGGCTCTCCACGGATGAAAGCCCGGCCAACCTCGCTCTCATTGCAAGCGTCTCCGGATGGGTGGCGGAAGAAGCGTGGGATGTCTCGCCTGCGCAAAAATCCACCGCGAAGACGCTGATCGCCGGGAAGCGCTACTATGTGGAAGTGCTGCACCGCGACGGCACCGGTGGTGACCACCTGGCGGTGGCGTGGGAGGGGCCCGGCATTCCCCGCCGGATCATTGCCAACGAGCATCTGGAGCACCCTTCCGCCCCTGCCGACCGCTCGCTGCCCATGGTCGAAAGATGGAATGGGATCGGCGGCGATTACGTGCCCGACCTGACCAACCATGCGTCTTTTCGCGCCCCGCCTTCGTCCGTGGGCGTCCTGCCGTCCGGGACCGGCCTGGCCGCGCCGTCGGACATCGCGGAAAACTACGGGCAGCGGATCAGCGGCTACCTGGTCGCCCCGGACCACGGCCGCTACACCTTCTGGATCGCCTCGGACAACTCCAGCGAACTGTGGCTTTCCACCGACGACAATCCGGCGAATCGCGTCAGGATCGCGGCGGTGGACAATGTCGTTTCCCCCCAGAGCTGGGACGCCCAGGCGGGGCAGAAATCCGTGCCCGTCGCTCTGGAGAGCGGCCGACGATACTACTTCGAGATCCTGCACAAGGAGGGCATCGGCGGCGACCACCTAGCGGTGGCGTGGCAGGGTCCCGGGTTCACCCGCCGCGTGATCCCGAACCAGTTTCTCGAGCATCCGCTGGTCGTTCCGGGCGTGCCCTCGATCCGTCGCGAAGTGTGGACCGGCATCACCGGGCAGGCGATTTTCAACCTGACCTCCCGTCCGGCCTATCTCGCCGGCACACCGTCGAACCGCGGACGGCTCGCGACCTTCGAGACGCCCGCCGAGCACGGCAACAGCTACGGCCAGCGGCTTTCCGCCCGGCTGATCGCGCCGGAAAGCGGGAACTACAAATTCTGGATCGCCTCCGACGACACCGGCGAACTCTGGCTTTCCACCGATGCCGACCCCGCGAACCGCGTCCGCATCGCCGGCAACAATGCGCTCACCGCCCCGCGGGAATGGACCAAATTCCCCGCGCAGGAATCCGGCAGCCTGCCGCTCGTCGCCGGGCGGACCTACTACATCGAGGCGCTTCACAAGGAACACGGCAGCGGCGACCACCTCGCGATCGCATGGCAGGGACCGTCCTTCCCGCGCCAGATCCTCGACGGCCGTTTCCTGGAATATCCGGGCACGCCGCCGGCACCCGCGGCCCTCAAGCGCGAGATCTGGACCGGCATCGGCGGTAACAGCGTGAGCAGCCTGACCGGCTCATCCGCCTATCCGGCCTCCCCCAACCAGGTCCACACGCTGAACAGGTTCGAAGTCCCGGACCAATGGGGTGACAACTACGGCCAGAGGGTCAGCGGCTACCTGATCGCGCCGCGCACCGGCGACTATCAGTTCTGGATCCACTCCGACGACGCCAGCGAGCTGTGGCTGTCCACCACGGGTTCCACGGCCAGCAAAACGAGGATAGCTTGGACCAACAATGCCACCGGGCGGGATAACTGGACGAACTTCGCCAGCCAGGCCTCTGTGACCATCCCGCTGGTCGCCGGCCAGCGTTGCTACATCGAAGCCCTGCACAAGGAAGGCGGCGGCGACGACTACATGGCCGTGGCATGGCAGGGGCCGGGCTTCGGCCGGCAGATCATCCGTTCTGAATTTCTGGAATACCCGGAACTGCCTCCGGGCGAGATCCAACCCGGCACCCCGGCTACGCCCTCCTCCGCGGATCCCGGCTACACCTTCTGGCTCGACTACGTGGACCTGCAAGGAAACGACCGCCTCCCCCATGCCGATCCGGATGGCGACGGCATTCCGAACAGCCTCGAATTCGTGCTCGGCGGCAAGCCCTCTGGAGCCGATGGCAACTCCATCGATCTGCTGCCTCAGGTCACCGTCGATGAGGATTGGGCGATCTTCGAGTTCCGCCGTGCGGACGTGGCTCTCGCCGCCGGTCCCTTTGTCGAAATGGGTTCCAGCCTCGATCACTGGACCCCGGCGGTGCATGGCGCCGGCGGCGTCCAGATCTCAACGGAGGATGACGGCTTCGGCCCGGGTGTGGACAAAGTGACGGTCCGGGTTCCCCGCAGCGCCGGTCAATTGTTCCTGCGCCTGAATTCCAACATGCCGCCGTGACGGATTCCCCTGCGGCGTCACAGCAGCCGGTAGCCGCTGAGATCGGGTGAAAAAAGCGCCTCGTCCACAGGGGCGTTCAGGCGGGTTTTCGTGAACACCGTCCTGATCCGCGACTTGTCCTCCAGCTCGATCTCCAGCGCCCGCAGCTCATGGGTGCGGGTGTCGATGTCGAGGAAAAGCCAGGGCACCTGGCTCCGCATCCGTCGCTCTTTGGGGCGGACGGTAAGCTGATAGATTCCCTGCGAAACGCGGGACTCGATCAGTTCGAAGGTCTGCTGGAATCCCGCCAGATCTCGGAAGGCCTCGTCGGACAACAGCGTGAACTGCCGCGCCCGGGCCGAACCGGCATCGATCCGGCGGCCCTGTTTTTTGGCGACATCGACCAGGGTCATGGTCGTGCCGTCGGAAACGGCGAGTGTCTGCACCGGGTCGCCGAGTTCCCACAGCAGCTTGCCGGGTCGCAGCATGCGCATGCGGCCGGTGGTGCTGACGGGCTTTTTCAGGGCGGGCAGCTTGCGCTCCTGCACGAAGTCGGCGTCGAGGCTGCGTAGCGTCTTTTGCTTGCCGAGCCAGATTTCGAGCGGCCGGGTATCCAGTTCCGCGCGGGCGGCGAGTGTCAGCGACAGGAAGGCGAGCAAAGGCAGCAGGCGCATGGCGACAATCAAGGCGAGGAAAGATCGCGCGTCCAGCCCCCGGAGAATCCGGAGCCGCGGGAACGCTGGCATCCTCGCGGCTTGCAGCGCACGGCGGATTGTCCGAGCATGGCGGGGTGAACCGCCGCTTCTTCATCCGCTCCGCCTCAGTCGGCGCCCTGGCCATGGGCCACGGCTCCGGCCTTTTCGCCGCGCTCGCCGCCGACAATCCCTACCGCAAGGACATCGGCATCCAGCTCTACACGCTGCGCGACGCCCTTGGCAAAGACGCGGCGGGAACATTGAAGGCCGTCGCCGATGCCGGCTACAAGCAGGTCGAGCTCTACGGCTTCCCGAATTGCCAGCCGCTCATCGACGGCGCGAAGGCCGCGGGCCTGGCGATCCGCTCCGCCCATTTTGAATGGGACAGCGTGGTGAATCCGAAGGACAGGGGCATGTCCGATTTCATGAAAATCCTCGACCGTGCGAAGGAGATCGGACTGACCGACCTCGTCATTCCCTACCTGCACGACGGCGACCGCCGCACGCTCGACGACTACAAGCGCGTCGCCGGAAACGCCAACAAGGCCGCCGCGAAGGCGAAAGCCGCCGGCATCCGGCTCTCCTACCACAACCACGCCTTCGAGTTCCAGCCGAAGGACGGCCGCAGGAGCGGTTTCGATGTTTTCGTGAAGGAGTTCTCGCCCGAGATGCGCTTCGAGTTGGATGTCTTCTGGGTGAAGGTCGGCGGCGTGGAGCCGGTCGACCTGATCGGAAAGCTGTCCGGCCGCGTGTCCCAGCTTCACCTGAAAGATCTCAAGGAAGGAATCTCCACGCCGGAATTCGGCGGTCTGCCGCAGGATGCCTTCAAGGAACTCGGCAATGGGGTGATCGCCATGGAACCCATCATCCAGGCGGCGGAGAAGGCGGGCGTGAAGCATTGCCACGTCGAGCAGGATCACTCGCCCGATCCGCTGGCGAGCATCCGGGAGAGTATCGCCTATCTCGGGAAACTCTGAAAGGTTGCCCGGAGGCAGCGACTAAAACTGCGGATGTCGAAATTTCTCCCGGCCATCCTCGCCCTGCTGGTTCTCGTTCTGGTTGCGATCCAGTCGCGGAGGACACAGCCGGACGATGCCGGGGAAGCTCCCACTCCCGGGATGGAGGTTGCGGTTGCGCCGCCACCCTACACGTTCGCTCCGGCCACGCCGGACGGGATCGGCAAATTCTTCCACGGGCGCGAGATCGCGAAGGTGATGGGGCATCCGGCGATCGGCTGGCTGGAGCGCGACGAGCGCGAACGGGAGGAGGCGCCCTCGCGTGCACTCGATGCGCTGAACCTGCCTCCGGATGCGGTGATCGCCGACATCGGCGCGGGGTCCGGCTACTACAGTTTTCGTATTTCGCCGAAGCTGCCGCGGGGAAAGGTGGTGGCGGTGGACATCCAGCAGGAGATGCTGGATTTCATCCGGCGGCGAGCCGCGGAACTGGGCATCGCGAACGTGGAACCGCATCTCGGCGCGGTGGACGACCTCCGGCTGCCGGCGGGATCGCTGGATGCGGCGCTGCTGGTGGACGCCTATCACGAATTTTCGCACCCGGCCGAGATGCTCGCTTCGCTGCACCGCGCGCTGAGACCGGGCGGGCGGGTCTTCGTGCTGGAATTCCGCGGCGAGGATCCCGATGTGCCGATCAAGGAGCTGCATAAAATGACCGAGGCGCAGGCGCGGATCGAATGGGAATCCTGCGGGTTCCGGCTCCGGGAAAATGCGTCGATCCTGCCCTGGCAGCATCTTCTCGTTTTCGAGCGGCCGTGAGTACCCCGGGAGCGCGGAGCCCCGCTCCGCATGGAGGCACGGGAAGGACCGTGGATTTCCATTGCAGCCCGAATCGCCGGCGCAGAACCGCTTTGACCCGCCCTGCGGAGCGGGGCTCTGCGCTTCCGGGCTCAGATCATCCCGCGGGTGACGTGGTAGCGCGCCGCGCAGCGGGGGCACTGGATGCTGATCTGGTCGGAGTCGCCGAAAAGCTCGTCCGGCCGGTCGCGCCACGAACCCAGCACGGGGAGGATTTTCCCGAGGTCGCAGCCGCAGTGGAAACGGAAACGGCGTGTCTCCAGCAGTTTCGTCTCTTCCTTGAGCTCGATTTCTTCGACCCCGATCCTATCGAGCGCAGCGAACCATTCCTCGTCGTAGTCCGGCTGCGCGGCGACGAGCGTGAAGAGCTCATCATCGTGGCGGAACATTCGAGCCGGGCGCTGCTCGGATTGTTCGTAGTATTGTTCCACCCAGCGCAGCGGATCGCGGTCGTCGACTTCCAGCACGGAGGACCGCGGCTCGGCGAGCTGGGGTGTGGTGGTCTGGGAGTAGAAGAGGTTGCGGTCCGGCTCGCGGACATCGTCGGTGAAAAGCCGGCCGGTGATTTCCTCGTGCACCGAGCCGCCGGTGGCAAAGACATTCACCCGCGGCGCGCGCAGGTTGACCGTCCAGGCTATGGTCTCCGCCCAGGGCCGGGCGACGAGGTGCAGGGTCAGGCCGGCGAGGAAGTCCTTGAGCATCTGGTCGAGCTCCGGCTGGTGGCGGATGCCGTGCTGCATCAGGTGCAGGTAGTAGTCGGTGTAGACCGGCGCGAATTTCCCCCGCAGGAGCAGGACGTTCCGGTGGCGGATGTAGATGGACTCGATCCGGGTGAATTCCTCGACGCCTTCGATCTGTTCCGCTTGCGGCACGCGGAAAGCGTAGGAACGCGGAAATCCAAATTCCAAACTCCAAATTCCGGACTTTCCCTTTCAGGGCAATTCCCGCTCCGCCAGCCGCTCCTTCGCGACGGACAGATAATAGTCGTCCAGCTCGATGCCGGTGAACTCCGCGATCCCCCGGCGCTTCGCCGCCACGGCCGAGCTGCCGATGCCGAGAAAAGGATCGAGCAGCCGGGTCGCCGCACCCTTGCCGTGGAGGAGGATGCACCGCTCGACCAGCGCCACGGGAAAACTGGCCGGGTGGGGGCGCTCTTTTTCACGCGACATGATGGTGTCGTAGGGGATGAACCAGGTGTTTCCGCGGCAGCGGCGGTCGACGCCGCCGGTATGGCCCCAGCGGGCGATGTTCGATTTGTCCTGGTAGGGCACGCCGGCGGCACGGCGGTCGAGCGTCACGTCGCCGGATTTGGTGAGGTGGAAGACGTACTCGTGGCAGTCGTTGACGAAGCGCTGCGAATTGATCGGCTTGAAATGCCCGGCGCTGATCCGCTCGCCGCGGCGGGTCTCGACGGTGATCGACTTGATCCAGTGGAAGGTGTTCTGGAGCGTGAAAAGCGCATCCTTTCCCTCCGCGAAAGCGAGCACGATCTGGTGCGGCAGGAGCGGACTGGCGGGAGAGGCGCCGACGTTGAGGAAAAAGGAGCCGTCATCGGCGAGCACGCGCTTCACCTCCGCGGCCCAGGCGCGGCACCAATCGAGGAATTCGGCCCGGCCGGCGGTGTCGTCGAAGGAGCGGTAGTTGATGCCGAGATTGTAGGGCGGCGAGGTGACGACGAGGTCGAACGAGCCGTCCGCCAGGGTGGGGAGGACCTTCAGACAATCGCCGTGGTGGAGCACGGGCGGAGCTTGGGAGCCGGATGTCGCGAGTCCAATATCGAATTTCCCGCGGGCCTTTCAGGTTTTCGATGCTGGACGCGGCGGGTAATCCGCGCCAAATACCCACCGGCCCCCCGAACCGGGGGCTTCATCATCCGACCCTAGTATCATGGATATTCAAATCGCCACGCTTTGCGACTTCGCCGCCGAATACAACGGCAAGCTCGTCATCTCCGGTTCCTTCGACACGCTTGTTGCCCGCCAGTTTCCCGTGGTGCATCCGATGTGCGCCCTCGCGCTGCGCTTCTGTTTCACCCAGGAAGACACCGGCCGCCACAAACTCTCGCTGAACATCATCAACGAGGACGGCGAATCGCTCGACCCACAGAACATGCCGATCGAACCGGAGTTCGAAGTCGGCCTGCCGCCGAACGTTCCTTTCCTGACCCGCAACGTGATCCTGAACCTCCAGGGGCTCCGCTTCCCGGCGGCCGGCCTCTATTCGGTGGACATCGCCTGCGACGGGGAAATCCACAGCCGCCTGCCGCTGCGCATCGTCCAGGTGACCCAGCCGCAGCCGCAGGGACAACCTGCCTGATTCCGTGGCCCTGCCGCGTTATGATTGTGCCCTGGTGACCGGCGCTTCCGCCGGCATCGGGGCGGAATTCGCCCGCCAGCTCGCCCCGCACTGCGGGACGCTGGCGCTGATGGCCCGCCGCGCCGGCCGCCTGGCCGATCTCGCCGGGCGTTTGCAGGACAAGCATCCCGGCCTGCGCGTGCTGGCGGTGGAAGCCGACCTGACCGACCCCGAGGCCCGTCTCCAGGCCGTGGGTCATCTGCTGGAAACCGGCGTGGTGCCCGATCTCCTCGTCAACAATGCGGGAATGGGCGATTATGGCGATTTCGTTTCCGCCAACTGGGGAAAGCTGGAGGCCGTGCTGCGGCTGAATGTCGAGGCGCTGACCCATCTGACCCATGCCCTGCTGCCCTCCATGATCGCCGCGGGCAAGGGGGCGATCGTCAATGTCAGCTCGCTTGCCAGCCTGCTGCCGATTCCCGATTTCGCCGTGTACGCCGCGACCAAGGCGTATGTCACCAGTTTCTCCGAAGCGCTGCGGATCGAGACCCGCGATCACGGCATCCGCGTGCTGGCGCTCTGCCCGGGACCGGTGCACACGGAGTTCGGCCAGGTTGCCGGCCGCAGCGAGGAGCAATCGTTCAGAGCGCGCGAGTGGTTCTACGTCAGCCAGGCGCAGGTGGTCCGCGAAGCGCTCGCGGGTCTCGCCCTGAACCGCCCGCGCGTCTATCCCGGTGTGAAAGTCGCGCTCGCCGCCGCGGCGATCTCGCTGCTGCCCATCGCCGCGCTCCGCCTGATCATGGGCTGCCGGCCGCGGCCTTGAATTTCGATGGGAGCGCGGAACCGGAGCGGAGATAGCCCGGGCCATTTCTTTCCATCCGGGCAATTCATTCCGTACTCCCGGTCCATGCCCGATCATCGGCCTTCATTTTTTTCCGGTAAGCCAGGGGGCTGATGCCGACGGCTTGCTTGAACTGGCGGGAAAACGCCGACTGGTCCGAATAGCCGCAGGCCAGCGCGATCTGGGCGATGGCTTCTTCGCCGGCCGAAAGTCGTCCGCAGGCTTCGTCGATCCGCACTTTCACCAGGTACTGCCCGGCGGTGACATGGAACAGAGCACGGATGCGCTGGTCGAATTGATAGACGGACAGCCCGGCCAATTCCGCAAGCTGCGGCAGGCGCAGTGGCTCGTCGAAATGCCGGTGGATGTGGTCGATGGCCTTCGACATCGCGGCGAGGTCCTCCTGTCGTTCGCCATGCGCGTGGACATCGCGGGAAATCCCGCAGACGCCGGCGATCCGGCCGTCTTTGGCCCGCAGGGGTTCCTTGAAGGTCAGGCACCAGCCGCGCCGCCCGCCGGGGTAGAGGTGGAGTTCCAGATGATCGCGGATGCTCCGGCCCGTCCTGACGATGTCGCGATCCTGCCGGGCGAAGCCTTCCCCGAGCGGCGGGGGAAAGAGTTCTTCCGCCGTGAGGCCGATGGCCGACTCCTTGGCCGGCAGTCCGCAGCGCTTCGCCAGCGTGTCGTTTACCGCCATGTAGCGGCCGCGGGCGTCCTTGACGAAAAAGACGATGTCCTGAATGGAGTTGAAGAGGTGATCCAGGGGCGGCATGCCGTGGAGCGAATCGAAAAAATCCCCGCGCAGTCTGGAGGCCGTTGTCATCGTCCGGCGCATGGTGACATCGAAATCCTTCCTTTTGCTATACGGATTCGGGGGAAGAGGCTCGATCTTCCGACAAGACCCTGCTGGTAAATCTTTTCCATGTCCGAAGCCGCCCTGCGCGTGATCGACTCCCATACCGAAGGCGAGCCGACGCGCGTGGTCGTCTCCGGCGGGCCGGACCTGAGCGCGGGACCGCTTGCCGGGAAAGCCCGCCGCCTGCGCGAAGAGCATGACTGGCTGCGCGGCGCGGTGTGCAACGAGCCCCGCGGTCACGAGGCGATGGTCGGCGCGCTGATCGTCGAGCCGCACGAGCCCGATTGCCACTGCGGGGTGATTTTCTTCAACAACGTCTCCACGCTCAACATGTGCATCCATGGCACCATCGGCCTGGTGGCGACGCTCGCGCACATGGGGGAAATCCGGCCCGGCAGGCACCGCATCGATACGCCCGTGGGCGTGGTCGCCGCCGATCTGCATGAAGACGGCGCGGTGACCGTGGCGAACGTGCCGAGCTACCGCCTCGCCGCCGATGTCGCGGTCGAGGTGCCCGGCTGGGGAAGCGTCCGCGGCGACATCGCATGGGGGGGGAACTGGTTTTTCCTGATCGAAGGGCAGGGGCCGGAGGTCGCCTTCGCGAATATCGAGGCGCTTACCGCCTTCACCTGGGCCGTCCGGCGGGCGCTCGGCGCAAGCGGCGTCACCGGAGCGGACGGCATGGAGATCGACCACATCGAAACCTTCGGCCCGCCCGGCGATCCGGCGCGCGCCGACAGCCGGAATTTCGTCCTCTGTCCGGGCAAAGCATACGACCGTTCGCCCTGCGGCACCGGCACCAGCGCCAAACTCGCCTGTCTCCACGCCGCCGGAAAATTGAAACCCGGCGGAATCTGGCGGCAGGCCGGCATTCTAGACACCGTATTCGAGGGGTGCATCAAAGAACTCCCCGGCGGCAGGGTGCGGCCCAGCGTCACAGGCCGCGCCTGGATCACCGGCGAATCGGTTTACCATTTCGATCCCGCCGATCCTTTCCGCCACGGCATTCCCGGCTCCGTCTAACAACCAACGAACGAAACCATGAGCATCGAATGGAAGGGCGTGATGCCCGCCACCCTGACCCAGTTCAACGCCGATTACAGCATCGACCACGGTTTGATGGCCGAGCACGGCAGGTGGCTGGTCGAAAACGGCTGCACCGCCATCGTCGCCCACGGTTCGCTGGGCGAGGGCGCCACGCTTTCCTTCGCCGAAAAGGCCGCCCTCCAGAAAACCTACGTCGAAGCCCTGCCGGATACGCCCATCATTCCCGGCATCGCCGCGCTTTCCACGAAACAGGCCGTCGATCTCGCCAAGGCGGCGGCGGACAACGGCTGCCGCGGCCTGATGGTGCTGCCGCCCTACCTCTATGCCTCCGACTGGCGCGAGATGAAGGCGCACATGATGACGGTGATTTCCGCCACCGATCTGCCCTGCATCATCTACAACAATCCCGTTGCCTACAAAGTCGACTTCACCCCCGCCCACATCAAGGAACTCGCCGACGAACTGCCGAACGTGGAATCGGTCAAGGAATCCTCCACCGACGCGCGGCGCATCGCCGGCATCCGCGAGCTTTGCGGAGAGCGGCTGGCGCTTGGCGTGGGCGTCGATGACTGCGCACTGGAAGGCGCGGCGATGGGCGCGACATTCTGGATCACCGGCGTCGGCGGCGCGTTCCCGAAGCACAACGTCCGATTGTGGGAACTCGGCACCAGTGGTCGTGTCGAGGAAGCGCTGCCGCTCTATACCTGGATGTTGCCGATGCTGCGGATGGATACCGTGGTGAAGTTCGTCCAACTCATCAAACTCCAGCAGAACCTCGCCACCGCCGGCAGATTCGGCAACAACCGCGTCCGCGCCCCACGCCTCGAACTTGAAGGCGGGGAACTCGCCGAAGCCACGGCGATCATCGAGAAAGCCATCGCCACCGATCCTCTGGCATGAAGGTAGCGGAGTGGCGCAGCCATTCCGCACCTTTCTCTCTTGTCTCCGGTTTCTTATTTCTGGTCTCTTCACGTCATGAAATCCCTGCTCCTCGGCACTTCGATCATCGGTTATTCCCGCGGTACCTCCGGCGAGCCTTGCGGCCATGGCATTCACATCGCCAGCGGGGCGAAGCTTGAACCCGCCGCCGTCGCGGCCACGCCGGCCGAAGTGGATCAGGCCGTCGAACTCGCCGAGTCCGCCTTTCCCGCCTACGCTTCGCTTTCGGGAAAAGCGCGCGGCGCGTTCCTGCGGGCGATCGCCGCGGAGATCGAAGGGGTCATCGAGGATATCGCCGAGCGGGGAACCATGGAAACCGGCCTGCCCGACGCCCGCCTGCGCGGCGAAACAGCGCGCACCACCGGCCAGTTACGGCTTTTCGCCGCATTGATCGAGGAAGGCTCGTGGGTGGATGCGCGAATCGAGCGTGCCCAACCGGACCGCCGGCCGTTGCCGAAGCCTGACGTGCGCTCGATGTTCCGGCCGCTCGGTCCTGTGGCGGTGTTTTGCGCCAGCAATTTCCCGCTCGCCTTCTCGGTGGCGGGCGGCGACACGGCTTCGGCGCTCGCCGCCGGTTGTCCGGTGGTGGTCATCGCTCATCATTCGCATCCCGGCCTCGCGGAAATCATCGGCCAGGCGGTGATGCGTGCCGCGCTGGCGACGAACATGCCGGAGGGCGTCTTTTCCCTGCTGTACGGCGGCGGTCGCAGCGTCGGCATGTCCGTCGTGCAGCATCCGCTGGTCCAGGCGGTCGGCTTCACCGGCTCCCGCGCCGGCGGCATGGCGCTGATGGATGCGGCGGCGAACCGTCCGCAGCCGATTCCCGTCTATGCCGAAATGAGCTCGGTCAATCCGGTTGTGATCCTGCCCGGCGCGCTCGAACGCGGCGAGGCGGCGCTGGCCGAGGCGTGGATCAACTCGCTGACGCTCGGCGCCGGGCAATTCTGCACCAATCCCGGGCTGCTTTTCCTGCCGGAGGGAACGGGCCTGGTCTTCCTCGAAAAGGTGAAGGCGCTGGTCGCCTCCGCCCCGTCCGGGCTGATGCTCAATGCCGCGATCTGCGAAGCCTATGCCGAGGCCACGGGAGCTTTCGCCCGCGCCGCGGGGGTGGAGACGGTCGCCCGCAGCGCGGCGCCGGCGGGGCGCGGGCATGGGAGTCCGGTGGTGTTTTCGGTGAGCGTCCGGCGCTTTCTCGAAGAGGATCTGCTTCAGGGCGAGATGTTCGGCCCGGCGGCGCTCATCGTCCGGGGCAGCCTGACCGAGATCGAGGCGACGATTTCCGAACTGGAAGGGCAGCTCACGGCGAGCGTGCACGGGACCGAAGCCGAGCTGGCGGCGAACGCCTCCCTGGTCGCAGCTTTGGAGAGGAAGGCGGGGCGGCTCGTTTTCAACGGATTCCCGACGGGCGTGGAAGTCTGCCACAGCATGGTCCATGGCGGTCCCTTCCCCTCGACTTCCGACGGTCGTAGTACTTCCGTGGGCTCGATGGCGATCTTCCGTTTCACCCGGCCGATGGCGTATCAGGGTTTCCCGGACGCCAGCCTGCCGCCGGAGCTTCAGGAAGGAAATCCGTTGGGCATCCGCCGTTTGGTGGACGGGCGGTGGGAGGACTGATGATGAGGAGGAATGACGAGCCGCTTTCCATGATGTTCATATCAGTTCACCGGCAAGGAGACTTCCACGGTTCCGAACAAACGCGGCGAGTTTTTATGCACTGGTGTTGTCTTTGATCCCTGCCAGGATCCTGCGCGGGTTATCGGGATTAAGGTTGAGAGACAGATAGATGGCGATGTAGTTGGCCTCATTGGAAGGGTGGTAGAGTTCGTTGTAGATCGACAGCGTGGGCCGGTTGTTCTCCAGGAACTCGCCGGATCCCGCATCATATCAGCGGGTCTCGCCGGGCGGCTGGACTTGAACCACGAAGCGATCCTGCGGGGTGTGCCGGATTTCGGGTTCGTTTTCCGAGATGTCGGCGATCCCGTTACCTACCATCGTCCACTCCAGCTCGACGACTAGGTTGAATCGACTTCAACGCATCCAAAGCATTGCCGGGGCGAGATGCAGGAAGCCCATAAAGGGGCGTCCTGCCTGCCGGTCAAACCGGGTGGCAATGCGACGGAAATGCTTCAGCTTGTTGAAGCAGCGCTCAATTCGGTTGCGGGTTCGGTAGAGTTCCTTGTCATGTGGAATGGTCACCTTGCGGCTCCGATTGGAAGGAATAATTGCCGCCATGCCGGAAGCGGCGATCGGATCCCGGAAAGCATTGCTTTCATATCCTTTGTCGGCGATCACCCCTTTGGCCTTCATTCCGGCAATCAATGCCGGAGCGCGTTTGATGTCAGCAGCCTGACCGGGAGTAAGAATCAAGCGCAAGGGACGCCCCAGCGTGTCACTTCGTTTCCCGGGCAGCAAAGGTTCAATCTTCCTCCATTGCTCAATGCTCAGCTCATATCGTTTCGCCATGAGCAATTTGAAGACCATTCCCGCAAAAAGTACAGGCATGAATGTCGATTCAGCCTAGCACATTTTAAATAAATCCATATCGCCGGTGTGGCGGCGCTGCCGGAGGAGCTTTTTGACCATGCTCAGTGAGAGCTCAAAACGGCGGGCAGCCTGCTCGCGGGTAGGCGCATGCTCACCAGAATCGCTCATGAATTATTTTTCAGACCGCTTCTATGGCAGATTGAACTACAGCTCTCCAAAGGAAAAATGGAACGCAGAAAAATTCTGAGTGACTCGAAGGATGCCGCGCTGATCATCGACGAAACGGGCTTCCTCAAAAAAGGCCAGGTTTCGGTGGGTGTACAATGCCGATGGTCCGGACGCGCGGGGAAAATCGAGAGCTGCCAGAAGCGAAGGGGTACGCTGCTAGGCAATCGGAACTCAAAATGAGGATCCCTACGGCGAAGTCCTTTTCTCTTGTTGACTAACCGAAAAGTCGCAACCCTTGTGAGTCTCAAGTTCCCATAACAGGGTGTTTTTTCCAATTGCTTGTAAATTATGTTCTCCCGGCGCGTCTCAATTGTCATTCCTTCGTTCAACGAGGAGGATCTGGTTGTCAGGCTGCTGGAGAAGGTAGTTGCTCTGAGATTGCCCGAAGGCCTTGAGAAGGAGATCGTGATCGTCGATGACGGTTCTCGGGATGCGACGGCGGAACGGATCGGTGTATTTGTGAATTCTCATCCCGAGTCTGGAATCCTTTTTTTGCGGCACTCCGTGAACCGAGGAAAAGGAGCTGCGCTCCGAACCGGCTTCGGTGCGGCCACGGGTGAGGTTCTGATCGTCCAGGATGCCGACTTAGAGTACGATCCAGAAGACATACCGAGAGTGATCGACCCGGTTCTGAAAGGCCGAGCGGATGTCGTTTACGGATCGCGAATCCTTTATGACAAGGAGATGGGCCACCCGGGAGTCCTCGGCTGGCTGACCGGGAAGCATCCCGATTCCGATTTCATGGCATATCTGGGCGGCGTGATCATCACCCAGTTCGCCAACCTGCTCACCGGTGCGAAACTGACCGATGAACCAACGGGCTACAAATGCTTCCGCCGTTCGATTCTCCAAGGTCTTGTCATCGAATGCGACGATTTTTCCTGGGAGCCGGAAGTAACCATAAAACTGATGAGACGAGGCTTTGAAATCGCGGAAGTTCCGATTTCCTACCGGCCTCGGACCAAACGTGAAGGCAAGAAAATCAACTGGCGCCATGGTTTCAAAGCGTTGGCAACTTTGCTCCGTTATCGGTTTCGAAATTCCGAAGTCATTGATCCGGCGGATCGGGGTGTCGAGGATCTTCCCAGAGAAATCACGGATCGGCACGAAGCATAGACCGATTGCCAAAAATAATTGCCGTTAAGGGGAGTGAGTCCGGCAAGACTTCCGTGTCGCAATGCGGCACGATAAGACTCACCAACCTGGCACGCCGTGTACATGCGATTCAGGAGATGGGAGCAGCGCGGAGTCTGGCAGCGGCTTTGGAAGCAACTGCAGTCCGAGCGCTTTGCTCAAGCCCGCGAATTGCTGATGGACTCCACCACGGTGCGAGCCCATCAGCATGCCGCCGGGGCGGCCAAGGTGCTCTACCGAGGGCGCTAACCGGGTTGCGTGGCTGATCGACAAGCTCAAGCACTTCAGGCGCATCGCCACCCGCTACGACAAGCTCGGCAAAACCTTCTTCGCTGCGCTTCACTTGGTGGTATCCTTCGTCATCCTGCGTAATTCGTAAACACGACCTAAACCGCGAATCTTGCAGATTTTTCTGATGCCATTCTCCGACCAGGAAGGCACTTTTATTTCTACTTTCCGGTCGAGGCAGCGGGTTCTTTCTTTTTTCTGAAGAGAAACATAGCGAGGAGAACGGCCGCGATATGAAGTGCGATAAAAGCAGCGGTTTTTCCGGATTTCAATTCCGCCCACGGTGGAGGTGGAGAAGGGGCTTCGATTCGGATGGTCCTTGCTTCAGAGACTCCCGCGTTGCCCGTGTCATCGGTTACCACGGCAACCAATGAATGGCCGCCATGCAACGCTCCGGTCCAGATCATCTCGTAGGGCGGGGTGGTGACTTCTCCTATGAGATCAGGTCCATTGAAGAATTCGACGCGCGTGACGGCGTCTTTTTCGCCAACGGTTGCTGTGAGGCGTATGACTTCACCTATTGTCGCCGAGGCCGGTGCACCGAGCGAGACTTTGGGAGGAGGATAGTTCGGTAGGGATGTTATCCATTCCTTCACTAGTGCGAGACCTTTCCTGTCCACTTCGTTCTTCGCCAGTGGCGGCATGCCAATCGCTTCGTCGGTAGATTCCATCCGGAGATGGATCATCGAACTGACCGGATCACCGGGCACCACCACTCTCGACATCGGATTTCCCATTCGGTTTGCAAGATGGCCATGTAAAATTCCTTGAATCGCAGGAGGACTATCGAAGCGAGCATCCCAGAAGGTGCGCGTGACTTCCGGCCGATGGCAATAGGCGCAATTGGCGTCCAAGTAGGAGCGGGCCCGCTTGTCCAGCGATGTCGTCCTGTCAGTTGGCGGGGCGAGTGAGTCGAGCGCCGGCAAATCGCTTTCCGCAGGCGGCCGGTCGAATAATCCGGCAATTGACCAGGAGCGCAGCTGGTTGTCGATCACTCCGTTCGGGTAGTGGTAAGAACCGTTCAGCTGGCGGGTCTTAGGTCCCAGGAAGCCGCCTGCTTCATTGGTGTGACAGCTTCTGCAATCGGTGCGGCTTGGATAGGTCCATCGCTTTTGTCCAGTCCCGTTTGGGATCTGACGGTCGTTCCGCGATGTTGTCGTGGCGGATTCTGCAGTCGGCGAATCGTCCCAAAGGACTTCGGTAAAACCGGAATCCAGCAGATCAGCATCCGAATGATCCGCACGCCATTTGTAAGTGATTCCATAGAAACCTCCGGACAGATCCTTCACTAGGATTCTGGTCTCAAGCCGCCTCGTGTCCGGGATGCCCTCCTGCTCCATGGGCATTTCGAAGTGCTTCACCATGACGGTGCCTGCGGGCCATTCCCACTCGCCTGTTGCTTTGAAACCTACGGAAGTACCGCTGGGAATTGCCGCCCAGCGCTGTTTGAGCGCACTGTCCGACCAGAACGGGACATTCAATCCGAACGGGATCAGTTTTGGGCTTGGAGTCAGAGCGGAGGTGTTGCTAAACAGTTTTGTTGCGGAGAGGGTTGCCGGAAGAGTGGGACCCGCAGACCGGGCGCGGAGGGCCAGCTTGTAGATTTGTCCAGCCACGCTGCTCATTTGGCAAAGATAGAGTTCGCCGTTCGCATCGACTCCGAAGGAGGAAAGCCCCGTGTTGTCGCGCCAGGAACGGGGGCCGGGTCCCTGTGGCAGCGTGCCGAGGGGGACTTTAGCTGTTGAAACCGATGTCGCGAGCGCCGACTCGTCCATCGCCCAGATTCGGTTGCTGAAATTATCTCCGAAAATGTACCTGCCGCGGAGAGCCGGAAGGGAAGGTCCACGATACACGTAACCGCCAATGATCGCCTTGCCATCGGACCCGCGATATTGAAGCAGCGGACGCTTGTTGGCGCCGTGATACGGAGGAACCAGATCACCCCGGAGACCGTCGATGCGATTCCATTGAAAATTCAGCCCGGCCGGGTCGTTTGGTTCGATGACGTTGATCTCACCGCCAGGGCCTTCACTGACATCAGCGATATAGATGCGGTGCGTGACAGAATCGAACGTCATTCGGTGCGGGTTCCGCAAACCGAGCGCATAGATTTCCCCTAACGCGGCCTCCGTCCCGGAAAACGGGTTGTCATACGGAATGTAATAGGATTCCGGCCAGTTGGGACCTACTTCGCCAAGCGCCCGCCTGCGGGGAGGATGACTGACCGTCCCGCTCCGCTTATCTACGTCGATGCGGATCACGCAGCCGAAGAGACCTCCGTCGATGCGTTGGTTGTTCACCGGATTATTGTCGTCGCCGTTTGCGAGGTAGAGGAATCCATCCCCAGGATGGAAAAACATTCCGCCGCCGCTGTGCCAGGTGTCGCGGGCTTCCTGGTCGATCACGATGTATTCATCGTCGAACGCCCCGTTTGCCGGATTCCACCGGAAGCGGGAAAGTCTTTGCCGGTGCTCCCGCTGATGTGGTGGCTGCTTGGCCGGTTTGCCCTGTTGGGTTTCCGGCGGGATCCAATTGTACCATACGAAGAGATATCCGTTGTTCTCGAAAGCAGGGTGGAATGCCAGTCCGAGCAGACCGCAATCGTCCCATCCCAGGCAGCGGTCACTCAGATCGAGCACCTGCGTCTTGGTGGTGGTGACGGAATCGTTGGTAAATGACCAAACCCACCCCTCACGTTCCCACACCACCAGACGGTCGGTTCCCGGGATGGGAAGCAGGCCCAGCGGATTGATGAAGGTCAGGCCGGGAAAGGCGACGAGAGGCGCGATGTCCGAGGGGATGGACGGTTCTTCCTCCGGGAATATTCCGTCGAAAAATGGCCCGACTTCCGGACGGTGGTCGATTCCATGAGGTCGGCCTTGGGCGACCGCAAATAATCCGGCAACGATGAGCGCGGAGTAGGCAGCCTTTGGGATGAGTCTGCGTTTCACAATGAATGAAAGAATAGGGTGAGGAGAAGCCCACACCAGAAAGATCTTAGCTTTTGCCAGCGAGCAAGGCTGGCTTGGAGAACGATATCCGTTCGTTTGTTGTTTCACGGTTTTCCATGAGAAATTCGTCCCCGGTGGAGGATGAGAAGAGTAAAGCCTTGACTCCATTTGCTCCAGAAGCTTTGGAATCGCGGATGATTCCGCGGGAGGAACTTCAATCGTTTCGATCAACCGATATACCATGATTTCCGATTCCGCTGCTAATCCCTCTTCGCGGGTTGTTCCCGATCGGGCTTTTCCGCTCGCCGATTTTTGCGGTTGGCTGGAAATACGGCTGCGGGGGCCGGTTGCTGTCGTCGTGTGGGCGGTGGTTTTTCAGCTTCTGTTTGTAGCTTATCTACCATCTCTTCCAGGGCCGTTCGTTTACGACGATGGAGGAGGAATCATCACCAATACGGATCTCCGCTTTCCAAAAGAGCCTTGGCGCTTGCTGCGGGATCATGATTCGTCGCTCGAGTTCGACCGACGCCCTGTTGCAGGTCTTGTAACCCTGATCGATTTCCAGCTATGGGGTTTCAGATCCTCCGGCTATCGGATTACCAACGTTCTCCTGCATTTTGTCTGTGGAATCGCTGCCGCCGCCCTTGCGGCCACCGTGTCGGCGCGGTTTCTGTGTCCGTTCCCTCGACTCTTCGGCCATCTCGTCGCCATTCTCTGGCTGTTCCACCCGCTGTCCACGAGCACCGTGAGCTTCATCTATCAGCGGTCGGAGATTCTAATGTCGTTGTTCTACATGCTGTCCCTTCTCTCTCTCCTGCACGCGCATGGCAGCCCGCGGAAATGGAGGTGGCTCTTCGCGTCGTTGGCCTCCGCGTTTCTCTCGTCGTTGTCCAAGGAGCCCGGCCTGACACTGATTGCCGCCCTGCCCCTCATGGAAAGAATCTGCATATTCCAGTCGTGGAGAAAGCTATGGGAGGAGCGGAAGATTTATTATTTCATCCTGCTGGTCGGGATCAGTGACATCACGTATTGGGTTGCAACCGGTGTCCGGATGACAGATCTCGACAAGCCCGAATATCTGCTGTCGCAACCATGGGAGTATTTCAAATGCCAGTGTCGGGTTCTGGTGCGCTACCTCAGGTTGGTTGTGTGGCCGTATCCTCTGATTTTTCTTTCCGTTCCCGATGACGCATCCGCCTTTTCCCGTTGGTTCCCGTCGTTCGCACTCCTGACATCCGCGGTCGTCATTCTGCTCAGGGTCGGAATCCGTCACCGGTGGGTTTGGCTATGCTTGGGAGGGTTTCTCATCATCCTCGGGCCGACTTCCTCATTTGTCCCCATCGCGCTTGAGCCGGAGGCGGAGTTCAGAATGTATCTGCCTTCCTTTTTCGTATTGGCGGGGCTAATCGCCGCAGTGGGTCGTTTCATGTTGAAATTCCAAGCTGGGAAAACCTGGGCGATTGGGATCTTCGGAATGTTGTTGCTGGCGGCTGCCATCGGTTCGGTCGTTCGTAACCGGACGTATTCATCGGCGTTGGGCCTATGGATCGATACGGTTCAAAAATCTCCCCGCACCGGCAGGGCCTGGGCCAATCTCGGTATTACGGCGATCCAATCCGGACACTTCGATTTGGCGAGGCAGTGCGCGGCGCGCCTGATGTGGGATGGGCGCACGCTGGCGGACTCCAATATGCTCACCGCCGGCGAAAGGGTATTGGCATCCGTGGAGTTGGAAGATGGCGATCCGGAGAAAGCGATAGTGCTTTTTCGTAAGGTCGCTGCGGCGGATCCCAATACGCCGGGGGTTTATCTGGGTCTTGCTTCTGCCTTGGGAAGAACCGGAAAGCACGAGGAGGCGCTCCGGGTTCTTGCCGATCATTATTCCAATCCACTGAATGGGGCGCCAACCGTTGCTCTGCTTTACAGGGAAATTTATCTTGGCATGGGTCGGTTCGGCGAAGCAACAGCAATAGGCCGCCATTTGGAGGAAGTAATGCCGGGAATCAACCTTGACCACGGAACGAGGGTAACGGGAGGTGCAAAATCTCCGGGCGGCGATTCGAAAATTTCTGCAGCGAATGATGAGACAGAGGTCGATGCAGGAGCTCCTCCCGAGGAATAGCTCTCTTAGTGCTACGGATGGCGGATGAAAGGCTTCCTATCACTTCACCGGACATCCAAAGTCGAGAGCGGAAGTGTAAATTCTGCAAAAAAAGGTTTGCACAGATCCCATCGGATTTGTTATTGAGCGCCTCTATATGAAAATCCCTGCCTTCGCCATGATCATTGTGGTTCCGTTGCTGGTAGCGGGTGCTGAGTTGTTTCAAGATCAGGCGGGAAATAGAGAAGATGGAGAGAGTCTCCGCATGTCGCGGGAAGAGATCGAGATGGAGTTGGCGTTCGCAAGGCTTCAGAAAAGTTTTCGTGATCGAAAGACCGGGACGGAAGAATCAAGAATAGAGATGGCGCGATGGCATAGGGAGCAAGCGGGCAGGATGGAGAGAATTGCAAGTCAGCGTGCCCTACGGGTCTCGCCACCGCCACCAGATCCGGGCAAAACTCTCGCCAGAAACGATAGAAACGCGGTAGATTTTCTGAATGAGGTGAATGAGTATAAATCTCAGTTGATTGCTTTTGTGAGGCATGCGGCAGCCGGGGATGCCGAATGGGGCAGGCAGGAAATAGCGCGGCGTATGGAGCACCCGTCCGTGAAGGCGATGGAGGCGGAAGTTGAGCTAGCACGTCAAGAACTCGCTGCGATTCCCCTGGGGGATGATGTGCTGCCGCTTCCGCCGGACGAGCTGGCGGCGTTGACGGGATGGGAGCGGGCGGAAGAGGAAATCTACGCGGCGATCTATGCCGTCACCCGCAAGCCCTATTCACCGGGGGACGAATTCCGGAACCGCATCGCCCCGCTCTACGATTGGATCGAACACAAGCGGAAGGCCGTCGCGGGGGAACGAGCGGACGAAACTTCGTTACAAGCGGCGGAGCGGATCAGATGGCTCGAATCGCAGTTTGATCAATTTTCACAAGAAGTCGACAATCCATAATTTTTTTGACCATGAAGAAGCTGTTTTCTGTTTTCAATCGCCCCAGATTGCTCGCGGGACTAGCTGTGGCCACCATTCCCGTGACGCTTTATGGTTTGGGTTCGGGCACCTATTTTCAAGTTTCGACGACTGGATCGGTTGGTTATAATGATACAAATTACATTTGTACCGGTGTCATGATGGTGGGTATTGGAAATGCGGTTAAGATAATGAGCTACCCGGAGGGAAGTATTGCTGCTGGAAATTTTAATATAATCCACAATAGCTCTTCGGCAGTAATTGGCACTTGGAACAAAGACACTGGAACTGGTAAGGAGCGATTGATCGTTGGGAATGGGAATTCTAATACGCCCTCAAATGCAATGGAATTACTTGATAGCGGGCAGACCAAACTAATCAACAAAGGTTGGAATTCAATGAATCCTCTCATTGTTCCAACTCATCCCAATTTTGATAATGGAAATGCCTTGGTGGTGGAGGGTCACACCCGTATGCGGGGGAAAGTGATCATCGAGCAACCTCAAGGCGATATCTCCATGGGAATTTTTGAATAGCCACCTATTAACCTTGGATTTTTCGAAATAGATAAATTGATAGCAGAAATTACTGAGTCAATCTACAGAAATAAACAAAACTAGGTTCGTTGATTGCTTATGCCCGTGATGAAAATCAAAATCCATTTAAAGTGCTGTGTACGCAATACAGATATAATAATAGCCTCCAAATGAAATCGTATGCTGCGCTGACAAAGCTGATGGTTATCAGTGTAACTCCTATGTATGGTAATCCTTTATCAGGTCCAAGTTGGTGGTATGAAGGTGAATCATCCGTAATATCTCCTAATGCACCTTCAGGCGAGAATTATGGTGTAGCGAATATTGGCCAATTAAAATCACTTGCCTGGTCGGCAAAGCTCAGAATGGATCGTGATTACGCTTCCGCATTCGGTGCTGGAAGAGAAATTAACCAATTGGTATCCACATGGTTTTCTGATTTAAGCTATACCCAGCCATTATCTGATGATTCATCCTATTCGCCTGTGAATATCGGTCAGGTGAAAGCTGTTGCAAGCTTGTTTTATGAAAGGCTTTCAATACTAGAAGGCCCGGCTGCTCCCACCCCCCCGTGGACTCCAACTACGTCTGATGATTCGAATCATTCACCGGTCAATATTGGGCAGCTGAAAAATGTTTTTTCATTTTCACTTCAGCCAACTGAGATCGACAGTATCGATGCAGATGGTGATGGTCTCAATGATTGGTGGGAAATGTTCTATTATGGAAGTTTGTCGACGGTAGGAATTCCCAATCTTTCCTCCGATTCTGATGGTGATGGATTGACTCTAGCAATGGAAGAGGCACTTGGAACAAATCCAAATGTGGGTATCGAAACACAAGGAAGCAGTTCTTCCGGCATCGTTGTTTTTGTTCCCAACTAATTCTAATGAAGATTAAATCGACCATATCATTCATCAGAGTGACGCTCATCATCCTCGCTGCCGTTCGAGCGTCGGAAGCTGAGGGGCCAGACTGGTGGCATAGCCGCGGAGTGTTGAACGGTAGTACAGAGAGCAACCACAGTCCAGCGAACATTGGTCAGGCAAAATGGATGGCTCGGCAGGCGCTTGAGCATATTCGTATGCTCGATTCGGATTTGGGGGCAGATTTGGAAACCCTCATTATGGGACCTGGTGGTCCTCTCCCGGGATGGGGAGGAGGGGCATCTTTGGATGCGAATCGCGTAGCTATCAATGTAGGGCAATTGAAGTCTATATCAAAGCCATTCTACGATGTGCTTAATGTTTATGCGGGTTCTCTTTGGGTTCGCGCTCAGCTGTCCAATCTTGGATTGTCGGTGGCCGAATTGAACGCCTCAGGTTCTGATGAGGAGGGATATTTCCCATGGCCGGCGACCGGTGCCTCTGAATTGAATTATGGGATAGCCAATCTGGGGCAGTTGAAACTTGTTTTTGGATTCGATCTTGATGCGATTCCTTCGATCGGAACGGATACTGATGAGGATGGACTGTCTGATGCCATGGAGATACAGTTTGGTTTCGGTGATCCAGCAATGTGGGATACAGATGGAGATGGCCTGAGCGATTGGGAAGAGTTTATCCTAGGAACCGACCCTTTCAACTCCGACACCGACGGCGATGGAATCAATGATTCTCAGGATCTCTTACCGCTGGAGCGATCTGTCAGTCCTACCTTGAATCCAGCCGATACTCAAGGCCCCGTCGTTACTATTCTTAGTCCTCCTGTAGTAATAAATCCGTAAGATATAAAAATTTCATTATCTATGATTTTGTGAAAACATATGTTTCATATTGTGTTTTAATTATTGTGGGTTGGTCCACGGTATGTCAGTCTAAAGAGTCCATTGATCCAATGGAGTTGCGTAGAATGGACGTGCTTCCCGCACCCTTTGTTCTTGTTCCGAAGGAGATCGATGAATCGGCGACCACCTCTCTTTATCAAATCCTTCAAAAAATTGGTGATCGACCAACAGTCGATTCGATCACTTTACTTGAAGATTTTTTGTTAAAACATCCTGACTCGTCTTATGAGTTATGGGTACGGGGCTCATTAGGTAAATTGGCCTATCAAAGAGGGCTATACACGAAAGCGTATTCGAATTGGAGTATCGTTTGGAAGGCGGGAAGGGAATTGTTCTCAGATGATAAACGAAATCAAGCGAGGATTACGGAAATCGGCGTTGAGCTTGCAGCATTATGTGCTCGTCTCGGACGTTTTAATGAACTGCAGGGCCTTCTTAAGGAACTCGACGAGCGGCCGATCGTCGGTTGGTCTGTTGAGACTTTGATCCGGGTTCGGCAGGCATATTCGATGATGACTCTGCGGCCTGAAAGGTCTTTCAATTGCGGTTCATTTGCATTGGCAAACGTAGGTCGTGAGATCGGCATGTCGATCGAGAATCAGGAAAGGCTTCACCAGCACTCTGCTGACGAAGACGGCTTTAATCTGGTCGAGCTTGAGCAGTTTGCGGAGGAAGCTGGACTCGATTATCGAGCGGCCCATAGGGCGCCGGGCACTCCACTCGTTCTACCTTGTGTTGTTCACTGGAAAATGGAGCACTATGCCGCGCTTCTGGAGCAACGGGAGGGAATGGTCCGTGTGGTTGATCCGACCTTCAAGAGCGATTTCTGGATGAAGGAATCAGATTTGTTTGAGGAGGCAAGTGGCTATTTTATGGTACCGACGAACGCTTTAGATCGAGGCTGGAAGGTTCTAACAGAGGAAGAGAAAATCTCTATTCACGGTCAGGGAGTACCTGAGTTTCAGGATGACGACGACGATCCGTGTCCAAGCGATTGCGATACGGAGACCGGTATGCCAAGTTATGCCGTGGACCGCTTTCAAGCCGCTGCCGTGCTTACAGATGTTCCCCTTCGCTTGGAGACCCCGTTCGGTCCCGGCATGGAGGTTCGGCTGACCCATTTCCATGCCTCAAAGCACGATCGGGGAGAATCTTTCTCGACTGTCGGAAACAGTTGGACCCTCAACCTTGCAGGCTCCTATGTGGAGACCGAGTCTGTCCAGCCTCCAGGAGGAGGTTCGTTTCAGCAGAAGTTGAGGCTTTATGGCATTGACGGCAGGCGCGAAACGCACCAGCTTAGCAGCTTGGGATCGCCAAATTATCATCGACTCAGCAGTAGTACACTGACCTTGGTTAATGGAGATTATGAGCGGCGTAGTCCTGGAGGTGAAAAGCTAATTTACGGACTAGTCAGCGGGACAAGGCACCATCTCACGCGTGTGATCGACGCGCATGGTACAGAAATCACGATCCACTATGATACACCGACTTTTGGAGGATTAAGGGTTTCCCAGGTCACCGATTCTTTCGGCCGGAAACTGCGTTTCGAATATGATCGACCTGAGCCAGGATTCGAATATCATGTGACCCGAATCATAGAAGAAATTGAGATGCAAGACTATCGTGAAGTACGCTTCGGGTACCTTACATCGCAAGGCGTTTTATCAGATCAATTGCAAGAAATTACAGATGCCGCCGGTATTGTCACTCGATTCAATTACGATCCAATAAAACTTGCTCAAGTGAGTTCGATGACTACGCCTTATGGCACAACGACGTTCTCACGCAATTCTTTTGATCGCGTAGTAAATAATTTTACGTACACATTCACTCATTTGGAGATACAGGATCCAGTGGGATTAAAGGAACATTATCTCTATGCTCCAGTAGTAGACAACAATGTATTTCCAGCGGCCGATCTAACCCTCCCTCAGTATGGCGATGGAGGGTTTTTAGGAGATCTTCGGTTTGAAGAGGATCCTTATTGGTTTGAAACCCGAGAATTGGCAAATATCCGATATCACTACCGACACGAGGGTTTAACCCTTCACTGGGATAAGAAAGCCAATCGAACTTATCCTCCAGTATTCCAAGACGATCCAGGTACTCCTGAAAATGAAGCCGGAATTGGATTCGAGGGAGCAACGGTTGATACTTGGATGGTTGCCAACGACGGGTATGGTTTTCGTTCCTATCCTGTAGCTGATAGTCGACGCACTCCACTCACCAATACTGTGCTGAATTGCTATGATAATGGCTATTCTTCAGCGGCTTCGCTTCCTTATGATATGAAGCCGCAAGGAGTGATGCGTGTTGTCGAGAATGAAAACGGTATCGATGCTGTAGAGGAATATTCCTATACATATGACGAACGAGGCTTTGCAGAAACAGTAACTGACCCTACCGGGCGAATCGTTCGCTTTGTGCTGGATCCAGTTCACCCACGGGTAAATGAAATTCGTCGTGGCACATATAATTCTGCATCTTCGACCCCTTACGCCACCCCCTTTCTGCAACGGCGTTATCTGTATGGTGATCAAAGGCATCCGACCCTCCCCACCCAAGTAGTGTTGGCTTCTGGTGGCGTATACCAATTCGCTTACAACAAATTCGGACAAGTGGTATCAATGATCACGCCTTCCAATGAAACATTTAATTATACTTATATATGGCCTCAGGGCTATATAGCTCCTACGGGATCCAGCTCTGAAAATGCCGGATTCCACAGCGAGACGCATTTATCAAGTCCTAACTCGGCTCACCACCTAAATCAGACCTTGATTATCTCAATAAATTATCATTCATTTACGGGTTTCCCTAGCCTCCGTAATGACTTTGTTGCAGGTGTGTCCAACGGTTATGAATTCGACGAATTGGGCAGAATAGTTGAACAAATTCACAGTGATGGTACTCGGGAAGAGTTTGGGTATGTCAGGCGTGAGGGAGGAGTTGATGTGATGATCCTGGATCCTGTGACATGGAGAAATCGGGATGGGAAAATTACTCGTTATGAGTATAATGGTAATCGTCAAAGAATATCCATCGTCGATCCGGAACAGCGCAACACACGGGTCAAGTGGTGTTCTTGCGGAAGCGTCGCCGAGGTGATAGACCCAAGAGGCAGAAGTACGAAGTGGAAACGGGATCTATTGGGGCGGGCGGAATGGAAGGAGCTTCCGGACAAAACTCGGACACTCTTTGACTACTTTCCGGGCAGTGGAAGGTTGAAATCTATAACCTTCCCTGAAGAGTCAGGAGCCGGACCTTCGGTCGCCTATTCCTATTATGTGGATGGTGCCAAACGTAGCACAGTCTATCCAGGAACAGGCAATGGCACTCAACCAGACCAATATTATTTGACCGAGTATGACAGCTTGCTACCAGAGGTTTCGGGGCATACTTGGCTTGGGCCCGGCGGGACGGTCGAGTCGATTACCCGAAGTTACCATCCCTTGCCTCAAATTGGGGTCGGAGCGACAATTCCTATAGTCCCGGGAGCTGGGGAACTGGTAGCGATCAATGGTCCTTGGGCGAACGATACCCTGCGCTTCTCCTACGACCAACAAAACCGAGTCTTGGGGCGAAGACTGACCAACGATCAAGCGGATACAAATACGACATGGTCCGACGTGATAGGGGCGATCGATTCCCTTGATCGTATCCACCATTTCACAAATGGACTAGGTACATTCAGCCAAACGTTCAATGGTAATTCCGAGAACGTAGCTGAAATGACCGGGCCGAATGGTTTCTCGTTGGAGCAGGGATTTTATCCATTGGGCCAAGGCGGGCGGCTACAATCAATCAAGTATCTTGCGGGAAGTAATGAATTGGAGCGCCATGAATACTCATACGATGCCGCTGGGCGGATTCGAACTTGGGGAATGAGCCTTAATCAGGGTCCGATGAAAACTGGTATTTTCACGTATGATTTCGCAGGACAGCTTCGACTAGTCCAGAGGCAGATAAATGGAGTGAATCAGAGCGAATTAGCCCATGCGTTTGGTTATGACCGAGTCGGTAATCGGATCAGTGATATGGTCGGAGGAACCATCTACCAGGCGACATTCGACCGAAACAACCAGCTTCGGAAAGGAGACGTTTCGTCGGGAAACATTCCTGTCATCGGTCATATAGATGAATATGCTACTGTCAAACTAACGGCGCATGGAGAAACCTTCCCTGCACGGGTTCGATCGATCGGGAACAATGAATATCTCTTCGAAGGCGAGGTGCGGGTGGATTCGGATCGGCCGACTGCAGTAAGTCTCCAAGCCACCGATATGAATAACAACACTACTACGATGCAGTTCGAGGTTCATCCGGGGGCCAGTGACTGGGCTCGTTTTGAGTATGACAAGAACGGCAATTTGATCTCACTGACGGACAATCGCAGTGTAGCCGGGGCATTGACTCTTTTTGAATGGGATCGCGAGAATCGGCTTGTTGCAGTTGTGCACGGAGGAGTGCGAACCGAGTATTCGTATGATGGTAGCGGCGATCGCTATTTGGTTACTATTTCTTCATCTTCAGGACCAACTGAGACTCGCCGACTTATTTGGAATGATTTGTCGCTGGTTCAGGAGAGAAACGAAACGAATGGAATTTTGGTGAATTATTACGATGAAGGCGAAGTGAAACAGCCACAATCCTCACCTATTAAAAGGTTTTATCTCAAAGATCATCTTGGATCTATTAGAGGATTAGTAGATACAGCTGGTGTAATCGTTAGCCGATACGACTATTCGGAATTCGGTGCTCGAAGCACTTTGGTAGGTAGCGCAGAGGAAACTCGACTTGGCTATACCGGCTTGTTGTCCGATCATTCAGCTGGGTTGGTTTTTGCCCGTCACCGGGTTTACCTGCCGACATTCGGTCGCTGGCTTTCCTCTGATCCTTTGGAGCTTGTCACGGACACCTTGGCTGAGCTACTTCCGGAAGGGACAAATTTGTACCTATACCTTGGAAACGATCCACTGAACTATCTCGATCCGCTTGGATTGAGAGGAGGAGGAGGGCCTCAAACTGGAGACCCGTCCGGTACAGGTAGCGGCTCAACTGGAGGCACTAAGCCGGAACCACCTCCCAAAAAAGGTAAAGAACCAAAGAAGCCTCAAGACGATCTTATTCCGATAATCGTTGCTTGCAATATTCATTGGGATGTCAAGGTGAAGGATAATTGCAAAATAACCTTTGGGGCGAATCAAAAGGGCGGTTTCTTTGGAATTTCAATCGGCTGGTCTTGGTAGGGTGCTCTTATCGATAGAGATTGGACAGAAGTTGCAACATGCATCGGAGAATTTGAAATGAAAATGAAAAAAATCAGCTTGATCCTTTTGATCTTGGTAGGCATTTACCTGATAAAAATGGGCTTAATGTATTGCAGGCATTCTTCTGCCGCAAATCATGATCAAAATGTTCGCGAAACGGTAGCTCCATCTCCACCACCTACTATGCTTTCCGAATCGGTTTCAGCCTCCTCCGACGAACCCACAAGGAGAGGCTCCGGTGGTCCTGTAAGCGGTCAAATACTAAGTATAAGCCATGAATAAAATACTACTATGGGTATTGCTTTTGGGACTGTCATGCCTGAAAGCCAGTGCATCCTCCTCCGCTGAAGATGGATTTTTCTTCAGTCAGTTCCGCAAGAATGGGACTGTCGGAAGTAGAAGCTACAGCATCTCTTTAGCGGGGGAAACGATTTATAATAACATCGCAATCGCAGACACACCAGGCAATGCCGATGTTTTCAGCTTTGCAGAGTTTTCGCGACCACTTGTGCCGGGGGTCAAATATCCATTGACAATCAACTTGGATGATCGGCTTGAAGTCGCTGTCACTCTCTCGTTGCCGGAGGGTCTTACAGCAGAGATTGATGGTGTACTTGGTAACTCTTTCATTGTAGATGGAGGCACCAGTGGAATCACCACGGTAAAGGAACTCATAGTCCGGGACAAGGCAATACTGGAGGCACAGATTCCGACTCCGGTTGGTATGGCATCGGAGATTCAGATCGACGATCTGTCCATGCGCATCGGCTTGGGCAAACTAGCCAGCGGACATCCTGCCGGTTTTGTGCAGTACGTCTCGTCGGATCTGGAAAATGACGCGTTTTCACGGAAGTCACTAAGCCTCCTGTTGGGGTATGGTAGTGACGAGGTGAAAGTAGGATATGAAGATCTCAACAGCGATGGTATTTATGAAACGCCACGCTATATCAAAACTCCTTCGATCTTTGTGGATTTTGTTGATGCTGTCGGGGCGCAAGATGGATTTGATATCGTGTTTTACTCGGACGGCGTAGCCAATGGATTGGGAGGATATATTCCAGCACTTGGTGCGGAGATTCTGGTAAAGTATACATTTCGTAGAACGGCTCCGAAAGCTCTCACGATAGTTCAATTCGAGGGATTATCAGGAACTTTGGTTGCCCGGAGATCCAGTGTAATTACTACCACTACCGACGGCAGCGGCAATATTGATTGGAGTCTGGTTGCTTCGGGTGGAGGTTTGTCGATTACGACGACTGCAGATACCGAAATGGTGAGTGGAAAAAGAATCGTTACGCGATCAACCTCCTATGGGAACGCCCCGACAGGATTGCCAGTGGCGGCAAATCAGATTTTCAAAGTTCAAGAAGAATTCTCGACGCTGAGTGGAGCGGGCGAGATCGAATCAATCGAGAAATTAACCCGTCGCACATTCAATCCCGGCGGCGGAACGAATGAGCGCTCGGAGTATTTCCGCTACTGGGAGAATCCTTCGGATACGGCACAATTCGGGCTGCTTAGGGCAAAAAAGAACGATTTTGGAGAATGGAGCTATTTTGAATATGAAGATTTGTTCTTCAACAGATTCGGATCCCCCTTAGAGAATCTTGCGGAGTGGTCCATTCAGAACGAGGGTCTTCATCTCGCTTATGCTCTGATGCCTTTTCATCGTCGCATCGCATTTTCTTACGCACCTTTTGGTGACGGTTTTAATTTCGATATCGGCACGATATACGACTGGGATTACGAAGGAAAGGAACAAGCGCTTTTCCATGAGTATTATCCCGGCCTGTCGTGGAATGAGGCTGAGCCCCGCGACTCTCGGCGTGTGACACTGTTCCCCCGGCAGAATGGGAGCTGGTTCTACATTGGGCTTCAGGATCTCAAACCCATTGCGATTCCTACAGCCTTCACTCTTGGTCAGGAAGACCACTACCGCGATTTCGTCAATGTATCACGGAAGTTCCTTTTTTCGGATGAGCCTGACCTCACCGATGGGGCAGACTCCGAGAGCTATAGTTTCGAGGCTACTTACGTTCCTCACGCACTCGATGCACAGTTTGATGAGCGGAAAGCATTCAAGCCAGCCTACCACCATACTCCCGACGGAAGAAAGACGGTCTTCGGCTATTCTGAGATCAATGGCTATGGGGGAGTTTCTGATGCGAGTTGGGCGGAAATCGAGGTCAGCGGCACGGGAGCGACCAGAAAGGCATACGCATATACAATGGATCTGGTAGTTCGACTCTCGAGTGGTTCCACAGTCACATACGCAAATGTGCCACTGGAGCTTGCATTGCGCTTTACTGATTTCATGGATGACCCCAAGCAGCGACGCAGGAATTCGTATCTTGGCAGCGATGGCCAAGTAACGGGTGGAGGAGGTTCGAGTGCGAACTATGGACCCTATGAACATTTATGGCAAACATCATCTCTAAATCACAATGGAATGGTTTTTTCGAATATTGACAGCATCAATCTCGTCAATGGCAAATCTTCAAAAAACCTGAAAATATTCAATGACAAAGGTGATATGGTTCTCAGAGAAGGATATGTGCTTGATCATGGTGATTCATGGCGTATGATCGAGAGAGAGCGATTTGTCTATGACGGATTCGGACGCCTTCGACAAGTTTACCTGAGCCGTGACGGGGGTTCTACGGAGCGCTTAACCTACGAATGCGTTTACGATGGACTCAGGAAGGATCACGAAATGACAAGCGAAGGACAGCTTGTCGACTATTCATACGACGGGCTGGGCCGGATCAACGGTCGAACCATCTCCTCGACCCATGGTCTGCCGGGTCTGCCGAATCAGTTGCAAACAAGTGTTGTTTACGATGCATTGGGGAGGGTGGCGAAAGAAGTCGATCATGGCAACGGAAGCGATACACTGGTTGAGATTACTATTTACGATGCACAAGGACTAGTGCTGAGTAAAATCGATCAGAATGAGCTTACAGTCACCTTCTCGCACTCTAAGGCGTCTGATGCTGGGCGGAAGATAACGACGCTTTATCCGGACAACTCCACTTATGAGCAGGTGTATTCCAAAGACGGGAAGATTAAAAGAGAAACGGGAACGGCCGTGACAGATAAATTTTATTCATACAAATACGAGTTCAATGATGGCAGTGGACATCTCACGGCGCGTATGGACGAAGGAATCAATGATCCGGGTACTCCACATCCTTATTTGGAGGAAACCAAAGATTTCTCCGACCGTGTTGTGCGTCAGGTCACTTCCAATGCAAATGGCACCAAATTCATAAAGAATCAATTTTATGATCCGAAAGCAAACCGGCTCACTTCGATAAAAGAGACCACTGTGTCCCAGGATGGCAGCGTCGTTTCCGAATCGTTACACACCATGTTCGAATATAATGAATTTGGAGATCTGGTACGGGTTGGTACGGATATTGACGGGACCGCAGGAGTCTTGAATGCGAATTCGTCGGATCGTATGTCACAGATCGCTACACGTTTTATTACAGTCGGATCTTCATCAGGAGGCGTGACCTCTCATCTCAGCGCTGGAACGTATTATGAGGAATCGGTATCCGTATTCCCTAAAAATGGATCTTCTGTAGCTTTTACAAGCTATACGCACTCCAAGCTCAATTCAATGACTGCGAATCAATTGGAGGTGCAATATACGCGGGATGCAAAGGGAAATACATCTTCCACCACCGATACGATCAATACGACGGCTGGCGTTCGAACTTCCACCTCGCTCTGGTACGGAGATGGCACATCCGCATCGGTAGTATCTGCGCTTGGCCTGGTCGCGTCGGAGACATCGAGGCAAGGTCATACGGCCAGCTACAGATATGACGGCTTCGGCCGGCCTACACTGGTGCGTGACCCGCGCGGTCACTCCACCCGTGTCGGCTATCACCAGGGAACCAACCGGATCGCAACCACGGAGAGCGGTCTGACCGCGGACGGCCTCGGCTCCGGGCAACTCGCCCAGTATTTTTATAATGGGAAAGGGCAGATGAACCGCATGACCAATGAGGAAGGTCACGACATATTTTATGAGTATGACGATCGAGGGCAGATTTTGCGCCAGTGGGGTGAGGCAACCCATCCCGTCGAATACTTCTATGATCCGATCTATGGCCGGCTTGACAGAATCGAGACCCATCCGGCGGAAGGTCAAGCTGTCACCAAGTTTGAATATCATCAGCATTCGGGTGATCTTTCTGCACGAATTGATGACCACGGCGGAAAGAACCGACGGACGGAATTCGAGTATGATGCCCGGGGGAGGCTTCGAACGGTGACACTTCCCTCGAGCACAGGAGCTGAAGCGAACACTATCACTACACCCGAATACCAGATCGTGCTCGAATACGATCCTTTCACCGACGAGCTTCTTGAGGAAAAATACATCCGATCAGGAACATCCACTCCTGAGATCCATTACAGCTATGTTTACCAGAGAACAGGAGATCTTGCCCAGGTAACTGAGCGTGTTGATGAAGATTTGACTAATCCTGGATACGAAACTTCAGGAGTTCGCGCTTTCAATTACGACTTTGAGGCCGGACCTGCGGCAGAATCCGATATGGAATTGATTTCCGAAGATCTTCCCTCTTACTATACGTCGTTTTCGAATTCAGCAGCGGGTAGTGACACTTCCCACCGCGTGAACCGGGTCGCCTACGGCTACGCTTCCCCCGGAATCGTCGGGCGACTTTCCAGTGTCGGGCTGGGGGTCGCGACCGGCTCCGGTGGATTGTCGTCCTCCATTCACAACACCAGCTACGGCTACGAGTACGGACGAATCTCCTGGGTGGATGCGGAACAGCACCGCATCGACTACACCTACGTTCCGAACAGTAACCTGCTTCATGAACGCATCAGTACCGTCAATTTGGTCGAAACCCGGAGCTACGAGCCGCTGCGCGACCTGCTCACGGGCATTGGGACGACCCACGCCGGGGCGAATCGGGTTCACCACGCCTACCAATACGATAGCATGGGTAGGCGAAAAAGCGTCACACAATCCGGTAGTCATTTCAAGCCATATGGAGGGCTGGTCTTTACGAAGTTCGGCTACAATGCCCGAAGCGAAATCGAAAATATCGACGTATTCCAGGGCGGCGACGATTCCGGACTGCAGATCGTGGGCAGATCACGCGGATTCACCTACGATGATATGGGAAATCGTAAGACAGAAACTCACAAAGATGCGCCGTCTTCGAGCCGGACGTTTGACTATGGCGCCAACAATCTCAATCAATACACGACACGCGAGAATCCGTCTTCCTGGGGTTTCGTGAGTGGCATGGCTCCCCGCACGGTCCGGATGAGCGGAGCGCTGGTGTCGAACCCCGGACCTTCCGGAATCACGCGCTTCGATCGACGGGGGGATTACTTCGCCGGATATTTGCTCTCCGGTCAGGGACCTCCTGGAGGAATGCGGTCCGAGGATGCAGTCATCTACGGGGCTCGCTTGGCCGCCGGCGATGTCAATCCTGTTACCGGGATTCCGGACGATATCCTCAGTGAGGAAACGATCGAGTTGGCCTTCCGGCAGGCGAATGAAGTTTATAAGTATGATGCGCGGGGAAATCTGACGCAGGACGCTTTCTACATTTACGAATGGGATGCCAGGGACCGCCTGAAAAGGGTCACGCCTACTCAGGCCGCCCTGACCGCCGGCGTGCGGAATGAACGGATCGAATTCCGTTACGACTACCTTAATCGAAGGTATTACAAGAGGGTGACTGCCTGGACGGGGTTGTCCTTCGACCCGGCTACCGCGAAGACTTCCCTATTTTACTGGCAGGCATGGAACCTGATGTACGAGGCGATCTACTCGGGGGCGAACAATCTATTCAGCAAAGAGCGCAAGTACTATTGGGGCTTGGACTGGAGCGGCACTCCCGACGGTGCAGGAGGGGTCGGAGGTATGGTGGCAATGACCATCCGGAATGCCTCCGGTGCTCCAGGTGGATTGCTCTTTCCCGCCTATGACGGGAACGGGAACTTGATGGCGGCTTATGACTCCTCAGGGCAGCCCATGGCGGAGTTCGAATATTCCGCCTATGGGGAATTGCTCCGCAAAACGGGGAGCGTGGCGGATGACATTCCATTCCGGTTCGCGACCAAGTATTACGACGCCGAGACGAAATTGGTTTATTACAATTATCGTTACTACTCGCCGGATTTGGGACGCTTCCTCAGTAGCGATCCTATCGGAGAGTCCGGTGGCCTCAATTTGTACGCTTTCGTAAACAATAATCCCGTGTCGTCATTCGACTTTTTGGGCTTGGAGCGTGTCGACGCGACTTTCTATTCACAATTTTATGTATTTGGGAGTGCAAGCGGTACGCGTGATTTTTCTGGAGGTGGTGTGGGATCATCCCTGTCGGGAATGTCGGCAGGTCTTATTGGTGTTGGGGATGCCCTATTGGATTACCAGAGAAGGAAAAGAGCCTATGATGATGCCTTGAAAAGATATGAGGCGGAAATGGAAGAGTTCAGGATAGCACAGGCGAATCTTGAGGTTCGCAAGGCCGAATCGAACAACCTTGTATCCAAGCAAGCGAAGCAAAGTATCGGGCAACCCGGTTTCTGGGAAGGTGCGATTCCGATCTGGGGTTCGGGACGTGCAGCGATCGACGATTTCCAGAACGGGAAATGGGGATGGGGACTCGTCAATACGTTTTTCGCTGTAACCGACGTATTCTTGGTCAAATCGCTGGTCGTCGCAATCGGTAAAGTCTCGTTCAAGGCGCTCACGTCGGAAGTGGTAAGGCGATGGAGTGCGAGAATCGGCACTACTCTTGTGGAGGCGGGGAGGAACAGCCTTAATTGGCTAAAAGCTGGCACAGCCACGGTAGTGGCCGCAGGAAAATCTGCATGGAATAAGATGGCTTCTTGGTTCCGGTCACCGAAAGCGAAACCAAGTACTGCCGCAAAGACGACAGACTTCATGGCGGGTCGTCTTGGCGGGGAACTGTATGATGCTCGGAAACTTCAACAACTCGGAGGCTATCTTGAGAAAAGGGGCTTTAAATTGCGGATGGATGGCGATGATATTTTCCCGAGCCATATTGCCGGAGGTTTTGATGGGCCAGCTCGCGAAATCATTCTTAGGACCAATCCGACTCAGATGGAAGTTTGGCACGAGCTGAGCCATTTTAGGCAATTCCAAAAATTGGGCCCCGAGGCATACATAAAGCAAACCACTGTAACGAAAGAGCAATTTGTCTTTGATCTTTTGGAGAACTCCCCTCGCCGTTGGAGTAGCTTTACTCCCGAGCAGAGGTCAAGTGCGGTGGAATATATTTACAGAATTGGAGGTATCCGATGAATAAAGAAGAGGCACGATCTATTGCTGAGAGATTAATCTCGGAGACGGATTTTAAGAAGTGTTCAGCAAAGTTTGCAGAGGTGCGAGAATCAGATCACTATCCGGGGTCTTGGTCTGTCATTTTTGATGTTATTGGACCAAATGGCTCAGTTTTGGACGCTCCCACCGTCGTGGTCGTTGACCGTGAAACAGCAAAGGCCAGATTGCTTCCATCTTGGTAAGCCGAACTACGATTTCTCATCCCCATGAGCTGACGCTATGACGAGACTAATTTTGTTGCTGCTGACGCTGCTTTTTTCGCTGAGCGGCCCGGCAATGGGGAAATACAGCGATTTTGGCCGTTTCACTCTTGCCGCAAAGACACCACTGGCACTTCCAGCAGGTTCACCGGGACGGGTTGTGGCCAATGCTCTCGAACCGCACGAACTCTCCTTCGCGAAAGAAATCGTTGGATTTCGCGGTGGCACACTCACCGGTGCTCCAACCCGAAGTTTTCCGGGTATTGACGGTGTGCTTGACGGTGTGCCAGTCAGTCTAAAGCAAACAACTGGCGGTCTCAGTGCAGTTCTAAAGCATGCCAGCAAGGCGGAGGCGCAGGCAATTAAGGCAGGCCACACTGGTGTAGAAGTGTTTATCCAAGCTCCCAATGTTGGCAAAAGCGCTTTACTGGATTTCGCCGGGAAGGGGGCGCTTTCAGCCATACCTGGTCAAGGAACTGTCTCGGCAATAAACATTCAAACAGCGGACGGATGGGTTCGCATACTTGGGAGGTAATTATGGCTGTCGAATTAGATGTTCGCTTAACGCGTCCTTGCAACGCGGAGGCCATCCGGTCAAAGATCGAAGATGTGCTTCAGCAACGGCTTCGCCTTGATGTGAGACCTGATGTACGGATACGAATTCAAAAAAATCAATCTGAGAAAAACTCGTTGTCTGAGCATGAGGTCATGTTTCTCAGCATCGACGGATTGGCTGAGGTCTCGATTATGCCTTACTCAAATCCGTTTGATTCTAGTAGCTGGGCATGCATCAGCTATGCTCCGCTGCGGTCATCGGAGTCAAAGATATTATGTTTAGCGACGGCTGTTGTCTTAGCCAGGCATAACGGTGTTGTCATTCAGGATGAAAGCGATCTGTTCGGGTGCGGAACAAGGATAGATCCCGATCATGCTTTTAGAGGAATTGATAATATTGGGAGTTCTTCGGATTTTTCGAAGCAGGCCACGAAGGCTATTCAGTTGCTAAATATTCGGCAAACACCGCCCATAACTCCCGATTCACCTCCTTCAACCCCGCGTGGCTGATCCTTGGGATTCAATTATGATAGCGCAATCCACGAGTTAAACGTAAGTGTGCTCCCAAGGGGCATCCGATCTCGGCTGCAGCGTTAATTTCGTATAAGCAGTAAGCGATCCGCCACCGTTCACTGGGTCAATAGTTTCAGCCAAGAGCATAGCGTATACCACCTCTTTGTATGCCAAAACCAAACGAGCTCCTTGCTGCAAGAGCCTCCGCAGGTAGGTAGACCGTTTGCCAAAAGTAATTGCCGTTATTTCGTCGAAGAGTCAGCGCAGGCATGCGGGTTGATCAGATAGAATTGGCAAAAACTTTTTGCAAACGGTCTACATGACTGCTACGAAATCGCCGTTGCAACATCAGTCCTATGCCGGTTCACGCCACGCTTACGTTGAAGTGGAACTGTCTGATTCAAAGTAAGCCCTCCCCGCGCCCCCCGTTCCCAAAACATCGATAAGGGTGCTAAGCGAAAATGAATGACCCTTATCGTAAATTCCGACGGAGCAGGCGGCGATCCGTTCAGATTCATTGGACCGCGTATTGGTGCCGCTGGAGCAGCGCGAAGCGTTGTGCTCGATGCCTTTGAGCCCAGCGGCGCCTGAGTGGCGTGCGTTTCGCGGCGGCGCATGGAGTCAAGTATCCCACTTTCGTGACATGGTTGCAGCGGCGGCGGGAACGAGGCGAACTCCCCGATCGCTCGTCGTTTGTCGCCGCCGATGGCCTGTCGATGGTACTGGCTGAAGTGGAACTGCCTGATTCAAAGACGACGGGAGTTGGTTCAGCCGCCGTTCGCCGGAGTGAAGGGTTGCTGCTCCTATTGTTGAGCGAAGTTGAGATCTCAAGCGGTAATGAGCTTGACACGGACCTCCTTTGATGGGAATTCCTTGGTCGTTATGAAAGCATTACATCTAACTACGAAAAGAACCATCGCTGTCTGCTTGGTTTGGTTTGCCGTAGCGAACCCGCTTAAGGCCGACTATCCGGAATCGACTCCAGAGGTCATCATCGCTTCGGTCAAGGAGTATAAGGAAAACGGTCCGGAGGCTTTCGCCCAGCGATTCATAAAAGGAAGCGTCACTGAGATGGATAAGAGTCAAGCTTCGGGGATGGTGGTTTCATTTTCGAAGATTTCCGAACAATTCGGGAAATTTGTAGAGGCTGAGATCATAAGGAATGATGCAATCACGAGCAAGGTCACCCGGTGCTATTTGGCCATGCATTATGAGCGAGGGGTGTTATTCTGCCGCGTCGATTGTTATACGAGACCGGATGGGCAATCTGTGATTTTGCGTGGTGTTTGGGATGCCGATTCCTATGAGGCTTTTCCATGGGAGCTGACGAAATCGAAACCATAGCAAGACCGTCGCAAGGACTCCCCAAATCGAACAGGCCGTAGAGGGGAATTCGGGCCGCTCTGAGTTCTCCCTTCCTGTATTCGGCGTGCGGAACTAGTGTTGTACTAGGTTGAATCGACAATCAACGCATCCAAAGCATTGCTGAAGCGGGTAGTGGCACAGTTTCAAATTCGGACATTCGTAGCCAAAATCAGACATGATTACATTTTTTCTTGCCGAAATCGATCGTTTTCAAGTTCAATTCTCCAAATGTTTAGATAATTTAAAATAATAGATATATGAAAACAAGCAGAATATTAACTGAAACGGCATGTTGCATTTTCACATCATCCATCATGGGAGTGCTTTGCGTTCATGCATCAGATTTTCCTTCTGGTATTACTTTTGGAACTGGTTCGGAACGAGAGATTCATCCTTTTGCCAGTATTGGATCAAGGAATTCCATGGCAATAGGTGCAGGAAATGGAGCCATGTGGCTATGGTCGGGCGTCTCGGAGACAACCGACTGGTACGAAGATGGAGGACTTTTTATGGCAGGGGAGCCAATCCGTATGTATTTAGGAGCACTTAATCAAATGTATGGATGGGATCAAGGGCGATTCGAGATCTGGAGAGGTCTCCATTGGGGAGGGGGGGGGAATCCTCTTTTTGCAATCGACAGCACAGAGGATACAGCTTCGTTTAATGATCTTGATGTTTCCATTAACAATGGTTCCTTTTCCGTGAGCGGAAGTATTGTACTTACGGAATCAACTGCATCAATTTTTTTACCCTCGCAGGGATTTGTAACTGCGCAAAATATCAGCGCCACGATCAAACAGATTCCAAACTTAATTAATGGGCCATATAGTAATGCGACAGGTTCACATTCAGTAGCGTTGGGGCGCACTGCAATTGCCAGTGGAAAGTTCGCCTTTGCCAGTGGCTATTCCGCAACTGCAACCGGAGATCATTCGTTCGCTCATGGATTTCAGAGCAATGCTCTTGCTCATAATGCTTTTGCAGGCACATGGTCTACCGCAAGTGGGCAGGGCTCGACGGCTCTATCGCGTTCAACGGCATCGGGGGATTACGCTGTGGCATTAGGACGGCAAAGCCTTGCGTCAGGATATAATGCTGTCGCATTGTCCCGAGCAACTGCATCGGGTCAATGGTCGGTTGCAGCAGGAAGGTATGCCAATGCGTCGTCCTATGGATCGATATCTCTTGGTAGCTATAACACAACTTTTGGCAACCCTGACTCATGGGTCGACACGGATCCGTTGCTTCTCGTTGGGAATGGCGAATCAGATATTAATACATCCAACGCTATCGCAACATTAAAGAATGGGTCGACAACAATTACTAATAAATATTGGAAATCGCAAGTTACAGCTAATCCATCGACAGCGTTGGATGATCCTCCTTCATTGTCTGATAGTGGAGGGAACGCACTCATTGTAGATGGGCATACAATTTTAAATGGAAAAGTCATAATATCGGTCCCTCAGGGAGATATTTCCATGGGTATCTACGAATAGATAATTTCTTTCCCGCTCAACAAGGAGAAGATTGTCCATGAGTCTATATTCTATTGTGAATTAGAATATTTCGCCTGATTGTCTCGCTATTCTGTCGCGCCAGCCCTTTGGCAATCCCGTGCTGTGTCCTTTTGCGCCAGCTGCTCCTCCACTTTGGTGGAACCAGGGTAATCCACCTGTCACCAATAGCAATTCGTCCAACGATAGGAGGCCTGCCAATATTGGACAAGCCAAATGGATGGGTTAAGGGCACTTGAGACGCTTGAGGAATTTTCACCTAATGTTGTCGAAAAAATTCACAAGACCTCGCCGCCATCGCCGACTTCGAAGTGCCGCAGGAAGGTGGAGACGCCGCATGGAGGGAAAGCCAGCGATTAGCCCTGTCGGTCGGCCAATTGAAAGCCCTCGCATCTCTGTACAGTGATCGTATTCACCTGACAGAAGGGACATTTTGGCGAGGGTGTGGTTATCAAGGCGGCAGAGAGGTTGGCGAGGGGGTTCTGAGGGGTGAGGGGACGAGTTTCGAGGAAGGCGTGGAAGGGAGTTCTGCCCTTCATGCCGCGGCTCTGGTGGGGGCGCTCGTGGTTGTAGGCATGGAAAAAGACATTGAGATCGGCTTGGAGCTGCGGGAGATCCTCGTAACAGGCCTTGCGGCCCTGGATGCGGAGGTGTTCGTCGAGCAGTGTGCGGTGGAATCGTTCGAGGTAGCCGTTGCTCTGGGGTCTACGGACCTGGGTGGGCGGTGCTCGATGCCTTTGAGCTGAAGAGTTCGTAAGGGTACCTGTCGGGCCGGCTACAGAACTCTCTGCCGTTGTCGGAGAGGATGGTTTGGATGACGACCTTGTGTTCCTCGAAGAAGGGCAGAATGTCGTTGTTGAGGAAGTGGACCGCGGTGAGCGGGATTTTGGAGGTATAGAGCCGGGCGAAGGCGAAGCGGGGGTTTTACAAGAACGCCTGGGAGCTGAAAACCTACACCCACGATACGGTCAAGGCGTTTATCGAGGACGCCCTGCTTGACATCAAGGAAGAGGAGAACCGCCGCTGGTTCAACGCCTACGTCGCCGCCGCCGGCCCGCTCGAGGGGGTGACCGGACTGAATCGTTTCCCAGCGCATTGCTTGATGTGATCGGTCGGCGGGCTGGCGGGGACCGGCGGAAATTCGCGGAGAGCAGGGGAGCTCACCGGCGGCGATTTCTTTGCTCTGCAACGGCAGCCGCTCAACCACCCGGGAGACGTTGGCGAAGCTGGGGAAGGCTCTGCCGGCGGAGGAGAGCTGGCGGCTCTGAATCTGGCGGCAGTCTTGGATTTCCTGCCGGAAGAAGGGAGAAAGGCGCTTTTTCCGGAAGGGATGGAGTAGAGAATGGCGGCGTGCAGCGGGGAGGAACTGCGTTTGGACCGGGAAACGGAGGCACTGCTGGAGTGGCTACGCCGCGAGGCGATCCGGGATCGGGAGACGCGGAGCTGGTTGAAGAAGCTGACGGAGTGGATTGAGAACTCCGGGGATAATATAGTCCCGCCTTCAGGCGGAGCGGTCCGCGGGAGGCGATCGTCGCCCATGCTTCGTCCGGCTGAAGCCGGGCTAAGTACCTCATGAGCCGGAGTTCGGAATTGATACCCGCCCTGCGGGTTTGAGGTGGATTCCCGTCAAACCCGCGCTTTTGGTCCGCGGGGGCTTGCAAGGGTGGGGAGGATGGTTAGAACCGCGGGAGCCGTTCCCCGAATCCCGTCGATTTGAAAGCTTATTTCCTGCGCCGCCTGCTGCTCATCCCGTTCACGCTGATCGGGATTACGGCGCTGGTCTTCGCGATCAACCGGCTCGCGCCGGGCGGGCCGCTGGAGCAGAGCCTGGCCAGCCTGATGGGGGGCGATGGAGCGGGCCGGCGCTCGCAGGCGGAGTCGGGCTTTTCCCTGAGCGCCGCGCAAGTGCTGGAAATGGAGGAAAAATTCGACCGCGACAAGGGGCTCGTCCGCGCCTACGCCGAGTGGCTGGGCCTGCTGCCCCGCGATTTGCAAAAGGCGGGTCGGGAATTTCCGGAAGACTCGGTGGAGGTGGATATCCCCGTCCCCGGGACGGTGCATGTGGCGAAGGTCCGTAGGGATGAGGGCGGAAAGGCGGAGATCGTTCCGCCGGAGGGCGTGGACCTGCGGGGTTGGAAGGTCCGTCTGCGCAGTCCAGAGGAGCAGGCGATGCGCTGGCAGAAGTATCTGAAAGGCGTGGATCTGTCCAAATTGCCCGAGTATCGCGCGGTGCTCTACGAGCCCAGGTTCGACGGGCTGCTCCAGGGAAGTCTCGGGAAATCCTCGAAGTACCAGGACCCTGTCGGCCAGATGATCTGGGCCCGCATGCCGGTATCGGTCTATTTCGGTCTCGTCAGCATGTTCGCCATTTATGGAATCTGCCTGCCGCTGGGCATTCTCAAGGCGATCCGGCACCGCACCTGGCTGGACAATGCGAGTTCCGTCGCGGTGTTTGCGGGCTATGCGATACCCGGCTATGCGCTTGGCTCGCTGCTGCTGGTCCTGCTCGGAGCGAAGCTCGGTTGGTTCCCGCTGCGCGGCTTTACAGGCGACGATTTCCACACGCTTTCCCCGTGGGACAAGGTGAAGGATCTGCTGCATCACACGGCGATGCCGTTGGTGTGCTATCTGATCGGCAGCTTCGCCTTCATGACGATGATGATGAAGAACAATCTGATGGACAACCTGGCCGCCGACTACGTCCGCACGGCGACGGCGAAGGGGGTGTCCTTTCCATCGGCGGTGTTCCGGCATGCGTTCCGCAACTCGATCATCCCCATCGCAACGACTTTCGGCAACAACATCACCTTGTTCGTCACGGGCGCTCTGCTCATCGAGAGGGTATTCGACATCAATGGATTCGGTTTGCTTTCGTTCAGCGCGATCCTGGAGCGGGACGAGCCCCTGATCATGGGAGTGTTGTTCATTTCCTCGCTTCTGATGCTGCTGGGCAACGTGGTTTCCGATTTGTGCGTGGCCATCATCGACCCGCGCGTGAGCTACAAATAATATGACGTTCCCGCAAAAAACCGGATCGGTTCTGCTCGTCGTGGCCGCGGTCGCGGTGTGGGGACATTTGCAGGGGCTGGCGCTGCCGTCGCTGCGGTGGTTTTTTTCCTTTGACGCCGATCCGGGAAAGATTGCCGATGCGGCGAGCGACCTGGAGAGCGAAGCCTCATGGTGGGGGGAGAGAAAGCTCTGGTTTTTGCAATCCCGGGGCCTGCTGGTCGGCTGGATATTTTGCGGTGCGATGGCGCTCGCGGGGCTGTCGATGATCGTCGGCGGCAGAAAATTCCAGTGGAACCCGCTCACCTTGCGCAGGCTGGCTCGTTTCCGCTCGATCGGGCGGGGCTGGCTTGCGTTCCGGATTCTCATGGCGCTGCTCGTGCTGGCATTGCTCGATCAGGCATTGGTCGGCAAGCGCGCCCTGGCGGTGAATTACGAGGGGACCTGGCATTTCCCCGCCTTCCAGCAAAGGACTTGGAACGAGGAGGATTTCGGCGGCGAGGGCGAGCACGAGGTGAATTACCGAGAGCTGGCCAAGCGATTTGCACGGGAAGGGGAGGGGAACCGGGTCGTCATGCCGCTCGTCCCATGGGACCCGACATTTGATTCGCACGAGGTTTTCCGCCGGCAACTGGACGAGATCGACGGGAAGCTGCACCGGCCCGGCAGCCGTGAGCCTTTCAACGGGCGGGCCGTACAGTTCCAGATGGAGAGTCCGGAAATCAGAATCCGTGAGGCTCGTTTTCGCAAAGGGCTGCGCGAGGGCACGGCCTCGGTATACGACGAAAAGGGGGAATTCGCCGGGCGGGAAGAGTGGGAAAACGGCCGCCTGGTTGAGTCGCGGGTCGGCAACGCGCCGCCGCCCGAGAACCATTCGTGGATTGAGCTGGTCTATCCACCCTCCCCGCCATCATGGAAGGAGCGGCACTTTCTCGGTACGGATTCGAAGGGCTGGGACATCGCCGCTCAGGTCTATGGAGGCATGCAGGTCATTTTCAAGGCGGCGATCCTCTATATCGCCCTCACCTACGGGATCGGCATCACTCTCGGCTGCATGATGGGATTTTTCGGCGGGCGCTTCGACCTGATCATGCACCGGGCGACGGAGGTGCTGAGCAACGTCCCCTTCCTACTCGTCGTGATGATCATTACGGCGAACATCGGGCGGGATAAGATCGACCTTGCGACCATTCTGCTGATCTTCTGCATTTTCTCATGGATCGGCGTGGCGATCTACCTGCGCACCGGGACCTACAAAGAAAAGGCCCGCGACTATGTCTCTGCCGCACGGGTGCAGGGCGCCGGCACGGCGCGGGTGATCTTTCGCCACATTCTGCCCAATGCCGTTTCGACCATCGTCACGCTGCTCCCCTTCAGCGTTGCGGGCCTGGCCACTTCTCTCACCGCGCTGGACTTCCTTGGTTTCGGCCTGCCGGACCGCTACCCGAGCTGGGGGCGGGTGCTCGACGACGGCACCGCGAATCTTTCCTCGCCGTGGATCGTCAGTTCGGTATTCGCCGTGATGGTGGGCGTGTTGCTGCTCATCACCTTCGTCGGCGAAGCGATCCGCGAAGCCTTCGATCCGAAAAAATTCACCACGTATCAATGAGGCGTCTATTGGTCGTTTTATCCGCCGTTCTGGCGATGGCCGCCAGCCTTTCCTCCTGCCGGAAGGGGAAGGAAGCCGCACCGTACGACGGCACCCGGGAACGGCAGCAATTCCATGAGCGTTACAACGCGGAGGTCCTCAAGCGGATCGAGAGCGGGATCGAGAACCTGGAAAAGGAACTCGCCGGCGAACTCGACGACGGCGAACGGGAGGAAAAGGAGCAGGCGCTTTCCGATCTTCGCCGCCGGCTGGAACGCCCCAAATTCTTCGAGATTCTTACTGAAGCGGATCTGCCGCAGGATCTGGACTGGGGCACCAATCCCGACGAGCCGGAGATCGGTTCGCCGGAGGCGAAGAAGGGCGGGACCTTCCACAGCTTCATCCCCAGCGGGGCCTATCCGCCGACGATCCGCCAGGTGGGCGGCCAGTCCAACAACTCCTTCCGCAGCTACCATCTGGACGACATCGAAATGACGCTGGTGACACTCCATCCGGAGACCGGCGCGATCATCCCCTGCCTGGCGGATCGCTGGGCGGTGGCGGAGGATGGTCAGAGCGTTTACTTCCACATCGACCCCGAAGCCCGCTGGTCCGACGGCAGCAAGGTGACTTCGGGCGACTGGCTGATGACGTTTTATGTCTATCTCTCCGATTATCTCACCGTCGCATTCTATAAAAATTATTACGGCGAGCAGTACTGGGGGATCTCGACCTACGGGGACGATTACCTTTGCATCCGCCTGGCCACGCCCAAGGCGATGGCCCCGTATTTCGGCGGCGCCATTTATCCCTTCCAGGAGGAATTTTACCGGGAATTCGGCCCGGATTTCGAGTCCCGCTACAACTGGCGGCCCCGGCCGACCACCGGCGCCTACCGCATCCGCGAGGAGGATATCGTCAAGGGGCGGTCCATTTCCCTCACGCGAGTCACCGACTGGTGGGCGAAGGATCGGAAGTACTACAGATATCGTTTCAACCCCGACCGAATCGAGTATCTGCAAATCCGCGACGAAGCGAAGATATTCCAGCTCTTCCTGCGCGGCGAGATCGACGTGTACCTGATGGGCGACGCGAAACGGTGGTACGAGCAATCCGAGGTTCCGGAGGTTTTCAACGGCTATATCGAGAAGGCGACCTACTACAACGAGTATCCGACCGTTTCGCGGGGGCTGTATCCCAATCTCCATCACCCCATCCTCTCCAACCTCGATGTGCGCATCGGCCTGCAGCATGCGACGAACTGGCAGCGGGTGATCGATCTCGATCTGCGCGGCGATGCGGAACGGCTGCACCTGATCAATGGCGGTTTCGGCCAGTTCTCCCATCCCACGCTGCGCACCCGGCCTTTTTCGCTGAGGCTCGCCCGCGAGGCTTTCGCCCGGGCCGGATTCACCGAGCGGGGGCCGGATGGCATTTTGAGGAATGCCCAGGGCCAGCGCCTTTCCTTCACCGTCAGTTACCCGAGGCATCCGACCCTCGATCCCCTGGCCCTGCGCCTCAAGGAAGAGGCGCAGCGCGCGGGCGTGGAATTCAAACTCGAAGGCCTTGATGCCACCGCTTCTTTCCAGAAACTGACCCGCAAGGAGCACGAGATCGCGCTGACGGGATGGCAGAGTTCGCCGCCGATCCCCGACTACTATCAGGGCTTCCATTCCAAGGAAGCCTACGAGCCCGGCACCCGCAAGCCGCGGCCGATGACCAACAACATCTCGGTTTTCGCCGATCCGGAAGTGGACAAGCTTCTCGAAGAGAACCGGGCGGCCCGCAGCGTGGAAAGCCTGCGCGAAACCAGCTACCGGCTTGAGGAAATCCTGCACGAACAAGCGGTCTGGGTGCCCGGTTTCTACCGTCCTTTCTACCGCGTCGGCTACTGGCGCTGGATCCGCTGGCCGGAGGGTTTCAACGTCCGTCTCGGCAACGAACCCGAAATGAACCACGTCCACTGGATCGACCAGGATATCAAAAAGGAAACGCTCGAAGCGATGCGGGAGGGGCGGACCTTCCCGGAGAAGAACCTGGTCTTCGACCAGCACCGGCCAAGGAACGTGGAGAACTAGAACGCATGTCCGAACCCCTTCTCCAGGTCCGCGATCTCATCACCGCTTTCGACACCGACGGCGGGCTGATCCGTGCGGTCGATCACGTCTCCTTCGACATTGCCCGGGGCAGGACGCTCGGCATCGTCGGCGAATCCGGCTGCGGCAAGAGCGTTACCGCCATGTCGCTGATCCGCCTGCTGCCCCAGCCTGCGGGCAAGATCCTGCAGGGCGAAGTGCTTTTCAAAGGCCGCGACCTGACACGTCTCAAGCCGGAGGAACTGCGCAAGGTTCGCGGCAAAGAGATCGGCGTGATTTTCCAGGAACCGATGACGGCGCTCAACCCGGTCCACCGCATCGGCCGACAGCTTGCCGAGTGCTTCCTGCTGCATAAGAAGATGAGCAGGAAGCAGGCGTGGGACGCCGCCATCGAAATGCTGCGTCTGGTGAAAATTCCCGCTCCGGAACTGCGGGCGGGAGACTACCCGCACCAGCTCTCCGGCGGCATGCGCCAGCGCGTCGTCATCGCCATGGCGCTCGCCCTGCGGCCCGATCTCGTCATCGCCGACGAGCCGACCACCGCACTCGATGTCACCGTGCAGGCCCAGATTCTCGACCTGATGAAGCGCCTCCAGGCCGAGATGGGCATGTCGGTCATCCTCATCACACACGACCTCGGAGTCATTGCCGAAACCTGCGACGAGGTGGTGGTGATGTACGGCGGCCGCGTCGTCGAGCGCGCGTCGGTGAAGGAGCTCTTTGCCCGCCCTCTGCACGCCTACACCCGCGGCCTGCTGGCCTCGATCCCGCGCCTCGAAACGCCGCGCAAATCCGTCCTGCCCGTGATTCCCGGCATGGTCGCCTCGCTCAAGGACCTTGTCCCCGGCTGCCGCTTCTGCCAGCGCATGGACCGCCAGGGTGCCACCCTGCGCGACCGCCCGCCTTTCCTCGAAGCCTCGTCCGGCCATTGGGTCGAGGCCTGTCCGATCTGCTACGCCTCGACCGACGCATGACCCCGATTCTCTCCGTCCGCGATCTCAAGGTGCATTTCCCGGTCACGGGCGGCCTGTTCATGCGCCGGATCGGCTCCGTGCGCGCGGTGGATGGCGTGTCGTTCGACATCGCTCCCGGCGAGACTCTCGGTCTTGTCGGCGAGTCGGGCTGCGGGAAATCGACGCTCGGCAAGGCAATCGTCCGTCTCAACGACGCCAGCGAGGGCTCGATCCATTTCGAAGGCCACGACATCACCCGCCTCGGCTCCGGTGCGCTGCGTCCGCTGCGCCGCGATATCCAGATGATTTTCCAGGATCCGGTGGAGTCCCTGAATGCACGCCACAGCGTGCGTGAAATCCTCGAAGAGCCGCTCATCATCCACGGCTACGGCAGCGCAGCGGAGCGCCGCAAGCGGGTGGACGAGCTGCTGGACCGGGTCGGCCTGCAAAGCGCCGCCGCCGACCGCTATCCCTTCGAATTCTCCGGCGGCCAGCGCCAGCGCATCGGCATCGCCCGGGCCATCGCGCTCAAGCCGAAGCTCATCGTCTGCGACGAGCCGGTCTCCGCTCTCGACGTTTCCGTGCAGTCGCAGGTGCTCAACCTGTTGCTGGAACTCCAGCGCGATCTCGGGCTTTCCTATCTTTTCATCGCCCACGACCTTGCCGTGGTGAAGCACATCTCCGACCGCGTGGCCGTGATGTATCTCGGCAAAATCGTCGAACTGGCGGACGCCGATGCGATCTACCATCGCCCCAGGCATGCCTATACCAAGGCTCTGTTGTCCGCGATTCCCGAACCCGATCCCACGTTGGAGAAAGAGCGCATTCTGCTGGAAGGCGATGTGCCCTCGCCGATCGATCCGCCGAAAGGCAGCGCCTTCGGCCACCGGATCAAGCATCCGCGCTACGAGGAAACCATCGGTGCGGATCTCTCTCTGAGGGAGATCGAACCGGATCACTGGGTTGCCGCCGACCCCTGTTGCCTGGAGTCGGAGGATTGGCGGCAGTTGTCCATGGACGGCGCATAGCCCGCATTTCTCTCATACGAGAGATGATGTCATTGCTTCAGGATGCGTTGAAGCAGGACGCGTCGGGTTTCGTGAAAGCAAGAGGGGCATGGGCGGCCCGCCCGTGCTTCTGCGGAGCTGGGGCTCCGCGCTCCCGGCCGGCCGCATCACCGAAACGTCTCAGCCGAAGGCTCCGGAGACGTAAGCTTCGGTCTGCTTCACGGAGGGGTTGGAGAAGATTTTTCGCGTTTCGTCGTGCTCGATGAGTTTGCCGAGATAGAAGAAAGCTGTCTTGTCGGAACAGCGGCTGGCCTGGGCCAGGTTGTGGGTGACGATGACGATGGTGTAGTCCTTTTTCAGTTCTAACAAAAGTTCCTCGATCTTCAGCGTGGAGAGGGGATCGAGCGCCGAGCAGGGCTCGTCCATCAGGATGATGTCGGGCTTCGTGGCGATGGTGCGGGCGATGCACAGCCGCTGCTGCTGGCCGCCGGAGAGGCCGAAGGCGCTGGAGTGCAGGCGGTCTTTCACATCGTCCCACAGGGCGACGACGCGCAGGCAGTGTTCGACCCGTTCGTCGATCGTCTTGCGGTCCTTTTCGCCGTGGATGCGCAGACCGTAGGCGATGTTGTTATAAACGGATTTCGGGAAGGGATTCCATTTCTGGAAGACCATGCCGACGCGGCGGCGGAGCATCCGCAGGTCGAGGTCCGGCCGGGAGATGTCGATGCCGGCGACGCGGATCGAGCCGCCGCTCACACGGGCGCCGGGGATGCGGTCGTTGATACGGTTGAGGCAGCGCAGCAGCGTGGATTTCCCGCAGCCGGAGGGGCCGATGAAGGCGGTGATCTCCCGCGCCGGGATGTCGAGGCTGATGTCGTGCAGCACCTGCTTCTCGCCGTAGTGGAAGCAGAGGCTCTCGATGGCGATCGCCGGGACGCCGTTGTGGGTGGGATCGGCTACCATTTGAGCTTCGAGCGGACGCGGTTGCGGAGGACGATGGAAACGCCGGAGAAAAGAAAGACCATCATCAGGAAAACGAAGACCGAGCCGTACTGAGCGCGCTCGGTGTATTCGGAGGTCGGGATGCGCAGGGCCAGGGTGTAGATGTGGTAGGGAAGCGCCTGGACCTGGCTTTGCAGGATGTCGAGGGGATTGGAGATGCCTTCCCACGGCAGATCGTCCTTCGCCGCGACGGCCACGGTGAACATGATCGGCGCGGTTTCCCCGGCGGCGCGGGCGAGCGAGAGCACCGAGGAGGTGAGGATGCCCGGCATGGCGAAAGGCAGCACGCATTTGCGGATGGTGTGCCAGCGGGTCGCGCCGAGCGCCAGCGACGCTTCGCGGAAACCCTGCGGCACGGCTTTCAGCGATTCCTCGGAGGCGGTGATGATGACCGGCAGGATCATGCAGGCGAGCGTGGCCGCCCCGGCGATGAGTGAGGAGTTCCACCCTTGGAAACTGAGTTGGGTGAAGCCCAGGGGGATGGCGAGCAGGCTGCGATCCGAGGGTGTGTCAGTGAAAATCGGCGCGGCGAGGACGAAGACGGCGAAACCGAACAGCCCGAAGACGATGGACGGCACCCCGGCGAGGTTGAGGATGGCGAGGCGGACCGCCCGGATGAAGCGCCCCTGCTTCGCGTATTCGCTGAGGTAGATCGCCGCCGCGACGCCGAAGAAAAGCGCCAGCATCACGCTCAGCGCGGTGAGCAGCGCGGTGCCGACGATGGGGCCGGCGATGCCGCCGCCGGAGTGGGCGTAGGTTTGTTCGTTGTAGATGGCATCCCGGCCGTTTTCCTCCACCCAGGCATAGTAGCTGGTGGCGGGCATGCTGTGGCGTGTGCCGGAGGCGTCGTCGAAGATGTGAAGCGTCTGCGTTTTCTCGGTCAGGAAGGCGATGTCGATGAAGGGAAACTCCGGCTTTAGCAGCACCGGCGCGCCGTCCCAGCAGATGCGGCCGAAGATCAGCAGGGCGACCAGCACGATGCCCCAGGTCAACCCGCCGAGGAAGCCTTTGACCGCACCTTCCTTCAGGCCGTCGTGGTGGACGCCTTTGCGGAGGAGTTGTTCGGGGTTTTTCATTCTAAAACTGTCTGAAGGTCGAAGGTCCGAACTCAGGGAGTGGTGGTGGTTAGGGAAAGGTTTCGAACGGAGAGGACTTTCGACTTTAAGACTTTTAGACGATCAGTCGTGACTGATCCTGAATTTGTGAAGGAGGCGCTGGGCGGTCCAGTTGATGCCGAGGACGATGACGAAGAGGACCATGCCGACGACGAAGAGAGCGCGGTAGTGGACGCTGCCGAAGGGGACTTCGCCGAGTTCCTGGGCGATGATGCCGGTGAGCGTGTGAGCGGGCTGGAAGAAGACGCCGAGCCCTTCGGTGAAGTCGGGGATCTTGATGCTGTTGCCCGCGACGAGTAGCACGACCATCGTTTCCCCGATCACGCGGCCGAGGCCGAGCAGTACGGCGGCGATGATGCCGGAGATGGCAGCGGGGAAGACGACGCGGAAGATGGTCTGGAGCTTCGACGCGCCGAGGGCGTCGGAGGCTTCGGCGAAGGCGGAGGGGACGTTGTTCAGGGCGTCTTCCGAGAGGGTGAAGATCGTCGGAATGGCCATCAGGCCGAGCAGGCAGCCGGCGGTGAACATATTGAGCCGTTGCTGGATCGGGAAACCGGGGACCCAGGAAAAAGCGTCCTTCATCGAGGTTTCCTGGAGCAGCGTGCCGAGCACGGCGATGCCGAGGAAGCCGAGCACCACGGAGGGGATGGCCTGGAGAAATTCGATGGTCGGCTTGATGAAATTCTGCTCGCGGCGGCCGGCGAGCTGGTTGGTGTAGACCGCCGCGCCGACGCCGAGAGGGATGGCCAGGGTCAGGGCGATGACCGAGATGATGAGCGAGCCGACGAAGAGCGGCACGATGCCGTAGAAATCCTGCCAGCCGCCGCCGGTGATCCAGTCGCGGCCGGTGATGAAGCCCTTGATGGTCGAGGCGAGGCCCACGGGCTTGTCGTTCGTCCATGCCTCCATTTCCGGGATCGTGCCGGCGAGTTCCTTCGAATAGGTGTCGGCGGCTTTGCGGAAGGTGGCGAGATAGCGGTTCGCCTTGTCGTCCTCCAGCTTGTCGGGGAGTGCGCCGAGGACGGTATCGAGCGCGGTGGCAAGGGCGGCATTCGCTTCGCGGAAGGCCGGCAGGCGGTCGAGCGCGGGCTGGAGCGCGGTGTCGAAATCGACCGGCTCGGTGGTGACGGAGATTTCCGCATCGGCCTGGAGCCGGGCCCTTTCGTTGGCATTTTTCGTCTTGGCGGCGGCTTCGAGCAGCGTCGCCCGCCGGGTGGTCTCGATCTGGTGCAGGACGGCGGCTTCCTTGGTGGCCTTTACCGTGTTGCCGGTTTCGGAGATGAGGTCGTCAAGGTCCCATGAGGCGTCGGCGAAAGCGTCGATGGCGGCGCGGAATCCGGCCAGGGGAGCGGCGGCCTCGGTCTGCCTGGCCGCGAGCTGTTCGCGCAGGGCGGCGATCAGCGGAGGGTCGTCGCCGGATAGCGGATCGCGGGCCTCGAGCGCGGCGAGGAGATCGCGGCGTTCATCGGCGTCGAGGTGGGGTGTGGACGGCAGCCCTTTGCCGCGGCGGCCGGCCAGCGCTTCGGCCAGCAGGTCGCGGTATTTCGCGGAAAGCGATGCTTGGAGGTCCGCCGGGATTTCCGCCTCGCCGGCTTCGTCGCGGACCCGCTGGAGGGCGCTGCGGGCGGGCGCCACGATGTCGCCGACGTAGCCGGCGACGGCCCCCGCTTCCTGGGAACGCTGGAATTCGCGGCGGCAGGCGGCATTGACCTGGGCGAAGTAGGCGCGGTTGAGCAGCGAACTCATCTGCTCGTGGGCCGTCAGGTCCTCGCGGGCGAGATCGACGAATTCGAGGCCCGCCTTGCGGTACAGTTCGAGTTCCTTGCGGTAGTCGGGGAAGAAGCCGGCCCCCTCGCGCACGAGGAAGGCGATGATGAGCACCAGGATGACGATGGTCAGCCCGGCGTTTCCCGCGAAGAAGGCCTTGAACAGTCCGTCCGTGCCGCGTCCTTTCCGGCGGAACGGATGTCCGGCGGGAACCGGGGATGGTTGTGAAGGGTCCGGCATGCGGCGCGGCGAGCGTGAAGCGGGCGTGGGAAAATGACAATCCCGGCGGATGTTACCGGGGCGGGGAGAATTTCATCGGGAGGCCCATTGGCATGAGCGGATGGGACCGGGATGGATAACGGGGGGAAAATATCCGGCGGCGCCGGAAACGGATGGACCGCGGATTTCGCAGGCAGAAATCCTATCCATCCTTCCTATCCATCCCGGTCCAAAGAACCGATCGCGATTTACGGATTCACGAAGCCGAGGCGGGTGGCGATTTTCCGGCCTTCCTCGCTGGTCGCGAATTCGAGGAAGGACTTGGTCGTTTCGTCCGCATTCTCCGGGACGTAGTAGTAGCAGGCGCGGCTGTAAACGTAAGTCTTGGCGTTTGCGGCGACCGGTTCCACCCCGTCGATCGCCACATCGTGAATGCCGGCTGCCTTGGCGTAGGCAAGACCGACGTAGCCGATGCCGTTCTTGTTCCGTGCGACTTCCTGGGCGATCTGCTCGTTGCCGGCCATTTTCTGGGAGGTGGAGGGATAGTCGCGCCCGCCCATCGCCAGCGATTGCCAGTCCTTGTAAGTGCCGGAGGAAGTGTTGCGGGTATAGACCGAGATCGGTCCCGGCGCTCCGCCGATTTCGCTCCAGTCCTTCACCCGGCCGGTGAAGATCCGTGCGACCTGCTCCTTGGTCAGCGCCTTGACGGGGTTGTCGCGGTGGACGATGACCACGAGCATGTCGTGGGCGGCTTCGATTTCCTGAAGCGTCACGCCCTTGGCGCGGGCGGCGGTAAGTTCCTCCGGCTTCGCCTTGCGGGACGACATGCCGATGTGGGCGGTGCCGTTGGCCAGCGCCGGGAAGGCGGTCGAGGAGCCTTCCGCGGCGATTTCGAACTTCACGTCCGGGTTCTTCGCCCGGAAGCTCTCGGCCAATTGCGGAACGAGCTTGGCGCCGAGCGTGTCGGAGCCCTTGATGCTGATCGTCTGGCCGGCGGCGGTGGCGGCGAGGACGGCCCCCGCGAGGAGGCCGATGGATGTGCGAAAGGTGGTGCGCATGGGTGGCGGTTGGTGGATTTCCGCGCCGCGAACGACGCTCGGGAACATGGATGACCCCGCTGCCGCAAAGGTCTACCGGCGCTCTGTGACAGATTTGTAACAAAAGCCGGGGAAAGCCGCGGCCGCCTTGAAATGACGGGGCCGCAACGTGGCGGAGCGGCTGCTGCCGTTCCGCGGTTGCGGCCCGTAATCGTCTTTCTTTTGAGCGGGGGGAGTTGTCGTTCCTCCGGTCAGGCGCGGCTGATGTAGGTGCCGTCTTCGGTCTTGATGATGAGCTTTTCGCCCGGGTTGATGAAAAGCGGCACCTGGACGACCAGGCCGGTTTCCATGGTGGCGGATTTGTAGGCGTTGTTGGCGGAGTCGCCTTTCACGCCTTCCGGGGATTCAGCGACGGTCATTTCCATGGAAGGCGGCAGTTCGATGTCGGCGACGAGGCCGTCGGCGAAGAGCAGGGTGTAGGTGTTGCCTTCGATGAGGTAGTCGCGCACCGAGTCGATGATGTCGTCGTGGATGGCGACATCGTCGTAGGTCTCGTTATGGAGGAAGTGGTAGCCGCTGGAGTCCTTGTAGGAATATTCGTGCGGAATGCGCTCGAGGAGCACGGATTCCATCGAGTCGTTCGAAGTCAGGCGGAGGTTGGCGACTTTCTTGGTGGCGACGCTGCGGATCGACATCACGACGTAGGACGCCATGCGGGGCGGCGTCTTGAGTTCGTGGGAGATCACGACGCAGACGTCGTTGTTGTGGCGGACGGCGTGTCCTTTGCGGAGGTTGATGACGGGCGTGCTGGCCATAGGTGGTGGGGAGCCGGGATAGGCGCTGGCGGAGGAGCGCGCAAGCGTGGATTGAAACGCGGCAGGCGGCGGCGGGTCATCGGGCCGCCGGGGAAGTCCTCCGCGGTCACACGGGAAGGATGGCGATGCCGTAGCCGGAGAGCATGCCGTCGCGGGTGGCGAAGGTGAGGCTTTCGAGGCGGCACTGGGCGACGAGGGCGCGGTCGAATGGATCCCCGTGGATCGCGGGCAGGGTGATGGATTCGACGGCGTGCCGCACGGTGAAAGGCAGCGCCCCGATGCCGTGGTCGCGCAGGGTTTCGTGGAAGGAGAGGGGGAGGCGGAGCTTGCCTTTGGAGACCTTGAGACCGAGTTCCCAGATCGAGGCGGCGCTGGCGAAAACCTCGTTCGCCGGGTCGGCGATGGCGGCCCGGGCGGATGGAAGCAGCTTTGCCGGGTCGTCCATCCACCAGAGCAGGGTGTGGGAATCGAGGAGGATTCTCATGCCTTCGGGCCGTAGGGCGGGGGTTCTTCGGCGACTTTCGCGGCGTCCCCGGCGGCTTCCCGTGCCGTCGGGTATTTCACCTTTTTCGGGAAGAGGGGCGCTTCCGTCATGGCGGCGGTGAGTTCCTCGTCGGGTTCCCAGCAATCCGCGGCTTCCCACACTTGGCCGGAAAGGAAGCCCCCCTTGCGGGGAGCGGTCCGGGCGGCATAGGGAACCAGCTTGGCCATCGGCTTGCCGGCTTTGGAAATAACGATCTCCTCGCCCGCCGCCGCCCGCTCGACGAGCCGGGAAAGGTGGGTTTTAGCCTCGTGAATGTTCATAGAACCAGACTAAGTTTAGTCTGGTTGGTGTCAAGCGGCGATTTTTCAGGATGGGGATGGAATCAAGCCGCGCTTCAGGTTAGGCGTAGGAGGGGCTGCAATGATACTCATGACCACATCTGCAAACGACCTAGCTTCGCGCTGCATCATTGTGCTGACGACGATGGTTTGGGCAGGTGTTATAGCTTGCGTGGCGTATTCAACCGGCAAGGGGGTGTTTGGTGGCTATTTGCCCTACTGGGTGCCGGTCACGACGGTATCGTTTGGAATCGGGAGCACACTTTTGACGTTTCTGATAGCTCTGCGGGTTCTTGTGGATCGCAGAGAGCGACTGAAACGGAGTCATTTACTTGCGTTGCTATATGGATTCTCGATCATCGGTGCGGTGATGCTCCGAATGCTGGCTGTGACTATTTGATTTTCATCTAGGTAACGCGAGTTTTCTTTGAAAAACAAGACGAAGTCGGCTGAAGCCGGTGTTTGACTTCCGGCATTGCGGACAAGCGAGGCGCTTGGGAAAGCGTCATGCCGTGTCATGGCGACTTCAAGCCGCCACTCCATAGCGTGTGGCGAGGTGGGCGAGATGGGGTTCGGGGGAGGGCGGGGTGCCGGTGGCCTGGGTGATGATTTCGGCGGGGGTGGGGACGGCACCCTTGGCATGGACCTTTTCGCGGAGCCAGGCGAGGAGTGGGGCGTAGTCGGCTCGGGCGATGGCGGCGGCGATGGCCGGATCGGCGTTCGCAGCGGCGAAGAGTTGGGCGGCGTTGAGGTTGCCGAGGGTGTAGGTGGGGAAGTAGCCGAGGCCGCCCATGGACCAGTGGATGTCCTGGAGACAGCCGCGGGCGTCGTCGGGTGGGGTCATGCCGAAGAGGTCGCGAAAGCTTTCGTTCCATGCGGAAGGGATGTCTTTCACGGCGAGTTCGCCGGAGACGAGGCGGCGTTCGAGGCCGAAGCGCAGCAGGATATGAAGGTCGTAGGTGGCTTCGTCGGACTCGACGCGGATGAAAGAAAACTCGGCGCGGTGGATGGCGGCGAGGAAGTCGTCGAGGGCGAGTCCGGCGAGTTGCGGGAAATGCTCCGCGGCGATGGGCAGCCATTTTTCCCAGAAGAGGCGGGAGCGGCCGACGTGGTTTTCCCAGAGGCGGGACTGGGATTCGTGGATGCCGAAGGAGGCGGCGTCGCCGGAGGGCAGGCCGAATTCGCCCTGCGGCAGGCCCTGTTCGTAGAGGCCGTGGCCGGCTTCGTGCATCACACCGAAGAGGGAGGAGGTGAAGTCGTTCTCGTCGTAGCGGGTGGTGAGGCGGATGTCGCGCGGACCGAGGGTGGTACAGAAGGGATGGGTGGTGGTGTCGATGCGCCCGGCGTGGAGGTCGAAGCCGAGGGAGGCGGCGACCCTGGCGTTGAAAGCCTGCTGGGCGGCGACGGGGTAGGGGCCGGGCGGGAGCTTGGCGTTGTGGCGGGCGGAGCGCTCGACCGCGGCGGCGGCGAGATCGCGCAGGCGGGGGCGCAGGTCGTCGAAAAGGGCGGCGATGCCGGCGGCGGTGGCGCCGCGTTCGTAGGTGTCGAGCAGGGCGTCGTAGGCTTCGTTTTCGTAGCCCCAGCGGTCGGCCTTTTCGCGGGCGATGGCGAGGAGGGTTTCGAGATGGGGGGCGAAGGCGGAAAAGTCGGAGCGTTTGCGGGCTTCAGCCCAGGCCTGCTTGGCGAGGGAGGCGGCCTGGGCCTGGCGGGCGACGAGCTCGCCGGGGAGTTTCGCTTCGCGGTCGAAGTCGCGGCGCATGACGGCGGTGAGTGCGGGGGCGGCGGCTTCGGCTTCGGCGGCGGCGAGAGCTTCGCCCCAGGCGGTGGAGGTACCGAGGGCGTGGGCTTTTTCGGAAAGCCAGGCGAGCTGGTCGGCGCGCCAGGCGTGGGCGGCATCCGGCAGCCAGGTTTCCTGGTCCCAGCCGAGGACGGAGGCGGAGGTGGCGACGAGGGCGCGTTCGCGGGCGAGGGTGCGGAGGCGGTCGAGATGGGTGCTCACGCGGCGAGGATGGGCGGGGCTCAGGCGGCTGGCAATGTCACTTCGACGCGGAAGGTTTTTTCGGGTGTAAGCGCGGCCTGACAGTTGCCGCCGAGGATGCGGGTGCAGGCGCGGACGATGGAGAGGCCGAGGCCGGAGTGTTCGTAGCCGCTGCGGGAGTCGTCCTTGCGCCAGAAGCGCTCGAAGAGGCGGTCGAGGTCGAGGGGGGCGAGGTCGGGAGCGGGGTTGGAGACGGCGAGGCGGCCGGGGGCGGCTTCGACGGTGACGGTGGAGTCCGCCGGGGCGTGGGCGGCGGCATTGCCGAGGAGGTTCTGGAGGATGGTGCTCCAAATTACGGCATCGGTGGTAAACGGGCCGGGCTCGATGCGGGATTGGAAGCGGATATTTTTTTCGGTGGCTTTGGGGGCGCTGCGGTCGATGGCGCTTTCGATGGAGGCGGCGAGGTCGATGGGTTCGCGTTGGACGGGCTGGCGGCCGGCGTCGGCGCGGGCGAGGAGGGCGAGTTTTTCGAGCAGGGTTTCGAGTTCGTTGGCCACGGCGAGCATTTCGGCGCTGCGCGCGGGGGTGGCTTCTTCGGGGAACATGGCGCCGAGTTCGGCCATGCTTTTGAGCTCGGCCAGGGGGGTGCGGAGCTCGTGGGCGGCGTGGCTGCTGAAGCGGCGTTCGCGTTCGAAGGATTCTTCGAGGCGGCCGAGCCATTCGTTGAGGCTGGCGGCGACGGGCAGCAATTCGGCGGGCAGGCGTCCGGTGGAGAGGCGCTGGTCGAGGCGTTCGGGGCGGATTTGCCGGATTTCGGAAGAGAGGCGGTCGAGCGGGCGCAGGCCGCGGCCAAGGCCAAGGCGGATGATGGGGAGCATGAGCAGCAGCGCGGCGGCGCCGGCGATGGCCAGCACGGTGGCGAGGAGGGCGAGTTGAAGTTGCAGCGGACGGGTGGGGCTGGCGACGATGAGGTAGAGGTCCTGGTAACGTTCCTTTTTGTCGTCCTTCGGGATGAAGCGCTGGACGTACAGGCGGGCGGGGCGGCCATCCCAGAGTTTGCCGTTTTTGATCGCGGCCTGGGGCAGCGGAGGGATTTTCACCTGGCCGAGCGATTGGCCTTTTTCGAGGGAGGGGGAGCGGAGAAAGGTGCGGCCATTGAGGCGGCGGATCTCGAAGAAGTCGTCGCCGTCGCGCGGGCCGAAGCCGGCGAAGTCCTGCACGGTGAGATCGATTTCGAAGTCGCCGTCGTCGATTTCGGAGGCGGTGATGAGGGCGCGGGCCTTGGCGGTGAGGGTTTCATCGAATTGGGCGAGGAGAAGCTGGCGCATCGAGAAAAAGACCCCGAGGCCGGTGGCGACGAAGAGCGCGCCGATGGCGAGGCAGAGCAGAACGGTGAGGCGCCAGCGGATCGAGATCATGAGGATGACGCTTCGAGGACGTAGCCGAGTCCGCGGCGGGTGTGAATGAGGGGCTGGGTGCCGGGCGGGCAGAGTTTGCGGCGTAGGGAGCAGATGGCGGAATCGACGGCGTTGCTGAGGGGGCCGTCGAGTTCGGCATAGAGCTGGGCTTCGATCTGCTCGCGGCTGAGGACGTGGCCGGCGCGGCGCGCGAGGCATTCGAGCAGGGAGAATTCGCGGGTGGTGAGGGGGATATTCCCGCCGTCGCGGCGCACGGTCTTGGCGGCGGTGTCGATTTCGAGCGGGCCGATCTTGAGGACCGGGTCGGGCTGGGCGTAGCGGCGGCGGACGAGGGCTTCGAGGCGGGCGAGGAGTTCGGCGAGGGCGAAGGGTTTGGTCAGGTAGTCGTCGGCGCCGTCGCCGAGGCCGCGGACTTTTTCCTCCACGCCGTCGAGGGCGGTGAGGAGCAGGACGGGGGTGTCGATGCCGTCGCGGCGCCAGCCTTTGAGGACTTCGAGGCCGTCCTTGCCGGGCATCATGCGGTCGAGCACCACGGCGTCATATTTGGTGGTGCGGCCCATGAGGTCGCCTTCGCTGCCATCGGCGGCGAGATCGACGGCGTGGCCGAGGCGGGTGAGCGCCTTGCCGAGTGTGTCGCGCAGGCGGGGAGCGTCTTCGACGATGAGGAGTCGCATGTTTCCGGAGAAGATGATGCCGGAGACGGCGCTAGTCCATCTCCGGCATCGGGTTGCGAATACCAGGTGAAATTTCAGTCGTCGTCTTCCACTTCGCGAAGGACGCGGCCGTCGGCGGAGATGGTCACTTCGAGGTCGGGCTGTCCATTGTAGTCGATCTCGGCATGATAGGTGGCGACGCCGTTGGCGGTTTCCAGTTCGAGGTCGTCGATCTTGCCGCCGTAGGATTCAAGGGTGTCGCGCACGGCTTCCGGGACGGAGACCAGCGAGATATCCTCGCGGGTTTTGATCAGGGCGCCGTCGCCGGCGACATGGATCTTGAGGTCGCGGTCGCGGGGAAGGTCGACTTCGGCGATGTAGAGGGTCTTGCCTTCGATGCGGATGACGTCAATTTCATCGATTTTGCCTCCGCGGGCATTGTCGAGGATAGTTTTTTGAACGGCCGGCGGGCATTCCTCCAAGCGGACTTCGTCGCCGGCGTGGGCGGGGGCCGCAAGGGCTAGAATACCGGTAGCCAGAATGATTTTCAGTGCTTTCATGGTTGTAGGTTCGGTTGAGATTCGCGGCATGTCGCGCCGCACGTCCGAACCATGGCACGCGAAGATGACGCGCGGATGACGAGGCAGGGAAATGTTTTCCGATGCCTAAAACTCGCCGCGGAAGGAGCAGCGGGCGGTGGGGGTCTCGTAGATAGCGATCTCGGCGAGGCCGGGGAGCTGGGGCTCCAGTTTGCGCCAGAACCAGGCGGCCATGCGCTCGATGGTGGGGCTTTCGAGGCCCTCGATGTCGTTCAGGTAGCCGTGGTCGAGCTGGTCGAGCAGAGGAGCCATCGCGTCGGAGATGCGCTTGTGGTCGTAGATCCAGCCGATGCGTTCATCGACTTCGCCTTCGATGGAGATTTCGACTTTGAAGCTGTGACCGTGCATGCGGCGGCATTTGTGGCCATCCGGCAGGCTGGGGAGGGTGTGGGCGGCTTCGAAGCGGAAGTCCTTGGTCAGGCGGGCGCGCATGGGGCGATGCTGGCAGGCCGGGAGCGGGGCGGCAAGACGGACGCTTGTCCGGCGGCGGTCCCGGCCTTACAGAGGCCGCCGCATGCCGGAGCCACGTCCCGTTGTCCTCATTCCCAGCTACAATACCGGGCCCTTGTTGCCGGTGACGGTGGCGGCGGCGCTGGAGCAGGGGGTGCCGGTGCGGGTGGTGGTGGACGGTTCGACGGACGGCTCGCCGGAGTTGCTGGAGCCGTTGCTTGCACGGCCGGAGTTGAAGGTGTTCCGGCTGGAGAGGAACGCGGGCAAGGGGGCGGCGGTGCTGCATGCGCTGAGGGAGTGTCTGGCGGAGGGGTTCACGCATGTCCTCTGTATGGATGCGGACGGGCAGCATCCTGCGGACCGGATTCCGGCGTTCTTCGAGCTGTGCCGGCGGCATCCGCAGGCGGCGGTTTTCGGCCGGCCGGTGTTCGACGCCTCGGCGCCGGCGCTGCGGGTGAACGGGCGGAAGATTTCGAATTTCTGGGCGAATCTTGAGACGATGGGGTGGGGGATCGACGATTCGCTTTTCGGGATGCGGCTGTATCCCGGCGCGGAGTTGTTGGAGGTTTTCGAGAGCACGCGCTTCGCGCGGCGTTTCGACTTCGATCCGGAGGTGGCGGTGCGGCTGGCCTGGAAGGGGGTGCCGATCGTCAATCTGCCGGTGCCGGTGCGCTACCTTACTCCCGAGGAGGGCGGGGTGTCGCAGTTCCGCTATTTCCGCGACAACGTGCTGCTGACCTGGATGCACGCGCGTTTGTTTATGGGTTTTCTCGGCCGCCTGCCGTGGCTTGCGCTGCGCGGCGGCAACCCGCTTCTTCCTCTCAGCCCTCCCGTGACGTGACAGCAGCCCTTGCGAAAAAACTTGCCGCACCCTTTGCCGGGTATTTCGACCGTCAGTATGTTGCGGCGAAGGTGAAGACCGATCCGCTCTACGGCGCGGTGTACGAAGAACTCCGCGATTCGGAAATGCCGCTGCTCGATCTCGGCTGCGGGCTCGGGGTGCTCGCGTTTTACCTCCGGGAAAGGGGGCTGGCTTTTCCGATCCGGGGACTGGACTACGATGGGCGCAAGATTCGCGCGGCGGAGAAAGTGGCGGCGGCGCTTTCGTTGCCGGGCATTTCTTTCGCGACGCACGATGCGCGGAACGGGCTGCCGGAGCATTCGGGCAATGTGAGCGTTCTCGACATCCTCCAGTTTTTCACGCCGGAGGAGCAGGAAAGGCTGTTGAGGCTGGCCGCGGATCGGGTCGCTCCGGGAGGCCGGCTGGTGATCCGCTCCGGGCTGCGCGACGATTCGCTGCGTTTCAAGGTGACGGTGGTGGGAGATTTCATCGCAAAGCTATCTTTTTGGATGAAGGCGGCGCCGACGCATTACCCGGCGGCGGAGGATTTCGAGCGGATTTTGTCGCCGTATGGGGAGGTGAGGATCTCGCCTTTGTGGGGCGGCACGCCTTTCAACAATCATCTGATCGTGATGGAGAAGTGCCGAGCGATCAGTGATCAGTGATCCGTGTTGGAGCTCAAGGCCGCCAGGACTCCTTCCGCTGCTTCCACCGCAACGGGTGTCGCCTCGTGCATGAGCAGGATGTCGCCGGGGGCCGCGCCGGCGGTCAGTTTGCGGACGATGCCGGGCACATCGCGGTTGACGGTGTCGTAGGCCCGGCGTTCCCAGGCGACAACTTCCAGGCCGAGTTCGGCGGCGATGGGATGGGTGAAGAAATTCCGGTGCCCCACCGGCGCGCGGAACCAGCGAGGTTTCACCCCGGCGGCTTCCTCGATGGCGCGGTTGCAGTCCTCGATTTCGCGGCAGGTGCGGGCCGGGCCGAGGCGCCACATGCTCGACTGCGGATGGGTCATGGTATGGTTACCGAGTTCGTGACCGCGCGAAACGATGAGCCGCGCCAAGTCCGGGAAACGTCGTACTTTATCGCCGATGACGAAAAAGACCGCCTTGCGCCCATGCGCATCGAGCAGGTCGAGGATGGCGGGTGTGTGCTGCGGATCGGGGCCGTCGTCGATGGTGATGAGGATGTTTTCGTCCTCCACGCGGGTGGCCACGGGGCCGTAGAGTTTGGAGCCGGGTTTCAGCGTGCCCCAGCAAAAGGCCGCGGCGATCAGCAGGCCGCAGGCGATGCCGCTTTGCCAGCCGAGGAGCAGCCATGCGAGAATCATCGCCGCATGCGCCGCGATCGCGATTCCGATGCGGAGGCGGATGCCGGAGCGGCCGGCGACGAGCATCAGTCTGCGCCAGCCGAGAGCCAGCAGGCCCAGCGCCTGGCAGGCCAGCGCGAGCAGCCAAAGCAGCACGGCCCAGCCGACGCCGCTGTCTTCGAGCCAGAAGAATTGGGCGATCACCCACCAGGTGAGCAGGGCTTCCCAGCGGAGCCATTGTTCGCGGGGCGTTTTGCCGCCGAGGGTGAAGGCGACGAGATGCAGGGCGGCGAAAGTGCCCGGCAGCACGCCAAGCCAGGCCAGCCAGGGACCGCCGAGACGCCACAGCGCGTCGAAGACCGCCGCACCGAGGACCAGCGGTACGATGAGGGAAAGCGTCCGCCATTCCATGCGATGACCGACGCCGGTGTCGGCAAGTCGCACGGCATCGCCGGGAGGGACGCGGAGACTGCCGCCGAAGGCTCGGAAGAACGCCGTGACGGCGCGGTTGTCGCGGGGTTTCTCCGTTTCCGGAATCACGGGTCGCTCCTTTCCACCCGGCGCAGGATCGGTTCGAAGACAAACCACTGCGACCAGTTTTCCCGCACGACGTTGAGGATGGCGCCGGCCCAGACGGATGTGGCGGGGTCTTCGGCGCTACCGCGGATTCTTTCGGGGAGTTCCAGCCGCGGGCAGACTTTCACCCGATAGCGCCGCCAGCCGTCGCGCAGGATGAACAGAGGGAAAACCGTGACGCCTGTGGCCCGAGCGAGGAAAAGGGGACCGCGGGGAAGCTTCATCATCAGCCCCGGCTCGACTTCCGTTTCCATCGGAGAGACTTCGAAGATCACGCGGTCGCCCTGCACGGCGACGACTTCGCCCTCATGGAGCAGGCGGGCGAGTTCGATGCCGAGCATCTTGTCGCCGGTGTTGTAGTGGATGCGGAAATGGGGATTGAGCCGCTCCTTTTCGCGCAGCTCGGCTTCGCGGATGGCCTGCATTTCCGGTTCCCGCTCGGGCGCGCGCACGGCGTGGATGGTGCGGCCGAATTTCGAGGAGAAGAGCGGCGCGGCCAGATCGTAGTTGCCCATGTGGGCGGTGAGGATCAGGCAGCCTTCCTTTCGTGAGGCGAGGTCGTCGAAGGCCGGCATGCCCTCGATCACCCAATCGACCGCGCCGGTGCCGGTCTCGCAACGCATTGCATCGACATAAGTGGCGGCGAAATTGAGGAAGACGCGGTAGGCGCCGAGAAAGGCGCGCGGCTTGCTCCACCCGGGAAAGAGCGCGAGGAGATTGGCCGCCACGGCTTTGCGCTGATTCCGCGCGACGACGAAGAAGAGTAGCGTCCAGATAGGGATGAGGAAGGGTTCGGTGAACCAGGGCGCGACTCTCAGCCCGCGCATCAGAAGGCGTGTCGGTAGGTCGCCAAAGACCCCGACTCTCTTCCACCATGCGCGATTCCCGGCTTTTTCCGACAAGGCCCGGCGAGCAAAGCGGTTGGCCGTCCATCCGGCAAGCATGGGCGCGGATGAAGGATTCCCGCTGGGATAGCAAAATATGCACAGTCTTGAGACGGGTGTGGGGAGCGGAGCGGCGGGCTTTCCGAAAGCATGGCCCGGAACCAAACAAGCAACCCCTGTCATTCATGAAAAAGTCCGTTTCCCGCATTGCCGTTCTTTTCGCCGCCACAGGAGCCGCCGCCTTCGCGGGCAGCGTTTCGCTCGAAAGCGGCGCGCCGCCGGTCGCCACTTCCGGTTTCGAGAACGCCCGCCGCCCGATCAGCAACCCGACGCTCTTCGACCTCGCCCTGCCCGGCACGAATTTGCATCCCATCGTGATGTATCAGCGCCTGCCCGACAGGGTGAACACCACCTTCGGCGCGCTGCCGCTGGGCGGCGATGTGCAGGTCTACGCGCTGCAATTCGAAATCGCCCTCAGCGAGCGTTTTTCGATCGTCGCCACCAAGGACGGCTATGTCGTTTTCGATCCCGACGCCGAGCCGCTGTGGTCGGAGCAATCCGGCTTCGCCAACCTCGCCGCGGGCTTCAAGTACGCCTTTCTCTACGATCCCGCCTCGTGCACCGCTGCCAGCGCCACGGTGACTTTCGAGCTGCCGACGGGCAACCACGACGTTTTCCAGGGGGAGGGCGACGGGGCGGTGAATGTCATCCTCTCCGGCGTGAAATTGTGGGGCGATCTCCAGCTCGCCGGCGGCGCGGGCATTCACCTGCCCTTCGACGGTCAGATGGCGACGACCACTTTCGTCAGCGCGCATGCCAGCTACGAGGTGACGCCATGGTTCATTCCGCTGGTGGAAATCAACTGGCACCATGTGCTGGAGACCGGCAGCGGGCATCCGAGCTTCAACTCGCAGGCGGGCGGACTGGTGCCGGCCGTCGCGGCCTTCGAGGGTTTCGATCTGCTGAATTTCGGCGCTTCGAACGCCGGCCGCAACCGCGACCTTGTCACCGCGGCGGTCGGCTTCCGCTCGCGCGTCGCGGAGACTGTCGATCTGGGTTTCGCCTACGAATTTCCGCTCACCGACAAGAAGGACGGCATTATCGAAGACCGCTTCACGCTCGACCTCGTCTGGCGTTTCTGAAGCGCGCGGCTTCGCTGAAAGGGCGGAGAGCGCTTCGGGGCGCTCCGCCCGGAAAAGCGTCCGGATGGTGACAAATCCGGGCGAGACAACTTTTTTGATGGCAACCTGACGGACAGTCTGACAAAATTTGCATGCAGATTGATGAAGATCATTGGATTTTCATCATAAACCCAAGCCTGCAAATGGATCATGAAACCCCGAAAAACCCTGAACTGGATCGCGCCCCTGGCGCTCTGCCTGGCTGGCGCCGCACGCGCCGACTGGGCGTTGGTCGATGATATGGAAAGCGGCAGTAGCTGGACCGGCACCGGCGCAATCGCCGCGGACCCGGCGGACCCTTCGAATCAGGTATTCGCTATGCCCCGCCCGGGAACGGCCACTATATCCGCCTACCGGGCCATTCCGAACATCACGAATGGCACCACCGCGACCTTGTTCTTCCGCGTGCGGACGACCGGACCCGCGGGGCAGGCGGATTGGGGCTTCGGTGCATCCGACGAGGCGGCTCCCACGTCGGTCACCCCGGTCTTCAATGCCTATGAAGCCCATGCACGCATTGCCAACGACACCAGCGCTACCCCTATCGGGCCCGGCATCGGCTTCGATGTGAGGAACGGCGGCGGCTTCGCCCGTGTCGTCCAGGTGGATAACGACATTTGGTACAATGTCTGGATGGTCGTGGACAATGCGAACGACCGGACGACTTTTTACTTCAATACGGGATGGGATTCGGCGACGAGCGGAGGAACCTTGTCGTTTCCGAATGCGGGATTCCGCAACGGTACGGCCGCGAACGCGCTGGTGTCGTTCATGGTCGCCAACAACCGAACGAGCAGCACGGGCTACATCGACGACATCTACATCGACACCACGGGCGAGAACCTGACCAATCCGACTTTCATCGATACGGACGGAGACGGGCTCCCCGACCAATGGGAGATCGACAACGGCCTCGACCCGGAAGACGATGGCACGATCGATCCGGACAACGGTGCGGACGGAGATCCGGATGAGGACGGCTTGAAGAATATCGATGAACTCAACCACGGCACCGATCCGCAAAATCCCGACTCCGACGGCGATGGCCTGTCGGATGGCGACGAGGTCTCGGGTGCATCGAACGCCTACAACGGCGCTCCCACGGATCCCGCGCTGGCGGACAGCGACGGCGACGGTGCTTCCGACGGCGACGAAAACGGCGCGCTGAACACGCAGTTTGGCAACGCGCCCACTGATCCGAACAATCCCGACACCGACGGCGACGGCATGTCCGATGGTTACGAATTGACCTGTAATACCCCGGGCTCCGCTCTTGATCCGAATGACGACGGCTCCACTGATCCCACGCAGGCACCGGACGCCGACCGGGACGGCGATGGGCTGACGAATCTGAACGAATACGAGGGAGCTGTGCCGAGACCGCGGACCCGTGCCGACCTGGCGGATACCGATGGCGACGGCTACGACGATCAGGCGGAGGACAACTTCGGTGCGTGGGGCGGGATCGAGTTCACCGGCACCAATCCGACCAATCCCGATACGGATGGCGACGGCATCTTGGACGGTCTCGAAAATCCCGATTTACCCGGATTCCCGGGTTTGGGCGTTTATCCGACGAATTCCGACCCGAACCTGGCCGACACCGATGGCGACAGTTTCAGCGACAAATTCGAGGTGGACAACGGCAGCGATCCGGCCGACCCGAATTCCAAACCCCCGCAGCCTTCCGGCTTCACGCTCATCGAGAGCTTCGAGGGCGGGGGGATGACGATCGGCCAGACCTTTCACGGCGTGAACGGCTGGACGAGTTCGTTCCCTGATCTGACCTTGGTCGAGGACGAACCGATTGCAGGGGGCGACCGGGTGGGGCGTATTACCCGCCACCCGGGAGGTTCCTCCTATCCGGCATTCAAATCTCTGGAACCCCTGGGACTCCAGATCCCCGAAGGACAAACCGGAACGATCTTTTTGCAGATCTACTGCCCGACCAATCAGGTCAACGCGAGTTTGGGGTTCAGCGATCGGACTCCGGCGGCGACCGAAGATTTCGGGGCCTATGAGGCGCAGGCGGTGGTATTCCGAAACAGCATCACGAGGGTGCGCGATGCGGGTGTCTTCCGCGATGCATCGACCTATCGGGTGGGACAGTGGATGAATATCTGGATCGTGGCTGACAACGCTGCGGATACCGTGAAGGTCTACTGGGAATCTCCGGAGGGGCAGTCAGGCCGGATCGATATCACTGAAGATGATGGAAGCAATCCGTTCAATTTCCGGAACGGGACGACCGACGCTCTGAATACGGTGCTGCTGATGTATGCGGCCGACTCGAATGCGGAGACTTTCGTCTACGTCGACAACATCCACGTCGATCCGACAGCGGAGAACCTCTCCACCCCCGCCGCCGCCAAGCCCCTGCCGCCGCCGCCGTCGTCCGATCTGCGGATCACCAGCGTGACGCGCAACGGCAACGGCGATCTGGTGATCAAGTTCGCTCCCGGCGGTCCGGGCCACATCCTGACCTCGTCGAACGATCTGGTGTCGCCCTTCACGCTGGAGCCCGCAGCGACCTACGACGGTGTGGACACCTTCACGGTTCCGGCCGCCGCGCTGAACCCGGGCAGGGATTTCTTCCGCGTCGAAACGGAATAGCCTCATCGGACTGCGCCGGTGTTCCGTCCGGCGCAGCCCTAACAGGAAGACAGGAACCACGGAATGCGGGCGTTTCGTGGTTTCCGGTTTCTTGCGCACCATGAAAATCCGCTTCATCGTTCTGACCATCGCCTTTGCGGCGGCGACTCTCGTGCGCGCCGATTGGTCGCTGGTCGATGACATGGAGGATGGCAAGAAATGGACCGGCTCCGGTTCGGTCGTCGCCGACCCGGAAAATCCCGCCAACCAGGTCTATGCCGTGACGAACACCGGACCGCTGGCGAGCGCCCATCAGGTGATTCCGGCCATCGCCAACAACACGACCGGCACGCTGTTCTTCCGCATCCGCACGACCGCGCCGGCGGGCCGGGCGGATTGGGTCTGGGGCTCTTCCCCCAATTCCAATCCCGCGCCCTTCAACCACTTCGAAGGCTACGGCCGCATCGCCGAGGACGGCGACGTAGGCAACATCGACATCGACGTGCGGAGCACCGGCCTGGGCGGCGGCTTTTCGCATGTGGGCGACGCGGAGGGCGATGTCTGGTACAACATCTGGCTGGTGCTCGACAACGCCGCGGACAAGACCGACCTGTATTTCAACACCGGCCATGCCGACGCGACCTCGCCGGAGACGAAATCCTTCCTCGGCGGCGATTTTCGCAACGGCACCAACTCCGCTCTGATTCGCCTGCTCGTCGCGAACAACGAATCCGGAACCACGGGCTATGTCGACGACGTGTATATCGACCTCACGGGCGAGAATCTTACCCTGCCGTCAATCCCCGGCAGCGAGCCTTCGGCCGTGGACGACACGGTGGGAACGGGCGTCGGCGGCGCGATCGCCTTCGACCCGCTGGTCAACGACACCGGCAACATTGACCCGGCTTCGTTGGAAATCGTCGCTGTTCCCGCTTCCGGCACGGCCGTCTGGAACGCCGCGACGGGGAAGATCGTTTACCGCCACACCGGAACGACCCCGGGGAGCGACACGTTCTGCTACCGGATCTCGAACTCCGCGGGGACGGAAACTTCGGGAGCCGATGTGTCGGTGAGCGTGAGCGGCAGCCTGCGCCTCGAAAACGTCACGCTGAACGTCCCCGCCGAGCCGCCCAGCTCCTCGCCGGGCACGCTGACGCTGCAGAACGGTCTGCCCGGCCTGACCTTCTCCGGGGCGGTGGCGATGACCTCGGTTCCCGGCACGCCGGAGGCGCTGCTGATCGCCTCCATCGACGGTTCGGTCTGGTACGTGCCCGACTCGACCGCCGCCGCGCCGACCAGGCACAAGGTGCTCGATGTTTCGTCGCGCTCGAACTTCACCCGCGGCCGCAGCATCTACTCGATCGAATGCTTCCCGGACTTCGCCGAAACCGGGCACATCATCGTCAACTATCAAGGCGACAAATCCCGCCTGCCCGTTCCCGGCCCCGGCCAGACGGTCCACGACGTGATGCCGAATCTCGACCGCAACGGGTCGCCGAACGCTACCATCGAGACCGACCTGCGTGTGTCGCGCTTCACCCTCTCCGCTGCCCACATCGCCGATGCGGTGGTGAACGGCATGTCGAATGCGGAGAACCAGGCCGCGCTGGCGACCGAGTATCCCTACATCAATCTCGCCGAGCAGCACCTTTTCCACAGTATCAACGACTGCAAATTCGGCCCCGACGGCTATCTCTATCTCACCTTCGGCGATGAGGGTGACCAAGGCGATCCCTACCGCAACGGCCAGCGTCTGACGAAGGATTTTTACAGCGCCATGCTGCGGATCGACATCGATCCGGACTCGACCAATCCCAAGCCGAACCCCCACTACGCCATCGCCGCGGGCGGCGGGCTGGATCCTTCAGGCAAGTACGAGTTTTACCTGAGCACGGGCCAGAGCCCGAACTTCCGCATCCCCGCCGACAATCCCTTCATCCACACCAGCCTCGGCGGTGCCTGGGACGGCGATTTCAACGGCATGGATCTCTCCGGACAGCTTGCCCAGGTGAGGAGCGAAATCTGGGCCTTCGGCCTGCGGAATCCCTTCAAATTCCACCTCGACGTGGAAGACGGCACCGGCGAGACCGAGGCGTGGATCGGCGACGTGGGCATGGACCAGCGCGAGGAATTCACCATCCTGAAAAAAGGCGAAAATGCCGGCTGGTCCTACTACGAGGGCGATATCAGGGCGCCCGGCATCACGCATCCCATGATGCCCGGCGGCTCGACGCCGCACAAGGAACCGCTTTTCGTCTATCCGCACACCAACGGCAACAACTCCGCGACCGGCGGCATCTTCTACCGCGATGGGGAACTTTCGGCGTTCACGGGAAGATACGTCTGCGGCGACTACGGTTCCGGCCGCATCTGGAGCATCGGCCGCGACGGTTCGGTGATCGAGCTGACCGACCTGCGGATGAGTTCCAACCTGATCGTCGATTTCCACCTCGATCCGGTGACCAAGGACATCTTCGTCCTGGAGCACAGCGGCAACGGGCGGGTGATGCGCATCACCGTCCAGCACGAGGAGGGCGAGGACTATCCGCCGAAACTCTCCGACCTGGGCATCTTCGCCGATCTCGCCGACCTCAGCCCGAATCCCGGCGTGCTGCCCTACGAACCGAAGCTCGCCTTCTGGTCAGACGGCGCGGAAAAGAAACGCTGGTTCGCCATCAAGAACCTCGAAGACAGGATCGGCTGGTCGCGGGACGGCAACTGGTCCTTTCCGGAGGGCATGGTCTGGATCAAGCACTTCGACTTCGACCTCGACCGCACAAACCCGGGCGTCCACCGCAAGCGGCTGGAGACCCGCGTGCTGGTCCGCAACGCCACCGGCGCCTACGGCGTCGCCTACCGCTGGAACGAAGCGGGCACCGAGGCCACGCTGGTCGCGAATACTGGCGAGGATTTCGGCATCGACTACACCGACGAGAACGGTGAGCCCGCCCATCTGACCTGGCACATCCCGTCGCGCGCCGAGTGCATGACCTGCCACACCGCGACCGGTGGGCATGCGCTCAGCATGAACACGCGGCAATTCAATCTCGACCAGATCATCGGCACCCACAGCGGCAACCTGCTCTCCCTGCTCGCCGGCGGCGGCTATCTGGAGGGACTGTCCGAAGACCCCGCCGATCTGCCGCGCCATCACCCGCCGGACGAAAGCGGCGCGGATCTGGAAGAGCGCGTCCGCTCCTATCTCGCGGTGAACTGCGCCTACTGCCACCAGCCCGGCGGCGGTGCGCCCGATTCCTGGGACGGCCGCCCGCATCTCACGCTGGAGGAAACCGGCATCCTCTACGGCCAGCCCATCAGCGAAGCCACCCCGGACCTGACCGACCATCTCATCCGTCCCGGCGACAAGGCCAACTCCGCGATCTGGAACAAGATCAACGCCCGCGCCACGATCAACGGCAGCTTCAACGGTTACTCGCAGATGCCGCCGCTGGCGACGAACGCTTTCGATGATGCGGGGATCGAGTTGATCCGCGAATGGATCGACCACCATGCCAATGTCGCGCCGAAGCCCGCGGCCGGCAGTCTCGGGCAGACCGGCGTTTCGGAAAACGAGCTGGTCGGCTACCTCCTCGGCCTGGCCGATGCGGAGGATCCGGACGTGAGGGATGGTGTCGCCGATCAGTCGCTGCTCACCTATGAAATCGTCGCGGGCAACGAAGAGCGGCTTTTCGACATCGACCCGGCGATGGGGGCGCTGAAGGTGAACGGGATCATCGACTACGAGCGCAAACCGCAGCATGTGCTGACGCTGCGCGTCTCCGACAACTTCGCGCCGAATCCGGGCGTGCTGTTCCACACCGTCATCGTCGATCTCATCGACGAGGCCGATCCCGATCTGACCGAAGATTCCGATGGCAACGGGATCTTCGACGCATGGGAAGCGGCCTTCGGTCTGGGCTCCGCGGATCCGGCCGACAACTCCGACCATGATCACCTGCCGCTGTATTTCGAATTCCTCGCCGGCGGCAATCCGCTCGCTCCCGATCCGCCCTCCGTGCTGGAGCTTCGCGGCGAATCCACTGATGCCGGGTATCTGCTCGGCTGGAATCTCCGCAACGGCTTCGTACTCGGCGAGCACTACCGCGTGCAGTCGTCGGAGGGGCTTGCCGCATGGACCGATCTCGAAACGGAGGACTACGAGTTTGTTTCAGTCACCCCGGTTTCACCCGGAGTCTCGCGGGTGGTCATCCGAGTTCCGGCGGACGCGCCGCGTCGCTTCCTGAGACTTCGGGGACCGTGAAACGAAGGCGGATTCCGGAAAGCCTTTTCAGCCGGTGGCTCCCTGAATCCGCCGCATTTCCTCGAAGACCGCCCGGTGGCCGTCGAGCATGCGCTGGCGGGCGGCGGGATCGGGCGCCAGATCCCAGCGGCCTCTGCCGAAGGTGCCGCCGAGGATGATGCCGTCGGTGCGCGGGAACATGTAGAAGAGGTCGGTGATGAGGTTGTAGTTCACTTCCGGCTGCGGCATCAGCACGCTGAGCTGCCCTTTGACCGGGATCAGTTCCTCGTCGCCGAAAAGCTCCCTGGAGCCGAGGCCGCTGCAATTGAAGAGGATTGGCTGGGGAAGCCGGAGAATCTCCTCCGCGGAGGTGAAATGCCGGATTTCGACGCGTCCTCCCGCCGCCTGCACGTCGCCCAGCAGCGTTGTCAGATAGGTCGCGGGTTCGATGAGCATGGTGTAGAAACGGCGCGCATGACTGGCGGGGAAGACATGCTCGCCGGGGCCGAAGTCGCGGAAACCGAATTGCAGGTGGTGCAGCGCGCCGCCCGGCCCGCCCATCCAGCCGTTGGAGGGTTCGCCGTCGCTCAGGTAATAGTTCGGCACCCAGCGGACGCCCCAGCGGGAACCCACGAGATTCTGGAAGTAGCGCACGGAGAAGTTGGCGGCTTCCACGAACTGCGCGCCGAAGGCATCGGTGCGCCGGCGCGAGTCGAAGACGGAAACCGGCCAGCATTGCGCTCCCGCGACATTCGAAGTGGTATCGGGCGGGAGGTCGCGGGTGTAGAGGGTCACATTCGCCCCCCGGAGCTGCAGCAGGCGCGCGGTGCTGAGACCCATCGTGCCGCCGCCCACCACGGCGCAGGATTTTCCCGCAACGTCTCCGGCGTGCTGGATGGCGAGATGGGAGCTGCCCCAGGAGAGAGTCATGCCCCCGCCGCCGTGGCCGTAGTTATGGATCAGAATTTTGCCGTCGATCTCGTCCCGGCGGACGATGAAGCCCGATGGGCGGAAGGGACGGAGGCCGGTGATCGTGCGGATTTCGAGCGAGGGATCGACGTTGACGGGGACGAGGGATTGGCCTTCCCGCTCGACGGGAGGTTCGGGCGGGGGAGATTCGGCGGATTCCGGCTCCTCAATGCGGCGTCTGCCGCAGCCTTGGGTGGCGGCGAGTCCGCAAAGGGCGAGGGAAAGAGCGTGGCGGCGCTTCATGGCGGGAGTTTATCGGACGTGGCGGCAGGGGATGGCGATGCGAAAAAGGCGATGGGAATGATACAAGAAACGGCAGCGGATTGTTTCCGCGCGTTGTCGCCTTGCCGCGGCCGGTGGCGTGGTGAAGGCTCAGGCGAACACCGGCTTGACCTCGTCTTCCGAATCCGTTCATCTGAACATACCTCGTGCCTGCCGCATCTTCCAAAACGCTGATCCAGACGCCCCTCGATGCCCTCCAGCGGCACTTCGGGCACAGCGGATTTCTCGACGGCCAGGAGCGCGTCATTTCCGAAATCGCCGGTGGTCGTGATGGCTTGGTGGTGATGCCCACCGGCGGCGGCAAGTCCCTCTGCTACCAGCTTCCGGCGCTGTGTTTCGAGGGTGTCACCCTGGTCGTCTCGCCCCTGATCGCGCTGATGAAGGATCAGGTGGACGCTCTGGTCGCGAAGGGCATTCCGGCCACGCTGATCAATTCCACGGTGCCGTGGGAGGAGCAGAAGGAGCGGCTCGACGGCATGCGGACGGGGAAATGGAAGCTCGTCTATGTCGCGCCGGAGCGTTTCCGCGCCGAATCCTTTCTGAACGCGCTGAAAGGCGTGGAGGTGTCGCTTTTCGCCGTCGATGAGGCGCACTGCCTGAGCCAGTGGGGCCACGATTTCCGCCCCGATTACCTGCGTCTCGGCAAGGCGCTCGACAGGATCGGTCATCCGCAGTGCGTCGCGCTGACCGCCACCGCGACGCCGGTGGTGCGGCAGGATATTCTGGAAGTGCTCAAGCTGCGCGAGCCGTTCGAGGTGGTCAGCGGATTCTCGCGGCCGAATCTCTCGCTCGCCATCGCCCCGGTGGAAAAGCGGCAGCAGAAGTACGACCGCATCCGCGAGATCATCGGCGCGCACCGGACGGGCATCGTCTATTGCGCCACGCGCAAGAAGGTCGAGGAGGTCTCCGAAACGCTCGCGGCGTGGCGGATCAAATGCGTCGCCTACCACGGCGGGATGAGCGACGAAGAGCGGGCGAAGGCGCAGGACGTTTTCCTCGAAAAAAAGGCCGACGTGGCGGTGGCGACGAATGCCTTCGGCATGGGCATCGACCGCTCCGACGTGCGCTTCGTCATCCACTTCGAAGTGCCGGGCAGCATCGAGGCGTATTATCAGGAAGCCGGCCGGGCGGGGCGCGACGGCGAGGCGGCGCACTGCGAGCTGCTTTTCAACTACGCCGACACCCGCACGCAGGAGTTTTTCATCGAGGGGGCGAATCCCGGCGCAGCGACCATCCGCGAGGTCTACCGCTATCTCCTGGACCACGCCGACAAGGAGTACGAAGTCCACCGCACTATCGAAGAAATCACGGAAGGCGCGGGGGTGAAGAATTCGATGTCCGTGAGCAGCGCGCTGGCCGCCCTGGGGAGGGCGGGCTATATCGAGCGCTTCGACATGCCCGGCAAGCGGGCGCGCGGCACGCGGCTGAGAAAGCCTGATGTCTTCGCGAACGCTCTGGAGCTCGACGAAGCCGCCCTGGAGGAAAAGGAGCGCCGCGACCGCGACAAGCTGAAGTCGATGGTCGAGATGTGCTATTCCCGCGTCTGCCGCCAGCAGTGGATTCTCGGTTACTTCGGCGAGGAGGATGCCGAACCCTGCGGGAACTGCGACGTTTGCCGTGCCGACGAAAGCCACGAGCACCGCGCGCCGATGGGGGAGGAGGATCTGATCGTGCGCAAGGCGCTCAGCGGCGTCGCGCGGATGTCGCGCAGGACCGCCCGCGGGTGGGAAGGAAGATTCGGCCGCGGCAAGATCGTGCAGATGCTCTGCGGCAGCCGCTCGCAGGAAATCCTTGCCGCCGGCCTCGACCGGCTCAGCACCTATGGAATCCTGAAAACCCAAGGCGCCGGCTACCTCAACAGCCTGATGCGGGCGATGGGCGACGCGGGTTTGCTGATGACCGAAACCGGCGAGTACCCGCTGCTCACGCTCACGGAAAAAGGCGAGAAGGTGATGCGTGGGCAAACAAATTACCGCCTTGCCTGGCCCGTGCAATCCTCCGGCGGCGAGGTCCATGTCGAAACGCTTGCCGACAAGGGATTCGACGGCGCGCTCTACTCGGCGCTGCGCGATGTCCGCACCGGCCTGGCGAAGCGCGATGCGGTGCCGCCCTACGTGGTTTTCAGCAACAGGACGCTCGAAGCGCTCTGCCGCTACCGCCCCGCGACGGTGGAGGAAGGGCTTGCGGTTCCGGGAGTCGGCGAGGCGAAGGCGCAGCGCTACCTGCCGGCGTTTCTGGAGGTGTTGAAGGAGTGGGGATAATGGCGGCGGAGCGGCGGCGTGCCGCCGGGGGGCGGGCTGCGGGATGAAGTGAACGGCAATTTGCGGGGAATTCCCGCCCTGCCGGAAGGATGCAGTTCTTCCCCTACAAAGCGGGCTGTCCTTGAGTCATTCTCCGGAGAACTTCACTTCCACCATGCCGAAAAGACGGGGCTCGCTTTCCACATCGATGGGGCGTTCCACGCTCACCCGCTCCCATTCGGTGTCGATGGGTGTGATCGTCTCCGTGCCGGTCATCGGAATGAAACTTCCCGGCGCGAGGTCCGGGGACACCTTGGGCGTGTAGTCCAGCCCGGCGTTTTTGCGCCGGAGATATTCCAGACGGAAAACCGGGCCGCTTTCGGGCTCCTCCGGGCCGAACCAGGGAAGGCCCGAGACGCCGGTGCCGGGAACCAACCGTGAAACATCCGGGCCGGAGCCGTCGAGGTTGAAGGCGTATTTCAGCAGGTTCGGCACGCCGTCATGGAAGGGAATCGCACCGGGCAGCGCGTCGTCGCCCTGCAATCCCGCGTTGTCCGCCCATGTCGCGAAAGGCACCTCGCCAGACGGATCCGCGAGGCGGTAAAAGGTGACGGTCGCGCCCGCAGCGATGGCTGTCACTCCGGATTGCGCCGCCGCTGGAACCAGCGTTTGACCGGAGCCGGCATTGCTTTGGCCCCAGGTGACGATACTGCCGTCCTGCTTGAGCGCTACTGTGTGGTACCTGCCCGCGGCGATGGCGATCACTCCGGACTGTGCCGCCGTTGGAGGCGCGTATTCTTTCAAAACGACGACCCTGCCGTCCTGCTTGAGCGCCACCGTATGGTAATAGCCCGCGGCGATGGCGATCACCCCGGACTGTACCGAGGCCGGAACATCCGACAGGTAGTTCCTGCCCCAGACGACGACACCGCCGTCCTGCTTGAGCGCCACCGTGTGATCCCCGCCTGCGGCGATGGCGGTCACTCCGGATTGCGCCGCCGCCGGAATCGTTGTCTCGCCGTCATCGTTGCTTCCCCATGCGACGATGCTGCCGTCCTGTTTGAGCGCCACCGTGTGCAACCCGCCCGCAGCGATGGCGGTTACTCCGGACTGTGCCGTCGCCGGAACCTCCGTCTGGCCTTCATTGTTGCGTCCCCATGCGACGACGCTGCCGTCCTGCTTGAGTGCCACGGTGTGGGAATAGCCCGCGGCGATGGCGCTCACCCCGGATTGCGCTGCTGCCGGAATCGTCGTCTGGCCGTCATCGTTGCTTCCCCATGCGATGACGCTGCCGTCCTGCTTGAGCGCCACCGTGTGTAGCGTGCCCGCAGCGATGTCGACCACCCTGGACTGCACCGCCGCCGGAACCACCGTCTGGCTATGATTGTTCCTGCCCCAAGTGACGACGCTACCGTCCTGCTTGAGCGCCACTGTGTGGTACAAGCCCGCGGCGATAGCGCTTAACCCGGACTGCACCGCCTCCGGAATCGTCGTCTGGCCGTATTCGTTGTCTCCCCATGCGATGACGCTGCCGTCCTGCTTGAGCGCCACCGTGTGCCGCTCGCCCGCGGCGACGGCGATCACCTCGGACTGCGCCGCCGCCGGAACCTCCGTCTGGCCGTAGTCGTTCCTGCCCCAAGCGACGACCCTGCCGTCCTGCTTGAGCGCCACCGTGTGCTGCTCGCCCGCAGCGATGGCGGTCACCCCGGACTGCGCCGCCGCCGGAACCGTTGTCTGGCCGAAACTATTGTATCCCCATGCGATGACGCTGCCGTCCTGCTTGAGCGCCACCGCGTGATGATAGCCCACGGCGATGGCGGTTACCCCTGACCGCGCCGCCGCCGGAACCGACCTCAGGGCGAAATCGTTCATCCCCCAAGTGACGACGCCGCCATCTTGCTTGAGCACCACTGTGTGATGCAAGCCCGCGGCGATTGCGATCACTCCGGATTGTGCCGCCGCCGGAACCGTTGTCTGGCCGGAACTGTTGTTTCCCCAAGCGACGACGCTGCCGTCTTGCTTGAGCGCCACCGTGTGGGACTGGCCCGCAGCGATGGCGATCACTCCGGATTGCGCCGCCGCCGGAACCGCTGTTTGGCCGGCACCGTTGTTTCCCCATGCGACGACGCTGCCATCCTGCTTGAGTGCCACCGTGTGCCGCTCGCCCGCAGCGATGGCGGTCACGTCCGTGTGCAGCGGGACGGCGATTTCCGGTGGAATCGGGGCGTGCTGGTATCCCGAATACACCCAGTTCCCCGCATGGGCGAAATGGGCCAGGAGAAGAACGAGGACCGGCAGGCGGGGGAGGGAGGCGATCATGGTGGATACAGGGGAAAAGGTTGGGTTTTTGGAAGCTTCGGAACGGCCGCCGAATGATTACCGGGTTCATCCAGTCCAATCATGCGTGGAGGATGGTGGCAATCCTCAAAGTAAGGGCCGGCGCATCCGAAAATCGGGAATTCGAGGGGGCAGGCGGGTCCCAGGAGGCGTTGCGTTCAGATCGGGGAGGTTCGTTGGCCATGCGCCACAGCAGTAATATATCAACGGATAGAGGGGAATGGTGCGTAGATAAGCAGACCGTCAGCAATGGGGAGTGCACGCGCCCCTTCGCGTGTTCCGGAGTGCGCCCTCGCGCTCCGGTGGTCCTCCGGGTCAGGAAGGTTGATCTCCGGGATAACGCCGCGAAACGGCGAACCGGTTTTCGGCGGGAGCGCCGAAAACGGCACGCGAGGACGCGTGCGCTCCCTTTTTGCCGCCCCGCTCAATCCTTGCGCGTCAGCTCGACGAAGACATCCTCCAGCGTGGCGTCCTTGCGGTAGAGGGAGCGCAGGGGCCAGCCGTATTGGGAGGCGAGTTCGTGGATGCGCTCGCGGGCGTCGGTGCCGGAATCGACGAGGATTTCGTAGTGCGCCCAGCCGTCGGCGAGTTCCTCGTGGGTCACGCGCTTGACGCGGTCGAGGCGCTGGAGCGCGGGGGCGATCACCGCGGCATCGCCGGAGATCTCGGCGTGGACGCGGCCGGCGGCACGCATGCCGGAGACGAGGTTCTGAGGAGTGTCCTGGGCTTTGATTTTCCCGCCGTCGATGATGATGACCCGGCCGCAGGTCATCTCGACCTCGTGGAGGATATGGGTGGAAAGCAGGATGGTGTGCTTTTGCGAGAGCCGCCTGATGAGATCGCGGATCTGGCGGATCTGGTTCGGGTCGAGACCGTTGGTCGGTTCGTCGAGAATCAGCAGCTCGGGCTCGTGGACTAGGGCATCGGCGAGGCCCACGCGCTGGCGGTAGCCCTTCGAGAGCACGCGGATCATTTTGCGGCGCACGGCTTCGAGACCGCAGGTTTCGATGACTTCGTTGACGCGGCGGCGGGCGTCGCGGTTGGAGAGGCCCTTGAGGGTGGCGCGGAAGCGCAGGTATTCGCGGACCCGCATGTCGTCGTAGAGCGGGACGTTTTCCGGCATGTAGCCGATGCGTTTGCGGGCTTCGAGGGATTCGCGGAAGATATCGAAGCCGGCGACCCGGGCATTGCCGGAGGTGGGCGGCAGGTAGCCGGTGAGCATCCGCAGGGTGGTCGTCTTGCCCGCGCCATTCGGCCCGAGGAAGCCGACGATTTCGCCGCGGTCGACGTTGAAGTCGATTCCCTGGACGGCGGCATGGCGGGCGAATCGCTTGGTGAGGGCGCGGGCTTCGATCATTTGGGCGGGTAAAGCTTGGTTTTTCCTGAAAAAGTCGGCCCTGCGCGATTGACGCTGCCGGGGCGGCCACCTACCTAAGCGCTGCGCGCGAGGGGCCAAGCGGGAATTTCCGCAATCTCCCGCCGGCACCCTAACCCATCGCTCATGAAATCGTCGGTTTCCGCCCGCCTCAACGCGGATATTCTGGAGCAGCAATACGCTCTCTGGCGCGAAGATTCCCGCTCGGTCGATCCGACCTGGGCCGCGTTTTTCGAAGGTTTCGAGCTTGGTGTCGCGCAGACCAAGCCCCGCGGCGAAGCGGCTGCCGCCGCTGCCACGGAAAGTCCGGCGGTCCCGGCCGCACCGCCGGCGGGCGACGACGAACTCGCCTTTTACGGCAAGGTGGTCAGCCTCGTATACAACTACCGCACGCTCGGTCACAGCCAGGCGCACATCAATCCGCTCAGCGACAGGCCGGAGCGCAACCCCCGCCTGGGGCTCGAACAGTACGGTTTCCAGGAATCCGACTTCGCCCGGGAAACATCGACCCCCTTCTTCCGCGACGGGGCGAAGATGAAGCTGAGGGACATGATCACCGCGCTGGAAGCCACCTACTCGGGCCTGATCGGCTACGAGTTCATGCACATCCACAACACGACGGTGCGCCACTGGCTGCGCGAGCGGATCGAGCGGCATGCGATTCACCGGACGGTCCCGGCGGAGCGCCGCATCCGCGCGCTGGAGTGGCTGCTGGAGGCGGAACTCTTCGAAAATTTCGTCGGCAAGAAATTCATCGGCGAGAAGCGTTTCTCGCTCGAAGGCGGCGAGGGCGCGATGGTCGTGCTCAACGCCATCCTCGAAAAATGTCCGTCCGCCGGCGTGCTGGAAATCGAGATGGGCATGGCCCACCGCGGCCGCCTCAACATACTGGCGAACTTCGTCCGGAAATCGCTGACCACCATCCTTTACGAATTCACGCCGAACTACACCCCCGATCTCGTGGCGGGCGATGGGGATGTGAAATATCACCTCGGCTACGAGAGCATCCGCGACCTGCCCGACGGCCAGGTGCGCGTGAGCCTCGCCGCCAATCCGAGCCACCTTGAAGCCGTCAACCCGGTCGTCGAGGGCAAGGCCCGCGCCCGGCAGCGCCTGATCGGCGACGACGGCGCGACCACCGACCGCAAGCGTGTGCTGCCGCTCCTGCTCCACGGCGACGCCGCCTTCGCCGGCCAGGGTTCGGTCGCCGAGGTGCTGAACCTTTCCCAGCTTCCCGGCTACCGCACGGGCGGCACCATCCACCTCATCATCAACAACCAGATCGGTTTCACGACGATGCCGGCTGATGCCCGCTCCTCCGCCTACGCGACGGACGTGGCGAAGATGATCGAGGCGCCGGTATTCCACGTGAATGGCGAAGAGCCGATGGAGCTCTACTGGATCGCGGAGTTCGCGCTGGAGTTCCGCCAGAGATTCGGCCGCGATGTAGTCATCGACATGTACTGCTACCGGCGGCAGGGCCACAACGAGACCGATCAGGCCGCCTTCACCCAGCCGATCATCTCCCGGCAGATCCAGAATCGCCCGACCGTCGCGCAGCAATACAAGGCCCAGCTCGTCAACCGGGGGTTCATGACTCAGGAGCAGGCGGATGCCCTGGAAAAGGAAATCTGGGACCGCTTTGAGGTTGGCCATGCCCGCATGGTGGAGCTGGAGGCGAAGGGCGACCGCACCGCCTTCAGCGGCTCCACCGCCGTCGAGCAGCAACCCTACAACCACGCCCCGGTGCCCACCGGCATCGGCCGCGACCTGCTCCAGCATGTCGGCAAGGTGCTGACCACGATCCCGGAAGGCTTCAACCTCCACCCCACGCTGGCCAAGCGCTTCATCCCCCGCCGCGTCGAAGCGCTGGAAAACGGCGGGCCCTTCGACTGGGCTTTCGCCGAATCCCTCGCCTGGGGCGCCCTGCTCACCGAGGGCCACCAGGTCCGCCTCTCCGGCCAGGATTGCCGTCGCGGCACCTTCTCGCAGCGCCACGCCGTCTTCTATGACTCCGAGTCCCGCGAACGCTATATCCCGCTGGAACACGTCAGCCCCACGCAGGCGAAATTCTGCGTCTACAACTCGCTGCTTTCCGAGTTCGCCGTGCTCGGCTTCGACTACGGCTATTCGCTCGGCGCGCCGAACATGCTGACCATGTGGGAGGCGCAGTTCGGCGATTTTTCCAACGGCGCGCAGGTCATCATTGACCAGTTCATCTCCTCCGCCGAATCCAAGTGGCAGACGCCCTCCGACATCGTGCTGCTGCTGCCGCACGGCTACGAAGGCCAGGGACCGGAGCACTCCAGCGCCCGCCTGGAACGCTACCTGCAGCTTTGCGCGGAGAAGAACATGATCGTCGGCAACTTCAGCACCCCGGCCCAGTACTTCCACGCGCTGCGCCGGCAGAAGATGCGGCCCTTCCGCAAGCCGCTGGTGCTGATGACGCCCAAGAGCCTGCTGACCCGTCCCGAAGCCGTTTCCACTGAGGCGGATTTCCTCGAAGGCTCCTGCTTCCAGGAAGTGCTGCCCGACCCGATGGAGTTCCCCGACCCGATGCAGGTCAACCGCGTGGTCTTCTGCTCGGGCAAGGTGTACTACGACCTCGCCGCCTACCGCCAGGAGCAGGGCATCACCAACACCGCCATCCTGCGCATCGAGCAGCTTTACCCCTTCCACAGGGAAATGGTCGCCGCGCTGGCCAGCCAGTACCCGGCCGCGTCGAAGTTCGTCTGGTGCCAGGAGGAACCCCTGAACATGGGCGCCTGGTCCTATATTTTCCCGCGTCTCGAAAAGGTGCTCGACCGCCGCATCCGCTATGCCGGCCGCGACCGGGCCTCCAGCCCCGCGCCGGGATCGAAGGCCGTCCACTACCGTGAGCAGAAGGCGTTGATCGAAGCCGCCTTCAATCTGTAAGGAGATGGCAGATCGTAGATGATGAATCTCAGACATTCCCCGCACATTTTCTTTTAGTCATTAGTGCTTAGTCATTCCTCTTCCATGTCCCTCGAAATCAAAGTCCCAGCTTTCGGCGAATCGATCACCAGTGCGAATGTGGCGCGCTGGCACAAGCAATCCGGTGACCCCGTGCGCAAGGGGGAAACCCTCGCGACGCTGGAGACGGATAAGGTTTCCAGCGATCTCGACGCCGCCGCGGACGGCACGCTCGAAATCCTCGTCGGGGAAGGCGAGGAAGTCGCCATCGGCACGGTGATCGCCCGCCTCGAAGCCGGATCGGGAACAGGGGCTTCCGCCGCTACTCCGCAGCCGCAGCCCGCGGAGGACAAACCCGCCGCGCCGCAATCTCCCGAGCCCGCTGCTCCCAAGCAGGCGCCCGCTTCCGCCGCCGGGCAGGTGATCGATGTGAAAGTCCCCTCCGCGGGCGAATCCATCGCCTCCGCCAACGTCGCCCGCTGGCACAAGTCCGACGGTGCGCATGTCGCGAAAGGCGAGGCTCTGGTGACGCTCGACACCGACAAGGTTTCCAGCGACCTGGACGCGCCGGAGAGCGGCACGCTCAAAATTCTCGTTCCCGAAGGCGAAGAAGTCGCCATCGGCACCGTGGTGGCCCGAATCACGGCGGGCGATGCCCCGTCCGAGCCTGCACCTGTCGAATCCAAGCCTGCCGCTTCTGCCCCCGCACCCACGGCTCCGGCACCCGCTCCGGCGGTTGAAAGTCCCCAACCCCGCCCTGCCGAAGTGCCGGCGGAGCCTCCGGTTCAATCGCCAATCCCCAATCGCCAATCTTCACCCGAATCCGGCCGCACGACCCGGAAGAAGATGAGCATGCTGCGCCGCAAGATCGCTACGCATCTCGTCAACGCCCAGCAGACCGCGGCCATTCTCACCACCTTCAACGAGGCGGACATGTCCGCCGTCATGGACCTGCGAAAAGCGGTGCAGGAGGATTTCCTCAAGAAGCACGGCGTGAAGCTCGGCTTCATGTCCTTCTTCGTGAAGGCCGTCGTCCAGGCGCTCAAAGACGTGCCGCAGATCAACGGCATGATCGACGGCAACGACATCGTCGAGAACCACTTCTACGACATCGGCGTGGCCATCGGCACGGAGAAGGGGCTCGTCGTGCCGGTCATCCGCGATGCCGATAAGAAGAGCTTCGCGGAAATCGAGCGCGACATCATCGGCTATGCCACGAAGGCGAAGGAAGGGAAGATTGCCATCGAGGACCTCCAGGGCGGTGTCTTCACCATCTCCAACGGCGGTACCTACGGTTCGCTGCTCAGCACGCCGATCCTCAATCCGCCGCAGAGCGGCATCCTCGGCATGCACACGATCCAGCAGCGGCCCGTGGCGGTGGACGGCCAGGTGGTCATCCGCCCGATGATGTATCTCGCCCTGAGCTACGACCACCGGCTGGTGGACGGCAAGGAGGCGGTGACCTTCCTGATCCGCATCAAGGACTGCATCGAGAATCCGACGCGTCTGATGTTGGAAATGTAGTGTTCCCGTATCGGGGCTTTGTCCGAAAAATGGTGGGGACCATCATCCCCGCCGTTTTGATTTTTCAGACGACTTCTCAGGGAGAGAACGGGACGATGCGGTAGAATCGCTTTGGTGTGTCCTTGGGTGGCGCGGGAGTTCCCGAGAAGCCGTTGTCTTCCCAGAACAGGCGGCCATTGTCCGAGCGCAAACGGCTGTCCGCCACGGTCCAGCCGGAAGGGGCGAGGGTTTCCGAGAATTCGACGTCGTAGTAGGCGCCGGGCGTGACGGGGAACTCCATGAACACCCGCGCCGCCCCTGTACCACGGGAGTGCGCGCGCACCACCGCGGCGGTCAGAGGGGTGGGCGTGAGCTGGGGGTCGGATGCCGCGGCCGAAGCATCTCCGGCGGGAGCGAAGAAATGGAAAGTTTCCACCCTGCCCCGCCCGCGCATGATCCGCAGCGTGAGAGGTTCGGAACCGGAGACGGGCAGGGCCGTGCCGGTCGAATCCGAGATCAGGTTGTTGAGATCCAGCCATACGGAGGGACCGACATCCACCGCGGCGGTCACCGGAGAGCGGACTCCCGGCACGCTGGCGAGGATGAGCGACGAGACATCCGCCTCTGCGCCGTCTTCGGTCACTCCCTTAAAGCGGACCACCGGGTTGGCGAACGCGGCGAACGGCGCCGCGTTTTTCACCAGACCCGCCTGGCGCGCCGTTTTCACCGCCTGCAAAGATCCGGCGGTCGAGGAGTCGTCGATCAGAGAACGGGATCTCGCACGGAAATAGTAGGTCGTGTCCGGAGCGAGACCTGACACGTCGATCGAGAGCAGCCCCCGGCCGGAGGATTCGATGCGCAACAGGTCGTTCCCCACGGCCAGTGGAAACGGCGTGAGGACCAGCCCGCCGACGGGAATCGTACCCGCGGCATTGCTGAAGACTTGGATTTCCGGCACCGTTTCGGGGTCACTGTGCCAGACCGCGCGGAAAGCCTTGGGGCTGACATCCGTCACGGTCAGATCCGATGGCGGCGCGGGCGCGGCCAACAGCGGCTGCCACAGGGCAAGCAGGCAGATCCAGGGAAGAGCGGAAGTTTTCATGGTGGCGGAGGGAAATGATTCAGGGAACGACAAGGACCGTCAGGGAGAACTGGGCTCCTTGCACAGGGCCCAGTTCCTGAGCGCCGTTTCGCAAGATGTAACGGACGTCGAAGGAGTGGCTGCCCAAGGCCATCCCGGCGGTGGCGCTGAGGGTGTAGGTGAAGGAGATCGAATCCGGCCCCGTGAACTGGGCATTGGTGAGGTCGAATGCAATGCCGGCTGGTTTCCCGGTCCAGGACACCGAGTAACTGTTGACCTGCTGGATGATTGCTGGATCTCCGGTGACCGTCACGGTGCCCGTGACGCCCGGCCCGCCGCGAACCAGGGTAAAGTCCGGGGCGTCGCCGAAATTCACCGTCAGCGAGCGGATGGTGTAGGCATTCTCCGAGGCGATGGCGATGGCATCGATCTGGTTTGCGCCCGGTTCGAGCGTCACGCCCGGCGCGGTGAAGGTGCCGCCCGTCACGGTGGCTTCCACGCCATTCACCTGCACGGATTGGACGCCCGGCGACACCTCGCCGGTCACGGTGATGGGCTGGGAGGAGAGGTGCGCCCCGGCGGCGGGGAAGGTGATGACGAAGCGGGGATTCACCCACGCCATGTTTATCAGATAGGTTTCCGACGGCCTCACGTCGAAGAGCTGGCCCAACGGCGCGCCGTCGCGGCTGGTATAGGTCTGGAAACGTCCTTCGCGCGGCAGCAGGCGCTGGATGCTCGCCACGCCTCCCTGCCTGCCCAGGTGGACGAAGAGGTCGAAGGAATTCTCGCCGGGCAGCAGGGAGGGGATACGGACGAGATTCGGGCCTTCATGCAGTTCCGGTTCGTGGCGGGAGACGGTGCCGGTGAAGGTGGTCGTGCGCGGGGTTTTCAGATAGACCATCAGTCCGTCGCCGCCGGCCACCGGGAAATCGGTGCCCGTCGCGGTGCTGCCGGAATACCTGGCTTCGAGGTATTGGCCGGAAGCGGGGTCATATTTGAGAATGCGGTCCACCGCCGCCGAGCCGCCGAGTTGGGCGAGCAGATCGTAGGCGGAGAATCCGGCCGCCGCTTCCACCGGATAGGTGAAGAGATTGAGCCCCGCTTCCAGAGGGATTTTCGGCGTCAGCAGGTCATCCCCCGCCGCCAGGGTTTCCCGGTTGCTGCGTCCATCGAGGCTGAAGTCCAGGTCGCCGTCCGATATGCCCGCAACGAGCGAGTCCGCCACCAGGGGATCCGAACCCAGGGCCAATTCCACCGCGTCGGGCAGGCCGTCGCCATCCGCGTCGCCGCCGCTGCATGCGTCGCCCGCACCGTCCCCATCGGCGTCGGACTGATCGGGATTCGAAGCCAGGGGGCAGTTGTCGAAAAGGTCCGGCACGCCGTCGCCATCGCTGTCGGTGCCGCGCAGCGAATGCTGGATGGCCCCGATCGCGCGGGCGGTGTCGTAGGCATTGGCGTTCCAATGACCGGCGGGCGCCTGGCGGTTGAGCAGGAAATTCAATGCAGCGGCGCGGGAGGCGTGGGTGGGGAGGAAGGCGCTGAGAGCCTGATAGGCGTCGGCGGTGACCGCCACCGTGCTTCCCGGGGTGCCGAAGCCGCCGTCCGGGTTCGCTTGTGCGGCCAGATACTGCGCGCCCTGGCGGGTGACGACCGAGGAGGCGAAATGAGCCCGGAAATCATCCAGCGCCGCGAGCACGCGGGCGGTGACGAAAACGCTGCTGGTCGCCCCTTTGGCGAGTCCCCAGCCGCCGTCCGGATTTTGCGCCGCGATCAGGTAGGCGAGGCCGTCGTTCCAGCCGTCGAAGGACTCGCCGTCGATCTCGTAACGGAGATCCAGCGAATAGGTGCCGCTCGCCACGCCGTCCACCCGCACCCAGGTCTGTCCCGGCCCCAGGCCGGACTGGTTTGCCGTGATGAGCGTGGGACCGCTGCCGACGCTGAAGAAGGAGCCGGCGGTCGGGGGGATGCCCTGGCGGGAGAAGCGCAACTGCACCCCGCCCGTGCTGGTCACCAAGAGCCGCGCATTGGCAGCGCCCGGCGGCAGCACGACGCGGAACCATTGGTTTTGGGAAGCGGAGATCTCATGCTGGCTCACTCGCAGGCCCGGCCGCGCGACGGCATTCAGGAGTCCCAGGGCGGCCGCGGTGTCCAGCGTGCTGCTGCCGAATCCCGCCGCGATGCCCCAGCCGCCTTCCGGTGCGTTCACACCTCCTTGGGCGCCCGGTTGGGCCGGGTTCCTCGCCTGGTCCAGGAGGGAGACGAAAAACACCGCAGGAAATTCCAGGTTGCCGCCTTTGAGCGGGGCCACGCGGCCTTGGGCGGCGATCGACTCGATCGCGTTCAGGGTCGTCCGCCCCAGTTCGCGCCGCGCCGGGGACGGATCGGTGGTGGCGGGGCGGAAGCGCAGCAGCGTTTCGAGCGCCGCGGCGGTGGCGCGGAAGGTTTCCGCGTCGTCGGCGCCGCTCCATGTGCCGTCGGCGTTCGCCTGGGATTCCAGCCAGTTCAGGCCGGAAGTCATCTGGGGAGTCACCTGGGCGCAAAGAGGGATGCCGAGCGCCATCCAGAAGGCGAGCGACAGGAACGGGCGGCACTTGGAGGAAGAGTTCATGATGGAGGGAATTCGTTCATTTGACCACGGTCCATTGCCCGCCCACCTTCGCCAGGTAGAGGGGGATCGTGAAGCGGTCCAGCGTTTCGGGTTCTCCGGGTTTGGGCAGGGGTACCGACAGGATGGGGCCATCGGAATCCACGTAGCGCACGCGGACGACGCGGGAGTTCACCTGCTGCAGGAGCAGCCGGTCTTCATCGAAAGGTTCCAAGCGCCAGCCTTCGATGGCCGCGAGGTCGCGGAAAAACTCCAGTTGCTGTCCGCCCAGTGCGGCCGCGTCCTGTCCCGTCGCCTTCGCCAGTTCCGCCACCTTGGTTTCGAAGAACGGTGTCCACGTTTCGATCTCCGTGCCGTTCATGGCTTCGTGAAGGCGGCGCAAATGCGCGATGAGCGCCGCCCGCTCCTCCGGAAGCCCGGCGAGATCGCCGATCTCCCCGGCCTGCTGCCAGGCCCATTCGTGATCCAGTGCCACCTCGAACTCCGCCCGTTCTTCGTAACTTCTGCGCGCCGTATCGACACTCAGCATCGCCAGCGTGAGTTGGTCGACGCCTTCCGCGGCGGTGCCGAAAATCCAAACGGTATCGAACTCCCCGCCATCCAGAAACCGCGCGCCGCGCGCCGCCATCTCGTCGGCGAACTCGATCTTGCCGCCGCCGCGGGGCAGCCGCAGGTCCGTGAAGACGACATGACGATCCGTCCCGGACTGGAGGAAGTGGATTTCCCCCCGGACCAGCGAGTCGCTGATGAGGGCATGCCTGAGCGTGACCGGCCGGCCCGCGATCCGGAGGTCCGGCCCGGTGAGCCGCATGCCCCAGGCCCAGCGGCGTGGAGCGATCTGGCGGAAGACGGCCGCTCCGTTTTCCTCCGACACGCTTCCGGTGAGGATTTCGCGGCCCTCCGCCGCCCCAGGCAGCAGTTCCGCGGTGGCCAGGGGGAGTACGCGCTTGGCATAGAGCGCCTTGCCCGGGTTTTCGCCGGTGCGCAGCGGAGTGTCGGCGGGGGCTTCCATCACCTCCACCTCCACCCAGCCGGGCTGGCCTTCCTTCAGGACCACCGGGCCGGCGCGGGCGGTCCAGGCGATTTCGTTTTTGCCTTTGTGCAGGACCGATCCGAGAAACACGGAGCCGGAGCCGCCGTGCCAGTCTGCGCTTTCATAGATGGGAAAGCCGTTGATCCGGACCTCCACGTTCATGCCGGACGAGTTCACGTCGAGGTAGCGCGCGAGCGTCTCGCCGCGGGCCGCCGCCGCGGCGCAGGCCAGCAGGGCGGCGGCCAGGCGGACGCAGAAGGGGCGGTGGGAAGCGGTTTGCGTCGGGTTTCTCATCACAGCGACAAGCTCAGGAGATCGACCCGTTTCGGTTCCGCGGGCACTTTTTCGGGTTCATAGAGCGTCCAGGTTCCCCCGGGACCGGTCCAACTGCCCCAGAACGCCCCGGTCTTGTAGCCGGCCGTGAGGCCGCCTATCTCCGCCTGGAAGGTCAGGGGGAGCTTGAAGGTCCGTCCTTGGATTTCCGGGCGCAATCTTGCGATTCCCCTTACGCCCGAGCTGGCCTGGACCGACATTTCGGCGAAGCCGCTCAACAGGGTGACGCGCGCTCCGAGGCCCACCGACACACCGAGCGCCACCACGGCCTCCGGGTAGACCGCCTTGATCCAGCCGGCGCCGCGGTGGAATTCAGCGATTCCCGAGAAGCGCGCCGATGCCTTGCCTTCGATCATGAATTCGATCGCCGCTTCCGCCAGAGGCGGAGGCACGCTGACAAAGGCCGTGGTTAGCACCGGGAATTTCAGGGAGACCCCCGCTTCGGCGGTCCCGCCCAGATCCAATTTGTAGATGACGAAATTGGATTTCGGATCTTCCTCGATTTTATCGATGAATCCGAAAGACACGCTTGTCGACGGCTCGAGTTTCACGGGCCCCTTCAGCTTGCGGCATAGATCCCGCACGGCAGTGACCTGTTCTTCCGTGTCCTCCAGATACCAGTAGATCTTGAACAGACCAGAGAGAGCCGCGCCGATGTTACTCCCCGCGTCCTTGAGGTTCTTTTCGAAGGTGCCCTTGGAGGCCCTCGAGAACTCGAATTCCCGCGACGAGAAAGCATACACCCGTACCTGCTCTCCACACGACTCCGCGCTGCTGTCCAGGCGGATGATCGCCGGATCGGGCGGGGTGAGCATCGAAACGAGGGCGGGCAGTCCGCTGCGGACGATGTGCGTCGGCACGGGGGCGCTGAAGGTGACATCCTTGCCGGTTTGCTCCGGCGGGGTGGCGCCGCCGCTTGCGATCCACCGGGTAGTGGGAGGTCCGTCCGCCAGGCGGGCGTGGATGTTCTCGGAAGAGGCAGAATCGGGAGGGGCGATTTCGAGAAGTTCCTTCACTGACTTGCGGCCGTCATTGTCCTGGAACACGACCCCGCTTTCCTTGATGGTAACGGTCACCGTGACGACGCTGCAACCGCAGTCGCCCGGGCTGCCGAACTCGAAATTGTGAGGTCCGGGCGACAGGTCGGCAGGGGTGAAGGTTATCTTTTCCTGGCGCACGGAGACCAGCAGGCACTCTTCGTCGAGTCCGGTCAGGCTGACCGTGATGGTTACAGGATCGGTCTGGCAGTTGGAATAGGTGTTGTTGGGAGCGGGCGGTTCGAACTTGATGTTATCGGCCCGCTCGCAGCCGGGATCGGAATCTTCCTCCTCGGCGGTGGCGCCGCCGCTGATGCCGCCGGCGATGATGTAGCCGCCGGTGCCGTTGACGGGGTCGATGTGAATGTAGCCGGTGCCGGACCAGTCGAAGTAGGTGAAGGCATCGCGCGGGATGGTGACGTGCTTGCCGGCGTTGATTTCGGCGATGACGGCGTTGCGGGTGGAGGTGCTCTGGTTGAGCTGGGGGATGAGCGTGGCGGCGTTGGCGGCGGTGATGTTGAAGAGCGGGATATTGAGCAGCGAGGCGAGGCGCAGGATCTTGATGGTGGAGACGGATTCGCGGCCGAGGTTCAGTTCGAAGACGAGGTTTTCGTTCTGGGAACTCTGGGCGCCGCGGATGCGGCCGAAGGTGTAGGTGATGTTGTTGCCGAGGGCGGAGAAGGCCGTGGCGCCGGCCCGGTCGGCATCGACGCTGAGACCGGCGTAGTCGAAGCGGATCGGGTTGCCGGCGCCGGAGTAGGCGACCTTGATCTGCTGGCTGAGGATGGCGATGGAAATTCCCTTCCAGAGCACGGCCTGCATGTTCGCCGCGGTGCGGCGGTCGGCCTGGTCGTTGAGTTCCAGGTAGAGCATGCCGAGGCGGTGGAGGAAGCCGCCAGTGAAGTCTTCGTTACAGGAAAGTTCGGCGTTTCCGGGATCGACGCGGACGCGCCCGGTATCGATGGCGAGGCCCTCGTAGTTGCCGGCGATGATGGTGTTGGAAATGGAGTCGGTGCTGGATTCGGGGAAGGGGGTGTTGAAGAAGAACTGGGAGTTCTGCAGCACGCCGAGGGTCGCGCCGGCGCCGGTGCCGGTGGCGACGACGCAGCCGTCGATGCGGAGTTGCGGCAGCACCTTGACGAGCGAGGGCTGAAGGACGCCGAAGACCCCGCCGCTGGCCGTGATGAGGTCCCGGTCCGCCTGGGTGGCGCCGATGTAGGAGAGGGTGACCTGCTTGCCGGCGATGAGCGGCAGGGGAACGGTATGGTCGAGGGTCGCCCCCTGGCCGCTGATGAAGAAGCGGATCGAGAAGCGGCGGTTGGCGGGGATTTCCGTGAAGGTGGAATCGACGGTGAGGAGCTTGTTGGGCAGGCTGGCGGGCAGCCAAGGGAGTTCGGGGGCGGCGGGCGGGCGGCGCAGGCGGTTTTCCGCGAGGGTCAGGGGCGGGTCCAGCGCGGCAAGGCTGGCGCTCAGGGTCTGCTCGAATTTCTCCAGCACGGTGACGGGCTCGGTGCTGAGAAAGTAGCTGTTGAGGAAGGGATTCGGCGCGAAGCCGCTCTGGGTGGCGATGTCGACGCCGATATGCAGGTCGGTGGGCTTGAAGGCGGGGTCGAGCCGGATCCACAGGGATTCCCCATCAGCGTCGCCGGCGCCGCGGTAGTTGGAAAAGGGCACGAACGCCTCGACCCAGACGCGGCGGCAGCGGATCGAGTCGACCTCGGAGCCGTCGGTGATGGTCACGCCTTCGAGCCCGGCGGTGGTCAGGATGGAGCCGGCGGTGAAGGGGTCCTGCACGCCGAGCCAGTTGGCGGCGGCGTCGGCCGGCATTTCCACCATGCCGATCCCGTAGCGGGCGGGGATGCCGCTGGCGCGGAGCAGGGCGATGAGCAGGGAGGCCTGGTCCATGTCATTGCCGGCCCTGAGCCGCAGCGTTTCGGCGGCGCCGCGGCGGGAGCCGACATAGGGGTCGAACTCGATGTTGGCGCGGACCCAGTTGAAGATGGCGAGGGGCGAGGACCCGAGTTCGTCGGCGAGGTGGACGATTTCCGGGGCGAACTGGACTTCGAGCGTCTGGGCGAGGTCGCCGGGAACGGGGGGGCCGTTTTTGGGCGCGGGCGGGGGCGGCAGCTCGACCGGGAAGCCGTTCGGGTCGAGATCGAGTTCGGCGCGATCAACCACCACGCTTTCGGGTTCGCGGCTGCCGTCGTCGGGGAGGGCCTCGTCGGCGGACAGCGCGACCGGCGGGGTGGCGGGGTTTTCCTGGAACCATGTGTTGAGGAGGTCGATGGACTCGGCCCTTTCCAGGGGGGTTCCGATGGTGGCCCGCAGGCGCTCCAGCAGGGAGAGCAGGGTGTCGTGGCTGGTGCTGTGTCCGGTGACCGCGGCGTCGTGGCGGGCGATAATTTCCGGGGGAAGTTCGCGGCGAACGAAGTCTTCCCGGAGCGCGGCGAAGCGCTGCATGAGGGCCTCGTTCGCGGAGACGAGGGCGTGGTCCCGGTTGACGAGCCGGATCAGGCGTTCGTAGCCTCCCGGGCGTTCCAAATGGGGGTCGGTCGTGAGGAGATCGACGAGCCTTTCGCATGCGGCGAGTTCCCTGGCGTAGAGGCGGGGTTCCTCCCGCTCCGGTATTCCGGCGGCGGCGCGGTTCTCCTTCCAAAAACCGTCCGCGTCCCTGCCATGGGGGGTGCCCGCTTCGGCAAGAGCGCGGGTGATTTCCGCGAACAACGATTCGCGGAGCACCGGCTCATCGGCGAACGCCGGAGTGAAGCCGAGCGACAGGGAGGCACAGGAACCGGCTGCCAGCCGGCATGCGAGGAGCAGTGATTTCGGGGGAGACATGGCAAAGAAAGAGGGAAATCCGGGACGCTCAGGGCGGAGGATCGGTGCGTTGCCTAGCATGCGGAGCACGGGGGGTCAAGGTTGGGAGCCGGTCTTGTTATTTTAGTAGGTAGTCGCCGCTTCAGTCGGACGAGGCACGGACGATAACGGCCTTCCCGAACGATTCGATCCGGCTGAAGCCGGGACCAGGTACTTTACGGATTGCCGTCCTTGCGCGGATCTGAGAGGGTCCGCGCCAGATGAAGCCGTTGCGTTCGTTTCTCGTGTTTCTGCCCTGCCTGTGGTTGGCGGCGTGTGCGGGCGGGGGTGGTTCGGGCGGAACCACGGCAACCGCCGCTTCGCCGGCCGCGACGCAGGAGTTTCGGATGAGGAGCGGAGAGTTGGGGGACGACGATTTCGACAAGATCGCGTCAAAGTTCGGCACGCGCTATGTGCATGGCCAGCAATCCGAGGAGTTCAAGCACGAGAACGCGGAGTTCAAGGGGAATTGGAAGGGCAAAGAGCTCGACAAGAAGCCATTCGAGAAAAAGTCGTTCTGGGGTGATCGCGAGTATGCGAAGAAGGTCTACGGCGGCGATACCGATGGCAGCCGCTTTGCGAAGAATTCGCGCTACGGCGGCCAGGGCGCCCGTGAGGCGGGAACGACGGCGCGGGATACGGGGAAGGGTTATGCGACCAGCGATTACAAGACCACCGCGGCGCGGGAAGCGGGCAGAAAGGAGATCGGCCGGGTTTCCAAAGCCGAAGCCGATGCGCGGAGGAAGGTTTTCGCGGAGCCGGAGATCATCGACTGGCACGACCAGCGGGCACTGACTCTCGATCAGACGCGGCGGATGCTGGGAAGGGAGTGATCAGCGCTGCTGGAAGCGCGACATCGGGCGGTTCCGGTATTGTTCGTCGCGAAGTTTGCGGAGGTATTCCAGATAGCGGCGCTGGGCGTCGAGGTCCGGATTCCCGATGGAGGCGGTCAGGCCGTATTTTTTCCACGGGCCGTGGGGGACTTGGGCGTCTTCGACGAAACGCCAGTGGCATTGCTGGCCGGATTGCAGGCCGAGGTAGTCGCGCACGGCGGGCGAGATGTCGATGCCGGCGGCTTTGTTGGAGGTGTTCTTCGGGCGCTTGCCGAGGAAGACGTATTCGTAGTCGTCGGTGACCCAGGGGCCGCAATCTTCCCATTGAGCGTAGCAACTGCGGCCGTTGTAGTGAATCTGGACCCAGCGACCCTTGAGGACGGTTTTGCCCGGGGCGGGGTTGTGGCGGGTGAACCAGGGGATGACGCGGGAGGCCTCGGGTTTGTGGCGCGACCAGCCGGCGACATCGTTGTAGGGAAGGGCGATGTAGAATGGGTTGAGCTGCGGGACGAAATTCTTCGGGCGGAAATCGCCGCTCTGGTGGCAGGCGACGCGCGCGGCGGGATTCGGATCGTCGTAGCCGCCGAAATTCACGGCCCAAGCCTGATCCCAGGAAGATTTGTCGTTCGGGGTCGGGTTGTTCTGGGTTGGTTTTTCGCCGATCCAAAAAATGGTGGCGGTGATGTTCTGCCGCCAGGGGTAAAGAATGCCGGTATTGGGTTGGACGGGGCGCACCGGCGTGGTGGGCCGGTTCGAAGTGGGGATGACGACCCGCGGCAGGTTGTTCTGGGTGACTGCGGTCTGAGCCGGGGCGGAGTAGGGGAGGTTCAGCAGGACCGCCAGCACGAGAATGGACCGCCGCGCCGCCTGAGCGGAGGAATGCCGGGCAGAGAGTTTTTTCCGGGGGATCGTCATGGGATATCGGGCCAAGGGGGCGGATTCATCCGGGAAGTGCCCGCGAGGCGGGTGTAGTCTAGCGTACGATGCAAGCCCCTCTTTTCCGAGAGGGAGAATCGGCGCGGATCACGAGCCGCTGACGCTTTCGCCGCGCCTGGAAGCTGCGGGGGCTTCGACGGCGACGGGCCGCTCGACGATTTCGACCGGAGCGCCGTTGGGGGCATAGGGGAGGCGGGTGACGGAGAGCCATTGGCCCTCCACCAGATCGTCGCGCACCACGACGTCCTCGGCGGTGGTCCAGATGGGATCGATGCTGGTGCGCAGGATCTGCGGCTCGGCGCGGTCGACGAGGTAGATGCGGTTCACACCACGGAGAGTGTGGCGGGGAATCACGAAAACGTCGTCGAGCGTCTTGCCCTGGATGGCGGCGCGCACGGGCTGGCCGATGCGCAGGGACGGTTTGCCGGTCCGGAGGCCGAAGGGGTCGTCGATGCGGGCGATGGCGAAAAGCTCGCGTGAAGATTCGTCGAGGGTTCCCTCGGTGCGGACGATGCGCGCCTGCCAGCGGGTGCCGTCGGCACCGGCGAGAGCGTCGGTGAGGGTGACATCCACCGGCGGGTCTTCGGGGCGGGAGGGGAGGCGGATGAATTCGAGCTGGCGGGGTGCCAGGGGCAGGCGGACTTCGGCGTAGTCGGTGGCGAAGATTTCCCCGAGAGGCGTGGAAGCGCCGACGGCCTGGCCGAGGCCGACGTGGCGCTGGCGCACGCGACCGTCGAAGGGAGCGCGGATTTTGGTCCGCTCCAGATTGCGCAGGGCCTGGTCGAGATCGGCGGTGGCTGCGTCCACGTTGGCCCTGGCTTCCTTGAGCTGGGGGACGCGCAGGACGAGGTCGGAGGGTTCCTCGTCGTAGCCGAGGTCTTCCCAGTTGAGGCGGGCCTGCTTGGCGCGGGCTTCCTCCTGGGCCAGCGAGGCCTGGGCGCGGGCAAGCTGGGATTCGGCGGAGGCGACGGCGGCCTTGAAGTCGACGGGGTCGAGTTCGGCGATGATTTCGTCTTTTTTGAAGAAAGCTCCGTCTTCGAAATTGTCGTGGATTTTCACGATGGTGCCGGCGACCAGCGGGGTGAGGGTGGTCGTGTGGTGGGCGCGGATCGTGCCCTGGCTGTCGAGGACCACTTGGTAGGAGGTCCGGCGCAGTTCCAGGATTTCGGTCTTGAGAACCTGCGGAGGGGCCGGCTGGGGCTTGGGCGCCTCCACGGGTTTGCCGAACTTCCAGGCAAGAAGAGCGCCGAGAGCGAGGATGACGATGGGGATGAGAGTCCGGAGAAGCATTTTGGCAACGCGGGGCGAAAGATGCACCCTTTTGCGGGGTTTGCCAAATACGAAGGCGGGCAGGGCGTTTTTAGCGCAAAGGCGCAAAAACGATTACCGGTTCCCCGGGCGTCCGCGGACAAGCGGGGATGCAGGATTCATCGATAGTTTGTCGCTACGACCTGCAACCACCTTCCCACGATCTCGGATTCTTCGGGGGTGGTCAGCCGGTCGAAGACGTAGGACAATTGAAATCCCGCGTCCCGCAGGATCGCCAGGTAGTTGTGCGAAAGAGAGATTTCCTGGCCGTAGGGAAAGGTTTCGGGCTCGCTTGCAAGATCGTGGTCCGTCGCGATGCTTTCCGTAATCGCCACGATGCACGGGGCCGCTTGCGCGAATTTTTCGAAAAGCCCGCTCAGTTCTTCCCGGGTGAAGTATTCCAGCACGCCTCCGTTTGCGATGACGATGCTGCCGGGAACCATGTGCTCCGACAGCCACTCGGAGGCATCGCAATGGTGGAAATGCAGTTGAGGAAGGCCGGCGTAAATCGCGCGGTTGCTCCGTGTCTGATCCCCGTTGAGATCGACACCGTGAAACTCGGGGATTTCGGGCAGATGCTCGCTGAAATGCTTCAATATCTTGCCGTCCCCGGAGCCGATCTCGACTACTTGGCGGAATGGGCAACCGGCGGGACGGACGGCTTTCGCCGTCTCTTCCACGATCGCCGAGTGATAGGCCAGGAAGAGCGATTCATAGCGATGCGAAAGCCCGGTATAGAATTCCTCCGAAGCCGGCGAGGACCAGTAGTCCGCAAGGAAGTCGCGGATCAGGGCGTGATCCTGTGTGCGCACGGCGTTCAGCAGGTAGCCGTTCCGGATCAACCGGCCGATTCTGGAGTGCTGCGTCCGGAAGGGCGCCGACCGGATGCGGTCGCTATGAGCAGGAAACAATCGGATCAAAGCGATGCCGGCTGAGCCCTTCAGCAAACGAGGCAGAGGAAGATCGGCGAGCCGGCGATAGGCTCGGAGCATTTTTCTTTTCATATGGGGGGAATTGAAGGAGGGGATTCCCGCTTGTTCTTCCGGCTGGGTTCTCAGCCTGTCGTTTTGAAATCACCGCCGAGCGCGAGGTGGAGGTCGATGCGGTTGAGCAGGCGCTGGTTTTTCAGCCGGATCAGCCCGAGGCGGGCGTTGGTGGCGCGGCGCTGGGATTCGAGCACGCGCAGGATGTCGTCGTCGAGGCCCTCGGAGTAGTCGCGTTCGGCCTGCCTTTCGGCCAGAGCGGCTTGTTCGGCTTCGGCGATCAGGGCTTTTTCCTGCTCGGCGAGGGAAACTTCGGCGGAAAGGGCGGACTCGACTTCGCGGAAGGCTTCGAGGGCGGTCTGGGCGTAGGCGTGGATGGCGGCTTCGTTCGCGGCGAGCGCGGCGCGGGCGTTGGCGGCGAGGGCGCCGCCTTCGAAGATCGGCTGGCCGAGGTTCGCACCGATGTTGGTGGCGAGCCAGGAGGGGTCGAGGAGCTGGGAGAAGCGCGACACCGGGGTGCCGCCCGAGGCGGTGAGGGAAAGGTCGGGCAGCAGGGACTTGCGGGCGGCGTCGGCGCGGCGGGCGGAGGAGAAGATCCGGGCGCGGGCCGCGGCGAGGTCGGGACGGCGTTCGATCAGGCTGGCCGGGAGGCCGGCGGGGACGCGAGAGCGCAGGGCGGGGAGTTCTTTCCCGGCCTGGATGGCGGCGGAGGGGTAGCGGCCAAGCAGGATTTCGAGTGTCCGCGCAGCCTCGTCGCGGTCGCGTTCGCTTGCCTTCACCGAGCCCTGGGCGGAGGAGACGTTGGTGCGGCCGAGCTGGACGTCGAGCGCGCCTTGGCCGGTGCCCTTGTAGATGCGCTCGATGGTACGGAGGTTGCGCTGGTAGGAATCGAGGGTGGCTTTCGCGAGTTCGAGCTGCTGGTTGGCGGCGATGAGATTGCACCAGGCGCGGGCGGCGGCGGCGGCGAGCGAAAGCCGCGCGCCGCGGAAGTCGGCCTGTGCGGCGGCGTAGTCGGCGTCATCGGCGGCATTCAGGTCGCGGAGCCGGCCCCAGAGGTCGATTTCCCAGGAAGCCGCCACGGTCAGGCCGTAGCGTTCCGAGGAGGTGGAGCGGCCGGAGCCGTTTTCCGAAGTGCCGAGATTCGCCGATGCGTCGGCGCCCGCGCGGGGAAGGATGCGGGAGCGCCCGGCGATCCTGTTCTCCTTCGCCTGGCGCATGCGGGCGGAAGCGGCCTTGAGGTCGCGGTTGCGGTCGAGGGCTTCGTCCACCGCGGCATCGAGCCCGCGATCGGAAAATTCCGCCAGCCAGCCGGTGCTGATCCGTCCGTGGTTGCCGGCGGATGCCGCGGACCAGGAGGCGGGTGTCTGAATGGTCAGTCCGTCGCGGGGTGAGTCAAATCGCAGGGAATGGCAGCCACTGTGAAGCGCGGCGAGCAGGGCGGCGGCGGCGCCGGAGCCGGTCAGTATCCGGGAATTCCATTGCATTTTCGAAGTTCTCTCGTTGATAGTCGGCCCGCGTGACCTGCAAACGAACAGCCCTTACGTCGATCCTGTGGAGCCTCTGTCTGCTCGTCGCGGCGCCGTGGGCGCTTGCCCAGCAGGACGCTAAGCCGCAAACCACGAACAGGGCAGCCGAGACTCCCGCCAAGAGCAAGGAGGAAGCCCCGGCAAAAGCGGAGGAAGAGAAGAAGGCCGCCCCCACCCCCGCGGAGAAATCCGAGCCGATGCCGGAGAAAGAGGCCGCCGCCGGGGACGATGACGAGGCGGTCGCGGAGCAGCGCGAGGCGGACGCCGGCATTCCCTCCGCCCGGCCGATCACTTCCGATCCGGTGCAGGTGTACGGATGGCGCGAGTGGGTGCAGATCGGCGACACCGCCCCCAAGATGCCCGCCAAGCTCGACAGCGGCGCGCGGACCAGTTCGTTGCATGTGGAGGAGAAGGAGCTTTTCGAGCGCGACGGTAGGAAGTGGGTGCGCTTCATCGTGACCGATCCGCGCGAGGACAAATCGCCCCGCACCCGGATCGAGGCGCCGCTGGTGCGCATCGCCCACGTCAAGGAGCCCGGCGGCGAGCCGCAGGCCCGCGAGGTGGTGCGGCTGAATTTCACCATCGGCGACCGCAGAATGCGCGCCGAGTTCACCCTGAATGACCGCAGCAACATGCTGAATCCCGTCCTCATCGGCCGGAGCACGATCGCGGAACTCGGATGGATCGATCCGAGCCGTGCCTATCTGGCGGATCAGAAGATCATGCGCTGAGGTTTTCGCGGAGATTCTTTCCCAATGGCATCGCGCATCAAGCTGCTGGCCGTCGTATTCTTGCTCGCCCTGGTCGGCGGAGGGATCGCGGCCTACAAGAACACCAAGCTCGGCATCCCCCTGCGGGTGGGCGAGCGCCCGGCCGAGTGGCTGGTCGAGGCCAAGGTGACTTTCCTGGCCGAGGGCTCCAGGGTCCGCGCCGAGCTTTCCCTGCCCGCCGCGGCGATCGAGGAAGGGCTGGGCCAGCAGGCGGGATCGATCGGTTACAATTATCATGTCGCCAGGGATCGCGGCGAATATGCGGCGGTCTGGACATCGGAGGCGAAGGCGGGCAACCAGGCGCTCTACTACCGCGTCCGTTTCGCGGAGCGCCATAAGAGCGGCGGCGAACCGCTCGCCGATCCCGCGGGCACGCCGGCGCCCGACATCCCGGTCTTTCCGGCGAATCTCAACGAGGCCGCCAAGCAGGTGATCCAGAGCGCGATGGCCGTTTCCGCGGACCCCGATTCGCTGTTCGTCGGTCTTTTCTCCGCGATCGGCGCGGGCGATGCCTCGCAGGAACTCGGCTTGTTGCGGGCCCGCTACGAAGACGAATTCGGTCGCGGCGCCTCGGTCGCCCTCGGCATCGATCTGCTCAATGCCGCCGGCGTCCCCGCCCGGCTCGCCTACGGCGTGAGGCTGGAGGAAGCCCGCGGCGCGCAGGAGCCGGTACGGCTCATGGAGTACTTCGATGGCGCTTATTGGAAGGTCCGCGATCCGGAGAAGCCGGGCAACACGCTCGATGCGGACGAGTTTTTTGTCTGGAACCGCGGCGGCGGCGCTCTGTTCGAAGTCACCGGCGGGGAGAGTTCCCAGGTCGTCTTTTATGTGATGAAGAATCTGGTGCCGCTGGAGCGCCTCCACGATCTCACCGACGAGCCGTTGCTGGTGGCCACGATCTTCGGCCTGCCGGTTTCCGAGCAGAATGTCTTCAAGTACGTCGTGCTGATCCCGCTCGGCGCTTTTGTGGTGGTGGTAATGCGCAATCTCATCGGCATTTCCACGCTCGGCACCTTCATGCCGGTGCTGCTGGCGCTCGCCTTGCTGGAGATGGAGCCGTGGGGAGGGCTGATCATGTTTTCCGTCATCATCGCGGCGGGGCTGTGGTTCCGTTTCCTCCTGTCGCGGCTGAATCTGCTGGTCGTTCCCCGTGTCGCGGCCTGCGTGGTGATCGTGACATTGCTGATGATGCTTTACAGCGTGGTGAGCTGGCGTCTCGAGGTGCCCGGCGGTTTGCAGATCACGCTGTTCCCGATGATCATCCTCGCTTGGACGATTGAGCGGATGTCGCTGATTTGGGAAGAGGAAGGGAAATTCGCCGCGCTGGTGCAGGTCGGCGGCTCGCTGCTGGTAGCGGTGGTAGCCTATTTCTTCATGCGCCAGCGGCAGGTGCAGTACTGGGCGTTCTATTTCCCCGAACTGCTGCTGGTGCTGCTGGCGGCGATCATGCTGATGGGCCGCTACACGGGCTATCGCCTGTCGGAGCTGTTCCGCTTCCGGGATTTCAGGGAGGCATAGGGAATTACGAGACTTGAAGACGACAGACGACAGACTTGAGGCCAGGCAGCCCGGCGCGTCTTCTCCCCGAGACTCCGGTGCCGGGCCCGACGTCTCCAGCGCGAAGCGGCGCTGGTGGCATCGCTGGCTCCGGACTCCGGGCGAACTCCGCGCGATGGGCGTGGTGGGCATCAACATGCGGAACGCCCAGTATTTGCTGCCGAATAATTCGCGGCGTCTCTACGATCTGGTCGACAACAAACTCCGCACCAAGAAGCTCGCCGAAGATCATGGATTGTCGGTACCGGAAACCTATGGTGTGATCTCCAGCCCCCACGATATTTCGCGGTTGGACCGCCTGTTGGAAAAGCGGGGCTCCTTTGTCATCAAGCCGGCTCGCGGCTCCGGAGGGAAGGGGGTGCTTGTGGTGGCATCGCGCGACGGCGACTGGTTTTTCAAACCCAGCGGCAGCCGGCTGCATCTCAATGAAGTCCGTCACCATCTGGCGAACATTCTCGCCGGTCTTTTCAGCCTCGGCGGCCGCCGCGACAGCGCCCTGGTCGAGTACCGGGTCGCGCCTGCGAAGGTTCTCACCGACATCAGTTTCCAGGGGGCACCGGACATCCGGGTCGTGATGCTCCACGGTTATCCGGTCATGGCCATGCTCCGCGCTTCCACGATGGAATCGGACGGCCGCTCGAATCTTCACCAGGGGGCCATCGGGGTTGGGATTGACCTGCATTCCGGGCAGACGGTCCGGGCCATTTATCATGGGCATCCCATCGAGAAACATCCCGACCTGAAGGTGCCGGTGCTTGGGGTGCAGATGCCGCACTGGGAGCGCATTCTGGAAATGGCGGTGATCTGCCACGAGATGACGGGCTTGGGCTATCTCGGCGTCGATCTGATGATCGATGAGGAGAAGGGCCCCCTGATGATCGAGGTGAACGCCCGGCCGGGCCTGGCGATCCAGATGGCCAACGGCGTCGGCCTGCTGCGGCGTCTCGAACCGGCGGCGGCGAGGGCGGCGAATCATCCATACGACACCCGCGATCAGAAGCTGGCTTTTTCCCGGGCGACTTTCCGGGCGCTTCATGTTTGAGGCGCGGCGACACGCTTGTCGCTGTGCCACCGGGGGACGGGAGCGCCTATTTCACAGGGAGAAAGTATCTGCCTTTGGCGTCGCTCCCAGGGAGATCTGGACTTCGCCGTTGGCGGCGAGGTGGGTCAGGCAGTGATAGACGTCCTCCGGGTCGGCACCGGTTTCGAAGGCGATTTGTTCAGCTGTCTTCGCGTCGGCGACCAGACGGCTGCGGACGGCACCGAGGAGGTCGAGGAAGGTGGCGGCGGCCTTTTTGCCGGCTTCGACGCCGGGCTGGTGATAGGCGTTGATGTTGACCAGCGAGGCGTAGAAGGACACGGCCCGCTCGAAGAGGGCGATCAGCGCGCCGAGGTGGAAAGGGGTGACTTCCGGGATCGAAAGGGTGATGGATTTGCGGCCGGATTCGTAAAGGGCCTTGCGGGTGCCGCGGAGGAAACCCTGGAGATAGTCGGCCGAGGAGTTGCCGGGCTCCACCTCGATGGAGTCGCCGGAGCGGCCCTTGCGCACCTCGATAAAGGTGGCGAAGAAGTTCGCCACGCCGTCGCGGAGCTGCTGGACGTAGGCGTGCTGGTCGGTGGAACCCTTGTTGCCATAGACGGCGATGCCCTGGTTGACCTTGTTGCCGTCGAGGTCGAGTTCCTTGCCGAGAGACTCCATGACGAGCTGCTGGAGGTATTTGGAGAAGAGGACGAGGGAGTCCTTGTAGGGCAGCACGACCATGTCCTTTTCGCCCTTGCCGTTGCCGGCGGCGTACCAGGCGAGGGCAAGGCGCATGGCGGCGTTCTTCGCGGCGTCGGGCTTGCGGGTCTCGGCATCCATGGCAGAGGCGCCGGCAAGGAAGGCGTCGATGTCGATGCCCTGGAGCGCGGCGGGGACAAGGCCGACGGTTGACATGACGGAGGTGCGGCCGCCGATCCAGTCTTCCATCGGGAAGCGGGCGATGAAGCCTTGCGCCTCGGCGAACTGGTCGAGCTTCGAACCCGCGCCGGTGACGGCCACGGCGTGTTTCCCGAAATCGAGTCCGGCGGCGGTATAGGCGGCCCTGGCTTCGACCATGCCGTTGCGGGTTTCCGGAGTGCCGCCGGATTTGGAGATGACGATGGTGAGGGTCGTCGGGAGGTTTCGTGCGCCGATGTCGGAGAGCACGCGATCGATGCCGGCGGGATCGGTGTTGTCGAGGAAGTGGATGGGCAGGCGGGCCTTGCGGCCGATGGCGTCTGCCACGAGTTGCGGACCAAGGGCGGAGCCGCCGATGCCGATGAGCAGAATACGCTCGAAGATGCCGCCGCCGGGTGGGCGGATCGCGCCGGTGTGGACGTTTTCGGCGAAGTCCTTGAGGTCGACGAGGGGTTTGACGATGGCGTCGCGGAGTTCGGGAGCCGGGGCGAGGGCGGGAGTGCGCAACCAGTAGTGGCCGACCATGCGGCCTTCGTCGGGGTTGGCGATGGCGCCGCCTTCGAGCGCGGCGATGTCGGCGAAGGCTTTTTCCACCTTCGGCGCCATCGTGGCGAAGAAGGCTTCGTCAAGGTCCATCAGGGACGTGTCGAGAGAGAATCCGAATTGCGGGTAGCGGATGAGCGAGGTGGCGTAGGCGGACCAGGACATATTTGGAAAATGACCAATGACTAAGCGATTAATGACGAAACGGGGAGGTAGTGTGGGCGAGGCGGCCGGGGAAGGCAAGCGGGGGAATTGTCAGAGGGAAGGAGCCTGGTTCATGGGTGGGATGGGAGAGGTTAATCGTAGGCGAGGATGGAGGTGACGGGGTGGGGAAGGAGTTTTTCGCGGCCGCCGAGAAAGGAGAGTTCGATGAGAAAGGAGACACCGGCGATGCTGGCGCCGAGGTCCTCGAGGAGCCGGATCGCCGCGCCGGCGGTGCCGCCGGTGGCGAGGAGATCATCGACGAGGAGAACGGTTTCGCCCGGGGCTATGGCGTCTTCGTGGAGTTCGACGACGGATTCGCCGTATTCGAGCGAGTAGGCGACCTGGCGGGTTTTCCACGGGAGTTTGCCCTTTTTGCGGACGGGAACGAAGCCCGCACCCAGACGGTCGGCCACGGCGGAGGCGAAGATGAAGCCGCGGGCATCGATGCCGACGACCTTGTCGATGGTCCGGTCGCCAGCGGTGTCGCAGAGAAGACTGATGGCGTCGCGGAAAAGCGGGCCGTCGGCGAGGATCGGGGTGATGTCCTTGAAGACGATGCCCGGTTTCGGGAAATCGATCACGTCGCGGACGGCGGAGCGCAGGGAATCGGCGGAAGGCATGGCTTCTGGTTAGGACAATGCAGGACGCGGGCCAAGGCGGGAATGCCGTGTCACGGATGCACGATCATGGGGTCGCCGGGAGCGAGCGGAAGTGTTTCAGATGGAAAGCGAGCAGGTCGGTGCAGCCGGCTGGAGCCGCGGCTTGAGAGGGAGCGAGGTCAGGACGGCGTTTTCTTGAGGGGCGAGGCGGAAGGATGGGGAATGAGGCGGAAACGACCGGGCTCGACGATGACCTCCAGTTCGGAGCTCAGGAGAAGGATGGCCTGATCCCGGTTGGAAGCGGCAAAAGAGGGGAACGGGCGGCCCGTCCGTTGGCTGACACACTGCTGTCGAAAAACCTTGGCACGGTGGGGCGAGAGCCATACTCCCGGCCAATGAATTCAAGCCATGAACGCCGCCAATTTCCCGATTTTCCCCGCCGGGTTGCGCCTGAAGCGGCTCTTCCGCCCTCTTCCCTCCTCATGGTCCGGCCAACAGGTGTTTCAGGGTGCCACCAAAAAAACAAATTCCTAGCGGTCAGTATTAGAGGCCTAACAACAGTCAGTGCAGCCATTGACGGAACGAACCAAGCGTTTACGAAATGAGAACGATGAAAATCTCCCACGCGATTGGCATGATGATTTTGGCGGTGATCGTTACCATAGCGATCGAAGAGTCCCGTATTGCCGGTCTGCGGGCGCAGTTGCAAAAGTCTGAGACCGCGGAACGGGTCGCGCCTGGCAGGACGCGGCCGGAGCAGGATGCGGCGGACCGGGCAGCCGATCTCGCCGCGACCCGCTCCACCCGCGTTGCGGAGCGGCCGGCGCCAGGCGCTTCTCCAACTCCCTCGGAAGATGCCGGCGACTTTGGCAAAAGCGTCCGGAAAATGTGGGAGAATCCCGCCGGGAAGTCGATGCTGAACCAAGGCGTGAAAATGGCCGTCGCCATGATGTACGAGGATTTCATCGACAGCCTGGATCTCACCAAGGAGGAGGCCGACTATTTCCGGGACTTGTTGGGCGCGGAAATCGCGAACCAGCAGGAATTCGGAATGAAGCTGATGTCCGCCACGGCGGAGGAGCGGGAAGAATTGATGAAGGAAATGGAACGCCGCAGGGTCGAGAACGAGGAAGCCATCAAAACGTTTCTCAACAATGAGGAGGATCACAAGCGATTCGAGGCATACAAGGACCGCTTGCCGGAAAGGCAGCAGATGGATGGATTGCGGGCGGCGATGGCCGGGAAGGATGCTTCGATGGATGGCGAGACGGAGAGCCGGCTCATCGAGGCGATGCATCGCGCGCGGAAGCAACCGGACGTCAAGGACCTGTCGGGAATCAGCGGTATGAAAGCGCTCGCCGATGGAAACATGACCGAAGTTTTTGAGAAAAGCTGGGAAACGCAACAAGCCGCGCTGCGCAAGGAAGTCAGCGGAATCCTCAATGAGAAGCAGCAGGAAGCCTTCTTCGAATATCAGGAACAGATGAAGGAATTCCAGATCATGAGTCTCAAGATGGCGGAGAAAATGATGGCTCCGGGAGAAACCGCCGAGTGACCGGAGCGTGGAGAACCCCCTTTCTGCCTCCCCCTGGGTCGGCCAACAGGTGTTTCAGGGCGCACCCCCAAAAAGCAAATTCCTAGCAGCCAGTCCGTAATTGAGGGCTTGCGCGGGCGGCGGCGGAGGGGCAAGGGAGGGGTGTGGACCGCTTGTTTCTTCTCGCCGCGACCGCCCTTGCCGCCGTGGGCGGGATGACGGGGATGTGGACGGTGCATCGCGGGACGCGCAGCCGCTGGACGGTATTCTGGATGGGTTTGACCTTCCTGGCGCAGCTTGGGTTCCTCTGGGAGCGCGGGGAGGCGCGGGGAGCCTGCCCGCTGGTGGGATTGGGGGAGATCCTGGTGTTTCTGGCGTGGTCGCTGACGCTTTTCTATCTGGCCGTGGGGCCGGCCTACCGGCTGTCCCTGCTGGGAGTGTTCACCGCGCCGGTGGTGGTGATTTTCCAGACGGTCGCGCTGGTGCCAGGGGTGTTGGATCACGATCCGCAGCGGGTGGCGGGGACGAATGCCTGGGCCGAGACGCACGCGGCGATGTCGGTGCTTGCCTACGGGGCGCTGGCGCTCGCGGCGGTGGCGGGGGTAATGTTCCTGGTGCTGGATCATCAGTTGAAGGCGCATGATCTGCGCTCCGGGCTTTTCCGGAATCTGCCTCCGGTGAGGGAGTTGCTGAGTTGCCTGGTCCGGCTGTTGCGGATCGGGGTGGTGCTGCTGACCGTCGGCGTGGTGGCGGGCTTCATGATGCCGCACACGGAAAGCGCGACGGCGCATCTGGTGGCGGCGGTGATCGTCTGGCTCAGCTATGTCGGATTGCTGGCACTGCGTCACATCCGCGGATTGACCGGCCGGCGTACGGCGGTGGCGGCGGTGGTGCTGTTCGTGGGATCGCTTTCGGTTTTCGCGTTGCTCTGATGGAACTCGTCTGCGTCGGCCTGAATCATCGCACCGCGCCCGTGGAGGTCCGCGAGCGTTTCGCTGTGTCCGGGGGCAAGCTCGGTGCGACGGCGAAGGAACTGCTGGAGATCGAGGGGCTGGAGGAGAGCGTGGTGCTGTCCACCTGCAACCGCACCGAGTTCTATCTCGCCGGGGAAAAGGCGGAGCAGGCGGCGGCTGAGTTGCGAAGGCGGCTGGCGCGGGAGCACGGGGCGGATTCCGATCCGCATTGGTACGAGCATCATCGTATTTCGGCGGCGAAGCATCTGTGCCGGGTGGTCAGCGGGCTGGACTCGATGGTGCTGGGCGAGACGGAGATTTTCGGACAGGCGAAGGACGCGTACCGACAGGCATTGGATGCCGGGGCGACGGCCGCGGTGCTAAACCGGGTGTTCCAGCGCGCCTTCGGCGTGGGGAAAAAGGTCCGCACCGAGACGCGGATCCAGGAGGGCTCGACTTCGGTGGCCGGCGCGGCGGTGGAGCTGGCGGAGAAGATTTTCGGCAAGCTGGCGGGCTGCCGCGTGATCGTGATCGGCGCGGGCGATATGAGCCGCCAGACGGCGCAGGCGCTGGTGTCGCGCGGGGCGACCAGCGTGTTCGTGACGAACCGCTCATTCGACAAGGCCGAACAGCTCGCGGCGGAGATGGGCGGGCGGGCGGTGCATTTCGACGAATGGCAGCCGGTGCTGGCCGGGGTGGACGTGGTGATTTCCTCGACCAGCGCGCCGCACCCGGTGGTGCTGCCGCACCAGATCGAGGCGGTGCGGCGTGTGCGGAAATTCCGGCCGCTGTTTCTGATCGACATCGCCGTGCCGCGCGACATCGATCCGGCCTGCGGCGAGATCGAGGAGGTCTATCTCTACGATATCGACACCCTCGAACAACTGGCCGGCGAGGCGCGCGCGCGTCGAGAACGGCAGATCGCCGAGTGCGAGAAGATCATCGAAAACGAATTGGCGAAACTAAACCTACCCGGAACGTGAGCGAAGAGTTGCAAAGAGTGAGGATCGGAACGCGCGGGAGCGATCTCGCGCTGGTGCAGGCCGCGGCGGTGGAGAGGGCGTTGATTGCGGTTTTTCCCGATCTTTTTCTGGAGCGCCGGGTGATCCGCACCACCGGTGACCGCCGCACCGATGTGCCGCTGGGTGAGGTGGCGAAGGCGGAGGGGACCGACAAGGGCATTTTCACCAAGGAACTCGAAGCCGCCCTGCGGGCTGGGGAGATCGACATCGCCGTGCATTCGCTCAAGGATGTGCCGACAGAGATCGACGATGCTTTCGAAATCGCCGGCGCGCTTTCCCGGGCCCCGGTCCGCGATGTGCTTGTCTCGCGCTCGTCCGGCGGGCTCGACGCGCTGCCGGCCGGAGCAGTGGTCGGCACCAGCAGCGTCCGCCGCGCCCGCCAGCTCGAATGGCTGAGGCAGGATCTCAAGGTCATCAATCTGCGCGGCAACGTGCCGACACGTCTGCGCAGGCTGGCGGAGGGCGCCTGCGACGCGATCCTGCTGGCGGAGGCCGGGCTGGTGCGGCTCGGTTTCCGGATGAACCAGTCGCCCGTCGTGTTCGGTGCGGCGCTGCACTTTTCGCCGCTGGCGGAGGATTTCTTCTATCCCGCGGCGGGGCAGGGCGCGATCGGTCTGGAAATCCGCCGCGGCGATGAAGCGTCCGCAGCGCTGGTCGAAGGAATCCGCGACGAAGAGACCTTCATGCGGGTCAGGGCCGAGAGGGAATTCCTGCGGCTGCTTGAAGGCGGTTGCAGCACGCCGGTGGGCGTCCACTCTTCGGCGGAAGACGGCATCCTCCGCATGTCCGCCCGCGTTTTTCCCGATGAAGGCGGCGAGCCCCGCTCCGCCGAAGCTTCCGGTGAAGATCCGCTGGAAACCGCACGGCAACTTTTCGATTCCCTCGCATGAACACGCCCGGCATCTGTTATCTCGTTGGCGCCGGTCCCGGCGATCTCGGTCTCGTCACGCTGCGCGCCAAGCGGTGTGTGGAGGAGGCGGATGTTCTCATCTACGATGCGCTCAGTAATCCGGAGATCCTCCGTTGGACGAAGCCGGGTTGCGAAAAAATCTACGTCGGCAAGCGGGCGAAGGATCACGCGCTTTCTCAGGAAGGGATCAATGCGCTGATCGTGGAGAAGACGAAGGAGGGAAAGAATGTCGTCCGGCTCAAGGGCGGCGATCCGATGATTTTCGGCCGCGGCGGCGAGGAGGCGGCGGAGCTTGCCGAGGCGGGAGTCGCCTTCGAGATCGTGCCGGGCATCAGTTCGGCGATCGCGGGGCCCGCCTATGCGGGGATTCCGGTGACCCACCGCGATCATTGCTCGCAGCTCACGATTTTCACAGGCCACGAAGATCCGACGAAGGGGGAGAGTTCCATCGACTATGCCTATTTGGCGAAAACGCCTGGAACGAAAGTGTTTCTCATGGGGGTCTCGCGTCTGCGGGAAATCGCTGCGGCGCTGGTCGCCGGAGGGGCCGATCCAGCGACGCCCATCGCGCTGACCCGCTGGGCGACCACGGGTTCGCAGAAGACCATCGAGGGCACGCTGGGCGACATCGCGGACATCGCGGAGCGGACGGGCTTCGAATCGCCCGCCGTGGCGGTGATCGGCGGGGTGGTGGCCGAGCGGAAGAAGATCAACTGGTTCGAGAAGCGGCCGCTTTTCGGCAAGCGCATCGTGATTACCCGAACCCGGAAGCAGGCCGGGGAACTGAGCCGGGAACTCGCCGAATTGGGCGCGGATGTGATGGAACTTCCAGTCATCCGCATCGCGCCGCCGGACGACAAGCGGGCCTTCGCCGAGACGGTCACGCATTGCCACGAGTACGATTGGTTGGTCTTCACCAGTCCGAACGGAGTGGAGCGGTTCTTCGACGCCTTTTATGCGACGTACGAGGATGCTCGTAGTTTGGGGAATCCCCGCATCGCGGTGATCGGCAACGGCACGGCGCAGAAGGTGCGCGAGTATCGTTTCGGGGTGGATCTAATTCCGGAGAAATTCGTCGCGGAGGGGTTGGTCGAGGCGTTCAAGCATGAATCGATCGAGAATCTCACCGTGCTATGGGTCCGCGCCGAGGAAGCCCGCGAGGTGATTTTCGAGGGGCTCAACGCCCTCGGCGCGATTGTCGACGAGTGTGTGGCCTACAAGACCGTGCCGGAGACCGAAGACCCGACCGGGGCGGCCGGACGGCTGAAAGAGGATGGCGCGGATCTGATCACCTTCACCTCCAGCTCGACCGTGGAGCATTTCCTGGCGCTCGGCCTGCCATGGCCGGAGGGATGTGTGGCCGGGAGCATCGGTCCGGTGACGAGCGAGACGCTGCGGAAGCACGGCATCGAACCGGCTTTCGAGGCGAAGCAACACGACATCCCCGGGCTCGTCGCCGCGATCCGAGAGTGGGCGGGAGCTTGAGCGGATGCCGGAAAACGGGGCATTTGACGTGCCCGCGTCCCGGGTCTAACGATTCCCATGGCTTCCTCCGAAAAAGTATCGTTCAGCATCGCCTCGATCGTTTCCGTGATCGCGGCGATCGCCAGTTTCCAGGTCGGCGCATTCTTCGGCCTGCTGCTTGCCGTGCTGGCCATCATCGCCGGGCTCATCGGCCTGCTGCTGGCGCTTTCCCCGAGTCGTCGCGGCGGCGTGGCGAGCGTCTTCGGGATCGTCGCGGGCGGGATCGGCATCATCGCGGCGGTCATCAAGGCCCTGATGTGGGTCTTTTCGTGAGAATTCCGGAGCGGCTCGACGGACCGGCGGAAACGGCTTTCATTACGGGCGATTCCCGCCAGTCTCACGTGAGCCGGCTCCTCTCCGGTGCTGAGATCCAGGAAAGGGCGCCGACTTGGCCCGCCCTCTGCTTGAACGACCCGGAACCCGCCAAACGCATGTTCGAAGCCTACGAGGCCAATGGTTTTTACGATGAGATGTTCGAGGACGGAAACCGCGTCCGTCCCCACTACGGACCTTTGCTGGAGCGATTTTCCGGCCTGCCGGAAGAGGATTTCGAAGCCCGCCGAGTGGCCTGCGATCAGCACTTTCTGAGGCAGGGAGTCACCTTCAATGTCTATCACGACGACCGCGGCACGGAGCGGATTTTTCCCTTCGACCCGGTGCCGCGGGTCATTCCGGCCGACGAATGGGAATTGCTGGAGGCAGGGCTGACCCAGCGGCTGATCGCGCTGAATCTCTTCCTGCACGACATCTACCACGAGCAGCACATCCTGCGCGACGGGATCATCCCGCGCTTCTACATCGAAGAGGCGAAGCACTACCGCCCCGAATTCCTCGGAATGAACGTGCCGAAGGACATCTACATCCACATCTGCGGCAGCGACCTCATCCGCGGCGGTGATGGCACTTACTACGTATTGGAGGATAACGGCCGCTGTCCTTCCGGCGCCTCCTACCTGCTGGAAAACCGCAACGCCTTGAAGCGGGCCTTTCCGCATCTTTTCGAAGCGATGGGGGTGCGCGCTGTGGATTCCTACCCACGCGAACTGCTCGATATGCTCCATTACGTCTCGCCCCACCGCGAGGGCGAGCCGGTCTGCGTGCTGCTTACCCCCGGCTGCTACAACAGCGCCTACTTCGAGCATTGCTATCTCGCCCGTGAAATGGGCATCGAGATCGTCGAGGGCCGCGACCTGGTGGTGATGGACGATTTCGTCTACATGCGCACGACGAAGGGATTGGTGCGCGTGGATGTGATCTACCGGCGCATCGACGACGATTTCCTCGACCCGACCGTGTTCCGGAAGGATTCGGTGCTCGGGGTGCCGGGGCTCATGCGCGCCTACCAGGCCGGGAATGTCGCGCTCGCCAATGCCGTGGGCACCGGAGTTGCCGACGACAAGGTAATCTACTACTTCGTCCCGAAGATCATCGACTACTATCTCGGCCAGGAGCCGATCCTGCCGAATGTTCCGACCTACCTCGCCTCCGAGGAAAGAGATCGCAGCTACATCCTCGATCACCTTTCCGAACTCGTGGTGAAATCCGCGAACGAGTCCGGCGGCTACGGCATGCTGATGGGGCCGACCGCGTCGAAGGAGGAGATCGCTGCCTTCCGCGACAAAATTATCGAGGAACCGCGCAACTTCATCGCCCAGCCCGTCGTCTCCCTGTCGCGCTGCCCGACCTGGTGCGATGGCTCGATGGAGGGGCGCCACGTCGATCTCCGCCCGTACATCATCTACGGCGAGGATGTGAAGATTGTTCCCGGCGGCCTCACCCGCGTCGCCCTGAGGAAAGGTTCGCTCGTCGTGAATTCCTCGCAGGGCGGCGGCAGCAAGGACACCTGGGTTTTGAAACATTGAGCCTCCCCCCATGCTTTCCCGCGTCGCCAACAGCCTCTACTGGATGCTCCGCTACATTGAGCGGGCGGACAGCCTCGCCCGCCTGATCGAGGTCAACGAACAGTTCCTCCTCGACCACGAACGCCTCGACAGCGAGCGCCTGCGGGCTTTCTGGAAACCGATCATCCTCAGCACCGGGGACGACGAACTTTTCGCCGAATTCTATGGCGACGAAAGCAGCTCGGCGGTGATCCGCTTCCTCACCAGCGACCGGCGGAATCCGAACAGCATCGTCTCCTGCATTGCCCAGGCCCGCGAAAACGCCCGAATGGTCCGCGACCAGCTTTCCGAGGAGCTTTGGGAGGAGCTGAACTCGCTCTACCTTTTCCTCAACTCGACCGAAGGCGATCATCTGCTCGCCGCCGATGCGGCGCGCTACTATGAGATGATCCGGCGCGCTACCTACACCTTCCACGGCATCGCCTCCGCCTCCACGGCGCGCAGCGAGGGGTGGGACTTCATGGATCTGGGGTGTCTGTTGGAACGGGCCGACAAAACCACCCGCTTCCTCGACATCACCAGCTTCCTGCCGGACGGCAACGGGATCGGCAGCGGCAGCCTTTCTTTCCACTGGTCGGCCATTCTGCGTTCCTGTGGCGCGCTTGGGGCTTTCCGCGCCGAACATCGCGGCGATCTGAGCCCGGAGGAGGTCGTCGATTTCCTGCTTTTCTCCCGCGATTTCCCGCGTTCCGTGCGTTTCTGCGTCGACCGGATCGACCGCAACCTGCACCGGGTTTCCGGCAGCCCTCGGGGCACTTACACAAACGACGCCGAGCGCCTGGCCGGCCGCCTGCTCGCCGAACTGAGCTATGGCTCCAGCGAGGAGGTCATGGAAAAGGGGTTGCACGAATCGCTCGACGCGATCCAGGAGCGTCTTAACGCCATCGGCGATGCCGCCTTCCGCACCTATGTACTGCTGCCCGACCAGATCGAAGCGCGTCCGCCGATCCCGGCCGCCAGCGTTTCCGCGGTAGTCGCATGGCAGATGGCACAGCAACAGCAGCAGTGAGGAGAATCGACGGTTATTTCATTTTACGGTGAATCACGTACCAACGGACACAGGAGCTGCTTGCACGGAGGCATCCGGCCTGTCTACGCCCTGTGGCGTGCAGCCCGGGCCCAAGTACCGTGTCGTCCACCGGACCGTCTTCGAATACGGAGGCCCGGTGACGGACAGCGTGAATACTCTTCATCTGGAGCCCCGCATTTTTCCCTTCCAGCGCACGATTTCCGCACTGATCAAGGTGCTGCCGGCCACCCGTGTACGGCGTTTCACGGATCTGTTCGAAAACGTCACCCATCATTTCGAACTGGCCGGGGAGCATCGCAAACTGGAAATCGAGAGCCGCATCCGCATCCAGAACCTGCCGCTGGAGGTGCCGGAGGATTCAAAATCCGCCGCGCTGAGCGATTACCGCGGCGATGACATCCCTGAACGGATATGGATTTACCTTCAGGAAAGCCGCTTCGTCTCCCGCCATCCGGAAATCTGGCGGCAGGCGATCGACATCACCCGGGAGGTCGGGGAGGCGGTCTATCCGCAGGCGCTGGCGATCATGGAATGGGTCCACCGCGAATTCCGCTATGTCCCGGGCTCGACCCATGTGAACACGCATCTGGAAGAGGCTTTCGCGCTGCGCCGCGGCGTCTGCCAGGATTTCACCCATGTCATGATCGGGCTATGCCGTGCGGTGGGGATCCCCGCGCGTTACGCTTCCGGCTATCTTTACAACGGTCCCCGGGACAGCCTTGTCGGAGCGCAGGCCTCGCATGCATGGCCGGAGGTGTTTTTTCCCGGTGTCGGCTGGATCGGTTTCGATCCGACCAACGATACCCTTGCCGACGAGCGCTACATCAAGATCGCCGTCGGCCGCGACTACGACGATGTAGCGCCCGTCCGGGGCACCTATCGCGGCCACGGTCATTGCAGGATGCAGGTGAACGTGGAGGTGGAAAAGGAGGAGTGATGCTGGCGGAGAGCCGAATTGGGCTTTCGACTGTTCCCACCCGAGCAGGTCAGCGAATGCGGTAAAGCCGACCGCATCCAGAGTATGATCCATCAACTGGAAGCGGGCGAGTCGGGGTGAGCGGTTTCCGACAGGTTGTTGGCGCGAGGGAGATTAGCCAAGATCCGCGAGTCATGGGTATGTGCACTTGTGAATTTCAGTTCTTCGCATTCTGTTTATCTAACAAAATATTAATGTCTCTCCTAATAAAGTAATTGCTGTTTTCATAATGAGCATGCAATTCAATCAGTGCCTTGTGTATTTCGTCATCATTGATATTCAAAATATCAATTGCTTTAAGGGCACGAGCATGGAACCAAACCGCTCCTCGATGCTCGACGAGCGTTAATCTTTTTCCTTCGATTGTTTCCATTATTAAAAGATAAAAAACTTCCGTTGCTTTGTCTCTTTCTTTAAGCCATTTTAATATGCAATTCCGAATATTATTCCTATGGTCAAAAAGAATTTTAAAATCTCCGGAGGAATTATGGATGCTAGCCTCGTGAGCTGGGATGCGACCCAGGATAGAAGGTAGTTTTTCTCCGTCAAGGTATGGGTCATAATAGCGCTTGCTTTCAATGTTTCCATGCCAAAACATTAATATGGAAATAAATATCAGAAATCCAATGAATGCCAGCAAAATCCTAATGGGTTTCTTTTTCATGGACAATAGTCAATTCCCGCACGACGTATACGAAGGGGTGTATGCATTATATACATTATCCGCAATAGGAATTCCTACAGGATACTCGTCCCGTTGAGGAGGGCAAGGCGTTGGGGTGTTCAGTATGACGTAGGCGAACTTTGCTCGTGAAAAAGGCGCATGATGGGCGGGCATGGAACCGGAAAGAGGCGCGCTGCCATGGAGGTCCGGGAAGGCGCCTGATCCTCTTTCGCCAAAGAGCGTCCATCGTCGAGAAGCCGCTCCTACTTCGTTTTTTGAATGGGTGGCACATGCCCTGCCATTGGTTGGCACGTGGAGTTCACTTATCTTCTATGATACCCCCAAAAATTTCAATCGAAATGTTTTCTTCAACAGAGCTATTCACTGTATCTTTCGGAATAACCCGTATCGCCACCTTAATCGCCTTTCCATCTTTCGACTCATCGAATTCTGACAAAATCACAAAACTTCCAGGATATCCGTGCCAGTTTGCTTCCCTAGGAGTCAAATTTTCAAACACTTTGACAACCCCGCCTTTATAAACGCAGCGAACATCGAATCGATAACTGGATAGAAAATCTTGATAATCATAATCTTCGCTTATCAGATGTCCGGAAATCGCAAAGAGGCTCCCCTTGTGATCAGGAATAACAAATTCAACACGAGTTTTCATTGAATTTCTAGTAAGTGAACCCAATTTAATAAATTCTATGCGATGGGTTGGTTTGCAGCAGAACAAAAGTCCGCAAAAAAAGGGTGCTATTGCAACAAGCTTCATTCGCATTTCCTTTCAGCTTTACCTTTACACTCCTCCAATTTGCGTATTGCCCAGTGACGGCAATCGAAAAAACCGTACCTGTAATTAAGTCTTTCTGTCTCGTTGTCTTGCTTGGAATTTTGGAGACATTCGATGAATTTATCCACATCTATTTCACACGGATTCGCCGTAATGATTTTCTCCCAAACATTATTCTGCCTTGAAGGGTTTTCGACATATGGATCTGGAGAAAAAACGACCCCTGGGCCGCTAGGTATGTTGGTATTAGTAAACGGAATATTGATCCAATCGCCGCCCGGCCAAAAACCTACTGATGCTCCTGGATATTCCAGCCAAGCATGGGTTGGGGTATAATCGCTTTCTTGTTTATAATTACTGCATAATTTAACCCCAATCTCAATAAGCTCTCTCTTGTGTATCTCTCCGTCACAACAGCAATGCGTTTTCTCATCATACGGAGCCGGAGGTCCGACAAGAGGAGGGGGTAACGCGCAACAAGCCAAGCCAAGCACGTCGACTCTGTTCGCGCTACTATTCTCCACGAAACCATACAAATTCATCCCTCCCCTCTCTCCAATGGGGTCTCTGCTAATCCACCTTCCAAATTGCGGATGGTAGTAGCGGTATCCGTAGTTATAGAGATCACTTTCCCCGTCCCGGAACTCCCCATGGAACAGCCAGTTCCATTCGCACACGCTGGCGCCGCGCGCGCCGAAGTTCGCGTCCATCATCCGCACCGGGCCGAACGCCTCGTAGCCGTAGCGCTCCTCCACCGCTCCGGCGGTCGTGATGATCGCCACCGGGTTGAGGTAGTCGCGCAGCACGTAACGCGTCTCGTCCAAGGTCCCACTCACCGAACGGCGACGACGGATCAGGTTCCAGCGATCAAACGGGCTGTAGACGTATTCCGCCTTCACCGTGTTGGAGACACGTTCCTGGATGCAGCGCCATTGGTTGTTGTAGTAGAAGTCCCGGGTTTCTTCTCCGGCGGTCTTTCTGATGCGCCGGGTGCGGGCGTCGTAGGTGTAGGCTCCGACGACCGCGTCGTCATCGTCCCTGATCTCCACCAGCCGGTTCCACGCGTCCCACTTGCAGATGTAGGCTTCCGTCCAGTCCTCGGGTGCGGGCATCTCCGTCATATTCCCCGCGTCGTCATAGGCGGGTTGCACCACGCCGGAGGGATTGGTGATGCCGGTGATCTGGTTGGCGGTGTTGTGCGCGCGTCCCTGCACCAAGGCCGGCGAGGAGCTCTGGTAGCCGTGCCAGTTGCCCGTCTCATCGTAGCTGAAATTCTCCTGCTGCTGAAGGTTGGTGATGGGCGGGCTGCCGGGCGTCAGTTCGCCCCGGTCGTGCCGCGTCACCTGGTGCAGGCCGTCGTGCCACCAGTGATTGTCCTGGGTTGTCGGATTGAGAATGGAAGCCGCTTTCACGTCCCTGCGCCACATTAGCCCACCGACGGCGTTGCGTCCATACTGCGATTCGACCAGCACGGTGGCCCCCGATTTCCAGAGGGTCGCCGCGATCCGTCCGAAGCGGTCGTAGCCGTGGTAGGCATTGGACGAATCGCCGTAGGTCAGTTCGGTGTTGGTCCATCCGCTGGATTGCTCGAATCGCTGCGCTCTCTTTGACATGGGGCGGGTGAGGGGATTTCCTTGGATTCACATCGTATGGAGCGAGTCGCATTCCTCACCGAACTCTTTCCGGGAACCGCCACGGCATCGCAAGGTTCCCCTATGGTTGACCGGGACAGCGCCACGAGGAGGGCAAGGCGTTGGGGTGTTCAGTATGACGTAGGCGAACTTTGCTCGTGAAAAAGGCGCATGATGGTCGGGCATGGAACCGGAAAGAGGCAGCGCTGCCATAGAAAGGTCTGGGAAAGCGCCTGATCGTCTGTCGCCAAAGAGCGTTCATCGTCGAGAAGCCGCCTCCTACTTCATTTTTTTGAATGGGTGGCACATGCCTTGCCATTGGTTGGCGTGTGGAGTTCACTTGAGAGTGGGAGCGCAAGCGGATCTTGCCATCGAAGAAATGTGGTAAGAGGTGATCTGTGAGAACCTGAAAGCGTTATGGTTGCCCGAAGAGGATAGTTTCCGTTATCGGAGTAATTTGGACAAAAAGGTTCCGCAGCCTTTGTCAAGGGGTCGGTTCATAGATCGAGCATCCGCTTCGCAAGGCGGTAGGCGTCGGTGTCGGGGGCGGTGGAGGCTGCGGTGAAGAGGGCTTGGATGCGGCGTTTGCCGCGGCGGGCGATGTAACGGGCGGTGGCGAGGGAGGTTTCATCGCCGAGGGCGTGGGCGCGGGCGGCGGAGGTGGAGATGGCGAGGAGTTCCGCGCCGATGTCGACGAGGCGGCCTAACAGGAGTTGGCGGCGTTCGAGTTTGGGGCCGTGGCGGGCCATGCTGTGGAAGAGGGTGCGGGCGAGTCTGCGGCTGAGTCCGGCGACGTCGCGCATGCCGCGTTTGAGTTCGGAATCGAGGTCGGAGGGGAGTCCGGCGGGGAGGGGGAGCCAGCGTTTGGGATACCAGGCGGCGTAATAGAGGCCGGCGCGGAGGGCGGTTTCGAGGCGGTCGGAGAGGGGTTTGCGGGTGTCGAGGGCGGCGGCGCCGCGGCGCAGGTGGGGGTCGAGGGCTTCGCGGGCGATGAAGAGGTGCATGATTTCGGTGGAGCCTTCGAAGATGGTGTTGATGCGGCAGTCGCGCAGGAGGCGCTCGACGGGGTCGGGGCGTTCGCCGCGGGCGCGGAGGGAGTCGGCGGTTTCGTAGCCGCGGCCCCCTTTGATCTGCATGGTGGCGTCGGCGCCGCGCCAGCCGGCTTCGGTGCCCCAGAGTTTGGCGAGGGCGGCTTCGAGGCGGATATCGGCGTGCTTGTCGGCATCGACGAGGGCGGAGGTGTAGAGGACGAGGGATTCGGTGGCGAAGGCGTCGGCGGCGAGGTCGGCGAGTTTGCCGGCGATGGCTTCGTGTTTGCCGATGGCCTGACCCCATTGTTCGCGTTCGCGCGACCAGGGAAGGGCGATGTCGAGGCAGCGGCGCAGCAGGCCGGCGCAGGCGGCGGGGAGGGTGAGGCGGCCGGTGTTGAGGGTGGTGAGGGCGACCTTGAGGCCCTTGCCTTCGCCGAGGACGACGTTTTCGCGGGGGATTCGGACGTCGGTGAAGCGGATGACGCCGTTGTAGAGGGCTTTGAGGCCCATGAAATGGCAGCGGGTGACGACTTCGACGCCGGGCTGGTCGGCTTCGACAATGAAGGCGGTGATGGCGCTGGGTTTGTCGGGGAGGGGGGTGCGGGCCATGACAATCATGTGGCGGGCTTTGAGGCCGTTGGTGCACCAGAGTTTTTCGCCGTCGAGGATCCAGTGGGTGCCATCGTCGGAGAGTTTGGCGGAGGTGGTCATGCGGGCGGGGTCGGAGCCGACGTCCTTCTCGGTGAGGGCGAAGGCGGAGACGCCGCCGGAGGCGCAGGAGGGGAGGTACTTTTGTTTTTGTTTGTCGGTGCCGAAGACGATGAGCGGCTGGGGGATGCCGATGGACTGGTGGGCGGAAAGCAGGGCGGTGATGTTGCCGCAGTGGCCGCCGAGGAGCATGGCGGCGCGGGAGTAATTGGTCTGGGAGAGGCCGAGGCCGCCGTATTCGGCGGGGATTTTGATGCCGAAGGCACCGAGTTTGGCGAGGCCGTGGAAGACTTCATCGGGGATCTCGCCGTCGCGGTCGATGGCGTCGGGGTCGGTGTGGTCGCGGAGGTAGGTGGAGAGTTTTTCGAGGAAGGCGTCGCCGGTGGATTGATCGGAAGGGTTTTGGACGGGGAAGGGGAAGAGGAGGGAGAAGTCCGGGGAGCCGTCGAAGAGGGAGGCGGCGAAGCCGGAGAGCTCGCGAGTGTCGCGGGAGGATTCCGCCAGTTCGAGCGCGGCGCGCTGGCCGGCGGACATTTTTGAGGTGTCGATGATGGAATCGGGCATGGGGAAAGGAGTTTTTGTGATGGGTTATTGGGAGAACTATGGATGGCTGGGGAGATGTGGGTGAGTTTGGAGAGCAGGATTTTTTAACCGCGAAATAACGCGAAAATACGCGAAATTTGAAAGGCAGGATGAGATGGAGTTTTGATTGATAGATTTTGCGTATTTTCGCGTTCTTTCGCGGTTGATCATTCCGGTTGAGAAATGGTGACGGTGGATGTGGATTCGTATTGGAGGGGGCCGCCGCGGAAGGGGGCGTAGCCGGTGCCGAGGACCATCGCGAGATCGATGTCGTCGGCGGTTTCGGCAATGCCTTCTTCGAGGCAGAGGCGGGCTTCGCTGGTCATGGCGGAGGCGAGAATCGTTGCGGTGTCGGAGGGGGCGGATCCGCTGCCGGTACGCAGGGCGAGGGCGGCGGGGTTAGGGGTGGTACTGCGACCGTCGTAGGTGTAGAAGCCACTTTTGGCTTTGCGACCGGTGTGGCCGGAGTCGACGAGTTTGGTGAGGAGATCCGGGACTTGCATGCGGTCGGGGAAGGCGTCGGCGAGGGTGCGGGCGACATGGGCGGCGACGTCGAGGCCGACTTCGTCGAGGAGGCGCAGGGGACCCATGGGCATGCCGAAGTCGAGCATGGCGTCGTCGATGGCCTGCGGGTCGCCGCCGCGTTCGAAGAGTTGGGCGGCGTTGACGAGGTAGGGCATGAGGATGCGGTTGACGAGGAAGCCGGGGGAGTCGCGGACGACGACGGGGAGCTTGCCGATGGAGCGGACGAAGGCGATGGCGGTGGCGAGGGTTTCGTCGGAGGTGGTGTCGGTGCGGACGACTTCGACGAGTTGCATGCGGTGGACGGGGTTGAAGAAGTGGAGGCCGAGGAGGCGCTCGGGGTGGGAGATGGCGGCGGCGAGTTCGCGGATGGGCAGGGCGGAGGTGTTGGTGGCGAGCAGGGTGTCGGGACGGACGCGGGCGGAGAGGTCGGCGAAGATTTTCTGTTTGATGTCGAGGCGTTCGACGGCGGCTTCGATGACGAGATCGCAGTGGCGGAGGGGGATGGGGGTGGAGCTGGCGAGGATGCGGTCGAGGCCGCGGGCTGCCTGGGTGGGAGTGAGGACGCGGCGGGTACGGGCCTCGTCGTAGTTTCTGGCGATGGTTTTCATGCCGCGGGCGAGGAGGCCGTCGTCGAGGTCGCGGAGGATGACGGGGTGGCCGCGGGTGCTGAGCCAGTAGGCGATGCCGGAGCCCATGGCGCCGGCGCCGATGACGGCGCAGCGGTCGATGTTGCGGGGTTCGGCGTCGGTGAAGCGGTGTTTTTTGGCGCGCTCCTGGAGGAAGAAGAGACGGATGAGCTGGTGGGTTTCGGGGAGGGGGGCGAGGCGGAGGACGGCTTCTTTTTCGCGCTGGAGCCCGTTTTCGAGGGGGCCGTGGAAGGAGGCGGCGGCGACTTCGAGGGCGGCGAGGGGGCCGGGGTAGAGGCCGCGGGTTTTTTTGAGGAGGTCGGCGCGGGCTTTTTTGGCGATGAGGGGGGCGGCGAGGGGGTTGTTGAAGAGGAGGAGGCGGCGCTGCGGGCGGCGTTTGCCGCGGGAGAGGAAGGCGAGGGCGTGGGTTTCGAGGTGTTCGCGGGGGACGACGGCATCGACGAGGCCCTTGGCTTTGGCGGCGCGGGCGGGGAGGGTTTTGCCGCCGAGCAGGAGGGGGAGGGCGGCGGGGAGACCGATGAGGCGCGGGAGGCGAGTGGTGCCGCCCCAGGCGGGGAGGATGCCGAGCTGGGTCTCGGGGAGGCCGATTTTGGTGGCGGGGGCATCGCTCGCGACGCGCCAGTCGCAGGCAAGGGCGAGTTCGCAGCCGCCGCCGACGCAGGCGCCGTGGATGGCGGCGACGGTGGGGAAGGGGAGGCGGGCGAGTTTGGTGAAGGTGGTTTGGCCGAGTTCGATGAGGTCGCGAAGTTCGTCGCCTTCGGCGGAGGAGAGGACTTTGAGGTCGGCGCCGGCGATGAAGATGGAAGGTTTGGCGGAGCGGATGAGGAGGCCGGTGAGTTCGGGGTGGGCGGAGAGGGTGTCGAGTTTGTCGGAGAGTTCGGCGAGGGCGGGGCGGTCGAAGAGATTGGCCGAGGAACCCTCGCGGTCGAAGGTGAGGGTGGCGTGGTTGTTTTGGATGGTGAGGTGGAAGTGGGTCATGGCTTGGAAGAGGAAAGGCGAACGCCGAACATCGAACGTCGAACATCGAATTTTGAATGGAAAGGCATGGGAAGATCGTTCAAGGTGAGCCACCGGCTTTGCTGGGTCGGCTCCACCGCCTTCGGCTTGTTGGAGTGAAAGGACCTTCGTGAAAAATACACTGTTCGGCAGTCAAGGCCATGACCTTTCGAGAGATCCAGATTGAGGACGTTCCGGCACTGTTCGGTGTGCGCACTGCGACCACAGAGAATGCGTTTTCCCTGGAAGAACTCCAAGCAGCAGGAATCACGGAAAGATCAGTTTCCATCATGCTTCAGTCTACTCATAAGGGTTGGCTGTGTGAGGTTGGCCAGCAAGTCGTTGGGTTCAGCATTGGCAACATCGCCACAGGAGAGCTTTGGGTGATAGCTGTTCTCCCTGAATTTGAGTCCCGCGGGATAGGCTCGAAGATTCTGAGTCTCACAGAACAGCTGCTGTGGTCTTCTGGATTCAAGGAGCTTTGGCTTGTGACGTCGGCTGATCGTTCGTTGCGTGCTTATTCGTTTTACCATTCTCATGGATGGGAAGATGGTGAAGTTACAGATGAAGGTCTCCGAATGAAAAAACAACAAGCCGAACGAGGCGATGGAGCCAACCGGCTAAAGCCGGTGGATCAGCTATGTGCTCTTCCAGAAACGCTGCGATTTCGGGGTCAGACAAATCATCGACTTTGATTTTCATGGTGGGGTTATTTTGCCGATTCAGAGGTGTTCGAGCCAGAGGGCGGCGCCTTGGCCGCCGCCGATGCAGAGGGTGGTTAGGGCGCGCTTGCCGTTGGTTTCGCGGAGTTGGTGGAGGGCGGTGAGGATGAGGCGGGCGCCGCTGGCGCCGACGGGGTGGCCGAGGGCGATGGCGCCGCCGCGGCGGTTGAGTTTTTCGTCGGGGATTTCGACGGGGGGGAGGTCGAGTTTGCATTTGGAGGGGTCGCGGAGGGCGGCGAGGACGGCGAGGACCTGGGCGGCGAAGGCTTCGTTGATTTCGACGAGGTCGGCTTCGGCGGGGGAAATGCCGCAGCGGGCGATGGCGTGGACGGGGCCGAGGCCCATGCGGTCGGGGTCGCAGCCGGTGTAGGCGTATTGGGTGAGGCGGCCGAGCGGTTCGAGGCCGAGGCGGGAGGCGGCTTTTTCGCTGCCGACGAGGAGGGCGACGGCGCCATCGGTGATCTGGGAGCTGTTGCCGGCGGTGACGGTGCCGGTCTGGCGGTCGAAGATGGGACGGAGTTTGGCGAGTTTTTCGGGGGTGGAGTCTTCGCGGATGCCGTTGTCGCGGGTGACGGCGTTGCCGGGGAGGTGGACGGGGGCGATTTCTTCCGCAAGGCGGGAGATGGAAGAGAGGGCTTTGCGGTGGGAGTGGACGGCGAAGTGGTCCTGTTGTTCGCGGGTGATGTTGAATTCGCGGGCGAGGATTTCCGCGGTGTCGCCCATGATGAGGCCGTTGAAGGGGTCGGTGAGGCCGAGTTGGAGGCCGATGAGGGGTTTGAAGTCGGAGGGGCGGAAGTCGGCGAGGGCGGTGATTTTCTGGCCGGTGTCTTTAGAGCGGGAGAGGGTGGCGAATTTTTTGGCGGTACGGTGCGGGTAGTAGAGGGGGATGCGGGACATGCTTTCGACGCCGCCGACGAGGAAGAGTTCGCCCTGGCCGGCGGCGAGGCGCTGGTGGGCGGTGGTGACGGCTTCCATGCCGGAGGCGCAGTTGCGGTGGACGGTGGCAGCGGGGATGTGACGGGGGATGCCGGAGCGCAGGGCGATGACGCGGGCGACATTGGCGGCATCGGGGGGCTGGGCGACGCAGCCGAAGATGACTTCGTCGATCTCGCCGGGGTCGATGCCGGTGCGGGCGAGCAGGGCGGTGCAGGCGAAGCGGCCGAGGTCGTCGGCGCCGAGGTCGCCGAAGTCGGTGCCCATGCGGCAGAAGGGAGTGCGGAGGCCGGCGAGGATGTACATTGCAGATTTGAGATTGAAGATTGACGATTGAGTGAGGTGGGGGTGTCAGGTTTCGGCGGGGGGGCGGTTGTCGATGAGTTTTTGTTCTTTGAGTTCCTTGCCGACGCCCTGGAGGTTGCGGATTTCGTCCCAGGTGTGGAATTGGATGTCGTTGGGGGAGAATTCGACGGTCTGGCCGAAGCGGTCGGAGATTTTTTGACGGAGGGTTTCGGGGGAGGCGCCGTCGAGGGGGACGGCGTGGACGAGGACGAGGTCGCTTTCGAGGGGGTCGTCGTTGCGTTTGCGGAGTTCGATCTGCCAGGCGCCGAGGCCGTCGGTGTCGTCGAGGAGGTTTTCGAGGGCGTTGAAGTCGACCTGGGTGCCTTTGAGTTTGCCGATGTTGAGGCGGTGGATGTCGGAGACGCGGGAGATTTTCCCTAACAGGCGGGGGCAGGTGCGGCCGCAGTGAGGGCAGGGTTCGCGGGTGAGGCCGCCGTCGATGAGGTCACCGGTGCGGTAGCGGAGGACGACGGTGCCGCGGGCGTCGAGGGGGGTGATGACGATTTCGCCTGGGTGGCCGTCGGGGACACGCTCGCCGGTTTCGGGGTCAACGATTTCGATGAAGGAGAGGTCGGGGTAGATGTGGTAGCCGGTGGGTTCGGCACCGTCGGGCGGAAGGCATTCGGTCCAGGCGATTTTGGCTTCGGTGAAGCCGTAGGTGGCCATGATGGCGACGCCGGGAGAGCCGATGTTTTCGCAGAGGGTACGGAGTTTGCGGCGCATGCCGGCGGGGACTTTTTCGCCGCCGAGGACGATGCGTTTGAGCTTGGTCCAGCGGTGGCCGTGTTCGGCGGCTTGTTGGAGGAGGTGGTAGAGGAAAGTGGGCATGGCGATCACCGCATCCGGCTCGATTTTGTCGATGAGGCGCAGGTTGCCCTCGGTGCCCATCGTTTTGCCGCCGCCGGTGGAGAGCATGAAGGTGGTGAAGCCGAGGCCGGCGTAGTGAGCCTGCCAGAAGGCGAGGTGCGGGGCGAAAGGAAAGGCGTTGATGTGCCGCCAGGAGGGGTCGGACTGGCAGAGTGCCATCATGCGGCGGCCGCCGGCTTCGAGGTTGGCCAGGTCGTGCTTGGTGTAGAGGAAGGGGACGGGCGCGGCAGAGCGGCCGGTGGTGCTGGTGAGGAGGATGGGGCGGAGTTCTTCTTCGAGAGCTTCCTTGGTGGCGGAGGGGCCGTGGGTGAGGGCGTAGCGGAGGGTGGACCACTGGCGCTTGAGGGCGGATTCGTCGGGGATGACGACGAAGTCGCGGGGGTTTTCGAGGGAGCGCTTCGAGGTGAAGGGGATTTTTGTCAGGTCCCCGGTGCCGCGGATGTCGCGGGGGTCGATGCCGTGGTCGGCGAAGAGTTGACGGTAGTAGGCGGTGAAGGGAACGACGCGGTCTTGGAGCAGACGCCGGAGGAGGGCGTCCTGGCGGTGGCGGGTTTCGTCAGGCGACGTCGTTTCCCACCAGGCGTTGGATAGGCGGGGTTTCATGGGTTTGGAAATCGGGGCGCAGCAGGGCGCGGATGGCATCGAGGTTGTCCTCGGCGACCTTGCGGCCGGCGTCGATGAAGCGGCGGAAGCCGGTGTAGTCGTGCCAGGGGGCGAAGAAGTGTTCGGGGCGCAGACAGAGGTCGGCGCGTTTGCAGGATTCGTGGGCCATGCGGATTTGCGCGGCGCGGATGCTCTGGCGGAAGGTGTCGATCATGTTGCCGCGGGCGAGGAGGTTGATGTTGCGGTTGACGCAGGAGAGGGAGCGTTTCCACCAGGCGGGTTCCCGGTCGGGGACGGGGATGCAGCGACCGTGCTCGACGTCTTCGAAGGTGGGGATGACGGAGACGGCAATGATGCGGTCAACGTCGGAGAATTTCTGGAGCGCGCCGACGGGGACGGGATCGATCACGCCGCCATCGACGCAGCGGCGGCCCTGGATCATGACGGGCGCGACGATGCCGGGCATGGCGCATGATGCGTGGACGGCTTCGGCGATGAGGCCGCTGCGCAGGACGAGGCGTTCCTTGGTGTCGATGTCGACGGTGACGACGAGCAGGCGGCGCTCGAGGTCTTCGAAGCGGAGGTCGCCGAGGGAGCGTTCGAGGTGGGCGCGGGCTTTGAGGCCGCGGAAGAGGCCCTTCATCGGCGGGAGAAGCGGGTCGGCGAGTTTCCAGAGCTGGTGGCGGTCGTGGATTTCGGCGGCGAGTTCCTCAAGGCTCTTGCCGGAGAAGCCGGCGGCCCAAAGGGAGCCAACGTAGGCGCCCATGCTGGAGCCGGCGATGGCGTGGATTTCGATGTCGTTTTCCTCAAGCACTTGGAGGACGCCGACGTGGACGAGGCCGCGGGCGCCGCCGGAGGAGAGGGCGAGGCCGAGTTTGGGAAGCGGGGCGTCTTCCAGCGGTCGTTCCCGTCTCGGGGGAACGGGGTCGCGGCGGAAGAAGCTCAGTATTTTCCCCAGCATGGCCGTTTTGCGGTTCTGAAGACGGGGTGAATCCCCATCTGCCTAACAGTAGGACGGTTGTCAGGGATTTCAATTCGAAGGGTGGATTTTTTGGGAGGGAAGTTTTATGATGGGAGAAGGACCGCTCCTGGAAGGCCGTCTCACAGGGATGCGGAAGGGGGCACGCGGGGATGCGTGCGCTCTCCGATTTGAAGAGCGGAGGCTTGTGATCCGGGAGGGGGACGGCAGACTGCGTGCATTGCCATGCCACGACGCTTTTATCCTTTGAAGGGACTGCCGAAGCAGGGGCAGTTATGGTCGTGGATCGGGTTCGATGTGGCGAACCAATCGTTCACGCTGATCATCAACACGCTGCTCTTTTCGATCTTTTTCGCACAGGTGGTGGTGCAGGACGATGCGGTGGATGACCGGCTGTGGGCGCTGACCTACGGCAGCAGCATGTTGCTCACGGCTCTGGTTTCGCCGCTGGCGGGGGCGGCGGCGGACGAGCGGGCGTGGAAGAAGCGCTGCATGATCGGCAGCGGGTTGATCTGCGGGGTGTTCACTTGCGGGCTGGCGTTCATCCAGCCGGGTCAGGTGTGGTTGGCGATGGCGCTTTATATTCCGGCGAATTTCGCGTTTTCGATCGGGGAGAATTTTCTCGCGAGCTTTTTGCCTTCGCTCGCGAGGCAGGATCAGCTCGGAAGGGTGAGCGGGTTTTCGTGGGCCTGCGCCTATTCGGCGGCTTTTCTGCTGTTGGTGATTACGGCGGCGGGGATGATTTTGTTGGATCTGAAGGACGTGAACCAGTGGAGGCCGTTTTTTGTTTTTGCGGGGCTATGGTTTCTGGTGTTTCTGATTCCGGCTTGGATTTGGTTGAAGGAGCCGCCGGCGGTGGTGCCGGCGGTGAAGCGGAATTTGTTCGTCGCGGGGTTTTCGCGGCTGGCGGATACGGTAAGGCATACCAGCCGGCACCGGGATCTGGCGGTGTTGCTGGGCGCTTCGCTGTTTTACGGGACGGGGATGAGTGTGGTGGTGTTTTTCGCAAGCAAGCTGGCGGATGAGTATGGGTTCAGTCAGGAGAAGTTGGTGGGGTTTGTGGCGGTGATCACGTTGTCGGGGATCTTGGGGACCTTCATTCCGATGCTTTGGCAGGATCGCATCGGTCACCGGCGCTCGACGTTATTTTTTCTGTGGGTGTGGTTGTTCACGGCGTTGGGGTTCGCGTTTTATGCGCATTTGCATGACGGGGCGGCGGAGCCGGAGGCGTTTCCGACGTGGCCGCTGTGGGTGATCGGGAATTTGCTGGGGTTCGGACTCGGTGCGCTGGGTTCGGCGAACCGGGCGTTTGTGGGGTATCTGGCGCCGGCGGGGAGGTTGGCGGAGACATACGGGTTGTGGGGGCTGATGTGGAAATTGTCGGCGATCACGACGTTTCCCTTTGCTTGGATCAAGGATCGTTCGGGGACGCCGCAGGCGCTGCTGGTGCTGGCGGGGTTTATTGTGGTGGGGTTGGTGATGACCTTGTTCGTGGATGAACGGCGGGGCCATGAGGCGGCGGAGGGTTGAGGTTTTATCGAAAGAGGGATGTGTCCTCCCCCATGGCTTGCCGCATGGTCCTATCCGGGCAAGTTTGTGCCATGAGCGACTCAAGGGAGGAGATCCGGCGACTCCATGGCGGATTCGGACGTTGGCGTGATCTCGATTTCGCCGGCCGCGCCGCGGCGCTTTGCGACATTGCGGATGGGATCGAAGCCCGCGGTGGAGAGCTTTCCCGGCTGATGGCTCGGGAGATGGGCAAGCCGGTGTCGCAGGGCCTCGCCGAGGCGGAGAAGTGCGCGCGAGTTTGCCGCTACTACGCGGAGCACGGTGGAGTGATGCTCGCCGACGAATCCCTCGATGGCGGAAAGGCTGTTCACGAGCCGCTGGGGGTGATCCTTGCGATCATGCCGTGGAATTTTCCGCTGTGGCAGGTTTTCCGTTTCGCCGCGCCGGCGCTAATGGCGGGCAATACGGTACTTCTCAAGCATGCGTCGCTGGTGCCTGGTTGCGCGCGGGCGATCGGGGAGATCATCGCGGGGGCTTCCGGCCGCGACGATTTGTTGCTGCCTGTTTTCGTGAGAGGCGAAGAGACGGAGGAGCTGGCCGCCGACCCCCGCGTGCGCGCGGTGACCTTTACCGGAAGCACGGAAACCGGGAGGAGAATCGCGGCAACCGCAGGGCGGCATCTCAAGAAGTCGGTGCTCGAACTCGGCGGCAGCGATCCCTACCTCGTGCTGAAGGACGCGGATATCGGAAGCGCGGCCCGCATCTGCGCCGAGGCGCGGATGGTGAACGGCGGCCAAAGTTGCATCGCAGCGAAGCGTTTCGTCGTCCATGAAGCAGTGCATAACGAATTCGTGGCCCGGCTCGCGGAGGAATTGTCGGCGTATGTTCCGGGTGATCCCCTCGATCCGCAGACGAAGCTGGGACCGATGGCGGAAGTGCGCCTGCGTGACGAGCTTCACGAGCAGGTCGTAGAGAGTGCGGAAGCCGGGGCCGAGGTCTTGCTCGGAGGCAAATTACTGGATGGATCGTACTATCCGGCGACGCTGCTGACCGGAGTGCGGCCCGGAATGCGGGTTTTCGACGAAGAGACCTTCGGGCCTGTGGCGGCGGTGGTGAAGGCGGAGAGCGAGGATGAAGGGCTTCGTCTTGCCAATCTGAGCGTCTTCGGGCTCGGCGCCGCCGTTTTCAGCCGGGACGAGGATCGCGCGCTACGTCTCGCCCGGCAGTTGGAGGCTGGCACGGTGGCGATCAACGCGCAGGTCGTCTCCGACCCGAGGCTGCCTTTCGGCGGCATCAAGGACAGTGGCTGGGGGCGCGAGCTTGGCGTTCACGGCATCCGGGAGTTCGTCAATGTGAAGACGATCCGCGGCGTCTGATTCAGGCCCTGCTCAGGCGACCGAGGCGCGGACGAGTTCCGGCCGGGCGGAGGGGATGGGCAGGTCTTCCGGCTGGAGGTCGAGACCGCGCAAGGGCGCGGTTTTTTCGATTTCGTCCATGATGTCCAGTTCAGGCCGGAAATCGGCGGCGTGGTAGGAACTGCGGACCAAGGGACCGGAGGCGACATGGCGGAAACCCTTGTCCAAGGCGATTTGCTTCAATTCGTCGAAGACGGCGGGTTCGATGTATTCGACCACCGGCAGGTGGCGCGGAGTGGGGCGGAGGTATTGGCCCATGGTCAGCACGGTGACATCGGCGGCGAGCAGGTCGTCCATCGCACGGAGGATTTCCTCGCGACGCTCGCCGAGGCCGAGCATGATACCGCTCTTGGTAGCGACTTTGCCGTTCACCATGGTCTTCGCCTTTTTCAGGACGGCGAGACTGCGCTGGTACTGGGCGCGAGAGCGGACCAGCGGCGTGAGGCGCTCTACGGTTTCGAGGTTGTGGTTGAAGATGTGCGGGCGGGCTTCCATCACCATCTGGAGCGCCCAGTCGCGGTCATTGAAATCGGGGACCAGCACTTCGATGACGATGCCGGGGTTCATCGCACGGACGGCCTCGATGGTTTCATGGAAGTGTTTAGCGCCGCCATCGCGCAGGTCGTCGCGGGCGACGGCGGTGATGACGACGTGACGCAGCTTCATCCGGCGGGTCGCCTCGGCCACGCGGAAAGGTTCGTCGGCTTCCAGCGCGTCGGGTTTGGCGGTTTTGACGGCGCAGAAGCCGCAGGCGCGGGTGCATTTCTCGCCGGCGATCATGAAAGTGGCCGTGCCCTGGCCCCAGCATTCCCAGCGGTTCGGGCACTGGGCTTCCTCGCAGACAGTGACCAGCTTGAGGTCGGTGATGAGCGACTTGGTGGACCAGAAGACGGGGTTGTTCGGCAGGCGGACCTTGATCCAGGAGGGTTTCTTGTCCTGGTGAAGACCGGGATCCATCTTCATCTTGGGACTGTGGCAGCCGCTCATCGCGGGCGGAAACTAGAATCCACCGCCGCGAGGGGAAAGGGGAAAGTGAACGTCGAACATTGAACGTCCAACATCGAATGGGGACAGTGTGCCGTTTTACGGGAGTCTGATGCCGCCGACGGCGAGGAAGACCGGGAATTCCTGTACCGCGCGGTTTTCGCCGCGGGCGCGGGGGCCGGGCTGGGAGCGGCGGTGGCCGAAGAGTTCCTCGCATTGCGTCATGGCCAGTCCGGCGCGGGCGAAGGATGAGAGCACTTGGCCGAGGGGGCGGTGGTAGAAAGTAGTCGTTGGTCCGCCGCCTTGGCCGGGATGGGTGGTGATCGGGATTTCCTGCGGGACGCCGTAGCGGTCGATGCGGCGATATTGGAGCTTGCGTCCTTCGTCCCAGCCCCAGTGCGCTTGCCGCGGGATGCGGAAGCAGGGGTGCATGAAGATCGTCAGCCAGCGTCCGCCGGGTTTCAGCGCGGCGGCCATGTTGCGCGCCAAGCCGTCGAGATCGGCGACGTCGTGGACGGCCATGAGGCAGGCCGCGGCATCGTGGGAGCCATCCGCCCAAGCGCCCGGGGCGGTGGCGTCGGCGACGATCAGCTTGATCCGCTTGTCGCCGCCGAAGCGGGAACGGGCCGAGGCGATCAGTTTCGGGCTGGCGTCGATGCCGGTGATGCCGACAACGTTCGTTTCCAGCAGTGGGGGGAAGAGCACGCCCTGTCCGCAGCAGAGATCGAGGATTTTTTCGCCCGCCGCCGGAGCCAGAAGGCGTGTCGCCGCGGGCAGGATGACGTGGCGATGGTAGTCCGAGCCGCCGTCGCCGACCAGTTTGTCGTACCAGCCCGCGACCTGATCCCAGCCGCGTTCGCCGGAAGCGCGCTTCGCCGGCGGGGGGGTAGCAGGGTGTTTTTTGGCGTGGAAATGGGAGCGCTTGCGGGGCGGTTGCATGGAAAGGAGGGGTTAGAGGCCCCGGCGGCCTTCCAGCGCACGGGCAAGGGTGAGCGCGTCGGCGTGTTCCAGCCCGCCGCCCGCGGGGAGGCCCTGGGCGATACGGGTGATGGTGCATTTCCCGCGCAGGAGGCCGGCAAGGTAATTCGCGGTGGCTTCGCCTTCGACATCCGCGCCCAGGGCCAGGATCACCTCGGTCACGTCTTCGTCGGCGATCCGGCGGACGAGGGAGCCGATGCGCAGGTCCTCTGGGGTGACATTGTCGAGCGGCGAGAGTTTGCCGCCGAGGCAGTGGTAGCGTCCTTTGAAAGCGCCGGAGCGCTCCAGCGGCAGCACGTCAGTGGCTTGCTCGACAACGCACAGCGTTGTCTCCCGCGAGGCGTCGGAGCAGACCGCGCAGCGCTCGGCGGTGGCAAAGAAGCCGCACTCCGGGCAGGCGACGATTTCCGTCTTCGCCTGTTCCAAGGCGGCGGCCAGCGCCAGCGGTTCGGCGCGGGCATTCTGCAGCAGCCAGATGGCGATGCGCTCGGCGCTGCGCGGGCCGACGCCAGGCAGGCGTTTCAATTCGTCGATCAGGCGGACGACCGCTTCGGGGTATTCGATCCGGGCCATCAGTGGAAATCGCCTCCGGGTTCCTCGTGGCGGACGGCGTAGATCATCGCGCAGACGCCGCACCAGAGCACGGCGAGGAGAGGCAGTCCAGCGGGGGCCGTCCAGCCGGCGAGGGCGAGCACGGGCACCCAGGAAAGCGTGAGTGCCAGAGTGGTGAGCCACAGCACGGCCCTGCGCCAGTGGCGGCGTGAAATCAGCATGCCTGCTGCCAGGCCGTAGGCGATCAAGGTGGTCCAGCCCCAGAGCCAGAGGGGGGACAGTTCGCGCGGTTCGCCCGACAGGCCGATGCCACGGATCCATTGGTCCGCGGCGTGATCGATGCCGCTGGAAAGACCCAGGTGGTGCAGCACGCCGGCCACCAGCACCGACATCGAGCCGACCGCAAGGAAGGCGGCGACGGGATGGGCCGGAGGTTTCGGGTGGGCGCTCATGTCGGCGTGGGCGGAGACTAGGAGCATCCACCGCCGAAGCTCAACCCCCGGGATGAGCGGAGAGCAAGTTCGGGGGATGCGCGTTGGGAAACCGTGTGGATGCGTTTTCCACGTTTCCGCCGGGGGCGGGCGTTTTCCGGAGAAACGCCGTCAGGCCGTTCTGCGGGCGTGGAGCACGCAGGGTGTGTACGCTCCCCCGCAAGGATGGGAAGATGGATGTGGCGCCTCGGAGTGCCCGACGGCGCCGGGGAAATCGTTCGCAAGCCGGAGGCATGCGCCATTTTCAGCCGAGATTGCGGAGGGGTGTGGTGGCGTCGCCGAGTTCCTTTGCCTTGACGCCGGCGCGGTCGAGCATGCCGAGCCAGAGGGAGCAGAGCGGGGTTCCGGCGTCGTATTCCTGGTGGCGGCCGGTCTTGAGACCGGCTTTCGTGCCGCCGGCGATGACGATGGGAACGTTCTTCGGGTCGTGGGAGTTGCCGTCGCGGATCGGCGAGCCGAAGGCGACCATGGAGCGGTCGAGCAGGGTGCCATCGCCTTCCTTGATCTCCTTCATGCGGTCGAGCATGTAGCCGTATTGCTCGACGTGCCAGCGGTTGATGCGTTCGTATTCGTCGAGGGTTTTGGCGTTGTTGCTGTGGTGGGAGATTTCGTGGTGGCCACCGTTGACGCCTTCGAGGAAGGAGAAGTTGCGGCCGGTGACATCGTTGCCGAACATGAAGGAGGAGACGCGGGTGGAGTCGGACCAGAAGGCGAGGACCATGAGGTCCATCATGATGCGGCAGTGTTCGCCGTGGTCGAAACGGGGCAGGGAATTAAGTTCCTCCTCGCGGTTGGCTTTGCCCATCGCCTTCGAGATGCGCTTGTCGAGGGCGTCGAGTTTGGCGAGGAGTTCGGGCGGGAGGTTTTCGCCGGCGCCGAGGGTGGCGGCTTCGGCTTCGATGCGGCGTTCGACTTCGCGGATGGATTCGAGGTATTGTTCGAGTTTGTGGCGGTCGGCCTGGCCGAGTTGCGATTGGAGGCGCTTGGCGTCGTTGCGGACGAGATCGAGGACGGATTTGTCGTCGTCGGCCTGTTTTTCGCCGCCCTTGGAGCGGGTGCGGAAGAGGCGGTCGAAAGCGGCGCGGGGGTTGATCTCGCAGGGGAGCGGGACGGTGGAGGTTTTCCAGGAGATGTGAGAAGCGTAGAGGCGGGTGTAGTTGACGTTGGTGTCGATGCCGGTGGCGACGGGCTCGGTGCCGAGTTCGAGGGAGGGGAGCTTGGTATGGCGGCCGAGTTGTTCGGCGGCGATCTGGTCCATCGAGATGCCGCCGGCGGCGATGTCGGAGCCGGTGGTCTTGGTGATAGTGGTGCCGGTGAGCCAGCCGCCGGTCTTGACGTAGTGGCCGTCGCCGGTGAAGGAGGCCCTGTTTTGCAGGCCGGTGAGGACGAGCAGGTCCTCGCGGTGTTTTTCGAGCGGGGCGAGGATGGGGGAGAACTTGAAGCGCGAGCCGGCGCCCTCCGGCGTCCAGCGGTCGGCGCGGACGCCGTTCGGCATGTAGAGCAGGGCGATGCGGACGGGCAGCGAAGAGGACGAGCCGGCGGCCATCAGCGGGCGCATGGCGTCGAGGAAAGGCAGGGCGAGGGTGGCGCCTGCGCCGCGGAGGAAGCTGCGGCGGGGAAGGAGCCATTTGTGGGTTTGGATGTTGGCCATGGGAAGTTGATGTTTGAGAGTTGATGGTTGAGAGTTTGAAGGAAGAGGTCTTTGGCTGTTCGCTATCAACCATCAACTTTCCACTCTCAACTTTCAGCGTTTCGTGCTGCGGTGCTGGAAGGGGTGGGATTCGACGATGGCGAGGATAAGGGTCTGCATTTTCATCTCGTCGGCGCGGAGTTTGGCGACGAGGTCGGTGATGACGGGTTCGTCGTAGTATTCGAGGGGGCGGCCAAGGGAGTAGGCTAGCATTTTGCGGGAGATGTTGCGCGGAAAAAGATCACCGGAGGCGAGGAGGAGGGTTTTCAGCTCCTTGGGAGTGGAGAAAGTGATGTCGCCGGGGAGAACGGCCCGGGAGTCGATGGGTTTGCCGTTGGCGTCGGTGGTGCGCCAGCGGCCGATGGCGTCGAAATTTTCGAGGCCGAAGCCGAGGGGGTCGATTTTCGCGTGGCAGCCGGCGCAGGAGGCCTTGGTGCTGTGGGCGGCGAGCTGTTCCCGCAAGCTGAGGCCCTCGGTGGATTTGTCGTCGCCGGGGAGGACGCCGGCATCGGGCGGCGGCGGCGGTGGAGGGGTGCCGAGGAGGGTGTCGAGGATCCATTTGCCGCGCTTGACGGGGCTGGTGCGCAGGGGCTGGGAGGTGACGGTGAGCACGGAGGCCTGGCCGACGATACCGCCGCGGTGGGGGTCGGAGAGGGGGATTTTTTCCATGCGGTCGCCGGTGAGACCGGTGATGCCGTAGTGGCGGGCGAGTTCCGCGTTGGCGAAGGTGTAGTCGGCGTGGATGAGTTCGGTGACGGGGCGGTTGGCGGTGACGAGGTGGTGGAAGAATTCCACCGACTCGCGGTACATGGCGACGCGCAGGGATTGAGTGAAGGTGGGAAAGCGGTTGGGATCGGGCTGGGCGACTTCGCGCAGATCCTCGAAGCCGAGCCACTGACCGGCGAAGTGGCGGGCGAGGGCCTGGGAGCGCCGGTCGGCGATCATGCGCAGGGTTTCGGAGCGCAGGATAGCGGGGTCGGAGAGTCTGCCCTCGTCGGCGAGTTTGAGGAGCCGGCGGTCGGGCATGGAGGCCCAGAGGAAGTAGGAGAGCCGGGTGGCGAGTTCGAAATTATCAATGCGCCATTCGGTTTTGCCGGGTTGGTCGTTTTCAATGCGGAAGAGGAAAGAGGGGTGGACGAGGAGGGATTGGAGGGGGATTTTGAGCGCATCTTCGTAGGTTTTGCCGTCGGCGAAGCCCTGCTCGAAGGCGGCGAGCAGAGGTTGCAGGTCCTCGTCGGTGACGCGGCGGCGGAAGGCGAGGGAGGCGTGGGTGAGGAGGACGGTACGGGCAGCCTGGGGAGGGGGGATTTTGTCGGTGGGTTTGGCGAGGAGGACGCGGTCGCGCTGGCGCGGGTTTTCGTAGAGTCGGTCGATGACGCGCTTGGAGGCAGCGAGGTATTTTTCCATCAGCGAGGGCTGGAGGAAGAGAGCGTCGCCGACATTGTCGAAGCCCTCGCCGCCCGCACCGTCGGAGGGGAAGTCGCCGCCGGCCTGGAAGTCGACGTCGAAGAGATCGCGGACGGTGTTGTTGTATTCGTTGCGGTTGAGGCGGCGAACGGTGGGGCGGCCTGGGTTGCGGGGGAAGTCGCCGGTTTCGAGTTTTTTCAGAAGCCCTTCGATTTCGCGGACGAGGGCGGCGCGTTCCCCGTCGCTGGGGAGGAGGTCTTCGTCGTCGGGGGGCATGTCGCCGAGCTCGACCTGTTCGGCGATGGTTTTGAGGAAGCGGTGGTGGCGCAGCGCGGCATCGGCAGAGGTGAGATGGTGGACTTCGATGCCGCCCTTCTGGGTCTTTTCGCCGTGGCACTCGAAGCAGTATTTGGAGAGGAGAGGGGTGGCGATGCGGGCGAAATCGTCCGCGGAAGCGGCGAAGGCTCCGAGGAAAAAGAGGATGGCGGGGCGGAAAGGCACGGGCAAAACCGGAACGTCGGGCATTTGCAGGTGCTTTCAAGGATTTAGGGCCGGAGGCATAGGGCAGGGCGACCGGTCATTCGCCGATTTCGGGCATGGAGCATGGAGGACTGGCATAGCCTTTTGCGGACGTTTCCGGGGCGGAGGGTGGAAGGTTTTGGGCAGCTTTGAGAACGATGCCCCGCAAGATGGAGCGGTGGCAGGCGTTCTCGTCTTCGCAAAAGCAGCCGAGGTGGACAGGTAGGCGCAAGGCGGTGGCTGCGACGAGATCGATGACGTGGCGGATTTCGGTAGCTTTCATCTCGACGCGATAGCGCCGGGAAAATGCTGCGAAGGAAATATCACCCTGGAGGTACGTTTTGACCAATTCAGAGCTGGGAGCCAATACGGGCAGCCAAACATCGAAGTAGCCGCGGGTGGCGAGATCTTGCCGCCGGACGCCGCGGGGGAGGTGACGGGTGACGCCGATGGACAGGCCAGGCAGGCTTCGGGCCTCGCCGTAGCGGTAGAGGTGGAGTTTCATGGGATTGCGGTGCATGACTGCTACCCATGGGATTTCCAGGCGGCAAGCGGTCGATGCTGACTGCCGGGAGCAAGCAGGTTCAAAATTCAAGAGCCCCCTCTGATTTGCTTCACAGCCGTATCGCACTGTATTCGCTGAACACCCCCATCAGCTTCTTGCGCTTCACTTCCGCAAACCCGGCGGCTTGCAGCGCCGCTTGGATGTCAGCCGGTCGCACACAGGCGTCCATCGTTTCCCAAAAATAAACCATCATTTCCTCCGCCTTGCTGCTGCGGGTGAGGAGACGCGAAAAGAAGGGACAGATGCGTCCGAAGTAGAGCCGGAACAGAAACGAGCCGAATTTCCCCTCCGGGCGGGTGGCTTCCAGAATCAATACCTTGCCGCCGGATTTCAAAACCCGGTGAAACTCGCGGAACGTCGCTTCCAAATCGGCGAAATGGCGCAGCGCGTAGCCGACGGTGAGAAAATCGTAATGAAGATCCGGCAGAGGCATCGACTCCCCGCCGCTTTGAATGAATGTCGCGTTCAGCTTCTTTTTCGCGACGGCGATCATCCCGTCGCTTGGCTCGACACAGGTGATGTTTTCGTCCGTTCCCAGCACTTCCCTCGCGGCGACGGCCATCAATCCCGTGCCGGAAGCCACGTCGAGCAGGCTCATGCCGGGTTTCAACCCATGACGGCGCTGGGCATCTTTCCGGTAAAGGTTCCCGGTGCCGAGAAATCCCCAGCCTACGATCGGGTCATAATGTTCCGCGCTCTCATCGAAGAGCTGCTTCACATAGCCGGGCCGTTCTTCCGGGGCGGAATAGCGGTTTTCCAGAACAGGATGAGGATTCATTTCCCCCTCAAGCTGGCCGGACCGGGCAGAGAGGTCAACCTATCGCTCGGTCCCGCCAAGCATGCCCGTGTCCGAAAAGGCTTCGGAACATTCGAGTTATTTGGTGGATGCAGCTTCGTGCTGTTCTTCGGCGGCTTCGAGGGCGGCGCGCTCTTTGGCGATGACGCGGACGAATTTGGTCAGGCTGTTGCCCCAGTCGGCGAGGATGGCGATGGCGTGGAGACTGCCGGTTTTTTCGGCGTGATCGGAAATGAGTTGCTTCAGTTCCGCGATGTCTTCGGCGCGGCGGACGGGGAGGGGGACGACCATTTCGGGATTGATGCGGGAGTAGAAGCGGCTGTCCACGTCGTAGACGTAGGCGGTGCCGCCGGACATGCCGGCGCCGAAGTTTTTGCCGGTCTTGCCGAGGATGACGGCGGTGCCGTTGGTCATGTATTCGCAGCCGTGGTCGCCGACGCCTTCGACGACGGCGACGGCGCCGGAGTTGCGGACGGCGAAGCGCTCGCCGGCGCGGCCGTTGGCGAAGAGGTGACCGCCGGTGGCGCCGTAAAGGGAGGTGTTGCCGAGGATGGTGTTGAGGGCGGGGTTGAATTTCGCTTCGGGGGAGACCTTGATCACGATTTCGCCGCCGGCCATGCCTTTTCCGGTATAGTCGTTGGCCTCGCCGGTGAGTTCGATCTTGATGCCGGAGACTAGGAAGGTGCCGAGGGACTGGCCGGCGGAGCCGAGGAGCTTGAGGGTGACGGCGGTGTGGCCGTTGAAGCCATGGTCGCCGTGGATCTCTGCGATGCGACCGGAGAGCCGGGTGCCGATGTTGCGGTCGGTGTTGACGACTTTGTAGCTGAGTTCGACGGGGGCGCGGTCGGGCAGGGTCCGGATGGCTTCGGCGATGGCTTCCGGGGTGGCGTGGGGGCCGTATTCGGGCAGATCGGCCGGGATTTCGGCGGTGCCGAGGGCCTGGGCGAGGTCGCGCAGGATTTGCAGGTCGAGCGGAGTTTTGGAGATGCCGTCGTTGCGGTCTCCGGTGCGGATGCGGGAAATGCTTTCGGGGGCGACGCTTTGGTGCGCGGCGAGGTCGGGAACGACGTCCTTGAGGACGGCGCCGAGGTCGATGAGGTTGGCCTTGGGGTGGCCGGGGACTTCACGCTGGCGGAGGAATCCTGGGTGGCCGATGAGTTCGTCGAGGGTGCGGACTCCGAGGGAGGCCATGATTTCGCGGGCTTCCTCGGCGACGCCGTTGAGGAAGTTGATGACCATCTCGGGCGTGCCCTTGAATTTCGCACGGAATTTCGGGTCGGTGGTGGCGACGCCGACGGGGCAGTTGTTGAGGTGGCACTTGCGGACGTAGACGCAGCCCATGGCGATCATGGCGATGGTGCCGAAGTTGTATTCCTCGGCGCCGAGGATGGCGGCGGTGACGATGTCCTTGCCGTTGCGCAGGCCTCCGTCGGTGCGGAGGATGACGCGGTCGCGGAGGTTGTTGATGAGTAGGGTCTGTTGGGCTTCGGAGAGGCCGAGCTCCCAAGGGGAGCCGGCGTGCTTGGTGGAGGAAAGCGGTGAGGCGCCGGTGCCGCCGTCGTGGCCGGAGATGAGGATGGTGTCCGCGCTGGCCTTGGCGACGCCGGCGGCGACGGTGCCGACGCCGGTTTCGGCGACGAGCTTGACGGTGACGCGGGCGCGCGGGTTGACTTCCTTGAGGTCGTGGATGAGCTGGGCGAGATCCTCGATGCTGTAGATGTCGTGGTGGGGGGGCGGGGAAATGAGTTGCACGCCGGGCTGGGTGTTGCGCAGGCGGGCGATGAGGGCGTTGACTTTGTGGCCGGGAAGCTGACCGCCTTCGCCGGGCTTGGCGCCCTGGGCCATTTTGATTTCGAGTTCGTCGGCGTTGACGAGGTAGTAGGCGGAGACGCCGAAGCGGCCGGAGGCGACCTGCTTGATCCAGGAGCGGGCGAAGTCGCCGTTGGCGTAGGGGCGGTAGCGCACGGGGTCTTCGCCGCCTTCGCCGGAGTCGGATTTGGCGCCGATGCGATTCATGGCGATGGCGAGGGTTTCGTGCGCTTCGGGCGAGAGGGCGCCGAGGGACATGGCGGCGGTGGTGAAGCGGCGCCGGATGTTTTCGACGGACTCGACTTCTTCGATGGGAATGGGGCCGGTGGCGGCGGGGACGAACTCGAAGAGGTCTTTAATGGCGACGGGAGTGGTCTGGAGCTGGACCTTGACGTATTCGTCGTAGTCCTCCGCTTTGCCGGTTTTGACGTAGGTATGGAAGTTCTTGATGACGTCGGTGGTCCAAGCGTGGCGTTCGCCGGATTTGCGGTAGCGGTTGTAGCCGGGGTCGCCGAGGTCGAGGGTTTCGCCGGGGGGCACTTGGGTGTCGAAGGCGGTTTGGTGGCGGATGAGGGATTCGTCGGCGATTTCGGCGAAGCCAATGCCGCCGATCTTGGATTGAACGCCGGTGAAGGCGTAGTCGATGACTTCGGAACCGATGCCGATGGCTTCGAAAATCTGGGCGCCCTGGTAGGAGTTGAGGACGGAGATGCCCATTTTTGACATGATTTTGAGGAGGCCCTTTTCGAGGGCCTTGGCGTAGTTCCCCATGGCCTTTTCGGGGCTGATCCCATCGAGCTTGCCCTTTCCGGCATCGGCGGCGACGAGCTGGCGGACGGTGGCGAAGCCAAGGTAGGGGCAGACGGCGGTGGCGCCGAAGCCGAAGGCGCAAGCGATCTGGTGGGTGTCGCGGATCTCGCCGGATTCGAGGACGAGCGAGCAGCGCATGCGCTTGCGGACTCGGTTGAGATGGTGGTGGATGGCGCCGGTGGCGAGAATGGCGGGAATCGGCACGCGGTCGGCGGAGGCGGCGCGGTCGGAGAGGATGAGGATGTTGACGTCTTTTCCGACGGCGGCTTCGGCTTCGGCGCAGAGTTCGTCGAGGCGGGTCTTGAGGCCGTTGCGGCCGGCGGCGGCGGGCCAGGTGATGTCGAGGACTCGGGCAGGGAAGCCGTGCTCGTCGAGATGCTTGATACGATCGACCTGGTGCTCGAGGAGGATGGCGGATTCGAGGTTGACGACGTGGCAGTGCTCGGGGGTTTCGTCGAGCAGGTTGCGCTCGGGGCCGAGGCCAGCGGCAAGGGTCATGACAGCCCATTCACGGATGGGGTCGATGGGAGGGTTGGTGACCTGGGCGAAGCGCTGCTTGAAATAGGTGAAGAGGAGGCGCGGATAGGTGGAGAGGACAGCGAGGGGGATGTCATCACCCATGGAGAAGACAGCTTCCTGCGCGGCCTTGATCATGGAAGGGAAGACCATGTCGAGTTCTTCGAGCGAAATGCCGTGGGCGACCTGCTGGCGGGAGAGGTCGAGCGGGGAGAAGTCCTCGGCGGGGGCGAGGGGATCGGGGGAGCAGATGTGGCGGAGTTCGAGCCGGTTTTCTTCGATCCACTGGCGGTAGGGTTTTTGCCGGGCGAGCGATTCCTTGATTTCGCGGTCGTTGCGGACGATGCCGGTGGAGGTGTCGACGGAAAGCATCTGGCCGGGGCCGAGACGGCCCTTGCGGATGATCTTGGCGTCGTCGATGACGACGGCACCGGCTTCGGAACCGATGTAGAGCAGGCCGTCTTCGGTGATTTTGTAGCGGGAGGGGCGGAGGCCGTTGCGGTCGAGAGAAGCGCAGATTTTGGTGCCGTCGGTGTAGACGAGACCAGCGGGGCCGTCCCAGGGTTCGGAGAAGGAGCGGATGTATTGGTAGAAGGCGCGGAGGTCGTCGGAGATGTCCTCGTCGTTGCGGTATGCGGGGGGGACGAGCATGCACATGGCGTGCTCAAGGGAGCGACCGGAGAGGACGAGGAGTTCGAGCGCGTGGTCGAGGGAGGCGGAGTCGGATTCGTGTTCGTTAATGAGATCGTGGAGCAGGGCGATATCGTCGCCCCAGATCGGATTGGCGAAGAATTCCTCGCGGGAGGCCATCCAGTTGCGGTTGCCTTCCACGGTGTTGATTTCGCCGTTGTGGCACATCATGCGGAAGGGTTGTCCGAGAGGCCAGGCGGGAAAGGTATTGGTGGAGAAGCGCTGGTGGTAGAGAGAGATGGCGGTCTGGAAGTCGGAATCCTGAAGGTCACCGTAAAAAGCACGCAGGGCCGCGGGCATGGCAAGGCCCTTGTAGGAGATCAGACGGCTGGAGAAGGTTGGCATATAGAAGCCGTTGACGCCCTTGGTCTTTTTCTCAATTTCACGGCGAGAAAGGAAGAGCTGCCGCTCGTAGTGATCGGCGTCCCAGCTGGCGGGCTTTTTGAGCAGGAGGTGTTCGATGTGCGGGCGGCTGGCCAGGGCGATTTTGCCGAGGGCATCGGGGTTGACGGGGACTTCGCGCCAACCGATCACGGAGATGCCGCGGCGGGTGACGGTTTCTTCGGCGAGGGATTTGAGCTGCTTTTGCCCGGCGGTGTCGTCGAGAGGCAGGAAAAAGACGGCGACGGCGAGGTCGCGTTCGCGCTCCAGTTTCGTGCCGAGTTTTTCGGCGGTCTTGAGGAAGATGGGGTAGGGGATTTGGGAGAGGATGCCGGAGCCGTCGCCGGTCTTCATGTCGGCGTCGACGGCGCCGCGGTGGGTCATGTTGCAGACCGAGCAGAGGGCGAAATCGAGCACCTGGTACGAGCGTTTGCCGTGGATCTGAGCGATGGCGCCCATGCCGCAGTTGTCGCGTTCGGCGGAAAGGCTGTGGAGAGATCCGGGGACCAGCGGCGTGCTCGGGTGGTAGTAGGGATTCATCGCAGGAAATGGCAGAAATTGCCGTGTCCCGCGGTTCCGCGCCGGTGCTCAGGTGCGGGGTCTCCCGCGGGGCGGGGAATAAACGGCAGCATGCAGCGCGTGCCAAGCAGGATTTATGCCCTCATTGACCGGATCGGTCGGAGGAGGCGAGGGATTTTGTCAAGGGGGAGGAGCGGAAATTCCAGGATTCAAATTTCAAGCTCCAGATGGGAGGCAGCCGGAGGAGCGAGGAGATCCCATCCTTTCAGAGATCGTCGAGGGCGGGCATGGGATCGAGCAGGCCTTGATCGACGAGGAAGCGGTCGCTGGCGTTGAGGGTCAGCTCGTAGTGGAGTTCCGAGACGTTAAAGTTGAAGAACGAGTGATCGGCGTTCTCGTAATCCACCAGCTCGATGCGGTTGCCGCGCCAGCGCAAGGCCTTGTGGAATTTCCGGGCCGTTTCGAAGGGGGTGACGCGGTCGTTCTTGCCGTGGAAAAGGATCATCGGCGGGAGTTTCCGCCGGACCTGCTGGAGCGGGCTTTGCCGCTTGGCGGTGCGGGCATCGGGGAAGCGGTCGAGCGCCGGCTTGGGCGTGGCATCGAGCAGGGCGCTGAAAAGAATCAGGCCGCCGGGCGTGAGCAACGGGGGTTCTGTGCCTTTCACAGCCTTCGGCAGCACCAGCGACAGCGCGAGCAGGGCACCGCCCGCGGCCCCGCCGGCGACGACGCGTTTGGGATCGACGCCGAAGTGCAGGTAATGTTCCGCCAGCCAGTTCAGGAAAGTCCGCGCGTCTTCCATTGCCTCGATGCCGCCCGTGCGGTGGACGGAAAACACCCGCGTTTCGACCGCGATCGCGACCGCGCCGCGGCTGGCGAAGTGCAGGCAGTGCGGCACGAACTGGGTCGCCATCGGGCTGTCCCAGAAGCCGCCGTGGAAGAAGATCACCAGCGGCCTGCGGTCACCGGGCTTGAAGTCGCCGGGCGCGAAAAAGTGCGCCTGCACCGGTCCCTGCGCGGTTTCCAGATAGGTATAGGTGGTGGCGGCTTTGAGCATTTCCCGCTGCCGGGCCTGGCCGATGAGCGGGAGATGTTGGAGCAGGGACATGCGGAAGACGAGGAGGAAGGGGACGCGGGGGGCGCCAGCGGCGCAAGCACGAAAAGGATTGTTGTCTCCACCGCTTCCTTGTCCAATGGTTTCCGCCGATGACACGCCGTTTTGTCCTGACCCTGCTCGCCGCAGGCCTGCCGCATGGTCTCGCCGCGCAGCAGCAATCTCCCGCCGACCTCGGCCGCACGCTCGCCGCTGTATACGGCGCGTGGCGGAATGCGATTCTGCGGCAGGACGCCGGAGCCTGGCAGCGGGTCACCGCGCCGCACCGCCAGGTGGAGGTCCGCAACCGGCTGGTTTCGGAGAAGAAACCCTTTCCGGCATCGGTTTTCCGGCTGCCTGCGCCGCCGCCGTCGCTCGACGGGTTGAAATTGATTCATGTCTCGCAAAAAGGGGCCACCGCGAAAGCCGCTTGGTTCGGCAAGGTGAATTTCGGGGTGGGGGGCACGCCGAGCGACAACGTCATTGTCCTTTCCTTCGTCCACGCCAACGGTGGCTGGCGCTACGACAAGGCCGATTTCGTCAATCTCGCCGCGTTGCCGGATGTCCGGAAGGAGCTCGTCACCGGCGATCTGAGTTATGTCACCGAAACGCCGGATTTTCAGGCTACGGGCGTCGTTCCCCCGACTCCTCCCTCCGTGCCCCCCGCGAAGTACATCGCGAAGGTTTACGTTTTCTGCCCCGGTCGCGAGGTCCAGGTGCAGGTGAACCAGACGAGCCGCCACCGTTTCGCCAATGCCAAGGAAGCCGAGATCGTGATCGGCGGAGCGGTGGATGGAGCGAACAGCGTCAGCTACACGGTGAAAGGGCTCGAGGGCGGCACCGGCCGGGAAGCTCTGGCCATTCGGGTCTATCTGATGTCCGAGATTGCAGGAACCCAGCCGATCAAAGCCTACGAGTACCGGGTCGATGAAGGCGGGAATCTCAAGTCCTATGGGACCGGGACTTTCAATGTCGATCCGGGCACGGCAGCAAAGCTCCTTCCGACCAGGCGCTGAAGGGGCAGCGGTGCAGGATGGATTGCGCGGTCGCGGGTCAGTGTATGCGGGGGATTCGACTCGACGGAGGGTTCGGCAGGCTCATAGTCGCCGCCGTCTCCGGTCATGGGGTTTCCAGCCCGGCGAAGGGAAGGCCACCGTGGCGGAATCGGTAGACGCCGCGGACTTAAAATCCGTTGCCGGGCAACCGGCGTGGGGGTTCGAGTCCCCCCGGTGGCACTGTTTTTCGGTTGGTTGAGCATCGATTGGCGCTGGGAGGGTGGTCTGCTGTGCCAATGATGTGCCACTCTTGAAAAGCATTCGCTCAAACGCCGCCGGCCCGCTGTCTGGGTTGTGACGTCGAGTTCATCATCGTCCCTTACCTCTATCAAGGTCGCTATCGTCGCAAGCCTTGGTCTTATGTCATTAGATCCTTCATGACGTGCCCATGGACGTCCGTCAGGCGGAAATGCCGGCCGCCGAAGAAGTAGGTGAGGCGTTCGTGGTCGATGCCGAGACAGTGCAGAATGGTGGCCTGGAGGTCGTGGACGTGGACCGGCTTGTCCGCCACGTGGTAGCCGAGTTCGTCCGTCCGGCCATAGCTCTGGCCACCCTTGATGCCACCCCCGGCCATCCAGACGGTGAAGGCGGAGGGATGGTGGTCGCGGCCGAGAGCGCGGCCGAGGGTCGGGTTCGTCTCCACCATGGGCGTGCGGCCGAACTCGCCGCCCCAGATCACGAGGGTTTCATCGAGCAGGCCGCGCTGTTTGAGATCGGCCACGAGCGCCGCGCTGGCCTGATCGGTGTCCCGGCACATATTGGTGTGATTGCCGGCGAGGTCGGAGTGGGCGTCCCATCCCTCGTGGTAGATGTTGATGAAGCGCACGCCGCGTTCGACCATGCGGCGGGCGAGCAGGCAGGCGCGGGCATAGGATGGTTTGTTGATGTCATCGATGCCGTACATCTTGAGCGTGGTCTGGCTTTCTCCGGAAAGATCGGTGAGTTCCGGGGCGCTTTGCTGGAGCCGGAAAGCCATTTCGTGGGCGGCGATGCGCGTGGCGATCTCAGGGTCGCCGATGGTCTGCTGCTGCAAGCGGTTGAGCCTGTTCACGGTGTCGATGGTGTCGCGCTGGAGCCGGTGGTCGACGCCGCGCGGGCTGGCGGTGTTCAGGATCGGGTCGCCCGAGTTCCGGAAGCGGACGCCGGAATAGACGGTGGGAAGGAAGCCGCTGGACCAGTTCGCCGCGCCGCCGCTGACGCCGGCGCCGGTGCTGAGCACGACGAAGGACGGCAGGTTGTGGTTCAGCGAACCGAGGCCGTAGGTGACCCAGGAACCGATGCTCGGCCGCCCGGGCTGGAGGAAGCCGGTATTGAAGAAAATCTGGGCCGGCGCGTGGTTGAACTGGTCCGTTCTGACGGACTTCACGAAGCACAGTTCATCGGCGATCTTTGCGGTGTGGGGCAGCAGCTCGCTGACCCATGCGCCGCTCTCGCCGTGCTGCGCGAATTTGAAGCGCGACGACATCACCGCGGCATCCGGCCGGATGAAGGCGAGGCGCTGGCCGCCGATGACGGAGGGCGGCAGGGGCTTGCCGTCCAGCTTCGCCAACTCCGGCTTCGGGTCGAAGAGATCGAGCTGCGAGGGCGCTCCCGCCATGAAGAGGTGGATGACAGATTTGGCTTTGCCGGAGTGATTCGCACCGAGCGGCAGGGAGGAGGCCGATGCGGTCTTTACCAGGGCATCGCCCAGCAAAGAGGCCAGCCCGATTTTTCCGACGCCCAGCCCGCATTCGCGGAGGAACCAGCGACGGCTGACTTCGTTTCCCGACAGGCGCTGCCGCGCGAAGAGTGAGTCATGGCAGTTCATGGAGTCAGTTCTTGGTGATGGTTTCGTCGAGATTCAGGAGAATGCGGGCCACCGTCATCCAGGCGGCTTCGTCGTCGGTGGAACCTGGAGGCATCAGCTCGGCGGTCTTCAGCTCGCCCTTTTTCAGGCGCTCCAGTTGGTGGGCGTAAAATGCGACCAGGGCCTCGATTTCCCCGGACCCGGGCGGCCGGGTGAGACAGCGGGCGAAGGCATGGCGCACCTTTTCCTCGGGGGTGGAGGAGAGGGCGGCGAGGTTCTTGCCGAGGCTCTGGGCCGCCTCGAAGAATACCTCGTCATTGAGAAGAGCCAGGGACTGCAGCGGGGTATTCGAGTTTTCCCGGCGGGCGACGCATGCCTCGCCTGTCGGCGCGTCGAAGGTGATCGAGGTGGCGAAGGGAGCCGAGCGCTTCGCGAAGGTATAGAGCGCGCGGCGATACCTGTCTTCGCCCCGGCTGATCTCCCAGGACATGCCTCCGAAGGCGCCTTCCGTCACGCTGGCCGGCTGGGGCGGTCTCACCGGCGGACCGTACATTTTCGGGGAAAGCAGACCGGCGGCGCTGAGCGCGATATCCCGCACCATTTCCGCCTCCACCCGCATTCGAGGACCTCGGGCGAGCAAGCGGTTGCCGGGATCGCGCTCCAGCAGTTCAGGGGTGATCTTCGAGCTCTGCTTGTAGGCCGCGCTGGTGACGATCAGGCGATGGAGCTTTTTCATCGACCAGCCGTTCTCCATGAAATCCACGGCGAGCCAGTCGAGCAGTTCCTGGTTGCTCGGCATCTCGCCCTGGAAGCCGAAGTCGTCGAGCGTCTTCACCAGACCGTCGCCGAAGAACGCCTGCCACTGGCGGTTCACCGTCACCCGGGCGGTCAGCGGATGCCCGCGCGAGACCAGCCAGCGCGCAAAGCCGAGCCGGTTCCGCGGCTCGCCGGGGTCCATCGGCGGGAGGAAGGCGGGCGTGCCGGGTTCCACCGGTTCCCCGGGCTGGGTGTACTCGCCGCGATGGTGCATGAGGGTTTGCCGCGGGTGCTGCGGATCCCGCTCCGCCATCGCCAGCGTGGTGGTGCCGGAGAGAGGATTCAGCAGCGGGTGGATCTCCTTCGTGTGCGGGGCGAGTTCCGGAGCATGGAGGAGGAAATGGCGGAACAGCTCCTGCCGTTTGCCCGCGATCTTCCGGGCATCGCCGCCGGCCAGCGCTTCCTCCAGCTCGCGCGGCAGGACGAGGGGCAGCGCCTCTGCCGGCCGCGTGGCGGCGGAAAGGCGGAATTTCCCGAGCGTGGCCGCGTAGTGCCGGCCCATGCGCAACTCCACCGTGACTTCCCGGGCGGCGGGAAGGGGCCTGGCCAGGTTGAAGACGGCTTGGCAATCCTCGCCGAAGCGCCCTCCCGGGCCCCAGCCGGTCTGGGCGTCGCCATCGATGGCGAGGTGGGGATTGGCGCCGGCCGCGGCATTGGTCGCGCTTGCGGAGGCGAGCCCGATCTCGCGCCCGTCCGCTTTCACCGCGATGTCGTAGAGCAGGAAATCGCCGGGCGGTCCTTCGTAGTAGGTCCGGCCGGGGCCATGGCCGGGCAGCCGTTTGTCGGCCAGTGCTTCCAGCCGGATTGCCCTCGTCCCGGCCGGCACGTCGCGGAAGGTGAGGTCGAAGCGATCATCCTTGGTGGTGTCTCCGGAGACGAAGACCGACAGGTCTTTCTCCAGCGTGAGCACCGGAAGGTTGCATTCCATTTTCGCCGGCTCCAGCGGGGTCCAGGGAACGACCGCCTCGCGGATTTGCTTGAGCCATGCGTCGTACGCGAGGTTCACCGCATCCTCATTCCCGGGTTGGTCCCGCTCCGGCCCGTCCAGGGCCAGGCGGACGCGGCCGATGATGTGCGACTGCCCGTGATGTTGCACCAGCTTCACCATGAAATGCGGCGTGCGATGGGCGGCCACCGGTTCCTTGAAGGTGAAAATGGCATGCTTGTCCGCCTTCAGCGGGATGCCGTCCTTGTGCACGGCCCAGCCCGTGTTCGGCCTGCCGTCGATCGCCGCGGCGGCCGGGAAGCCCGGCTGTTCCACCGGCGAGCTTGCGGCGGCCAGCTCCACCGGCCGCCACTCCGAGTTCGGGTTCGCCCGGGTAAAAACCTGGATTTCGCTCAACACGAAATTTCCATGAGGGGAGCGTCCCGGCCCGCCGGAAGGGATTTTCGCATCCGCCAGCGCGTCCAGCCGCAGGCGATCCACGGTTCCCGGCTTTGCCCTGAAGACAAACGTATAGGTGTCCCGGTCCACCCCGGCGTCGGTGAAGAGCGCCGAATGGTCGGGCAGGATTTCCGCCGGCCCGCCGGAATCGCATGTCACGGAGGCCAGGGGGACCGCGGGCGGAGGCGGGGACGGCCACTTGCCCGGCAGGGCCGCGATGAGTTCCTCGACCTTGCGATCCCTTTCCGCCAAGCGCCCGGCCAGCGCGGGATCCGGCAGTTCGTATTGGATCTCCTCGGTGTTGTTCAGGAACGCCATGAGCTGGAAGTATTCCTTGTGCAGGATCGGGTCGTACTTGTGCGTGTGGCACTGCGCGCAGCCCAGGGTCATCCCCAGCCAGGTGGTGCCGGTGGTGGCCACGCGGTCGGTCATGGCGTGATAGCGGAACTCCAGGGGATCGATCCCGCCCTCTTCATTGAGCATGGTGTTCCGGTGAAAGCCGGTGGCGACGATGTCGTCCGGAGTCGCGTCCGGCAGCATGTCGCCGGCGAGCTGGCGGATGGTGAATTGATCGAACGGCATGTCATCGTTGATCGCCCGGATGACCCAGTCGCGCCACGGCCAGATGCTCCGCTCGCGGTCCTTTTCGTAGCCGTTGGTGTCCGCGTAACGGGCCAGGTCCATCCAGCGGCGGGCCCAGCGTTCGCCGTAGGCGGGCGATGCGAGCAGGCGGTCCACCAGGCGCTCGTAGGCATCCGCCGAGGAATCTTCGACGAAGGCGCGGGTCTCTTCCGCCGTGGGCGGCAGGCCGGTCAGGTCCAGCGACACCCGGCGAATCAGCTCGTGTTTTCCGGCCTGCGACGATGGCTCCAGCTTTTCCTCCGCCAGTTTCTTCTGCACCAGTTGGTCGATCGGGTTCCTCACTCCGCCTCCGGGCAATGCCGCTTTCACCGGCGGAATGAAGGCCCAGTGGTCCTCGTACTCGGCGCCTTGGGCGATCCACCGCCGGAGCACTTCGCGCTCCTGCTCCCGCATCTCCATCTTCGCGTTCGCCGGCGGCATGATATGGTCCGGATTCGTGGACAGGACCCGCTTCATGAATTCGCTTTCATCCGGTCTGCGGGGAACGATCGCGATCTTCCCCGAGTCTCCTGCTCCGGTCGCAGCTTCCCTGAGGTCCAGGCGGAGGCCGCCTTCGCGAGTGCCCTCGTCAGGACCGTGGCACTTGAAGCAGCGGTTCGACAGGATGGGGCGCACGTCCTTGCTGAAATCAACCCGATCCGTTTCCCCGGCCTGAAGAAGAGATGGAAGACCGAGCAGCGGAATGGACCAGAGAAAAGAAAGCGCTTTCATCGCGGGAACTTCGATACGCAAATTTGAAAAGCCATCGTTCGGGCCGACAGTCAGGACTCAGTGGGCAGCAATCCCATCTCGTGTTGCCCGGCGGGAATCAGAACGTTCAGCACTCCCTGATCGTCCGCGGTGTGGCTGACGCCCGTTCCTCCATCGATCTCCAGCCTGTAGGCTCCGCCCGGTGTCAGGCCCTGGAGCGTGTGCCGCACCATGCCACTGGAGCGGGAATGGATCACGCTCCAACGGCGCACGCCATCGTCTTCACGCGGCCATTCCGCCACCTGAATCCGTACCGTTTCCCCGCTGTCACGCTCGATCGTCAGCGAAGCCGTGTCGCCGGTCCCGGCATGCCACACCACCTTCTGCGAATGAGGGGAAATGGCGAAGGGAGTCGCCGCCGTCGCGGAAAAACCGTCGCCCTCGATCGTCGATACTTCGATACCCGGATTGAGCCGGTAATCGATCCCGCGGAGACGATACCGGATGCTGGTTCCCTCTAACTCGGGCGTGAGATGGGGATCCAGCATCAGGCGGTTCCATTGCGGACGGACTCCCAAAAGGTTTCGGTAGAGACCGACAACGGTCATGCAGTTGCCGGCGAGAATGTCATCGCCGAGTCCCGTTTGGGTGAACCGTGCATATCGCTGGTGCGAGAGTCCGTCGTGCCTGTATTGATCGAGCAAACGGTTGACATATTTCAGCGCGACGGACGGCTGGGTTTGCGCGTAGGAGCGGATGCCGAGTTCGCCCCACGAAAGGAAGATATCGCCGTTCTCATAAGTCGGGAACGGCCCACCCCCACCCTCATCCTCGGCGAAAGGCTCGACGCAGATCGGCCAGTGGAAGAGATCCTCCGCCGAGGTTCGCTCCTCAAGCGTCGCGAGCACGCGGTCCGCTTGCTCCGGGGTCGCCAGACCATAAGCGATGGCGGCGAAGTTCACCGGCGTGACCAGATTGTTCCCGTGGATCTCCCCGTCGGTGGTGTTCCGCCAGTAAGCGAACCATCCTTTGCCGGGATCCCAGAAGCCCCCGTCTTCGATGTCCTTGATGAACGAGTCCTTCAATCGCGCCGCCTTTTCCCGGTAATGGGATGCCTTGGCCGGGTCGCCGAGCACTTCCTCGCAGGCGCTCCACAGCACAAGAGCGTTGTAGAGTTTGGCATTCACGAAAGCGTTCTCCCCGGCGGCCCACACGATGTCGATCCAGTCGCTCGATTTCCTGTCGAGATGCGTGCCGTTCATCATCTCGACCAGTCCGTCTCCATCGCCGTCCCGCGCCAGCAGCCAGTCGAGCGCCTTCTCACAGGTTTCCTTGTGTTCCTGCAACCAGGCCACGTCCCCGGTGAGGTCGAACAGTTCGCGGACGTTCACCACGAAGTCCGGCTGGGAATCGAGCAGGTAGCCCCAGCCGACTTCGTAAAAGCCGTCGGGCGTATAGGTTCCGGGAACGATGTTGTCTCCTTGATCGACCTTCCATCGGGGCAGGACCCTGCCGTCCGGCTTGACCGCCAGATCCCTCCACGAATCGAGCGAGGCGGCCACGTTGGCGGTGTAGTCCTCGTTCGCCATGGCGAGAGCGATCATTCCGAAGAAAGGTTCATGAAGGCAGATGTAACCGGTGAGCCAGCCGTTTCCTCCGGTGAGCTTGCGGTCGATCACGCCGTAACGTCCCATCGTGTCCAACGCATCCCCCACCACCTTGCCATCGACTCCCTGGAAATCTCCGCGATCCCGCAGATTGCTCCCCGGCATGGCCCTCAGTGTGAGCTTGGTCGATACCATGCCCGCTTCCTGGGCGAACGGAGCCCATAGGTCGGTTCCCTGGATGTAGCGGCGGAGGAAATGCTTCGTCGCCAGCGGTGCGGGCGTAACGGACTGAGCCAGCGTATAAGTCCGGCTCGGAAGATGGGAAAATCGCACTGCCGCATGGGCGCCGCCTCCGGGCTCGCTTTCGATGCGGAAAGCGTCTCCGCCTCTCCAGAACGACACCGTGGAGGCATGAGCCCCATAGGTCGCCCCGGTGCCGATGTACCTCGACCAGGCGACGCCTCCGGTATCGAGCAGTCCTGCCGTCCAGACATAGCGATTCTTGAAGTCCCACGCCGGAAACAAGGTGTCCTCGATCGTTCCGCCGGACTCGTAATTCCGCTTGATTTCCCAAACAATGCCATCGGCCCCCGGCACGAACGTCCAGGTTTCCTCCGCAGTGACGCCGCCCGCGCTCAGATGAATTCCGCTGACCGTCACGACCCCGCCGGCCACCGCGACGCCCGGCGGCGATGTGAGATCCCGCGTAGTCATCAGATTCCCTCCGGCCCGGATGCCGGTGTGGGCGCCGCTGGCTGCGATGGTTTCCCGGCCGTTGATCTGGAGCCGGTCGAGCACGCATCCGTCCGAGTAGTCTAGCCGGATCATCAGCCTCCCGCTTTCGTCGGACATCACCACCGTTTTCTTCTCCGAATCGTGCACGATGGGATTTCCGTCGAAGACCATCGGGAACACCATTTCCGCATCCGCGACGATGAAAAACCGCTTCGGGCCTCCGGGGAACGCCACTGTGGCGGACACCATTTCGCCCGATGCCGTCACCACCGGCCCGGTTGGAACCCACGAGCCGAGCGTCTCCGAAGTATAAATGCGGTATTCGGCGCCGGGCCTCGATTTCCACGTCAATTCCGCCGTGCCGTTCTCCGGATCGATCTCGGTGTCCACCAGCCGCAGTGTCGGCGATAGATCCTCGGGAACACCCCGTTCGATCGAAAGATCGTCGATCGAGGCGAAGGCATTCCGCACCGAGAAATTGAGGTATTCCTCGGTCAGCTGCTCGGTTTGGAATGTATCGACCAACCGCCCCTCGTTGTAGATCGAAATCCGGGAGCCTCGACCGTTGAAGGCCGAACCCAGGCCCGATTCGTCGGAAAGCACCAGCGCGAAGTCTCTCGAATCCATGGCGGGATACTCGATCCCCGAGCTGCCGGTGGTGAACACCTGGATCGCCTTGTTGATCCGATAGAGGAAGGCGAAGTCCGCCGCTCCGCCGACCACCGGATGATAACTGCCCGCGTCGCCGAGGCGGACGGCCAGCCACCAGGCGTCGTCGGTATAACCTCCCGGAAGCGCCGTTCCCAGGCGCATGCGGACGGTCAGCGGTTCTCCGTTCGCAAGAGACTCGTTGAGGGGCAGCTGCAGGGTTGACGCGCCGGTATAGGCGAGCAAAAGATAGTCGGGATAGGAGGGCGCCCCCACCTGACCGGCGTTGGTGCTGCCGTTGCCGATCTGGCTGTTGAGATTGCCGCCGCTTTTCGTCCATCGCCAGGTTCCCAGCCGGCCGCTCTGCCGCACCCGCTCCATGGGATGCGGATCGCCGTTCTCCGGCGGCAGATGGAGATTGAGATCAGGACTGGACGTCCCATGCGCGCTGAAGTCCTCCTTGAAGAGGAGTTCGGCGGCGGATGTCTGGACCCCTCCCCAAAGTCCGATGAGAGCAACCACGGAACTTGAACAGATCTTCATTTTCGAACGCCTACGGGCTTCTAGCGCTACTTCTTGATTACCGTTTTCACTCTACACCTTCCGGGAGAAAAGCCGGCAAGCCGGAACCAAGCAAAGAAAGAGGATCGCGGCCGATTCCCGGTACTTCTCATCGCATGGCAAGCCCCCGTCCGCTGGCATTTTAGGTGCGTCAATGGGACTTCGCCGATCGTCTGCGGCGCTGCAACAGCAGCCCTCCCGCCAGCACGCCGCTCATCAGAACGGAAGGCTCCGGCACGGGGGTCCACACCAAGCTTACATCGTCGAATGCGATCTGTCTCGCCCCGCTTCCCGGCCCGTGGAGAATGCCGATTTGCACGTTCACCGCACCCCACGAGTTCGCCGCTGCAGCCGCGAGCGCTTCTTCGGTGACGGTATAGTCCCATGAACGGAGCGTCCAGACCCCGGAAGCCGAGTCGGTCGCGGTCATCGCCCCGGAGTTGATACCGGATCCATTGTTGTCATTGAGCCAGAAGTATACTTGTGCTTCGCCGGACACATCGCTTCGGAACGTGGTATAGGCGGACACCGTCAAAGTATCACCGACCGTCAGGTCAGCCCAAGACAAGCCGGTGTCCTGCCGGATGGCGGTATGTCCGCTGGGTGCATGCGCCAGAAAATACTGATTCCCCTCATAGGCACCCGGGATTCCCGTGGTTGCACCGAACGCATTTTCCCCGTTTCCGACCCATGGTCCGTTGGCGACGCTGGAGAAAATCGTCCACCCGGATGGGGTTATTTGCTGATTGCCGTTCGTTGGAATACTGTCGGTTTCAAAACCGCTGTTGGTAATGGGAATCACGGTCGCCGCGTTGGCACCGGCAAATGTGAGCACCATGCCGGCGAAGATCCCGGCCCATCCATATTTCATTTTCGTCTTCATGGCAGTTTCATCTTGTTCTTCCACCCGGTCTGCGAAGCGAACTTCCTCCGTTGAAGTTGTAGCAGGATAGAAATAGTCGATATTCCCTGGGAGGGAATGGATGTTTTGGTAAATGGCATGTAAGAATCGCCTCTCATTTCAAAACAACCGGGGAAGACCCGAGCCTTTTACGATCTTTCCCCGATTGCCGTGGCTTCTCGATTTCCGTTTTCGTCCGCCTTTCCTCTCACGGGTCCGAGACACGGACACGGAGGAATCCCTTCTCGGGAGTTTCCCCGCTTCCCGAGTGATCCAGGCCAAAGGCGTGATAGGTCCAGGGCGTGGCGCCAAGATCCGGAAGCTCTCCAAATGCAAGATCCGCCGTCCAAAGGTGGGTTACCGGAAGCGTCCAGTCCACAAGATCGATCGATCCTTCCACAAAGTAGATGATCCCGGCATCCAGTGCCTCGATCCGAACGGGACCCTCCGGGAGCTGTGTCAATTGCCCTTCCCGCAAGGCGGCCATCCCCAGCCCGGTCCCCGAGCTTCCGGGGATGGGCCGGACGAGCCCCCTGGCGCCGCCATCCCCGGGATTTCCATTCAATGCGAATTCGAGCAGGTTCGAAACCCCGTCCCCATCCGGATCCGCATGCCTGCCGATGACCTGCGGGTCGCTTCCCGTCGGAAAGAAGCTACGGATCCAGTCATCGTACGCGGAGACATCGCCTTCCTCCACGACACGCTCGAACTTCACCGCGTCGGCAATCACGAACTGGTTCGCTTCGTTGGTGATTTTCACGTGGCTTTCGCCATCCGCATCGAAATCGAATGTTCCCAGCTCGTTCCATACACCCCCGTTCTCTTCCTGATTCACCCTGACAAGAGTATCGCCGCCCGCGTGACGGATGGTGAACGGAGTGTCCGTCGCGCGGTTCGCATGAGCCGTCCAAAGTGCGTATACCCGGTACTTGCCCGACTCGGGAAGATTGGGGCGGAACTCCGCCGTGCTCGAGCCATTCCCGGAAGGCGCATATCGGAAACTGAATCCATACCGTTGATCGGCCTCCGTATCGGTCGCCCGCGTCCAGCTCCCGGCGAAGACGGCGCCTTCATCGTCGTCGTCCACAATCACGGAGAACCCGGACGAAGGTACCGGCGACCCCGAAGCACTGAACCGATAGTCGCCGGATCCCACCAGAAACCGGACCTCATGCTCGTCCGAGCCGTCAAACCCGATGGCCGAATCGCCCGCGACGAACTCCCCGTTCGTCCACAAGGTCAGTTCGCCTTCGCGAATGGTCGCGTTCCTCAACTTCGACAGGGGGAAGTGGACGACCGCCCTGGTGTTCGGCGGCACCGCGGCCCGGAGCGATACCGATGTCGGGGAATCGATCGTCCAATGGCTGGCGATCACTCCATGCGGAGAATCGAACTCGGCTTTGGCCCACTCCAGATCCCCGAGCAGCTCGGGCTGGATTTTGAATGTTTTGAACCCCTCCGAAGTGGGGCGGATGCCCGCCAGCGTCTGATAGAACCACCCGTCCAGATTTCCGGCGAGGATCAGAAGCGACTCGCTGTTCATCGAGCCGTCCTTGGTGTCGCCGTCCCACCGCTCCCAGATCGTGGTGGCTCCTTTGGAAAGCATGTACCCCCAGCCCGGCCGCTCGGTCCGAGTGACGATGTTCCAGGCGACATCCGAGCGGCCGACGTCGGTCAGCGTCTGCATCAGCCATTGCATTCCGATCAAACCGACGGACAAGTGCCCCTTGTGGCGGAGCATTACGTTGTCCACCAGCTTGTCGATCACGGCCTGCCGGTGTTCGTCGGGAACCAGCCCGAATTGCAGGGCAAGTACATAGGCGCACTGGGTATCGCCATGGTAAACATGGGTGGCAGGATTGAAGAATCTCGCGTTGAAGGCGCTTTTCAAGCGAGATGCCAGTCCGGCGAACAACCCCTCATCTTCGGCCAGTCCGCTTCTTCCCGCCAGCCGCTCCATGATCCGGTAGTTGCGGTATTGATATGCCGATGAAATCAGATTTCCCGGGGTCGCCCCATTGGCGTCGCTGGTCTTGAACATCGTCGAAACGTCGCACCAATCGCCGTAGCTGGTCGACCTGAGCGTTCCATCCGGCTCCTCATGCCGGCGCATCGCCAGCACCCACGTCTTCATCGCTTCGTAGTGGGTGCCGGCCACACGGCTGTCGCCGTAAAAATCGATATACCAGTCGGGGATGATGGTGAAGACCGCGGGCCACTCGACCCCCTGGCCCCAGTCCCAATACATGGACACGTCCGGGATGCTGCCATCGGCCCGCTGGGATCGTTGCACGTCGTCCATCCACTTCGAGTAGAATGGAGCGACATTGAAATTGTATGCCTCGAACTCGGCATTCTTCGACGAGTCGCCCATCCATGCCTGCCGTTCGTCGCGGTCGGGGTCCAGCGGAGCGCTCCGGAGAAACATCCTCGCGCCACGGAGGAGGGACGCATGAATGTCGTTGATGAGCGGATTCGAGCACTCGAACGAGCCCACCGTTTCGACATCGGTGTGAATCACCAGGCCCTCGAAGTTATCCAACGTGGGTTCTCCCGGAAAACCAGTGATCTCCACGCGGCGGAACCCCTGGCCCTTGAAGCGGGGATTCCAGACTTCCAGACCATCGCCCTTGAAAATGTATTGGTCGGTACACTTCGCGTCCCGGTTGTCGGCCGTCTTCAGGTTGCCATCCGGAAGCAGGCTGTAGGCGCTTGTCATCCTTACGGTCGTTCCCGCCGGCGCGCTCGCTTTCAGCCTGACCGTCCCGTAGAACGCCTCGCCCATATCCACGATATAGGTTCCGGGAGACGGGTTCGAAATGGAAATCGGCTCGACGATCCGGGTGATCCTCATCGGCTCGATGAGCTGCGAGACAAGCTCTCCTCCCGGCGCGGCGACCATTTCGACGTCCATCCATCCGGATTCGTCGAAGTCCACGTCGTTCCAGCCCGGCATTTCCATGCGGGCGTCGTAGTGCTCCCCATCGTACTCGTTGTTCGAGCGGATCGGGCCGTTGTCGGTGATCTTCCAACTCGCGTCGCTGACAACAGTCTGCTTCGATCCATCGGAGTATTCGATCTCGATCTGCGCCAGCAACTTGGGGAATCCGAATGTCTGCGTGACCGCGGGTGTCTTGGTGCGGGGTGCCATGAAACGCCCGTTCCCGAGGATCACACCGATGGCGTTCGCGCCGGAGTTGATGTTCTCCGTCACGTCGAAGGTCACGTAGTAGGCGGCCTTCCGATAGTCCGACAGGGCGGGGTCCATGACATGATCGGAGACTTTTTCTCCGTTCAGGAAAAAGTCGAAGAAACCCAGCCCGCAGACATACGCCGTAGCACGGGCGACCTCCTTCGCCGGCTCCGTCCCGAACTCTTTCCGCAGGTAGCGGGCCGGAACTTCGCGCGTGTCCATGGTGCCCCATGGCGCGGAACCATAGGCACCCATCACATGGGCCGCCGTCCATTCGGTCCCGTTCCGACTCGCCTTCCAGGAGGCGTCCGTGACGACCTCCGTGGCAGAGCCCGCAACCACGGCGGAGAGCCGGACAATCAAACCCGCCGGATTCGGCGCCGTCCCCACATTGGCGGCGTTCACCCGGATGAGGTTCGTTCCCGCATGAAGCAGGGAAGCGACGTCGAACCGTCCGGGGTCGCTGAACTTGTCTCCCGAGCCCGCGGGCTCGCCATTGACAAACACCTCGAAGGCATTGTCGGCGGTGACCAGCAAAGTCGCCCGTTCGGGCGCTCCATCGAGCTCGAATTCCTTTTCAAAGTGACGCGTCCCGACCGGCGCGCTGGATGCGGGATTTCCTTCCGGATACCAGATCCAGCGCCCGGCTCCGAAATGCTCGGTACTGGCCGGTTCATCGAGACCGATCCAAGCGGCGCTCCACGAGTCGAGGCCGGTGGAGAACCTGGCGGGTTCGCTGTATTCGGAAGGATTTCCCGCCGCGTCCCACACCCTCACTTTCCAGCGGTAGTCCGTCGTGGGAATCAAAGCGGGGCCCTCATACTCCACCAGAACCGACCGGCTCGAATCGACCTTCCCGGAATCCCAAACCCCATCGACCACAATCTGATAGGCGGTCTGCTCCTCATTGCGAGCTTCCGAGGTCGTCTTCCAGGAGAAGCGGGGAATCGCGACGTCCACCCCCAGCGGATCGATCCGGTTTTCGCAACGCAAATCGATGACGGCCACCTCCGCCCAAGCCGCCCCGCATGCCAAAGCCAGGAGGCCGGTGATGGTGGAAACGAGAGTCCTCATCCGGCGGAACGATCCAGGTTCCGGCATGCGATGGTTCCCATGAAAATCTGATATTCGGATGGTCTCCATAGACTCGACGACGATGGCGAAACCGAGACGGCTCGGGAATGGACGCTCCGGTATTTTCCATGTATGAAATGGTTCATGGACATTCACCTCGGCGTTCCCGGAATTCTTTCGTTCTGCGACGCTCCGTTCCCTATAGGATCTAGAATTTATGGAGGTCATCTGCGTGGCATCGGCGGTACTGGATTCAATCGTTTCCGGGTTTACGGGATGTACGCTCTCATCCTTCTCCTGGGGTCTTCGCGCGGGCGCTTCAAGGACAAACTTGGAACGAACCGGCGGGTCGAGGCCGGGGATCTCATTGTAGTCTTCCCGGATGTGCCCCATCAATACGGGCCCGAGCCCGGGGATTTCTGGGAAGAAATCTTCATCGCCTTCGAAGGAGCCGCTTTCGAAGGTTGGACGGCGCATGGACTGGACCCGGCCCATCCCGTTTGGAGGCTCGACCCCTTGTCCGAGTGGTCCAGCCGTTTCTTCGAGCTTCTCACGCCTGCCGCCAGCAGGGCGGATTCCTGCCGCATCGTCGCGGACATCCATTGCCTCATTGCCGACGCGATCGCGGCAAAGTCACCGAATGCCACGGGGCCCCCGTGGCTGGAAGCCGCCTGTCAGGCGCTGGCGACGGGCGCGGCGGCTCCGTCGCTCGAGGAGACCGCCCGCCTGTCCGGCCTAGGGTACGAAAACTTCCGGAAAGCCTTCAAGGCCGCGACCGGGGAATCCCCCATTCGCTACCGTAACCGCATGCGCGTTTCGCAGGCCAGAATGCTCCTCCAGCGCACCGACCTCCCGCTCGAAGCCATCGCGAATTCGCTCGGCTATTGCGACCCATTCCATTTCTCCAAGGCCTTCAAAAAGGAAACCGGCTGTTCACCGAGTGATTTCCGCAATCGTTCATCCCGTCCTCCTTTGGCGTAATGGGGTCTGCAGGAGTTTTGGGGCATTCACGGGCGCTCGCCCGATGCCGCTGAGGGTGGCAAATGCCCGAGCATGCCGCTCAAGCGGCTGAAGTCGCCGTTTGCAGCGGCACGGATCTCGCCAATCCAGTAACCCAAACGTCACCGATCCGATGAACATGATAGCGAACGGAAAGCTCTGGCAACGGGCGTCGGCAGCGCACCCACAGCAGCCGCGAGCGGGCCATCCCGGGGAAGAAGGATGGGATCGAAGCTGTCCGCTCCGTCGATGAGTACCAGTTCCGGGTGAGGGCTTTCTCCCCCGGGATCGCCCAGCAGGGCCGCAACCAGCCAAGAAAATCCCCGAGACAAAATGAGGTGGGCTTTCGGTGCTGCCAGCAGAGCTTGCCATTCTTCGTGGGCCAAACACCCGGGCTGATGGCGCCTCGGATGTTCCGTCCTTGATTTTTCTAGAGAGAAACCGGGAATGAGCGAGACATGCCATTGCCGTGACTCCGTCCACCCTCGCCCAAAAAATCCTCCGGCTCCACCGCGCGGGAGAACCGCTCAACATTTCCGCCGCCAAACGCAACCATCCCGAACTCCTCGCCGCCGCCTATTCCTTCACCCCGTTCCTGGGATGGAAGCAGGCGCTGGAACTCGCGGGCCTCGACTACAGGTCCATCAGGATCGAACTCGAACCCTACGTCCCCTGCCGGGTCTGCGGGAAGTTTCTCAAGAACCTGGCCACCCACATCCGCGTGGTTCACGGATTCGAGGACAGCGCCGGCTACCGCGAGGAATTTCCCGGCGCCAAGATCACCTCCGAAGAATTCCGCTCCCGCATGTTCACATCGGAGCGCGGCCGTCTACGGCACTGGGAACCCGTCCTTTCCCTCGAATACGTCCGCGACCGCGCCTGGTTCTGGCGTCGTCATCATGGGGCTTGCAACCTCGATATGATCCTCCGGTGCGACCCGGCGATCATGGGCTACTCCCGGCGGCAGGGATGGTCGTGGGACGACGTGATCCGCTCTATCGGCTTGGATCCGCGGGAAGAGCGTATCCACAAGAAACGCTTTCGCGTCTCCCGCGCCGACATTCTTGAGACCCTCCGCCTCCGGGATCAGCAGGGTCTGCCCAATACCTTCGAACCCATCCGCTTCGAGTTCCCCTCGCTGATGGATTCCATCATCGCCGAGTTCGGTTCGCTGGCCGTCGCTCTGAAAAAGGCCGGTCTTCCCGGCAACCGCTTGGGAGAGACCGGCCGCCAAGCCGTCATCGACTATCCTACCGGCTCCTCCGTCCTGGAAGGCCTGCGCGCTTATTCCGCGGCCGGGCATCCCATGCTCTGGAACGGACTCGTGCAGATCGATCCCGTCCTGGCCGCCGCTGTGGACGCCCGATTCCCCAACTTCACCACATGCGTGAAAAAAGCCGGTCTCCGGAAAGCCTATCTCGAGGCCAGGAGCTTCGTCGCTCGGCAGGCGCTGTCCAACGTCGTCTTCGAGCCCCGCGGCAAATATCCCACGCTCGAAGCCGTGGTGGACGCCCTGCGCGCCCGTCACCGCGCGGGCCTGAGCCTCAAGCAATCGCAGGTCATCCTGGACGATCCGCCCTTGAAAACCGCCGCCTATCTCCGCTGCGACACCTGGCGCAAAGCAATCCATCTGGCCGGACTGGAAAAAGAAAGCCTGCGGGAGCGGGAAGCCTCGGTCCGCAAGGATGCCGTCTATCCTTCCCCCGAGGCGGTTCTGGCCACGCTGGCTGTCCGGCATCGCGCCCACAAGGGGATTTCCCAGCATGTCGTGTCCAGAGAGGACCGCCCGCTGAAAAGCGCCGTTTATCGTTACTTCGGCTCGTGGCCCGCCGCCATGGAAGCCGCCGGCCTTGTTGAGGCGCTGGCGACCCAAAAAGAGAAAAAGCCATTTCGCCTTAACCGGGGAGTTTACCCAACCCGCAGTGCCGTCATCGCCGCCCTCAAGCGGCGTGTCTCCGAAGGTAAGACCCTGGTCCTGAACAGGATCATCGTTGAGGACTCCCCGCTTAGAACCGCCGCCTTGAAGCACTTCGGCACTTGGCTCGCTGCCATCAGGGCCGCCGGCCTCATGAGCCGCTACGAGCAGGAGAATCCTCACCACAAGCCGCGCTTCCCCGATGAAGCCTCCGTCATCCGCGCCCTGCGCCAGATCGGAAAAAAAACGGGTCTCCCCCTTTCGTCCTTGTCCATGTATAGAATCGAACAGGAAGACTCAAACCTCAGAGCCGCGGTCTATCGCTTTTTCAACTCTTGGCCGGAAGCCCGTCGTCGTGCCCTAGCCGCCGGTAGTGCCGCCGAGGGATCACCGGAGCCAACGGCGACCGGCCAAGCGCACAGCAACCAAACAAAAGGCCGGGGCCGTGCTTAGCGCGCTCCGGCCCTGCGGGCCTGTGTGGAGCTGCGCTACGGTCTGGAGCCCGAGGCCCATGCCTCAAAGTCCCGGGGTTTGGGGCAGAAGCCGGCTTGAGCCCCATTGTTCGCAGTCCTCGTCAATCAGGCGCGAACGACCTTCCCGCCCGCGTCCGGCATAGCGCCGGCGCAGTCGCGGCAGCAGCTTCCCGGCAATCTTTTTGCTCACCGGCATGCCTTGCGGTTGCCGGTGTCATCCTTTTTGAGTCAACGACCTTCTCCTGCCGCTCTCTGCCAACCCATTCCGGTGTCAAAACTTTTGAGGCAACGGGCGGTATAGTTGTTGAAACGTCGGAAAATGGACTTTAAACCCGTTGGGAGGCAATCCCCGTGCCGGTTCGAGTCTGGTAGCATTTTGCGTACGTTCGGACGATGGCGATGCCGTCGCCGCTTCCCCAAATGGCAGAACAGATATGCATCTCTCCCGACTTCGCGACGGTGCTGGACCGTCACCGGCTTTCCGGGTTCCGCACACTCATGCATGAAGCCGTGGGCTCCGAGCTGTCGCGCGACAGGCAGCGAGAGGTTCGGATGATTTCGCTGGAGGAAGAGGGAGGGGAGCTTCGTTTTTTCCTCAAAAGGCGGCACCGCGAATCGCAGCTGGGGACTTTTTCCACCCTCCTGTGCGGCAAGCCGCCGCTCAGCGGACCGTTGAGAGAGCGGCTTTTGGTGCAGAGCCTGCGTGAGGCCGGTTTTGCAGCCATGGAACCGGCAGCCTGGGGACAGCGGAGCATTTTGGGAGTTCCTGTCTGCGGTTTCATCCTGGTGGCCGGGATTTCCGGCATATCGGCCGCCGAGGCATTTGAGCGATCCGGAGGCAAGCAGCGCCTTGAATTGATGGAGCGGATCGGCCAGCTGGCCGGGGCGCTCCACCGCAAGGGCTTCCTCCACCCGGTCCGTCTCAAGGATCTGATCCTGCGTGACGGCGACGGCGAGCTGGTTCTCATCGACCGGGAAAGCCGTAAGCCCTGGAGATCGTCCTATTCATCCCGAAAGGGTAACCGCTCCATCGCCCGGGCCGCACGGCGCACCTTGCGCGACGGTCATCGCATCGGCCCCGGCAGCGCCTCCGCGTTCGTGCGGGGATATCTCCGTGCCGCCGGTTGCGGAGAAGGTTCCGCGCGCCGCGAATGGGTGCGGTCGCTCGCTGCGCAGCTTCGTTTGGAGCTTTCATCGTCATGAGTTTGTCCCGCCCGGCCGTGACTGGCGGCCATTCGTCATGAGAGAGGCCGAATATACAGCGCGTTCGCGTAGGCCAGCGACCCGTCGGAGCCCAGGCGGGTTTCATGGAACGAGCGGAGCTTGAAACCGCAATTCCTCAGAGCGCCATCGATCTCGGCGAACAACGGAGCGCCGGAGTAAAAGCGTTCGAAGTTCACTTCCAGATAGATGGAACGGACCTTGCCGAGCGCATTTCGGCCACCCTCGATCAGCAGCTTCTCGGCGCCCTGGATGTCCACCTTCATGAGATCGATGTCCGGAACGTCATATCGGTCGAAAAGATCGTCCAGCGACAGGGCGGGGACGGTCACCTTGTTCACTTCTTTCATTTCTTTCCCGAAGGTTCGGGCGGAGATTCCCTCGATGGGCAGAATGGAAGACGATTCCCGGTGCTCGTTGATCCGAAGTTCGATTTCCCCCGAGGTGTCCGACACCGCAGAATGAACGATGGTCCAGCCGGCCCTGCCGCTATAGTCGCGCCGCAGAAGTTCGGCCATGGAGGGATCCGCCTCCACAAGCCAGATGCGCGAAGGCTCGAAGTAGGCGCCGGCGCGCAGCGCGAACTCCCCCCGGTGGGCGCCGATATCCATGATGGAGTCGTATTTCGCCACCGGAAAGGTCCGGAAGAGGCGATGGGCCTTGCGGAGATTGCGGTCGAAGATCACCGAAAGCTTTTTGCCCGGGGACCAGCTATCCAAGTGACTGCTTTTTCGGCGGGTTTTCATCCTTTCGGTTCCTTGCCTCTGTTGGCGATCACGCGCTCCGCGAACAGAGCGGCTTCGTACACGTCATCGATCGCATCGGATTGGAATGTGGCTTTGAATCCCCGGGGAAGCGAGTCGCGCCGTTTGAAGATTTTGCGGAATCTCCTCTTCAGCTTATAACGCAGCAGGTAGCCACGGCCGGCTCTGACGGTTTCCCGAAAGTCCAGGGCGTTGATCCCCGAGACTTCGGAGAAGTATTCCATCAGGCCCGGAAGATGCTGCTCGTCCGCCGATGCGAGCGCGAGCCAGATCTGTTCCTTGAGACCGGTGACCGGAGGAGTATCTCTGAGAGCTTGGGATTGCACGTAAGATTCATAGACCAGGAAGGTCTTTGATTGGACGAAGCCGTTCCCCAGGCTTTCGTGGAATGTCATCTTATTCTCGGAGAAAAAGGCCATGCTCTCCTTTGCCGGCTTTTTCGCCTTGAAGTACTTCTGCCCGGTACTGTGCGAAGACGCTCCGGAGATCGCAAAAGGGATCTGGGAGAAGAAATATTCGGGAATCACCGAAGCGATGGCAACGGACGAATACAGATCCGGAATGATCGAGGAAAAGTAGCGGCCCGTTTTGTTCCGGATTTCCTCCATGACGGAGCGTTTGACGAAATCGCCGGTGTAGATGCCGGGAAGATCCTTGTAGCTCCAGCCTTCCTTGACCACCCTGGCGAGCCATTCTTCCGAGTTCCGGATTTCCTCGCCGCCGTCTCCGAAAACGGTGAGTTTGCCGTGCTTCCCATCGAGGGCGCCCGGCCAGGTATAGTGGCAGCGGCGCGCGGAGATCGCCTTGACCGGCAGGGACTCGGCAAGTGCGAGGAAGCGATCGACGCTTCCCGGCAGCAGGCCGTCGTCGTCACCGATGACGGTGATCCAGTCGCCATGAGTCCGGGACAGCGCAAATTCCCAATGCTCCGACATTCCCAGGCGGCGACCGGTCCTGAGGTAGACGAGCCGTGGGTCCGAAAAACCGTTCACCACCTCGTGCGTCCTCGGGTCTCCGGCATTGTCGCTGACCACGATCTCGATGTCCGGCGCTTCCTGCATGAGAAGCGTCTTCAATGACGCCCGCAGGGTATCGGGCCTGTCGCAGGTGGGAATGATGACGCTCAGCTTCGGGCGGTCGGTCATTTTCGGCGAGGACGCTGGGAATGAGAGGGGAGGTTATGAGCTTCTTTTGAGATAGCCGCCCGGAGCGACGCTGATCAGCAGCTTATTGTCGATCTGGCGGTCGATGCTGAATTCCGGGTGCGATTCCAGGTATTCCAGAACGGCCGTCTTGGGATTGTTGCCCGGGCCCCATGGCCGGTCGGGATACATGTCATCGGACAGATCGTCGACAATGGTGTCGAAAACCACGCAGTAGCTGTCGGCAGTGGTCAGACCGGCGTAGGCTTCCAGTTCGGCGAGGACGTGCTCGTGGGTGTGATTGCTGTCCAGACACACCAGAATCCTTTTTTTTCCGGCCGCCGCCTGCCTGACCCTGGCGATGATTTCAGGGTCGATGCTCGATCCCTGGATCATCGTGATCCGCCGGAAGAGCGGATGGGCTTCGATCGCCGACCTGTTGTGCGGGCGGATGTCGATGTCGACGCCGATCACTCCGGCATCGGCCGGGCCGCCGCATGCGGCGTTGAGCTCCAGCATGGAAGCGGAGAAAATGAGCGATCCTCCATGGGCGATTCCGGTTTCGACGATCAGGTCGGGCTGCACCTGCCAGATGATCTCCTGCATGGCGACAATGTCCTGCGGATACTGGATGATCGGCCGTCCGAGCCACGAGAAATTGTAGGAGTATTTCGGAACTGTGGAGAGCTTGACGAATTCCGAGGCGGCGTTCGCAAGCTCCTGGTTTTTTCCCTGGGCTGCGATGCGTTCGATCGTTTCTTGTTGGAAATCGTTCATTGGAAATAGTGTCAGATGGTTGAGTAGCGGTATCGGTTGTCGGTGATCGACTTCACTTCGTCGAGATAGTTGGCGTTCATGACCAGGATCGAAGCGTCCGGCCCCAGGCGGTTCATCGCTTCCTCGGGCGAGAGAACCCGTTGTCCCGTCACGGCGATGAATTTGTCCTGTTTCGCCGGGTTGATGTCCACGATGGCGGCGATGTCCGCACCCAGGCGCGACATGTGGATCGAGAAAATCACCCCCTTCGACGCGCCGCCCCACACTGCCGTGTGGATGCATTTTCCGGAGTCCGCGCGGATGGCGTCCGAGATCTCCGCGATGCCGGAGTCGAAGTTTGCGGGAAAGTCGAACGGTTCGCGGAACTCCGGATCCCGCAGGGACGCCAGATCGGCCACGATGGAGAGGTATTGTCCGTTGAAGGTCCGGGCGGCTTCGTGAACGACGCCGAACATCCGATGGAAATCATCGAGCCTGAAGTAATTGACGTGTTCGTAGAAGACGTCGAACCAGGTCCTGTTGCTGCATATCCAGTCGAAGCACGGAACTTCGATGTAGATTTTGCCCTGGTTGCGGTTCGCTCCGGCGATTTTTCTCAGAAACGAGACGGGGTCCTGGATATGTTCGAGGACGTGGCGGAGGATGATGCCGTCGGCATGCGCGTCGCTTCCGCCTGTGAAGGCTTTTTTGAAAATGGCGGGGTTCGCGCCCTCGTAGGCGGGGTCCATGCCGATGATGTCGTAGCCGAGAAGCTGAAGCTGTTCGAGGAAGCCGCCCTTGCCGCAGCCGACTTCGATCAGCGAGTAGCCAGGGAAATTCCTGCGGATGATTCCTTCGACCTCGAGGAGGTGTGCTTGGAACGCGCCGCTGTGGGATTGCTCGTTCTGATAGTTGGAATCGTAAACGAGAAGATCCGGTTCGAAGGCACTGTTGTGAATCAGGCCGGAATTCAGATCCTGAACCAGCACGACGTCGCCGGTGGGGCAGCGCACCGCTTCCTCCGGCGAATCGTACATCCGGTTCTGAAACACCGGCAGCCGCTCGGATCGATAGAGTTCCTTGAAAGGGTTCATGATCGGGAAATCAGTTGGTCGAGGCGACTCCGAACGCCCCAGAAGGCCATGGGCTCGTGAGCCGGATAGGAGTAGAAACCCAGATTGAGATCGATTTTCCAATCGTTGGAGCGAATCCAGCCTTCGACCAGCGCCCTTACGGAGACGGGGATTCCGGAGCAGAGATTCAGCGTCTCGTCGCAGTTTTCCAGGCAGGAGACGCTGACGAGATCGGCGGCCATTTTCTCGACGGGCATGTAGTCCCTGAGCTGTTCGCCGCCCGACATATCGAAGACGGGGCGGCCTGCGGCCACGGCGCTTTTCAACTGCGAGTAGAGGGAGCCGGAGGCCTGCCCTTCGCCATAGGGGTAGAAGAGACGGACCCAGGCGAGGTTGAAGTCCAGTTCTCCCTGCAGGAAGCGAAGCTGGCGGTGAAGGGCGTCTTTGGCGAATCCATAGGGATTCTGCGGGCGGGCCGGAGCCGTTTCGGGCAGAGGACCCGATTGCATGCCGTATTCGAAGCAGGTGCCGGTGACGACGAGATTCCTGACGCCGCCGGCGATCATCTTTTTGAGGAATTCATATTGGGCGGGCAGTTCCTCTTCATAGTGATGAAGGGAGCCATAATTCGGGAGGCCGCCCCAGGCGAGGTGAAGCAGGGTTTCCGGCTCCCCGAGCTGCCGGTAGGCGTCGGCGGGGAAGGAGCGGATGTCGAAACGGGCGGCGTGACGCACGGAAGCATCGGGCCCGACTTCGCCGCGAAGGAGGACCGAGGGCGCGATTCCCCGGCGGTTCAATTCGGACAGCACATGGCGACCGAGGAAACCGGAGGCTCCTGTGAGGGCGATATTCATGGCGATATCTCGAGGCCGGGAATCGCGGTGACGAAGCGCCCACCCCAACTCCGGATGTAGTCGAGCTGAGCGATGACTTCTTCCTTCAGGTTCCAGGGAAAAATGACGACGAAGTCGGGCTTGGTTTCGCGCAGGGTTTGCTCGTCGACGATGGGGATTCGGCTCCCCGGCATAAATTTGTTTTGTTTGGCGGGATTGCGGTCCGCGATGCACGAGATCAAGTCCGGTTTCACGCCGGCGTAGTTCATGAGCGTGTTGCCTTTGGCGGCGGCTCCGTAGCCGGCGACGGTTTTGCCCTGGCGCCTGGCTTCGATGAGGAAGGCCAGGAAGTCGTTCTTCGCCCGATCGGCCTTTTGTTGATAGTCTTCGTAGGTGCGCGCGTCGCAAAGACCTGCGGCGATTTCGCGGGAGATCATCGCTTCGACGCTGGGGGAGGCGTTTCTCCCGCCTGTTTCGGTCCGTTGGGCGAAGACGCGCAAGCTGCCTCCGTGTGTCGGGAGTTCCTCGACATCGAACACGGCGAGCCCGTTGGCGAGCAGGATGCGCCTGACGGCTGTGAGGGAGAGGTAGGAGAAATGCTCGTGATAGATGGTGTCGAACTGGTTGTGCCCCATGAGCTGGAGGAGGTGGGGAAATTCGAAGGTGCAGACACCATGATCTTTCAGGAGGGTGGCGAAGCCGGCGACGAAGTCGTTGATGTCGGGGACGTGGGCGAGGACGTTGTTGGCGGCGATGAGGTCGGCCTGTTTGCCCTGGGCGCGGAGTTCCCGCGCCAGGCGGACTCCGAAGAAGTCCTGCACGATTTCGATGCCTTTCGCGCGGGCGGCTTCGGCGGTGCTGGCGGTGGGTTCGATGCCGGTGCAGGGGATGCCCCGTTCTTTGACGTATTGGAGGAGATAGCCGTCGTTGGCGGCGACTTCGACGACGTGGCTGGTTTCATCGAGCCCGAAGCGGGCGGTCATTTCACTGACGTAGCGTTTCGCGTGGGCGAGCCAGCTCGCGGAGAAGCCGCTGAAGTAGGCGTAGTTTTCATCGAAGAGTTCGCCGGCACTGGCGAAGTCCTCGGTTTGCGCGAGCCAGCAGTTGTCGCAGACGAGGACGCGGAGCGGGAACCATTTTTCGGGAGCGGAGAGGGCGTCCCGGTCCAGGTAGGCGTTCGAAGGGGGCGAACTCCCCAGGTCGATGAAGGGAATGGTGAGGGGAGCTTTGCAGTGGCGGCAATTCATTGCGGGCGGCGCGTGGACGAGGGTAGCATGGGGTGCGAGCGGTCCCGCTGCGAGATTTCGGACACTTCCAGAGGCCAGGGGATGCCGAGCGCGGGGTCGAGGGCGTTCAGGCCGGCTTCCGCTTCCGGGCGCCAGGCGGCGGTGTGGAAGTAGAGCAGCTCGCAATCGTCGGTGAGGGTCTGGAAGCCGTGGGTGAAGCCTTCGGGGATGACGAAGGTTTTGAAGTTGTCCGCGGAGAGGATTTCCGAGTGCCAGCGGAGGTAGGTGGGCGAATCCTCCCTGAGATCCACGGCGACGTCGAAGACGCGTCCGCGGAGGCAGGAGACGAATTTGATTTCCTCGTGGGGAGGAAGCTGGCGGTGAAGGCCGCGGATGGTGCCGCATCTGGCGGTGAGGGTGCGGTTGATCTGGACAATGGTTTTTCCGCCCGGCAACAGTGGTTCGAGTTCCGTGTTGCAGAACAGGCGTTCGAGGTAGCCACGCTGGTCGCCGACCGGCTGGCGGGTGAGGAGGTGGAGGCCGGGCAGAGGGGTGTCCGCGATTTCGAAGCGGGATTTCATGGTTCGCGGCTGCGGAGGAAGCTTTCGATCTGGGAACGGGTGACGTCCAGCATGTCGCGCCTGGCGGTCCAGGCATGGTGCCATTCGACGGTTTTCCGGAGCGCTTCGGCGAGGGGCCAGCGGGGTTGCCAGGCGAGTTCTTTCCGGGCGCGGGAGCTGTCGAGGCTGAGCAGCCCGGCTTCATGCGGAGCGGCGGCGGAAGGGGCGCAGGTGACGGACGCGCCGGAAGGGAAGTGGGAGGCGATTTGGCGGGCGACTTCGAGGACGGTGGCATTGCCGGAGACATCCGGGCCGAAATTCCAGGCGGTGGCGAAGCGGTCGCCATCGGGATCCAGCAGGGCGGAGGCGAGGGCGAGATAGCCGGACAAGGGCTCGAGAACGTGCTGCCAGGGCCTGGTGGAACCGGGGAAGCGGAGTTCCACGGGCCGGCCTTCATCGAAGGCTTTGAGGCAATCGGGCACGAGGCGGTCGGGAGCCCAGTCGCCGCCGCCGATCACGTTTCCGGCGCGGGCCGTCGCGACGCGTGCGGGGTGGCCGGAGGTTCCGGAGAAGAAGCTGTCGCGCCAGGAGGCGGTGACGATTTCCGCTGCGGCCTTGCTTGCGCTGTAGGGGTCCCTGCCTCCGAGCGGATCGATTTCGCGGTAAGGGTACTCCCACTCCCTGTTTTGGTAGACTTTGTCGGTGGTGACGACGACGACGGCGCGCACGGACGGAGTGCGGCGGACGGCTTCGAGGAGATTCGCGGTGCCGATCACATTGCTGGTGAGGGTGCCGAGGGGGTCTTTGTAGCCTTCCCGGACCAAGGGCTGGGCGGCGAGGTGAAAGACGACCTGCGGAGATGCGGTCTGAAGCGCCCCGGCGAGAGCGGGAAGATCCCGGATGTCGCCGAGCTGGTGGGACGCCAAGGTCTGCGGGATGTTTGCGGAGCCGAAGAGGTTCGGGGTGTTAAGGGGGGAGAGCGAGTATCCGTGCACTTCCGCGCCCAGGGCATGAAGCCAGACGGATAGCCAGCCGCCTTTGAAGCCGGTGTGTCCGGTCAGGAACACGGAAAGGCCCTGCCAGCAGGAGGGATCGGGGTTTACCAGAGCTTCCATGGAGCTTTCCCTGTGTTCCATAGTTCTTCGAGGAGATTCCTGTCGCGCAGGGTGTCCATCGGCTGCCAGAAGCGGTCGTGCTCGAATGCGGCGAGCTGGCGTTTTGCGGCGAGTTCGTTGAGCGGCCTGCCTTCCCAGGAGGTCCCGTCGCCCTCGATGAGGTCGAGGCAGTCCGGGGAGAGGATGAAAAAGCCGCCATTGATGAGGCCTCCGTCGCCGCGGGGTTTTTCGGAGAAGCCGGTGACGAGATCTCCTTCCAGATTCAGGGCGCCGTACCGGCCGGGAGGCTGTACCGCGGTGACGGTGGCGAGTTTGCCGTGGCTTTCGTGAAACGCGATCTGGCGGGTGATGTCAATGTCCGCGACGCCGTCGCCGTAGGTGAAGCAGAATGCCTTTTCGTCTTTGACGAAATCGCGGACGCGCTTGAGGCGGCCCCCGGTCATGGTTCCCTCGCCGGTGTCGACGAGGGTGACGATCCAGGGTTCGGTGGTCCTGTTGTGGACGCTCATGCGGTTGTTCGGCATGTCGAAGGTGACGTCCGATGTATGGAGGAAGTAGTTGTTGAAGTATTCCTTAATGATGTATCCACGATAACCGCAACAGATGATGAAATCATTCACTCCGTGGGAGGAATAGATTTTCATGATATGCCAGAGAATGGGTTTCCCGCCGATTTCGACCATCGGTTTGGGTTTGAGGTGGGTTTCCTCGGAGATTCTGGTGCCGAAGCCGCCGGCGAGGATGACTGCCTTCATGGGATGGGTGCGGAATGGTGGGTTGGCGGCGGGTGCGATGGTTTCCGGGCGGGGCGGCGGAGGCCGGATGAAACCAAGGAATTTTTGCAGAGGCAAGGTGGATGTGGGAGGCCATCAGAGCGACCGGGAGGCGCTCGAGCATGAGAGGGGCGAAGCTAAAAGCTGGTGTGCGGTTCTGTCCCGCCAGCCAGTCAGTCAAAGAGGTGTTTTATATTGAAAATAAGCAAATTATGAAATACCCTCTTCCCGGAATCCGCAAAGAATCCGCTTGATTCGGCCGGTGCAACGACTTCCATGAGAAGCTTTTCGCGCTACCCGTCACCTCGGGCGCGTGCGTCACATGAATGGTTCCGCCACTCGTCCGAATTTTCGCATTCTTTTCGTCCTGGGTTTGGGTCGCAGCGGCAGCACCCTGTTGGGGCGTCTGTTGGACAATCACCCGGGAGTCGTGGGGGTGGGGGAGTTGCTACGCCTCGACCAGGTTATCGCGGATCCGCAATCCAAATGTTCCTGCGGCCTGCCTGCCGCTGATTGTCCGGACTGGAGCTCGCTGATCGACGGTATTCCGGAAAAAGTGAAGCGGAACTACAAGAAATGGACTCCGGATCTGCTGAACCGAGTGCGTGAAAACGGCTGTGGCGACGTGCTTGTCGACGTTTCGAAGACCCGCGGCTACAGGCTGGCGAAGGGCTGGAAGCGCCGGGACGTGGGCTATGTCCTGCTCCTGCGGGATCCCCGGGGCATTTTCCGTTCGTACGCCGCAGAGCATGAGGACTTCAGCGACCGGCTGAAGCTCCACAAGAAATGGATCGTCCGCTACGCCGCCTTTGCCAGGAGACGCAAGGATTGCTGTCACGTCATGTATTACGAAGATCTGGCCACATCCACCGGGGAATCCATGCGTGGCTTGTGCGATTTCATGGGGATTCCTTTCGTCGATGATTTGCTTCGCCCCGATGCGAAGGTCCACCATGTGGCGACGTGCAGCGGTTCCTCCTATCAGAGAGGCACGGGAGTTCTGAAGTTGGACGAGCGGTGGAGGGAGGAGATGAAGCCGGAACACATCGGTTTGATCTCAGGGGCGTTAAAATCCCTACCGCTGTATGAGCGCTACCGCCTCGCCGATCAGGCTTGAGCGGAGTATTGAATGACTTCTTCCATGCGGCGGCGCAGGCGGGCGATGTGGCGCAGCTTGCTCCGACGGTTGAAGGTTCGGAAGAGGGATTTGAAGGGAAGGATACTGGATTGGCCGAGGCCGTCGATCATCACGAAATGGTGTCCGCGTTGTTCGTTGTAGGCATAGACGATGTTGCCTCCGTGGAGGTCGGCGACGATGAGGTCGGATTCCAGCAGATCGTGGATGAACTGCTGCAGAGCCCGCTCGGCATCGTCGTCGAAGGTGCCGTTGGCGATCATGGTGGTGACGCTGGGAGCGAGGCTGCCGTCTTTGCCGAGCACCGCTTTGAGGACGAGGCCGAGGCCGAGGTCGGTTTCGGCAAAGCCGACGACCTGCTGGGCGAAGGGAAGGTTGCGGCCGTACCGGGCGTGGGTGGCGACGTATTCGGCGATTTCGCGCATGTAGGAAATGTATTGGCGGAAGCGGCGGCTGGCTTTGTACCAAGGCTGGCCGCTGCCCCAGCGCTGATCGATGACGTCGGGACGGATGACTTTGATGATGAGGCCGGGATCGCCTGGGTAGGCGTAGATGTAGCGCATCCGGCCTTGGGCGAGGGGTTGGGTGTCCTTGAGTTTGATCGTTTGATCCATCGGAAAAGGTTGATTGTCGGAAGAGGCGAAGCGGGCGGTCGCGGAGATGTTTTCCTCCAGTTTTCGGAGAACGGCGAGCGGTCTTTTCCGATGGCGGGAGAAGAGGGTGGAGTGGTTTCCGGGGTGAGACCTTGCCGTGCCGCGGCGGCTTTCGCATCGTTCTTCCCGTGAAGGTTCTCGCACTCACGATCGGCGATTTTCATGTCGCGAGCACTCAGTACCGTCTCGGCCAGTTCGTCGATCCGCTGCGTGCCGAAGGGATTTCTTTGACGATGGCGGAGGCGAAAGGATTTGCGGATTGGCCGTCGTTGCCGGGCTACGATCTGGTGATCGTGCAGAAGCGTCTGATGCGGGCCTCGTGGGTCAGGCGGGTACGGAAGGGCGCCCGACGGCTGATTTTCGATACCGACGATGCGATCTGGGAGCCCCACGGGAAAAAGCATTCGCTCTGGACCCGGGTGCGGACGAAGCACCGGCTCTCCGCGGTGACGTCCGCGGCGGACGCCTGCACGGTCCCCAACGGGCATCTCGCGGCGTATCTCGGACCGCTGGCGCGGCGGGTTTGCATCATTCCGATGGCGTTGGATCCCGAAATTTGGAGAGAGGGTGGCGGCCGCGAGGACGGCCGGATCCGCATCGGCTGGTCGGGGTCTCCCCCGAATCTCGCGTATCTGCTGCGGCTTGCGGAGGTCTTGCATGAGGTACAGAAGGCGCGGCCGCAGGCGCTTGTGACCGTCTATTGCGGAAAGCGCCCGGAGTGGCCCGTGCCGCTGGAGATGGAGTATCACGATTTTTCGCCCGGAACGGAGCCGGAGACGGTCCGGACGTTCGACATCGGCCTATTGCCATTGCCGGACGATGCGTTCGCCGCGGGGAAGTCTCCGATCAAGGCGCTGCAGTATGCGGCGTGCGGGATCCCTTGCGTTGCCAACCCTGTCGGGGCGACCGCCGAACTCGTCCGGGAAGGCGAAACGGGTTTCGCCGCCCGCGATGCCGGGGAGTGGAGGGACAGGCTGATCCGGCTGATCGACGATGTCGCGCTGCGCCGGAAGCTGGGGGAAAACGCGCTCAGGATGTTCCGGGAAAACCATACCCGTGCCGCCGCGCAGAAACGGGTCGTTTCGTGCTGGCGGGAGATCGTGAGGGGATAGGTAATGTCAATCAAAGACGCGGGCGAATGCGGCGGCGGCTCCGGGAAGGTCCCGCCAGTTTTCCCGAAAGAGGCGGATATCGCGAGCCCGGGCGGCGGACCACTGGCTTTCCGGGGAGAGGATCGTGGCGGCATCGAGATCGATGAAGGAGACTCCGCCGTCGTCGCCGACGATGATATTGCTGGCCTTGAGGTCGCCGTGGGCGATGCGGAGGAGGGCCATGCGGGAAAAGATGTCGCGCAGGCTGCCGGCGAGGGGTTCGAGTTTCGCGGGGTCGTCGCCGTGGCGGCGGGCGAAGTCGTCGAGCGGGATGCCAGGAAGATGCCGGACGGCGAGGAAGGACTTGTCGAGGAGGAGACCGCAGGAGCGCCATTCGAGCAAGGCGAGCGGAATGGCGGTGGGGATGCCGGCAAAGGAGAAGGCGAGCCCGGCGTTCCAGCTTCGAACGGCGCGGGAGCCGCGGAGGCCGTAGGTGAGGCGTTTGAGCAGGCTACGAGGGTAGTAGTATTTCAGCACGAGATCGCTTTCCGCGGATTCGTAGCGGCCCACGACGGAGCGGGTGCCGAATTTGCGGATCGACATGCCCGGCGGCGGACGGCGGACGGCGAGCTGGAGCGCATCGAAATCAGCGGGGCGGCAGGAAGAGCGGGCGATCCAGCCCTGTCCTCCAGCGGCTTCGAAAGGAGCGAGACCGGCGGCTTCCGAAGGGAGTTGCCGCAGGTAGTCGCGGAGGTCGTCTGGAGTCACGGCGCTCATCGGATCAGCGGCGGGCGGCGGCGAGGGAATCGACGACCCCGCGGGCATTGTTTTGGATGGTGAAGCGTTCGGCCTTGGCGCGGGCGTTCGCGTGCATGGCGCGGCGCTCTTCGGGCGAAAGGCGGTGGAACGCGGCGATTTTCGCCGCGATGGCTTCGGCGAGGGTGGCCTCCGCGCCGTCGATCGTGTAGCCGTCCATGCCTTCGTCGAGGATTTCGGAGGCTCCGTTGGTGGCCGTGGTCAGGACGGGCAGGCCGCAGGCGAGGGCTTCGAGGCAGACATTGGCAAAGGGGTCGTAGAGGGTTGGAAAGACGAGAAGATCGGCGGCCTGATAGGCGGTTTCGATGCCGCGGGTGGGACCTTCGAAACGGATGAGACCGGCGAGGTCGAGTCCGGCCGCAAGTTTGCGGTAGGGAGCGGGGTCATCCCGGCCGATGACGCGCAGGCGGCAGGGGAGGGCGGAGCGTTTCAGCGAAGCGAGGGCATGGACAAGCGGCGCTAGCCCCTTGCGGCGGAAGTCCTGGCCGACGAAGAGGAGTTCGAGTGTTTCGCGGTCCGGACGGGCGGGGGCGGGCGGGCGGAATGTCGAGAGGTCGACGCCGTTGTAGATCACGCGGATACGGTCTTCGGGATAGTCGTGGTAATCCCGGATCATCGTCCGGGAGAGTTTGGAGTTGGTGACGACGATGCCGGTGTTGGCGGGATCGAAGATGCCTTTTTCCAGTCGCAGGATCGTGCGGTGGCGGGGGTTGAGTGCCTGGAGAAAACCTTGGAAGGAGCCCGGGTAGCGGACTTTCATCCAGAAGTCGTGCAGGGGATCGGAGACGCGGAAGGCATCGGCGGGGTAGGAACGGGAAAGGGCGAAGACGCGGTCCACCCGCAGACCGGCCAGCGCTTTCTGGCTGTTGGCGTGGAAGGACCAGTTCTTGCGCGACGAGGTGAGGCGGTCGACTTTGATCGGGATGTGGGTGACGCTGGCGAGGAGTTCGGCGTCGCATTGCGCCGCGAGGAGGAAGATTTCGTGTCCGTCTTTCGCGAGTTGGGTGCAAAGATTGGCGGCGTAGCGTTCGGCGCCGCCTTTGCGGAAGGAGCATTCTTTCCTGACGATGGCGATCTTCATCCCGTCCGGGAGTTGCTCAGGGCTGTCGTGCGGCGACCCAGGCGGCGTATTTGCGCAGGCCCTCGGCGAGAGGGGTGGACGGCTCGTAGCCGAGGAGCCGGCGTGCCTTGTCCACGTCGGCGAAGGTCCGCGGCACGTCGCCGGGCTGGTCGGGCAGGTGCTCGATGAGGGCTTCTTTGCCGAGGCTCTTCTCCAGCAACCGGATCAGCTGGGAGAGGGTGTTGGTCGCGGAACCGCCGAGGTTGAAGATTTCGAAGGGCGAGGTTTGCGTGTAACAGGTGGCGGCGAGCACACCGCGGACGATGTCGTCGATGTAGGTGTAGTCGCGCGCGGTGCTGCCGTCGCCGTACTGGGGGATGGGTTTCCCGGCGAGGATGTTGCGGGTGAATTTCGCGATGGCGAGGTCGGGGCGCTGGCGGGGGCCATAGACGGTGAAAAAGCGCAGGCAGGTGCAGCGGATGCCGAAGAGGTGCGAGTAGTTCGAGCAAAGCTGCTCGCCAGCGAGTTTGGTCGCGGCGTAGGGCGAGATGGTGCGCTCGATGGGGTCGGTCTCGGCGAAAGGCACCTTGCGGTTCACACCATAAACGGAGGAGGAGGAAGCGAAGATGAAGTTCCCGATGCCGCGCGTGCGGCATGCTTCGAGGAGGTTGAGGGTGCCATCGACATTGGTGCTGAAATACAGGCGCGGATCGGCGATGGAGGGACGTACGCCGGCGCGGGCGGCGAGGTGGATGACGGCATCGAAGCTGCGAGCGGAGAAGACACGCTCGATCAGCGCCTGGTCACGCAGATCGCCGCGTACGATTTCGATGCGATCCGCGACGGCGGCGAGATTGCTTTCCTTCAGCGCCGGGTCGTAGAAGTCGTTGTAATCGTCGAGCACGGTCAGCTTGCATCCTTCGGCGAGGAGGGCTTCGCAGACATGGGAGCCGATAAACCCGGCTCCGCCGGTGAGGAGGAGGTTGCGGAAGGGAAACTTCATATGGAGGACAAAGCGGGAACGGTGGAAGGCCGTTCCGGCAAGCGTGGAAGCGAGGTTTTTGAAGGTCAAGGATCAAGGGTTTGCCTGCCGGGGCTCACGTGTTTTCCGTGGTCAAAAGTCAAAACGATAGCGGCGATTGGCATTAGTCGGGAGCGCCCCGGAGGGGGCAAAACAAATACTTCCCGCCGCACTCCAAAAATCCGGACGGAACAGATCTTCAGCCCATGCCGGCCTCGACGAGGCGTTCGGCCATTTCGGCTTTCTGGAGTTCGGCGGTGAACTCGGAGAAGTCGCCGGCCATGACGCCGGCAAGGTTGTGGGAGGTGTGGCCGATGCGGTGGTCGGTCACGCGGCTTTGAGGGAAGTTGTAGGTGCGGATTTTTTCCGAGCGGTCGCCGGAGCCGATCAGAGAGCGACGGGTGGCGGAGTATTTGGCCTGTTCCTCCCGCTGCTTCATTTCATAGAGGCGGGTGCGGAGGATCTGGAGGGCGCGCTCCTTGTTCTGGCCTTGGGAGCGACCGTCTTCGCAGCGGATCATGATGCCGGTGGGCAGATGGAAGACCTGGACGGCGGATTCGGTGCGGTTGACGTGCTGGCCGCCGGCGCCGCCCGCGCGGCAGACTTCGATGCGAAGGTCGTCGGGCTTGAGTTCGACATCGACTTCCTCGGCCTCGGGCATCACGGCGACGGTGATGGTGGAGGTGTGAATGCGGCCTTGGGTCTCGGTGGCGGGGACGCGCTGGACGCGGTGGACGCCGGATTCGTATTTGAGGATGCGGAAAACCTCGTCGCCGGTGACGCGCAGGAAGACTTCCTTGAAGCCGCCGACTTCGGAGGGGCTGCTGGAAAGGTGCTCGGTTTTCCAGCCGCGGGTCTCGGCGTAGCGCTGGTAGGCGCGGAGGAGTTCGGCGGCGAAGAGGGAGGCTTCGTCACCGCCGGCGCCGGCGCGGATTTCGACGATGGCATCGCGGTCTTCGTCGGGGTCGGCGGGGAGCAGGGCGTACTGGATTTCCTCGGAGAGTCCGGCGAGGGTCGTTTGTAGGCCGGGGATTTCCTCGCGGGCGATTTCGGCGAGCTCGGGGTCGTCCGCTTTGGCCAGCTCCTCGTTTTCCTCAAGCTGGCGGCGGGTGGTTTCGAGCCGGTCCCAGAGGGCGAGGGTTTCCTGGAGACGCCGATGCTCGCGCATGATTTCCGAGGCGCGCTTCGGGTCGTCGAAGAAGGAGGGATCGGCGATCCTTTCGTCGAGTTCCGCGGCGCGGCGGCGGCGTTGGGCGATGAGGGCGGAGTAGTCCATGCGCGGATGTGAAAAAGCCGCCATCCCCGGTGGGGAGGCGGCTGGAAAATCGGAAGATCCGGCGCGGCTAGGCCTTGGCGGCGGTGCGGGCCTTGCGGAGGATGCTGTTGACGGTCTCGGAGACGCGGGCTCCGACGCCGACCCACTTCTCGGCCTTTTCGAGGTCGATGGTGTAGTTCAGGCCGTCTTTCATCGGGTCGTAGGTGCCGACCTGCTCGATGTAGCGTCCGTCGCGGCGCTTGCGGCTGTCGACGGCGACGATCTTGTAGTAGGGACGATCCTTGGTTCCCTGGCGGTTGAGGCGGAGAGCGACGGCCATGTGTATGAGTTCGTTGAGAAAATCGAGCCCGCCGGATTTCGGGCGGGCGCGGAGACTGCATGGGAGGAGCCGGCTTGCCAAGCGGAAACTTCGGGAAATTCAAGTGTCGGGAAAACCAGTACGCAGATGCTGGAAAGCTCCACTTGCTGTCCTCGTATCAAACAGAATCAATATTCCAAATCATCGCGTCGTGAATCCCATCCGTATCCCTCTCGCAATCGCCCTGCTTGCCGGAAATCTTCCGGCAGAGGAGCGCGAACCGCTTTATCGTGAATCGCTGCGTCCGCAGTTTCATTTCACGGCGCGCTATTGGGACGACTACCGGCTTCATCCGCCCCATCACGAGGAGGGCTGGATGAACGATATCAACGGGCTGGTCCATTTCGACGGTGAGTATCACTTTTTCGCTCAGCGCTGGTGGTCGGCGTGGCTTCACGCGGTGAGCACCGATCTGATCCACTGGAAGGAATTGCGGCCGGCTTTCGGCAAGGGAGGGAAGTTCGGCGGCACGCAGTCCGGCGGCGGTGTGATCGACCACCGCAACAGCTCGGGGCTCGGCGACGGGGTCACGCCGCCGATGATCGCGTTCTGGAGCAGTACGGACAATCTGAGTCAGTGCATTTCCTACAGTCTCGATCGCGGCCTGACCTGGTCGAAGTACGACAAAAATCCGGTGCTTTCCCACGGGTTCCGCGATCCGAAGGTCTTCTGGCATGAGCCGACGGAGAAATGGATCATGATCCTCTACGGACCGTCCGATACCGCGCCGCCGCCTGCCTATGGATTCAATGGCGAGCAGAACGACGCCCATGATTTGAGGAGCTATGCGCCGGGCGAGTGGAATGCCTCCGTCCTGCGGGTCTTTGCCGATGGCAGGGTGGTCCTGTCCGATCAAGCGGGGGAAAGCCAGGCGACCATCGACGCCCAGCACCGGAATCTCGGCGCCGCCGCCTTCCACATCGGGGCCAAGGTGGGCGGTTCGGAGTTCCTCGATGGCGATATTGCCGAGATCGCCGTGTATGACCGGCCGTTGTCGGATGCCGAAACCGCGGAAATGCTCGATCGGCTGAAGGGAGCGACTCAAGAGGCGCCCGCAGGCGATGGTTTGGCGCTCCACCTCGACGCCTCGCAGGCCGCTGCGGAGGACGGCGGCCGCGTTGCCGTGTGGAAAGATCTTTCCGGCAAAGGTCACGAGATGAAGCAAGAGGAGCCTGCTCGTCGGCCGGTACTGGTCTCGCACGCCGATGGCAGGCCGTTGTTGCGCTTTTCCGGCGGGCAGTCGCTGCACGGTCCCGCTGTGCTGGCGGAGGGCGACGACAGTTTCACGCTCGCCGCACGCTGGCGGCGTCGCACGGCAGAGGGCTCGCAGGTCGTCTGCGAACAGACTGCCGTGGAGATCGGGCTCGGACGCCGGGCCGCCCTGCTCTCGGTGCCTCCCGGCGAACCGGAGAACCACTACCTGCTTTTCTCATCCGACAATCTATTAGAATGGAAGCGCCTGCCCGGCAGCATTCCCGACTCCTACGAATGCCCGGATATGTTCGAGTTGCCCGTCGAGGGCGGCAGCGAGGGCGAGAAGAAATGGGTGATCATCGACGGCAACGGAGACTACATTACCGGCGCTTTCGACGGCACCCGCTTCACGACCGAAACGGCGAAGCGCAAGGGCGATCACGGGCGCAATTTCTATGCGACGATGACTTTCGAAAACATGCCGGCCAGCGACCCGCGCCGGATTCAGATCGCGTGGATGCGGGGCTGGGACGATTATCCAAAGAACATGCCTTTCAACCAGCAGGCCAGCTTTCCCTGCGAGTTGACACTGCGGAAGCTCCCCGGCGGCCTGACGTTGTGCCGCAATCCCATTCGCGAGATTTCGCGGCTTTATACGCGGAAATTCTCTCTCGCCGATCATGCGTTGAGGCCGGGGGAGAATCCCTTGGCGGACGTCGAGGGGGAGCTTTTCGACATCATACTCCGCGTCGATGTCGCCCGGTCGGAGTGCGATGCGATCGTCCTTGATTTGCGCGGCAATGTCGTGAAGTACGATGTGAACCATAACTTGCTGCATTCCCATGGCACCGATGTGCCGATGAAACCCGAAGCCGGTGTGGTCGAGATCCGCGTTCTTATGGACCGGCTTTCACTGGAAGCTTTCGGCAACCGCGGCGAAGTCTCCATTACCAATCTCGCACGGCAGCAGGAAGCGCCTTTGGAATTGCGTGCAGAGGGTGGTTCCGCAGTGATCCGTTCGTTCGAATTGCGCGAGTTGCGTTCGATCTGGAAACAATGACCCATGTATGTCAGGTGCAAAGGAGCAGATAAAAGGATTCGCCGCATGCCTGCCTTGTATGGGGTCGGGAAGAAGCGCCAAGGGACGATGTCGCCCCCAGCCGCCTCAGATCTGCCAAGGGGTCAATCATCCGGATTGACAGAGGGACAGGCACGCACCGAGCATTGATGTGTCGTGGGTTCCGGCGTAAAAATTTATACGGCAGTGATCGTGGCGTGCCTGGCCGGGGCTTGGCTTGTGAAGCGGCAGCATATCATCGCCACGGTCAAAGAAGAGACCTCGGAGGTGGAGCGGCGGATCACGGCGATCCGAATGGAAGTGCCCGGAGCACCCGCTGCGGAGCCGGGGAGTTCCGATTCTCCACAAGACGAATCGGCTGCGGGATTCGACTGGGAGGCGATGCTGCTCTGGCGGCAGGGCGGGGGAACGGAACGCGAAAAAATCGCTCTGAGGGAAGCGATCGACGGGATGTCGGGCGAGGAAATCATCCTCGCTCTCGAACAGATCGCCGCCTTGGGATTGGGTGAAGGTGAGAAGGACTACCTTGCAGGGTGGTTCTTCAACCCGCTTGCCAGCAAGAACCCGCAGGCAGCGTTGCACTTTTTCGGCAAGCGGGCTTATCGGGATATCGGCACGGCAATGGTCTTGGCGAAGGCGCTTGGGAAATGGGCGGAGAGCGAACCCTCCGCAGCCTGTGCGTGGGTGGATCAATGGATCGCCGGCGATGAATCGAAGGACAAATCCCTGTCAGACGTGAACGACGGGCGGGTCAGGTTCGAAAGGGAGCTGGCGCGCGTTCTTTTCTTCTCCGACCCACAGGTGCTGGAAGAGCGGTTGCTGAAAATGAACGCTGAGGAAGCGTTGCATTTGCTGAGTTCTCTCGGGGCGGACCGGCTCGATGCGAAAGACCATGCCGCCTTTGCGGATATGGCGAGGAAGACGCTGCCGGAGGATGGGAAATTGAAGGCGCTGTCCAGGGTGGCGGAGACGCTCAGCCAGGATCTGGAGCAGGTGTCGGGATATCTTCAAAGAATCGGCGCTACACCTGCCGAGGAAGCGGCATGTGTGCAGGCGGCGGCTGCCGAGAACATCAAGAAGTTCTCTTCCGAGCACCCTTTGACCATCGAAGAGCTGGATCGTGTGCGCGAATGGATCGGAACCGCGGAAAGCGTTTCGACGGGCGGTATCACCGGGGCGGTTCTGGGAGAGGCGCTGTATTGGAACAGGATGTCTTTCGAGGAGGCCGCGGCACTGGTGATGCACTATCGTCAGGAAGACGCGTCGGATGAGGGGGTGGTCGATTTTCTGAAGCGGGGAGGTTGTTGCCACGGCCAAGGGTCCATGGAACTCGCCGAACGGATCGCCGATCCGGCGTTGCGCGAGAACGCGATCCGGCACATCAGGAACCACTGAAGAAGGAGCATGCGATGAAGCGTTATTCCGTGATTCTCATTACCGGCTGCCTGACCGTCGGGGCTCTGTCCTGGCACCAGGAACGGACTCTGGCATCCGCCCGTGGGAATCTCCAGGCGGTGCGGGCCGAGCTGAAGAATATGGAGATGCATGCCTTGTCCACGGCTTCCCGATCCCTGAAGAGGGACGAGCGGGCATCTTTCAACGAGCCGCCCCTCCCCCGGGAAATCATTGATCTCATCCGTGCGGTGTACGATCCCGCCATGAGGGACGAGGTTGGTGACGCGGGCCGGAAGGAGGGATACGAGCGGCTCATCGACAGAATCCGGAGAATGAAGCCGGCCGATTGGCGCAAGTATCTTGCCGAGGTATACGAGTGCGAGGATTTGGTGGAGGAGGCGCGCCGTATTCACTGCCATCACGCGCTTTCAAGCATCCTCGACACACACCCGAGGGACGGGCTCGATTTGTATATCGAGGCGGCGGATCGCTTCCCTGAGATTGTCCAAGGCATTATGATTGCCCGGGCGCTGGTGACCTGGGCCGATGAGGATTTTGAAGGCGTCCTCCAATGGATGAAGGAACAGATCCAGGAACGCCCATATGTCATGAATGACGACGTGCGATGCAGTCTGGTATGGAAAGCGGCCAAGTCCGACATCGATCTGGCATTCCGACTGATCGGAGAGCTTGAGATCAGTTCCCCCATGAATGCCACGCAGACCATCATGGGCCTGGCAAAAACCGGAGAGGCCCGTATGGCGACGTTGAAATCGCTGCGAGAGTTCCTGCCGACGATAGAGGACGGGCGAAAACGCAGGGATGCGGGGAATTATGCGGTCGGGGTTTTGGGGAGGATGTTGGTCGAGGACGGTTTCGATGAAGGAAGCCGGTGGGCCGGAAACGCGGGGCTTACGGCCGGAGAGCTTATTGCCCTTGGTTACGAACTCGGCTATGCCGTGAAACCCGGGGAAGAAGCCCGGTGGACGGAGTGGTTCGGGGCGCGCCTCCCCGGAAGCCAATGCGAGAGGCCCGTCCGTTCGATTGTGAGGCAATGGACGGAGCAGGATTATCAAGGGGTGGGGAACTGGTTGAATACCGTTCCCGCGGGAGAGATGAAAAATGTCGCGATCACGGCCTATGCGGAACTCGTCGCGGGGTATGAGCCCGAGGCGGCGGCGAATTGGGCGCTCACTCTCGGGGAGGGGGAGAGGCGTCAGAAATTGTTACGCAAGATTTATTTGGAATGGCCGAAGAATGACCCGGCAAGCAAAGCCGCGGCGGATGCCTTCGGGGATGCCCACGGGGTCCGCCGGTGAGGGGGGCGTATCCGGTTCCCGGGCAGGAAAACATAAGGGAATGAAATTCTGGGTACTGTGGCTGCCGCGGCCCGCGACGGGCCGTCGCAGCCACTCTTTTCATCGGGCGGACGGGAAACGGTAGCCGGCTCCGCGGACGGTTTCGATCAGGGCGGGGCGCGAGGGGTCCTGCTCGATCTTTTTCCGCAGGTTCAGCACATGCTGGTCGAGGGTGCGCGATTCGGGGAAGTATTCCATGCCCCAGCAGGCGTTGAGCAATTCGTCGCGGGAGATCACCTCGCCGGGGCGGGAGGCGAGGAGGGCGAGCATTTTCACCTCGCGGGCGCTGAGTTCCACCTCGCGGCCGTCGCCGTGGGTGGCGAGCAGGCGCTTCGGGTGGAGGGTCCAAGGGCCGAAGGCGAGAGGAGTGTCCGTTTCCGGGGCTTCGCGACGGCGGAGGACGGCGCGGACGCGGGCGAGCAGTTCGTGCTTGCCGAAGGGCTTGCGCAGGAAATCGTCCGCGCCGAGTTCCAGGCCGAGCACCACGTCCACTTCCTCGGATTTCGCGGAGAGGAAAAGCACGGGCACCCGCCGGTCCTCGCGGCGGATGGTACGACAAACCTCGTAGCCGCTCGCGCCGGGCATCATGATGTCCAGCAGGACGAGGCCCGGGCGCTCGGCGCGCCAGAGGTCGAGCGCCTCGCGTCCGTCGCGGGCGGCGCGCACGCGGTGGCCCTCGTTTTCCAGAAGCTCGGCGACGGCTTCGCGGGTCACGGTGTCGTCTTCGGCGAGCAGCACGGTCATGCCGGGTTCCTTTCCATGGGGATTTCGAGGCGGAATCTCGCGCCGCCGGGAGAGGGAACAAGTTCCAGCCGGCCGCCCAGGCCACGGGCGAGTTCGCGGCTGATGGTGAGGCCCAGGCCGGTGCCGGTCGCGCCTTCATTCACCCGCGAACCGGCGCGCTCGAAGGGGCGGAAGACGCGGTCGCGCGCTTCGGCCGGGATGCCGGGGCCGTCGTCGGCCACTTCCACGACTAGCCGTTCGCCGTTCATCGAGACCGCGACGCGGGCTTCGGCGGATTCGCCGGCGTATTTTTCGACGTTGGAAAGCAGGTTGGCGAGGATCTGGGCGAGGGCGTCGCGATCGAGCGGGACGCTGCCCCCGCCGTCATGCTCGTAGCGGCAGCGGATCGACTTGCGCTCGAAGAGGGGGGCGAAGTTTTCCCGCATCTCGTCGATCAGCGCGCCGAGGTCGCAGGATTGGCCTCGGGCTTCGTACCGGCCGCGCTCGATGCGGGCGAAGGCGAGGACGTTGTCGACGATGCGGGAAAGGCGACCGGTTTCCTCGCGGATGAGGCCGAGGCGGCGGCGGAGTCTGCCGTCTTCCACCGGCAGGCCGTCGAGGGCGAGGTCGGTGTTGAGGAGCAGGTTGGTGAGCGGCGTGCGCAGTTCGTGGGAGACGCGGTTGACGAAGCTGACGCGCTCCTCGGCGAGGCGGATGGCTTTGCGCTGCCAGACGGCGACGGCGATGCCGCCGGCGAGGAGGAGCAGGGCCAGGGCGAAACTCCCGGCGAGGACCGGCATGCGCCAGGTGACTTCGACGCGGACCGGGTAGTGCCGCTCCAGCGTCCAATCGCCGAAGCGCGAGACGTGGCGGAGGATTTCATCGGGCTTGTGCGTGCGCTCGCCATGCTCCGCCCATGCCACGCCGCTCGGAGCGCGCCAAACGAAGGCCCCCGCTTCGCCGGAAAGAGACGGGGCTTTCGCGCGCAGGTCGGCGGCGGCGACCGATGCAGCTTCCGCCGGATCGACGAGAAGGATGACCGCCATGCGCCCGTTTCCCCGCCACCAGGCGGGCGGTTTGCCGGGCATCTCGATCCAGCCGGAGCCGTGGAGGATGTCTCTTTCGGAGAACACCCATTCGCCGGCTTCCTTGCGGGAGAATTTTTCCAGCATCGGCCGCCACTGCGGCGGCTGGCCGTCTTCACGGACGTGGGCCCTGCCGGGATCGGACAGTGAGGGATTGAGCAGCGAGCGCTGGACCACGCCCACCACGGCGGAGGGGCCGGAGTGGAAGTTCCGGGAGAGCAGGCGGTCGGCTTCGGCGTCGAGGGCATTTTCCCACAGGCGTTCGAGGGCTTCGATGCGGCGGGCGACTTCGCGGAAAGCGTCGTCGCTGCGGTTGCCGGGAGGTTTTTCGGCGACGCTTTCGGTTTGCCGCGCGAGATGGCTGCCCGCGAGGGCGATGAGCGCGGCGAAGACCGCCACGACCGCGAGTGTCCAGCCCCAGGCGGGCGGGCGCTTGCGGAGGGAGGCTTCTTCCGGGTGGTCGCGGGGCATGAGCATCGACTTTGCAACTCCGGGCGAGGGTGTCACTCCATTCTGACGAAATAGAGGATGCGGTGGTCGCGGTCAGGGGTTCCGTCGTTCAAATATTCGACGCAGGAGGTGGCTAAAATCCAGCGGCCGGGAAGCAGGCGGCAGGTCGCTTCGTACGAATTGTCGGAAAAAAGCGGCAACTGGATATCGGGAATCCATTCGCCGTCCACCTCGATCCTGCGGTAGGTGGAGAGACTCACCTGGCGGACACGGGAGAGTCTCAACTCCGCGATGGCCTCCCCCGCATCGGAAGAAAAGCGGGCGGCATTGAGAAGCAGGCCGACATGTCGCGTCTCGAAGCTGCTGGGAACGCTGGCGCCCCCGAGCCCCGGAACGGCTTCGATCCGCTTTCTGGCGTAGGTGTTGTTTCTGTGGACGGTTTGGCCGCCTTCCTTCGCGGGGGTAATTTTTTCCCAACGTTCGAGTTCCGTGGTTTCGTTGATCGGCGTCCATTCGGTGGGATAGATGGTTTCCCGGACACTCTGGAAGTCCCAGCGATGGGAGAGATTCACCACGCCACCCGCCGAATCGACGGTTTCGGTCCGGCCGTCCTTTTCCCAGGCGGCAGTTTGTTCCCAGCAGTCCATGGCAATGGTGTGAAGCGGAGCTTCCCGGAGCCAAGCGGAGAAATCCGCATGCTTCACCCGCACCGCCTTGAAAGAGAAGTGAAACCGTTCGGGAACGGTGTCGCGGAGTGGGGGCTCTGTTGTCTCCCCCGTGGCTCCCCGGAAGAAGACCAGGCGGGACATGGCTCCCTGCTCACGTTCCATGGGGACGGGATCGAAACGGCCCAGCCAATGGGTTTTGCTTGGCGCCAGGGGAAGCGCGCCCTTTTCCCATGCCTGCGGATCGGCCTCCTTGCCGGGATTCGCGGCGAAGGGGTCGCCGGGACCGCCAGCGACGCGGATGGAATCGAGGCTGCTGGATTGGATGGTATCGAAGATAGGAATGAAGATATCTCCGGGTTGCCGGGTCCGTTCCATGAGTGGGTGCCAGGAAGGATGTTGTTCCCGTGTAACCGTCCATCCTGATTCGGCGACGAAGGCGATGCCGCCCTGCAGTGATTTTGCTTCAAAAGCGCAGAAATAACCTGTGTTGCGCGCCTCAAAGGCAGTAGGCAGCGGCCAAACGTCGGCGCCTCCGCTCATATATTCGGTCGGGTAGAGTTGTTCGAGAATGGAGCCGGATGAGGCCTTGCGCCCGATCAGGGTGTTGAAAAAGGTCGTATGGTCGATGCGGGCGCTTCCCTCGCGCACCCACTTTTCCAACTCCTCGCGCAGAGGGGTGGCATCGTCCGGCATGCCGTTCGCTTCGATCCAGGCGTCGATGGCGGCGGGCGGGACGAGAATGTGTTCCAACACGCCAAAGACGCTCGGGCCCGGAGGCTGTTCCGTCTTTTTGTCGGCGGGTTTTTTGACGAAGGGATTCGGCTCCTGGGTAAAGGCGGGTGACGCCAGGGCGAGGGCGAGGCAAACGATTCGGATATTCATGGCGGTGGCGGAGCGCGGTTGTGCGCTCCGGGTCCGATGAAAACCGATTGTGAGAAGCGCTGCGCCAAACCACCATCAGGTTTGTGCAAAATGTTCGCAAAAAGCGGATCAGGCACGCTGCCCGGCGAAGAAGACTTCCATCCGGTGCTGCATGTCCTCATAGAATCGCTTCTTGATCGCTTCCAGCGCGGCGAGTTTTTCGGGGCCGGCGTGGAAGGCTTCGTCCTGCTCCATGCGGATTTTTTCGGCGAAGGATTTTTCCATCTCGATCAGTGAGTCGAGGAATTCGCGGGCGGCGCGGCTGTGCTCGACGCCGTCGATGAGGGCGTTTTCGAGGCGCTTGTTGCGGGTGACGGCGATCAGGTTGCCGGCGGCGAGGCGGTCCATGTAGCGCTGATGGCTTTCTCGGAAGGCGCGGTGCTCGGCGTCGTAGGAGATTTCGTCGCGGTCGAGCAGGGTGTCGTAGGGGCCGGGCTTGGTGAAGAATTTCACGATCAGGGGAATGGTGTCCACGAGCATGAAGAGCAGGGTGAGCACGACATAGGTGGCCAGCGCGAACTGCCCGCCCTCGCTGCCGGCGCGGAAGAGGCCGTGGAGGGCGAGGGTCTGGGTGAGGATGTCCTTGCGCGGCTCGGCGAGGATGGCGTCGATCCGGGTGCGTTCCTCGCTGGCGACGGCGGCGAGTTCGTCCTGGGCGCGCTGGAGTTCTTCGATGCGGGTGTCGATCTGGGCTTTGATGGTGTCGCGCAGAGCGTTCTGCTGGGTGACGAAGGATTCGGCCTGGCTTTCCTCGACCTGGCGCTTGAGCGCGGCGACACGGTCGGCCTCGGCCTTGTTGGCGGCTTCGATTTCGGCGAGGCGGGTTTCGAAGGCGGCGATGGCACCCTTTTCCGCCTCGCGGGCCTGGGTCTGGAGGGTGGCTTTTTCGGCGGTGAGGTGTTCGAGCAGGGAGCCGAGGCGCTTGGCTTCCTCGCGGCGCGGTTCGAGCTGGTCGGCGCGGATGGAGCGGGCGCGGGGGCCTTCGCCGCGCAGGCCGGAGCGCTGGCCGTTGAGTTCGCGTTCGAATTCCGCCTGCCAGAAGCCGAGTTCGGTCTGGAGTTTCGCGTACTGCGGGGTGAGTTCGTCGATCTGCGGGTCGATGACGGCGAGGCGGTCGCGGAAGGGTTTGGTGGCTTCTTCGGTGGCGGTTTTCAGCTCGGCCTGCTGTTCGGCGGTCAGGCCGGGGATGGCGGCGGTGGCGTCCTCGCGGTCCTGGATGATGAATTTCGCTTGGAAGGTTTCGTTCCATTTCTCGCGCTGGGCGGCGATGGCTTCCTCCAGCTTCACGATTTCGACGCGGACGTTTTCCTTGGCGACGGCGAATTTGCCGCGTTCCTGGGAGATTTCGTGGGAGCGCTCTTCCTCGATGACGGTGGTGATGGTGTCGCGGAAAAGGAGCAGCACGAGCGGGTGGGCGATGGTGATGCCCATGAGGATGGCCACGACGAGGCGCAGGGAGAATTGGGACAGCTTCCGCCACCAGGAAAGGAAGGGCCGGTAGCCGGCGAGCAGGGCGCGGTCGATGGTCAGGATGATGAAGGCCCAGACCGCGGCGACGGGGTAGATGACGCGCGGATTGTCGGTGAGGGTGGAGAGCGCGTAGGAGCACGCGATGAAGGCGAAGGCGCAGGGGACGAGCACGGTGGCGCCGAAGGCGACGTATTTGCGCTGTTCCCAGTTCGGGCATTGTTCGAGGGTCTCGGTGCCGGCGCCGGACAGCCAGAAGAAGAGGCGCTTGAAGGGGTTGGACCTGTTCATGGAGTGAGGGAAGACGAAGTTCCCGCGAAATAGCGAGCCCGCGGGCGGACTTTGTGGCGGAAACGGAGGAAAGGGCGGAAATCTCTCACGGAAATCGGGTCTCTGTGCTCCACCGGCGGGAGGCCGTTCCGCAGGGATGAGGAACGGGAGACGCAGGATGCGTGTGCTCCCTGTTTTCGAATTTCAGTCCCTCACGCAGCGGAAGCCGGTATGGCTGGTCGGGGATTCTCCATCCTGCGAGTGGCGCGCGGCGGGGCGGTAGCGCATGCAATAAGAGACGTGGCAGAGGTACGAGCCGCCCTTGGTGACCCGGTGGATCGGGCCGCCGCCTTTTTCGCCGGTTTCGCGGTTGACCCAGACGGCCGGGCCTTTCGGGTTGTCGGGATCGCAGTGGGCGAAGTACTCGGGGTCGTAGAGATCGGAGCAGATTTCCCAGACATTGCCCGCCATATCGTGCAGGCCGTAGCCGTTCGGCGGATAGCTGCGGACCGGGGCCGTGCCCTTGAAGCCGTCTTCGGCGGTGTTTTTGGCGGGGAATTCTCCCTGCCAGGTGTTGGCCATCCACTTGTCGCCGGGTTTCAGTTCGTCGCCCCAGGTGTAGATTTTTCCTTCGAGGCCGCCGCGGGCGGCGAATTCCCACTCGGCCTCGGTGGGCAGGCGCTTGCCGGCCCATTTTGCGTAGGCTGTCGCGTCCTCGAAGTTCACGCAGACGACGGGGTGGTCGTCCTTGCCTTCGATGGAGCTGCCCTTGCCGGCGGGGGCCCGCCAATTCGCTTCGGGGTCCCAGCGCCACCATTCCATGAAGCGGCCGGGGATATTCGGGTCGCCTGCGAATTTCACGTCGTCGCGGAAGATGATGGCGCCGTTGCGCAGCGGGCCGGCGGAGATGTCGGGCCGTGATTCCTTGGGGAGGGAGGAGATGTCGAACTCCCGCTCGGCGAAGGTGACGTAGCCGGTCGCTTCGACGAAGGCGGCGAATTGCGCGTTGGTCACTTCGGTTTCGTCGATCCAGAAGGAACCGACGGTGACGGTGTGCGCAGGGCTTTCCTCCGGAAAATGTTTGGGTCCGTAGGGAGTCTGGAAAGCGCCATCGTGGCCCATGGTGAAGGTGCCGCCTGGCAGGCGGACCATGCCGTCTTTCCGCTCCAGGGCGGATGCCGTTGCCTCGGCCGGCGGGGAAGGGGAGTCCGCGGGGTTCTTTTTCTGGCAGGCGGGCAGGAGGGCGAAAAGCAGGAGAAGGCGTTTCATGGGTGCCGGGCGGAGTCTAGGCACGGGATGCCCGGTTCGCCATGAAGAACCGCCGCGGCTTCGTTGTCCGTCAATTCGCGCCAAGCGCCGGGTGACAGGTCGGCGGGCAGGGCCAGCCTGCCGACGCGTTCCCGATGCAAGGAGGTCACGCGGTTGCGGACGCGGTGGAACATCCGCTTCACCTGGTGGTAGCGGCCTTCGTGGAGAGTCAGCCGGGCGAGTCTGTCGCCGAGGATTTCAAGGCGGGCGGGCCGGGTGACGATGTTTTCCGTGTGAAAATGGAAACCGCGTGCGAAGGACTCCACCGCGGCAGGGTCGATGGGATCGAGGGTTTCGACGAGGTAGACCTTAGCCACTTGCTTGTCCGGGATCGTCAGAGCTTTCGACCAGCGTCCGTCGTTGGTCAGCAGCAGGAGCCCGGAGGTAGCGCGGTCGAGCCGCCCGGCGAGATGGAGGGTGTGTTTGTCCGGGTCGTCGATCAGGTCGAGCACGGTCCGGTAGGCAGGATCGCGGGTGGCGCTGAGGATGCCCGCCGGTTTGTGCATGATGAGGCGGAGCAGACGCCCGGGCTGCCGGATGGTTTCGCCGTCCATTTCGACATGGGCGAAGCGGTCCACCTCATGCTGGTTGAGCGTGACGGGGAGGCCATTCACGCGCACACGTCCCGCAGCGATCCGCCGATGGGCTTCCTTGCGGCCGAGGCGGTGATGGCGGGCGATGAGGCGGTCGAGCTTCATGTTTCAGGAGCGCAGACCGCATTGGGGACGTCAGCGGTCATCCTCCGCACCGGTGTTCGATTGAATCATGTAGTGGACGCCCTCCTTTCCATGATCGTGCCGCTCGATAAACACTTCGTGCATCGTGTCATCATCAATGTCGGCAATGGAAACCCGAACGCTTCCGTAAGCGGAGGTTTCGTCTTTCCAAATGACCTGGCCCTCGGCGTCGAGAATGCGGATGCAATAGCGGGAATGGCACATGCAGAAGGCGGTAGTTGGAACGACCAACAGTTTGCCGATGTCCCGCCCCATGCCGAGAGGCGCGGAAAAGCCCGAATGTTTTGGAATCGAATACCATGCCGGCGAAGGAGGAAGCCGGTCCGCCATGGTTTTCGCGATTTTGTAACGATCCGCATGGATGGACTCGGCAACGGGCAGATCGCGCGCCTCCAGCTCGGCCCAATAGGGGAGATTCCCTCCATACTTCGCGAGGTCGTCGATGGCATAGGCGAGTTCGGAAAAGCTCAGGCTCCTGGAAGTGACAAAGGTGCAGGTATTGGTGGAGAAATTCAGTTGGAGCGACGTGCAGTCCGGGATTAGAGCTTGGTAAAGGGAATCAAGATTCTCAATTTCCTGGTCTTTCGGGGATGGGTAGATTCCCGAGATCACATAAACTTGGCGGTCTTGGCCTTCGTGCCGGTAAGTCACCGCTTTGGGCAGTTTTGCGATTTCGCGTTCCGGCCGCGGAGGTTCGGAAGGCGGATCGGCGAAGGGATCGTCTTCCCCGGCCACGGCAGCGCATGCCAGAAGCGCGGTGACGGTGGCCAGGATGGAGATCGTTTTCTTCATCGGACCGGAGGATGGGCGTTACTCGACCGGCTCCAGCTCCACCTTGCGGAACTCTACTTCGGTGCCTTCCGCTTGCAGGGCGATCTTGCCTTTGGTCGCGGTGGCTTTGCTGCCGTGGTTCACGAGGTCGCCGTTGACCCAGACTTTCACTTCGTCGCCCCTGCACTCGATGACCATGGTGTTCCACTCGCCGAGCGGCTTTTCGGAATCGTCGGTGAGGTTCTTGATGTTGCGGGCGTCGTCCGGGCCGCCGCCGAATTTCTGACCTTCCTTGCGCGGGCGGCGGTTTTCCATGTCCGGCACTTCGATGTTTTCCTCGATGCACCAGAAATCGCCGGCGTGGCCCGACATCATCTGCACTTCGATCGATTGAGGAAACATGCCGTAAAGCGCGCGTGGCTTCGAGGCGTGGACAAGCACACCGCAATTCCCGCCGCCCTTGGGGAAGCGGTACTCGACGGTGACCTTGTAATCGGAATATTCCTTGTCGGTGATGAGATGACCGAGCGGCTTGCCGAGCGAGACGAGCATGCCGTCGCGCACGATGAAGCTGAGGGCGATGTCCGGATTGTTATCGGCTTCGGGCACATCGGCGGTCCAGCCGGAGAGGTCCTTGCCATTGAAGAGTGCGACCGGTTCGGCGAGGGCGGAGGCGGAGAGAGCGAGCAGGGCGATGAAAGAGGTTTTCATGGATTCGGGTTTACGTTATGGCAGCACGGTTCTTCGGGAAAGTGTCAAAAAATCCGGCTCTTTTCCGGTTCCAGATGCTCCGTCTGCCGTCACGATTCGCCTGGCTTATGACTTATCGAGACACCTTCATCCGCATCGCGCCGGACTGCCCGGAGAAAACCGGCATCGAGCCGCCCTGCCGCGGGGGAAAGAAGCCCGTCCATCTCATCCAGCTCGAATTGCTGCGCACCGCACCGTATCACTTCGACCACGAGACGCTGGTGCTTGAGAGCGAATTGCTCCGCGAGCCGTCCACGGGCGAGACCCGCAGGGAAATCCTCTCCCGCCTGAGGTCGAAACCGCTACCCTGCCTGCGCACTTCGCCGCTGGCGAAACGCTATGGCTGGGGTTTTCATTTCGATGCCGTGGGAAAGGTCGCCGCCTACGCCGTCGGCAGCGAGATTTATGAGAAGCTCGCTGCCGACGGCGGTTTGCAGCAGGTCGCCGCGGTGAGGAGCAAGCGCGCCTCCGTAGAGGACGGGGGTCCGTAGAGGATGGGGAAAGACTTCTTTCCAAGGCCGGGTGTTTCAAACCAGCAGCGCCGCAAATGCCGGATACCACGGGATCGGAGCGAGGTTCATGGGTGAGGAATTTCCGGGGGAAAATCGGGAATAGCGTTTGCCCAAGCGGCATCTTGGATTTCGTCATTTCACGCCGTTCGCGCGCCGCGCCGCCCCGATTGTCATGTGGATCGTTCTCTTCGCACTCCGTTACAAGTATACCATCGGCGTTCTCGGTATTCTGGTGCTGCTCTTCGGGGTGATGTCGGCTCGGAAGATGTCCACTGACATCCTGCCGCGGGTCGACAGCCCGCAGATCACGCTGGTATGGTCCTACGGCGGTTTGAACGCCGCGGAGATGGCGTCGAAGATCACGTCCTTTTCCGAGATCGCCACAATGAACAATGTGGACGATTTGCTCGAGGTCCGCTCGGAGACCTCCAACGGCGTCGGGCTGGTGAAGCTGACGTTCCAGCCCTACGTCGACATCCAGACCGCGCTGGCGCAGGCGACCTCCGTTTCGCAGACGATCATCCGGCGCATGCCGGCCGGCACCACCCCGCCGCTGATCGTGCGCACCAGCCCGTCGAGCGTGCCGATCGTGCAGCTCGTGATTTCCTCGGACGCGATGACGGACGGCCAGCTTTTCGACTACGCGCGGCTGGCCCTGCGGGCGCAGCTCCAGAGCGTGCCGGGCATGCGCATTTCGCTGCCCTATGGCGGCGCGGCGCGGCAGGTGATGGTCGATCTGGACCCGGAGGCGCTGAACGCCTTCGACATGTCCGCGGCGGAGGTCAGCGCGGTGGTCAGCCGGCAGAATCTCACGCTGCCCTCCGGCTCGCTGCGTGAGGGCGGCCGCGAGCTGCCGGTGGAGCTGAACGCCAGCCCGGAGAACATTCAGGCCTTCCTCGACCTGCCGATCCGCTCGGTGGACGGCCGCACGATCCTGCTGCGCGACGTGGCGAACGTGCGCGACGGCGAGGCCGTGAGCTCGAACATCGCGCGGCTCAACGGCCAGAACGCGGTGATGATTTCCATCCTGAAACTCGGCAACGCCTCCACCGTGGACATCATCGACGGAATCATGGAGCGCCTGCCGGAAATCCGCGCGTCCGCTCCGCCGGGCATGAGCATCGAGCCGATCTTCGACCAATCCGTCTTCGTCCGCGCCGCGGTGAAGGGCGTGGAGCACGAAATCCTGCTCGTCGGCGGCTTGGTCGCGGCCGTGGTGCTGCTGTTCCTCGGTTCGTGGCGCTCCACGGCGATCGTGCTCACCTCGATCCCTCTGGCGCTTCTGTGTTCGATCATCGGGCTGAATCTCGCCGGCGCGACCTTCAACCTGATGACGCTCGGCGGTCTCGCGCTGGCCATCGGCATCCTCGTGGACAACGCGCTGGTGGAGATCGAGAATATCAAGCGCCAGATCGGGCTGGGAAAACCGGTGCGCCAGGCGATCATCGACGGGGCGAGGGAAGTGGCCTTTCCCGAGTTCGTCTCGACGCTTTCGATCTGCATCGTCTTCCTGCCGATTTTCCTGCTCAGCGGCACGGCGTCCTATGTCTTCCGGCCGCTGGCGTTGGCGGTGGTGTTCGCCATGATCGCCAGTTACTTCCTGGCCCGCACGCTGGTGCCCACGCTGGCCTCGATCATTCTGCCCTCGGAGGTGCGGGCGGAGAAGAAGCGCGAAGGCAGGCCGCCGCGCGGTCTCGCTCTGCTTCATCACTTCATCGAGGGAGGCGTCGACCGGCTGGCGAAGATCCAGGGGGGGATTCTGCGTTTCCTGATGCGGGCGAAGGCGCTGATCCTGCTGCCGGTGCTGCTCGCCGTGGCGATCGGCGGTTTTTCCGCGTGGCGCTCGGGCCGCGAGTTTTTCCCGAAGACGGACGCGGGACTGATCCGCCTCTTTGTCCGCATTCCCAGCGGCATCCGGATCGAGGACACGGCGCGGGTGATGGCCGATGTGCAGCGTGAAATCCGCAATATTATCCCGCGGAACGAGCTCCAGTTCGTGGTGGAGAATATCGGTGCGCCCTCGTCGGTCAATCAGGCCTGGGTCGAGACGACTTCGATCAGCTCCGCCGACGGCGAAATTCTCGTGCAACTCCAGGGCGATCACGGGCCGAGTGCCGGCTACGAGCGGCAAATCCGCGAAATGCTCACGGAGAAATTTTCCGACATCCAGGCCTTCTTCCGGCCGGCGGACGCGACCAGCCAGACGCTGGCTTCCGGCGCGCCGACGACCTATGAGATCCGTTTCATGGGTCGCGACGTGCCGGGGAATCTGGCGCTGGCGAGGGAACTGCGCGACCGCTTTGCAAAGGTCCCCGGCGCCGTGGATGTCACCCTGCGCGAAGTGCTCGACCAGCCTGGCTACGCGATCCGGGTGGACCGTGCGCGAGCGGCAACCTTCGGCATCACCCAGCAGGATGCGGCGAACGCGATGCTCGCGGCGCTCGGCAGCGGCGGCTCCATCGCGCCGAATTACTGGTCGGACCCGACGACCGGCGCCTCATACGACGTGCAGGTGATCGCACCGCCCTCGAATCTCGTGAGCGCCGATCAACTGCTCAACCTGCCCATCCGGCCCTCCGCCGGCACCGGCGAGTCGGTGCCGCTACGCGCCTTTGCGACGATCATGGAAAAAAGATCGCCGGCCAGCGTCTCGCGCACCACCCTGCAACCGACCTTCACCGTCGTCGCGAATGCCGACGGCCGCGACCTTGGCAGTCTGACGAACGAACTCGAAGGCATCCTCGCCGAACTCCGCGAGCGGCAGAAACCGGGCAACCGGATCGAGTTGACCGGGCAGGCGGCGTTGATGAAGTCCGCCTACTCCGAACTCATCGGCGGCCTCGGCCTCGCCGCGGTGCTGGTCTTTCTGGTGATGGTGGTGAATTTCCAGTCGTGGACGCTGCCCTTCGCCGCGATCAGCGGTCTGCCGGTGGCCGTGTCCGGCGCGCTTTTCGGCCTGTGGATCACCGGCACGCCGCTCAGCGTGCCGGCGCTGATGGGCATCATCATGGTGGTGGGCGTTTCCACCGCGAACAGCGTGCTGGTCAGCAGCTTCGCCCGCGACCGCTTCGACCAGGGCGTGGACGCGGAACAGGCCGCCGTGGAAGCCGCAACCACCCGCCTGCGCCCGGTGATGATGACGGCACTGGCGATGATTCTCGGCGTGATCCCGATGGCTCTTGGCCACGCGGAAGGCGGGGAGCAGAACGCGCCGCTCGGCCGCGCCGTGATCGGCGGTCTCGCCTTCGGCACCATGGCCTCGCTGTTCGTCGTGCCGATCGCCTTTGCCGTGGTGCGTGCCCGTTTTCATCCGAAGAAAGAGAGTGAAGCCGCTCCCGAGCCGGTAGCCAGTGATCAGTGGCCGGTGGTCAGTGGCTAGCTTAGATTTCGGCCACCGGCCAAACTACTCGAACAAAGGCAAAACCATGATCGCCCGCACGTTTCCCTTATTTCTCGTCGCCTCCGCCGCCCTGGCGCAGGAGGCCGCCACGGTCCGCGTGGTCACGCCCGTTCCGGCGACCGAAGCGGCTTCCTACGATCTGCCCGGCCGCACCGAGCCGATCGAGCAGGCCCGCATCTTTTCCCGCGCCACCGGCACGGTGAAGGAGCGGCCCGTCGACATCGGCGACAGGGTGAAGGAGGGCGACACGCTCGCCGTAATCGAGATCCCCGAAATCGATCAGGAACTCGAATCCGCCAAGGCGGCCGTCGATCAGGCGGTCGCCCGTGCCGAGATCGCGCGCAGCACGGCAAGGCGCTCCGCCGGACTGTTGGAGGCCCGGGCCGTGTCCAAGGAAGAGGCCGAGCAGCGGGAAGCCTCCGCCGCCGAACTGGAAGCCGCCGTGCGGATGGCCCACGCCGAGGTCGCCAGGCTGGAGGAACTCCGGAAATTCGCGGTGGTCCGCGCGCCCTTCAACGCCACCATCGCCGCCCGGCGAATCGACCGTGGCGATTTCGTGCGCGGCGACTCCGCGACCACCAGCGAATGGGCCTTCCATCTCGTGCGGCTCAATCAACTCCGCTTTGCTGTCTCGGCCGCGCCCGATGTGGCGCTGCGCCTGACGGCTGAAACCGAGGTTTCGGTGAAATTCGCCGAACTGCCGGGCCGGGTTTTCCCCGCCAAAATCAGCCGGTCGAGCAATCTTTTCGATACCGCTTCCGGCACGATGCGCGTCGAACTGTTGCTGGATAACGCCGATTTCACCCTGCCCGCCGGTCTGACGGGTACTGCGACTTTCACGCTCGCGCCGGCGCCCGACACCTTCCTGTTGCCGAACAACACGCTCGTTCTGCGAGAGGGCAAGCCGATGGTGGCGCTGGTCGAGAACGGCAAGATGAAGCTCATCGACGTGCTGCCCGGCCGCAACCTCGGTCCGCAGATGGAAGTCACCTCCGCCTCGCTGCGGGCGGACAGTCAGGTCATCGTCAGCCCAAATGCGATGCTGCGTCCCGGCGATCCGGTGACTGCCAGCCCGCTCGTAGCCGGGAAATAAGGAGTGTGGAACGTCCCCCGCTCCGCTCCTTAGCGGCTGCTCTTGCGAGCTCGCCTTTCCACGACTACACAGGGGCCGGATGCCTTTCCAATTGTCCAGCGACTATGCCCCGCAGGGCGACCAGGCCCAGGCGATCGAGAAGCTGGTCAAGTCGATCCAGGCGGGCAATGCCCACCAGACGCTGCTCGGCGTCACCGGCTCCGGAAAAACCTTCACGATGGCGAACGTCATCGAGCGGATCGGCAAGCCGGCGCTCATCATCAGTCACAACAAGACGCTCGCCGCGCAGCTCTACTCGGAATTCAAGAATTTCTTCCCTCATAACGCCGTCGAGTACTTCGTCAGCTACTTCGACTACTACCAGCCCGAGGCGTATATCCCGCGCACCGACACCTACATCGAGAAGGACTCCTCGATCAACGACGAGATCGAGCGCCTGCGCCTCTCGACCATGGGTTCGCTACTGACCCGCGAGGACACCATCGTCATCGCCTCCGTTTCGTGCATCTATGGCTTGGGCTCGCCGGAGGACTACGAGGGCATGATGGTTCCCGTCTGGACCGGCCAGCGGATCCGCCGCGATGAGTTCCTCCAATCCTTGGTCTCCATCCTCTTCGAGCGCAACGACATCGCCTTCGGTCGCGGGAAATTCCGGGTGCGCGGCGATGTCGTGGAGGTCCACCCGGCCTATCTCGATGAAACCGCGGTGCGTGTGGAGTTCTTCGGCGACGAGATCGACCGCATCGCCACCATCGACACGCTGACCGGCGCCGTGATCGAGCGGATAGACAAGCACACCTTTTTTCCCGCCAAGCAGTTCGTGACGCCGGGGGACAAGATGAGGAAAGCCATCATCGAAATCCGCAAGGAGGCCGACGAATGCGTCGCGGCCTTCGAAAAGGAGGGCAAGCTGATCGAAGCCCAGCGGCTGCGGATGCGCACCGATTACGACATCGAGATGATGCAGGAAATGGGCTTCTGCCAGGGGATCGAGAATTACTCCCGCCACCTCACCGGCCGGCCCGCGGGCGCGCAGCCATACACGCTGCTCGATTTCTTCCCGGACGATTTCCTGACGCTGATCGACGAAAGCCACGTTTCCATCCCGCAGATCGGCGGGATGTACGAGGGGGACCGCAGCCGCAAGACGGTGCTGGTGGAGCACGGCTTCCGCCTGCCCAGCGCGCTCGACAACCGGCCGCTGCGCTTCGACGAATTCATGCGGATGACCAAGCAGCGGCTTTACGTTTCCGCCACGCCGGGACCCTTCGAAATCGTCAACTCCCGCCCCGAGAACAAACGCTACATTCCGGTGAAGGGCCGGGGTGGGGATCGCGGCTTCACGCCCATCGACTTGAAGAAAATCCATGTCGTCCCCAGCGGCAGCGCCGAGCCGGTCGAGGCTTTCGACCCCACGCGGCCCGGTCGTCCGCTGGTCGTCGAGCAGATCATCCGCCCGACCGGTCTGCTCGATCCCGTGATCACGCTGCGGCCGCTTAGAGGGCAGATCGACGAAACCATCGAACTCTGCCGCCAACGCGTCGAAAAGGGCGAGCGCGTGCTGGTCACGACGCTGACGAAAAAGACCGCCGAAGACCTTGCCGAATATCTCCAGGGGACCGGCCTGAAGGTCCGCTACATCCATGCCGACATCGATACGGTCGAGCGCGTGGAAATCCTGCGCCAGCTTCGCGCCGCGGCCTTCGACATTCTGGTCGGCATCAACCTGCTGCGCGAGGGGCTTGATCTGCCGGAGGTTTCGTTGGTGTGCATCCTCGACGCCGACAAGGAGGGATTCCTGCGCAACGAAACGAGTCTGATCCAGACCGCGGGACGCGCCGCCCGCCATCTCCACGGGCAATGCGTGCTTTTCTGCGACGAGGTCACCGATTCCATTCAGCGCCTGCTCGACGTGACGGAGTACCGCCGCAGCCGCCAGGTGGAGCACAACGAGAAGCACGGCATCACGCCGCAGAGCGTGAAGCGGGCGGTGCAGGAGAGCCTGCAACTTTACTCGAACCAGCGCGACAGCGCCGGAAAGTTCGAGCGCTCCATCGTCGCCGAGGACGAGGCGGTCTACGACAAGATCCGGGTGATCGCCGAACTGGAGAAGGAAATGCTCGACGCCTCCGCCAAGCTCGAATTCGAACGGGCCGCTCATTTGCGCGACCAGATCAAGTTTCTGAAAGAAGGCACCCCCGCCGCTTCGGCGAAACGCGTGAAAGTCACCTACCCCAAAGGGAGGGGGCGAAGGAAATAAGGCCGGAACCAGTTCATGATACTCTTTACATGTATTATAAAGTTATTTTTGACATGCAAGATTGTAGTTGGATAGATCACTTATGATGGGTGATTTTGGATTGTCTTTTTTCAATCCGGTTGTCAAACTTCAAGTATTTTACTCTTGCGCGGCGAATTGGATTCGTTATCAGTGAGCTATGCTGAAGCACCGAGCAGCGGGTCTGCCCTGAATTTGCTTGGATCGCTTTCCCTCGTCCCCTTTCCAAACCGCAAAATTCCCCCTTTCACGCTCATGAATCTTCGTTGTGTCTTTCAACGGACCAGGCATCCGCTTGCTCTCCCGGTGATGATCGCCTGCCTTTCCGCCCCATGCCACGCCGCGCAGGACTTGTTTTCGATTCCGCATCCGGTGCCGATTAGCAACCCATGGTACACGTGGGCCTCCACCCGCGGCGGTGACGGCGAGAGTGCTCTCACGTTCGACAATTTCCAGATCGGACAGTCTTCGTTCATCACCGAGGTCTCCTGGGTGGGCTGCTACATCGACCAGATCAACAATATCACCTCGCCGCCCGCCGCACCGACAACGAACTGGGAAATCCACTTCTATGCCAACAACGCAGGTGCGCCGGGAGCCTTGGTGCACTCGGTCACGATTCCCGCCGCCAACGTCACAAGCACCCATGTCTCCTTCGAGACTTTCGTGGAGGAGGGCAAGAACATACCGGTGGAGCGGCGCAGATACAGCGCCATCCTTACCGCGCCGGCCGTGCTTGCCGGCGGGACGACCTATTGGTTTTCTCCCCGTTCCATCCAACCGGTGTTCAATCCTCACTTTTCATGGATGGGCGGACCGGGCGGCACGGGGGAGTGCCACCAGATCAGGAATCGCGGTGGCGGCCCCCCTGAGATCATCACGCGGCCGGACAACCGCGCCTTTACCCTGCGAGGCGATCCCACGCCGGGAATCTCCCTGCAAGTCGCGGGAAATCCGGTGGCCAGCGGCGGCAGCGCCGGCGCCGGCAATCTCAATCTCGGCTTCGAAACGACATTGTCGGTCAGGATCTCCAACCCAGGGCCGGGGATCTTGCAAAATGTCGCGGCGTCGATCCTGCCGGCGGGCGGGGCGGACTTTCGGATCGGCGATACTCCGCCGGCCGCCACCGTTGCCGCCGGGAGCTCCACCACATTCAACGTGGTCTTTTCCCCGCAGGCCCTGGGCCAGAGAAACGCCACCCTGCAAGTGGCGAGCAACGCCCCTGCGGGAACTTATGTGATCCAGCTGAGCGGAACCGGCATCGACACCATCGATCCGGTGATCAGCCCGCAGGCGAACTTCATCACCATCGTGGATGGCGCGGAAGGAAACGCTGCGGCGGTGAATGCCTGGCTGGCGAACCGGGGTGGGGCGTCGGCCACGGACAACAGCGGGTCTGTGACGTGGACCCACAACTTCACCGCGCTGCCGATCCCCGGTGAAGCGGTGACCGTCACCTTCACCGCCACCGACCCCTCGGGGAATCAGTCCGTCACCAGCGCTCCCTTGAGAGTGCTGGATCTGACTCCGCCGGTGATCGGCACTCCGCCGTCCGATCTGGCCGTGCTTTGCGACGATCCCGACCGCGACGCGATCGTGACGGCATGGCTGGCCGGTCGCGGCGGCGCCCAGGCGACGGACAACAGCGGTTCCGTGCAATGGAGTAACAACTTCACCGCGCAGCCCGGCCCCTGCGGGGAGGCAAACATCATCTTCACCGCAAAGGACCCCTCGAACAACAGCAGCACGGCCACGGCCCGCCTCACGATCGTCGATGCCACCGCGCCGGTCATCGCCACTCCCGCTTCGGCGCTCACGGTGGAGAGCGACGGCAACGGCAACGTCGCGGCCCGCAATGAATGGCTCAACAGCCATGGCGGCGCCAGCGCCACGGACAACTGCAGCGCAGTGTCCTGGAGCCACGATTTCACGGGGCTCGCCAACACCCTGCCGCAGACCGTACCCGTCACCTTCTCCGCGAGCGATGCCTGCGGGAATGCCACTTCCACAACCGCGTTCTTTACGATCCAGGACACCACGCCGCCCCAGATCGTCGCTCCGGCAAAGGATTTCTATGGCGATTGCGACGACGCAGCCGCCGACATGGCCGCTTTTCTCGCAAGCAACGGTAGTGCGACGGCCCACGACATTGCAGGCCCCGTAACCTGGAGCCACGACTGGGACGCCACGCTCCCGGATTGCAAGGGCCACATTGCCGTGACCTTCACGGCCACCGACACCGTGGGCCTCACGGCCAGCACCTCGGCACGCTTTTTTCTCTTCCCGCCGGGTGCGATCTGGATCGGACCGGAGACGGGCACCTGGCCGACGCCGACGGCGTGGCGCTCGCAGGTTCCCACCGCTGCGCTCGATGCCTATGTGGATCTCTTCGATTTCCAGAACACCAAGGTCACGGTGCCCGGAACCGCGAACGTCAAGAACCTCTTCATCGGCGAAGGCGATGAAGTGTATCTCGATGGCGCGTCGCTCAATGTCCGGGGTACCCTGATCGAAAATGCGGGCGCAATCCGCATGGATGGCGGCAGGCTGTTCATCTACGGCCCCACAAGCCTGGAGGGAACCGGCAGGATGACTTTCCAAGGGTCGGGCGCGAACCTGATCGAAAGGGGGAACGGTCTCGCCAGCGACATTCTGACGGTTGGCGAAGACCAGGAACTCACCACCGCCGCCGATACCGTGGCCGAGTACCAGCGCACCGCCATCCGCGCCGGATTGGTCAACCGTGGCACGGTCACCGCCGACGAGGGCGGCCTGATGCTTTACAATACGCCCAAAACCAATGAAGGCACCTTCCGCGCCATCAATGGTGGTGATCTGAAGCTGAACGGGACGATCCACAACGCGGAGGGAACGATCTTCGCCGGCGCCGATAGTACGGTCAGCTTCATGCAAGGGACGCTGAATGGAGGTCTGGTGACCGGCCCCGGAACCTTGCTGGCGGATGGCACCACCGCCACCGTGACCGGACCGATCACGCTCGACAGCGATCTCACCACGACCGTGCGGGCGTCGAGCGTCTATCTCCATGGCGGGATCGCCAATCAGGGCCTGCTAACCATCGGATCGCCCGCCGGCAACGATACCTGCATCGTCTACGTCCACGGAGCGGTCCCCTTGGAAGGCACCGGGAAAGTCCTCATTCAGGGAAGCGGGAGGCGGCAGTTTCTGAGAGGGAATAGCTCCCCGGCGGACGTGCTCACGGTTGCCGCCGGCCAGGAGATCGTGGCGGGCGCCGGAACCGTGGCGGAATACCAAAACGCCGCGATTCACTCCGGGCTGGTCAATCGCGGAGTGGTCACCGCCGACGCGGGCGGCCTGATCCTCTACAACACGGCGAAAACCAATGAAGGCACCTTCCGCGCCATCAATGGCGGCGATCTGAGACTGAACGGGACGATCGACAACGCGGCAGGCATAATTTTCGCCGATGCCGGCAGTACCGTCCGTCTCCAACATGGTAATCTGAACGGAGGTCTGGTGACCGGCCCCGGCACCTTGCTGGCGGATGGAACAAACGCCACCCTGACCGGACCGATCACATTGGACAGCGGCTTGATCACGGCCATCCAGTCGTCATATGTTTACTTGCATGGAGAAATCACCAACCAGGGTCTGATGACCGTCGGATCTCCCTCCGGTGGCGACACCTGCATCATCTACCTCCATGGAGCGGTCTCCATGGAAGGCACCGGAAAAATCCTCATCCAGGGAAGCGGGAGACGGCAATTCCTGAGAGGGAACAGTTCCCCGGCGGACGTACTCACGGTTCCCGCCGGCCAGGAGATCGTCGCCGGCGCGGGAACCACAGCGGACCCTCAGCATACCGCAATTCCCGCCGGGCTGGTCAATCACGGCACCCTCACCGCCGATGCCGGCGGCCTGATACTTCATGACGCGCCCAAGACCAACCAGGGAGCTTTCCGCGCCATCAATGGAGGAAATCTCGTCATCACCGCTTCCATCCTGACGAACTACAACCTCACCACTCGCACCCTGACCGGCGGGCGCTGGGAAGCCGTCACCTCCGGTGCGGCCACGACGGTCAACCTTTCGGGTGCCACTATCAACCATCTCGCCGCCGGTACCACCGTCCGCCTCAGCGGCGCCGCGGCCTCGATTCCCGCGCTGTCTTCGCTGAACACCATCGCGGGAACCCTTGCGCTCGAAAACGGCAAGACCCTGGCCACCGCCGGCAATCTCGCCATTCCCGGCACACTCGAATACGGCCTGCCCGCCGAACCTGAAACCACCCGGCTTTCGGTCACCGGCAGTGTCGATTTCACCGGAACCACGATCCATGTCCGCGACCTCGGCCTGGAAACCGGCAGCTACCTCCTCGCCAACTGGACCGGTAGTGTCACCGGCTCGCCCGTGCTCGGCAGCCTGCCCGCCGGCTCCCGACACCAACTTGTGCTGGACGCCGCGGCCAAGACCCTGCGCCTGGAGGTCGTTGTGACACCGCCGGCGGGCACATCGGGCGTTACGATCACTTCATTTACCGTCACCCCCGCCACGGGCGGCGACGCCGGAAAGAACATCATCAGTATCTCCGCCCAAGGTGAGCCCGACATCAGCTATGAAGTGGAGGCGTCGACGGATTTGAAGATCTGGACGCCGGTCTCGCCGGTTCTCACGAGTCCCACCGGGACTCTGGAATGGGAATTTCTGCAGGACGCCGGATTCCCGCGCCGCTTTTATCGATTCAGAACGCCATAGTCCGCCTGTCGCGAACGTCGGAGAAAGCGGGCGTGAAAATCAATCGTCCGTCCGCGACAGACGGGTCAGGCCGCGCTGGAGAAGCTGCTCGTCCACGGCGGTGGAGATGACTTCGTCGAGATAGACGGTGAACTTCTCCTCGTCGAATTCGATGGCGTGCAGGCCCTCGTCGTTGGGAGTGTCGAAGGCTTCGACGAGCGATTTCATGTTCTTGATCTCCTTGCCATTGACCTTGGTGACGATGAGGTTGCGCAGCGGCTCATAGCCGACGGTGGCGGGGGTGGCGATGACGCCGGCGAGGAAGACGATGCGTTCGCCGCGGGATTCGTATTTCTCGGGATTCTCGTAAACATCGAGCAGGTTGAGCGGAGCGCGGGACTGCCATTCCTTGCCGAAGGCTTCGAGCAGGGGGCGGGTGAGTTCCTGGAAGACGAGACCTCCCTTGACGAGATAGCGCGGGGCTTCGCCGAAGGTGTAGGCGGGAACGATCTGGTCGCGTTCGTTGCGGCGTTCGAGGACGGCCTCGATTTCGAGCGGCTCGCCGTCGCGCAGGAGGGTGAGTTTCACCGCGTCACCGCTGCTTTTCGCGCCGCGAACGAGGTGGCTCCAGTAGAGGCGGCCGTAGTGATCGTCCTCGAAGTAGCCGAGGCGGTCGATTTCGTGGCCGTCGATGGTCAGGATGACATCGCCTTTCTGCAGGCCGGTCTTGGCGGCGGCGCTGTCCTTGCGGACGGTGGAGATGTAGAGGCCGCCGCCGTCGGGGGGGAGTTTGAGCCAGGCGCGGAAGTTCGCGTCTTCGGCGCGCGAGGTGGAGATGCCGAGCGAAGGGAAACCGTCGTATTCGCCGTTGGCGGCTTCCTTGACGAAGCGGGCGACGATATCGGTGGCGGTGATGTCGCTGATCTGATCCTTGGCATCGTAGCTGGTCAGCAGGCCGGCGAGCTTGCCGCCGCGCAGGACCGGCAGCGAGAAACTGCTGGCCGCGCTCTGCATGGAGGCTTTGACCTCGTAGGTGAGGAAGTACTGGCCGGGGAGGAAATTCGACACCACGTCGACGCTCTGGACCGGTCCCGAGGTCACGAGGGGGGTGCCGTTTTCCTCGACCTGATAGATTTCGAGTTCGTCCCCGGGCCTGGGCCGTTCCGCGATTTCCAGCGGGTGAGTGTCTTCGAAGAAGGCGTTTTCTTCATCCTGCAGGCCGAGCAGGGCGAGATTGACTTCGTAGTCCACGACAAGAACCCGGGCGGGGGCGAGGCGTTTGCCGTCGGGAGACTCGAATTCGAGATAAGTCGCATCGGCGACGATTTCGGAAGTGGTGAGGACCCGGTCGGGGGCGACGATGGCTCCGAGGGCACGGCGGCGCTGCGGCGCTTCTTTTTCCCATGGCTGCCCGGCACTCCACGACTGCTGGGTGGAGTTGATGCGGACCACCGAGGCGAGAATGTCCCGCGGCGACCGGGAAGGGACGGCTGCGACGGGTTCGGCGGGAGTGGAAGGCGCGGCGGCGGGAGGGGAGGGGCGTTCGCAGGCGGCGAGGAAAAGAAAAGGAAGCAGGAAGGCGGAGCGCATAGCGGTGGGGCGGATCGGACTCATTCCTCAAGATTGGCGGGGCGATCGATCGAGTAGAGGGAGCGGACGCGCTGGTTGGCGGCATCCACCGCAGCGCCCGGGATGACAATGGGGCGCTGGGCTCCGAAGAGCTCGATCACGAAGTATTCGGGTTTTTCCTCCGGGGTGAGCAGTTCGTGGGCGTGCCTGAGGCTTTTGACGGTGGCGCCATTGATTTTGTCGACGGCCAGCCCGGTGAAGCCGCCAAGCTGGCTGTTCACGGGATCGCTCTCGATGCGGGTCAGGACGACGATGTCTTCGCGCTCGAGGAAGAGGCCCTTGGGCACGTAATCGGTGTAGAGGCGGCGGACGTTCACGTCGTCGAATTTCGCGGTGGCGAAGAGGTTGGTGTCGAGCGGCTGGAAGACGAGGCCGGCGAAGACGGTGTAGCGCGGTTTCTTCTCGTACTGGATCGCGTAGATGCGGGCCGGGGGAAGAGATTTCAGGGTAATGTCCTGGTCGTGCCAGGTGCTGTTGCTGAGGTAGCGGAGCTGGACGGTGTCGTCGGCGAATTTGCGTTCGACGACTTCGTTGAGATCGACCTTTTCGCCGTCGAGGAGGATCTGGCCGGCGCTGTCGATCGGGTGGCCGTCGATGGAGACGAGGACATCGCCGGGTTTGAGGATGCCGTCGCAAGAGCCGAGAGGGGTGACATTGGTCACCAGCACGCCCAGATCGTCGTCGGGGAGCTTGAGGGCTCGGCGCATGGCGGAGTTGAAGAGGGGGAAGGTCGAGATGGCCAAGTCGACGTAGTGGTCATAGCTGCCGTCTTCGATGTCTTTGAGGAAGCGTTCCACGACGGGGGTGGGGATGATGTAGCCGGTGTTGTCGGCTTGGCGCAGTCCCTGGAAGGCGACGCCGACGACTCTGCCGTCCTGGATCACGGGGCCTCCGGAGTTGCCCGGATTGATCGCGGCATCGATCTGGATGATGAGGTGCTGGTCGGCGCGGGAGTGGGAGTAGGCGGAGAAGTCGATGCGCGAGACGACGCCGCGGGTGACAGAGAGACGCTGGCCGCCGATCGGGTAGCCGATCACGCGGACCTGGCTTTCGAGCTTGGGCACATCGCCCAGTGAGAGGACGGGGAAGTTTTCGAAGTCGGAGAAGTCCTCGACAGAGAGCAGGGCGAGGTCGCAGTCGTGGGCGATGTGCTCGACTTTGGCCGGGTATTTTTTCGGGCTGCCGTGGACAGTGATGAGCAGGCGGCGGGCGTTGGAGACGACGTGGGCGTTGGTGAGGAAGCGGTTCTTGCCGATCAGGAAGCCGGTGCCGATGCCACCGCCGAAGCGGCCGCTGTTCCATGGCGTGGCGTAGTCGGGCACCTGAGTCGCGGACTCGATGCGGACGACGGAGCGGTAGATGACCGAAGGCGCCTCCGCCGGGATCTCGGGAATGGGCGGGGCGGAGGTTTGCGCCGGAGCCGGGATGGCGGTCAGGAGAAAGAGCAGGGCGAACGGACGCGCGAACATCGCCGCGAGGCTATGGAGGAATGGGCGCGGTGCAAGGGGAATGGCGGGTTGGATGGAAGTCCCGCAGGGTTTTCTTCTGTTCCCGTTTGGAGGAAATAGAGTCCGCTCTTATGGGCAGGAAGAGAAAGCGGAAGCGGGTGCTTCTCGTGATGCTGGGTATCGCGGCATTCGTGTATTTCAATAATGCCTCTTGGCTGGCCCCGGCGGGACAGCCTTTGCTGCTTGCCCACCGGGGATTGGCCCAGACATTCGACATGGAGGGGATTTCCGGTGGGACGGATACTTCCAAACGCATCCACCCGCCGGAGCATCCGTATTTGGAGAATACGATTCCTTCGATGGAAGCGGCATTCGCTGCGGGAGCGGATGTGGTGGAGTTCGACGTGCATCCGACGAATGACGGGCATTTCGCAGTCTTTCACGACTGGACGGTGGATTTCCGCACCGATGGCACGGGCGTGACGAGGGAGCTGAGCCTGGCGGAGCTACAGCGCCTGGATGTCGGATACGGCTACACGGCGGATGGAGGGAAAACCTATCCCTTCCGCGGGAAAGGGGCCGGATTGCTGCCTTCGCTGGATCAGGTGCTGGAACGTTTTCCGGAGCGGGAGTTTCTGATCAATATCAAGAGCGACGATGCGGAGGAAGGCCGCCAGCTCGCTCGATTACTGGCAGCCCTGCCGCCGGAGCGGCGCGCTCTGTTGGCGGTGTACGGGGGTGACAGGCCGATCCGGGCTTTCCGGGAGGAGCTTCCGGAGATACGGACGATGTCCCGGGCCACTTTGAAGAAAGCTCTGCTGGCTTATTTTGCGGTGGGGTGGACAGGCTATGTTCCCGCTTCCTGCCGGAACACCCAGGTTCATGTGCCGGAGCGCTATGCTTTCTTGCTCTGGGGATGGCCGCGGCGCTTTGTAAGCCGCATGGAAAGTGCCGGCACCCGGGTGGTCCTGGTGGCGGGGAAAGGGGATTTCTCCGAAGGATTCGATACCGGGGCGGATTTCGCCCGCCTGCCGAAAGGATATGGCGGAGCGATTTGGACCAACCGGATCGACCGCTTGGGGAAGCATTACCGTGACCGAGAGAGGGAAGCCGGCAAGCGGTGATTGGCTCCGGCAGTTGCCGGAAACCAGCTTATTTCGCCGGAACGTAGGGCTCGAAGGTCATGGCGCGCTCCTGTTCGCGAGCCTTGGCGGCCTTGCGGGCGTCGCGCTGGAAGTGGTCCTGGGCACGGAAGCGTTTTTCGCCGGGAGCGGGTTTGAGACGCTGGGAGGTGCCGTCCGGAAGGATCAGGGAAGCCTGGGTGTTGTCCTGGAAGAGGGACTCGAGCATGCGCAGCAGGCGGCGGCGGGCGCGGCTGTCCTCGATGGGGATCATCAGCTCGATCCGGCGGTCGAGGTTGCGGCCCATCCAGTCGGCGGAAGCGATGAAGATTTCGGGGTCGCCGCCGTGGTGGAAGTAGAAGACGCGGGCGTGTTCGAGGAAGCGGTCGATGATGGAGACGACGCGGATGTTTTTCGAGCGCTTCGCGTCGCCGGGTTTCAGGCAGCAGATGCCGCGGACGTTGAGCTGGATTTCGACGCCGGCTTTGGCGGCCTGATAGAGGGCGGCGATGATTTCGGGATCCTGAAGGGAGTTGATTTTGGCGAGGATGCGTGCGGGTTCGCCCTGGCGGGCGCGCTCGGCTTCGGAGGCGATGAGGTCGAGCAGGCGCGGCTTCATCGCGGTGGGGGCGGGGACGAGGCGTTGGAAGCGCAGGAGCTTGGAGCGGCCGGTGACGGCGTTGAAGAAGAGCGAGGCGTCGGCGCCGAATTCGGGGCGGCAGGTGATAAGGGAAACGTCGGTGTACAGACGGGCGGTGGCTTCGTTGTAGTTGCCGGTGCCGAGGTGGACGTAGCGGCGCAGGCGGCCATCCTCGCGGCGGACGATGAGGCAGATTTTGGCGTGGGTTTTGAGGCCCTTGACGCCGTAGACGATCTGGGCGCCGGAGCGCTGGAGTTCCTCGGCGCGCAGCAGGTTGCGGGCTTCGTCGAAGCGGGCCTTGAGTTCGACGAGGACGGTGACGTTCTTGCCGTTTTCCGCGGCGCGGATCAGGGCGTCGATGATGCGGGATTGGCGGGCGGTGCGGTAGAGGACTTGTTTGATGGAGATGGTATGCGGGTCGTCGGCGGCTTCTTCGATCAGGCGGACGACGGGCTCGAAGCTTTCGTAGGGGTGGAGCAGCAGCAGGTCGCGGCGGTCGACCGCTTCGAAAACGGTTTCGCCGGGCGCGAGATCGGGCGTCGGCTGGGAAGGCCAGTCCTCGACTTTGAGGTGATCGAAACCGGGGATGGATGCGAGGTCCATGAGGCCGGCGAGGGAGAGGGGGCCGGGCAGCCGGAAGATTTCCTGCGGCGTGGTGCGACAGACGTCCTGGATGACGCGGGCGAGGTCGCGGGGGAGGGAGGAGGGGAGTTCCAGACGGACGGTGTCGGAGAGTTTGCGCGCGGCGAGGACTTCCTCCATTTCGCCGGCGAGGTCGCTGGCATCGTCTTCCTGCACGGCGATGTCGCTGTTGCGGGTGACGCGGAAGCAGGCGGTGGCTTCGACGGTTTCACCGGGGAAGAGCTCGTCGGCGTGCAAGGCGACGACGTCTTCGGCGAGGAGGAAGGCGAGGTTTTCGCCTTCGTCGCCGACCTGCACGCGGCGGCCGATGCTTTCCGGCACGGGGATGAGGGCGTGGCGCGTTTCGCCCGTCCCGGGATCAGAGATGCGGCAGGCGACGACGGTTTGGAGCGCGGGCACCAGCGGCGGTTCCTCGCCCGGGTGAATGGCGAGCGGGGTGAGCAGGGGAGAGATGGAGTCGTGAAAGATCGCTGCAAGCTGGTCTTCCTGCCGGGCGGTGAGTTTTCGCGGATCGAGCAGGCGGATGCCGGCGGTTTCGAGTTCGCGGCGTAGCGCGGCGTAGAGGGTGTACTGGTCCACGGTCATGCGCTGGACGCGCTTGCGGATGGCCGCGAGCTGCTGGGAGGGCGTCATGCCGGAGGGATCGGGCGATTTCCGGCCGCTGCGCCGCATCAGCATCAGTCCGCCGACCCGGACCTGGAAGAACTCGTCGAGGTTCGAGGCGGTGATGGCGAGAAATTTCACCCGCTCCAGCAACGGCAGGTCCTCGCGCAGGGCTTCGTCGAGCACCCGCTGGTTAAATTCCAGCCAGGACAGTTCGCGGTTGATGTAGGGCAGGGACATTGGGAAGCGCGAGAGCGGAACTCGGAATGGGAAATTGAAGTTCGGGATTTGGGATTTTCACCCCGCTTCGTCGATGACGACTTCGAGGCCGAAGACCTGTTCGAAGAGATCGCCTTTCGAATGCATGGCGAGGCGTTCCACGGCGGCATCGGCCACGCCGGGCAGGGTAAGGCGGAGGCGCTGGTCTTCGCGGTGCACGCGGATTTCGTGGACGCGCTGGTCGTGGGTGCGCTCCAAGGCGTCGGCGACGCGCAGGATGGCGGCGAGCTTCGCCACGCGGATGCGGTCGCGGGTGCGAAGATCGCGGTAGTTTGGGTGCTCGATCCGGGGGCCGGAGTGGCGGTGGTAGCGTGCGACGAGGGCGACGATGGTCACGTCGCGGCGGTCGAGCCCGAAGATCTCACTGTTGAGGATGAGGTATTCCGAGTGCTTGTGGTGGGCGCGGGGGCTGACGAAGGTGCCGATTTCGTGGAGAATGGCCGCGACTTCCAGCAGCATCGCATCGTGCTTGTCCATGCCGTGGAGGTCCTGGAGTTCGCGGAAAAGATGGGCGCCGATGCGGGCGACGTGTTCGCCGTGGCGGGGGTCGGATTGATAGCGGGAGGCGAGGATGCGGGCGGAGCGCAGCACTTCGTCGTCGAGCGAGCCGACCAGGTTGCCGGAGATCAGCAGGTCCTGGAGCAGCCCTTGTTCGAAGTCGCTGGAGGGGATGTGGAGTTCCTTCAGGCCGAAGGTTTCGGCGATGGCAAGATTGGTTTCCAGCGCCGGCAGCAGCGCCTCGGCGGTCTGGTAGTCGAGCTGGAAGCCGGTGACGAGATCGAGTTCGCTCATTTCCGAGGCGTCGACGGCGGTCTTGCGCAGGGTCTTGAGGGAGCAAGCGCCGCCTTTGGTAATGTCGCGGGAAATCTGCTGGATTTCGTAGCCGATGACCACCAAGGCGTCGATTGTCACGTCGTGGTAGTCGAAGCGCATCTGGGCGAGATTGCCGCTGGCGTGCTCGCGGATCACGCGGAGCATGGCGGTGCCTTGGGCATTGGTGCCTTCGGTGGCCTCACGAGTACGGTGGGTGCCCATCCGGTAGCTGGTGTAGCGGGTAATCGCTCCGTTCTGAAAAAGCAGCGCACGGGTATTGCCGGGGCCGACGTGGACGACCAGGGTGCAGGCCTGCTTCATGACCGGAATGTCGCGCAGGCGGCGGCGGGTTTTCAGGTAGATCAAGCGGGTCATTTCGCCGTCGTCGATCGGATTGATCGACAGGCCGCAAGCGATGCGAACGCGGTTGAGGAAGATGTCGTGATTGGCCGCTTCGACCAAAATGTTGGTGGCGACGGTACGGGTGATTTTCCGGCTGTTGGCGCCGTATTCGGCCAGCGCCCGCTGGTATTCGCGCAGAATGTCGACGATCCGCTCGGTTGTTTCGGAGCTGACCCGGCCGTGGCGGAAGACATCGCGGGCGAGAGGCGCGGGTTGCTCCAGGAAATCCACCGGCCGGAGGCTGCCATCGAGGCGCTCAGCGACGAGCATCGAAACGGAACTCGCCCCGACATGAACGGCGGTCGCAAGCGATCCGGCGGCACTGACGGCGGGCGTGTCGGACACGTCGACAGACTGTCGGGGGGAAGGCGACTTTCACAATGACAGATTGGTTGGGCTCACAAGAATTTTCTTGATTCCGCATTATATACATTGTAACAAGTTTACCCTTTTGGGATTGCCGGTTTCCCGGCTCGCCTGTGGCCACCCTGGAGAACGGTGCAGCCACTCCGCTACGTTCGTACCAGGCTCTCCAAGTCGTCCATCGTCCAATTCGCCGGTTGGTCGCCGCCGCCGGTAAGGGCTTCGATGATGGTGCGCTTTTGCCGCTGCATGAGATGAACACGTTCCTCGACAGTGTCGCGTGTCAGCAGCCGGTAGACGGTCACCGGCCTGGCTTGGCCGATGCGGTGGGCGCGGTCGGTGGCCTGGGCTTCGGCGGCGGGATTCCACCACGGGTCCATGTGAACCACCGTATTGGCCGCCGTCAGATTGAGGCCATAGCCGCCGGCCTTGAGGCTGATCAGAAAGACCGCGGGGCCTGTGCATTGCTGAAAATTTTGCACCAGTTCGAAGCGGTTCCGCGTGCTGCCATCGAGCCGGAATACGGTCCCATAGCGCTTCTCCATGCGTTTTTCGATCCTGCGTAAATTCTCGACAAACTGGCTGAAAACCAGCGTTTTCAATCCATTCTCCTTTTGTTCCTGTAGAATTTCAAACAAGCGATCGATCTTGATGGCTGCCTGGCCATCCGTCTCTACGTTCAGCAGCCCGGGATCGACGCAGATCTGGCGCAGGCGCAGGAGCAGAGTCAGCAGGTGCATGCGCCAGAAATCCTTCCCCTCCCGCTCGCGGATGCGCTCGATTTCTTCGAGGCCCGATTGCGAGAGGCTCGCGTAAAGCCTGGCTTGGCTGGGGGCGAGAGCGAGCCACTCGTCGATTTGGAGTTTTTCGGGGAGGTCCTTTGCGACTTCTTCTTTCGTGCGCCGGAGGATGAAGGGTGAAACACGGAGTTGCAGCCGTTGAAGAACTCCCCGGACGGCGGCTTCGCCGGCATCCATGGGCAGCTCGTAGCGCTGGCAGAACTGCGGCAACCCGCCCAGGTAGCCCGGAGCGATGAATTGAAACAGCGACCAAAGGTCGCGGGGCCGGTTTTCGATGGGTGTGCCGGTCAGCGCGAGGCGCGCCCGCGCCCGGAGTTTGAAGAGCGCCTTGGCGTTGTCGGTCTCGGCATTGCGCAGCAGGCTTGCCTCGTCGGCAACGATCAGCCGGTACTCCCTCTGCAAATGAAAAGCGAGGTCGCGGACCAAAGTTCCATAACTGGTGACAATCACATCCGATTTCCCGACCTGATCGCGGAGCCGGTCCCGATCGGCGCCATGAAGAACCAAGCAGCGCAGCTTGGGAGCGAAGCGGGCGATTTCGATTTGCCAGTTGCCGACCAGCGAGGCGGGCACCGCCACCAGAGATGGCCCTTCCCCGCCCTTATCTTTAAAATAAATGATTGATGCGATTGTTTGAATCGTTTTCCCAAGACCCATTTCATCCGCTAGCAGTGCGCCGCCGAGCTCCGTAAGGCGCGCATAGAGCCAGGCTACCCCTTTGCGCTGATAGTCCCTCAGCTTCGCTTCCAGACCCCGAACATGCCAATTGTTTAAATCAACACTTGAGAATGATTGAAACAAATTGCATTCCAGTGATTTCGCTAAAAATTTACTGAGATTTTCGAATACAATTGCCGAGGCTTGGCGCACGCGGAACGGTTCGTCGAATCTGCCGACTCCGAGGTCTTCCATCAGTGGCTCGACCATTTCACCGCAGGTGCGGCTTAACAGGTAGGCGCCGCCATCTGGGCGTTTGAAAGCCCGCTGGCTGCCTCGCAAAATCCGCCGAACTTCAGCCGACGATATGGCATTCCCATCAGTTGCTGTAAACGAAAGTTTGAAAGCTTTTGCGATCCCTTGAGCGGGCCTGCTTCGGATTTTGGGGCGCACCACCGAGATCTTGGAGGCGATCTGCTGAAAGCGCGTACCTGGCCGAAGAGTCCACGCTTGTCCTTCCAGGGATCGAATGCCATCGGATATCCAATCGAGGATACGGGCCCTGTCTTTTAATTTGAAGCGATCGTTTCCTCCGGTCGCTTCGAATCCCAACCAGAGGAGTTGGTTGACCGCCTGGCGTTCCGCTTCCGGGTGGCGTGTCAGAGCTCGGTGCTGTTGGGTGTCGAGGCGGGGCAGGCCGGGCAGGGGCTGGTCCGCGGGAGGAAGGGCGACCGGGGCGAGTCCGGGATAGGCGACTTTCAGGGTGCCGTCGATGGCATCCAGAGTGCCCTCGAATTCGAAGACGAACTGCGGCGGGAGCGTCTGGAGGCAAAGCTCGCCGAGCCAGCCGGAGCGCGGTGTTTCGAGGAGATCCAGCCAGGCATCGAGAGCGGGAAGTGCTTCGTCGATGGGGAGCTTGACGGAGCCGTGCGAGATGAGCTCCCGGACATGAGAAATCCAGCGGGAATCGGGCGAGATGACCGGGAGGCGGCGGATGAAATCTGGACCGGCCAGTGCGGGGGTCGTGCCCCAGGAAACGAAAACGGCGGCGGAGGGTTGCTCGATGGACAGGTGAAGCGCCCCCTTTTCCAGCCGGCTGTCGCGGAGGCGGAGCGGCGGGCCGGGATCGGGCTCGATGACCAGCGCTTGGCTCCCTCCTTCGACCTCGATCCGGGGGTGCCCTGCGACCGCATCGAGAAAGGCACCCCAATCCTCTTCCGTGAGCAGCAGGCTATTCCGGGTGGCACCGGAGGGGCCGAGCCATTGGGCGAGGCGTTTGTCGGCATCGGTCGGCGGCCCCTGTGCCGGAAGCAGGCGCACGGCGAGACGGCCGGCGGAGAGTTCGTCGCGGAAACGGGAGGAGAGGCGGATGGTCCACGCTGCGGGTTCCGAGCGAGTTTTGGATGGGGCTTGCGAGACTGAGCCGGGCTCCGAACGGGAGTTGCGGGCGGCGACGGCGGCGAGCAGCACGGCAACGGCATGGCTGCAGATCGCCCCGGTCGAGCGGTTTTCGATGCAGCCGCACTGCGCCTGGATATCGGCCGGGCCGAGCACCTTCACCGTCGGGCGCAGGGTCTGGCGGCCCTCCTTGATCGCCGCCTGGCAGGCATTTCCGCCGAGTTTGAAGGCGGTGACCTGGCCGTTGTCGTGGAGCGCTTTTCCTTCCTTGAAGGGTTTCCAGCCGGTCGCTCCCCTCACCCACTCTTCGGTCCACTCCTTTGTCATGATTCTTCGGTCGATTGTCCGTGCGCGTCGCGGTTTTGTTTGCCAGCGGGGCGCGGTCCCGGAACACTCAGAGCGCTGCCCGCCCGTTCGCGCCAGATGAAAGTCGTTGCCGTTGCCAATCAGAAAGGCGGCGTGGGAAAAACCACCACCGCCCTGAATCTATCCGCCGCGCTCGCCATCCGCGGGCAGCGGGTGCTACTGATCGACCTCGATCCGCAGGCGAACACGACCAGCGGGCTCGGTCTGGAGGTGACGGGCGACGACAGCGTTTACCCCGCTCTGTTAGGCGAGGCGAGGGTGCGGGATAAGATCATGCCCTCCGGCCGGGAAAATCTGTGGATGATTCCATCGCACATGGATCTCGCGGGTGTGGAGATCGAGCTGGCCCGGGGCGAGGATCATCTCACCCGGCTGCGGGTGCACTTGCAGGGGCTGAAGCCGAACGATCTATTCGAATACTGCATCCTCGACACGCCGCCGTCGCTCGGAGTGCTGATGACCTCGGCGCTGGCCGCGGCGGATGAAATTCTGATTCCGCTCCAATGCGAGTGGTTCGGTCTGGAAGGGCTGGCGAAGATTGTTCACGTGATCGAGCAGATCCGCGAATCCGGGGCGAATCCGGGGCTGGATCTGGAGGGAATCGTGATGACGATGTTCGACGGCCGCACGAATCTGGCGCGGCAGGTGGTCGAGGAGGTGGGGAATTATTTCCCGGAGCAGCTTTACAGGACAGTGATTCCGCGGACGATCCGCATCGGCGAAGCGCCGAGCCATGCAAAGACGATCTTCGAGCACGATCCCGCGGGCATTGGGGCGAGCGCCTATATGTCGCTGGCCGATGAGTTTCTAGCCCGGCACGCCGCAGCGAAGCCGGCGCTGGCGGGTTGAGGGGGCGTCGTGCAGAAAGTGGCGCATGCTTCAGGCCGGGAATTTTAAGGCGGTGAGGACTTTCTGTACCGGCAGACCCATGACGTTGTCGAAATTGCCCGTAATGCCCTCGACCAGCAGTTCGCCGTGTTCCTGGATGCCGTAGGCGCCCGCCTTGTCGAGAGGATTGGCCACCCGGAAATACCCGCTGATGATTTCCTCGTCGAGCGGGCGGAAACGGACTTCCGTGAGATCATGAAAGCGACGCGGCGGACCACCGGGCGGGATCACGCACACTCCGGTGCAGACGCTGTGGGCTCGTCCGCCGAGACGCCGGAGCATGGCGCGGGCTTCGTTCAGATCGCGGGGTTTGCCCAGCGGCTCGTCGTCGATGAAGACGAGGGTGTCGGCTCCGATCACGGTCGCTTCGGGATATTCCGCGGCGATGGCGGCGGCTTTGAGTTCCGCGTTCCGTTCGCAAAGCTCGGCGGGCGGGATGGAGGCATCGTGCAGTTCTTCGGCGGGCGACGGCTGCACCTCGAAAACGAGGCCGGCGGCTTCCAGGAGCTCCCTTCGCCGCGGCGAACCCGATGCCAAAATCACACGCATGCCGCCGGGTCTAGCTTGCGGCACCGCGATGAAAAGAGCGGAAAGTTTCCGTATGGGGATCGATCCGGTAGTTTCAAATGATCCCGAATGATCCGATGAAACGCTGGGCGGGCTTTTAAATACTCGCTACGAAAAATCGGTCAATTTGATCCTATGATTCTGAAAATAAGTAACTTCATTGATCGAAAAACGATCGATTGAACCGCTTTGTAGCAAATTTCATTCCCTGCGGATAAGTACCAAAAACGGCGAAGATTTCGAGGTATCGGAACGGCGTTCGATTTCCATGATAAAGGGAGGGGGCAGACGACAAGCCCACGCGATGACCGCCTCGCCTTCAGCATCGCCCCCGGGATGACCGGGATAGCAGACGATGGAAAGCAAGCCGCCCGGCTTGAGCAGTGCCAGGGCTGCGTCGAGCGCATGAAGGGTTTCCTCCGCCCGGGTGATGAGTCGGTGGTCGCCGCCGGGGAGATAGCCGAGGTTGAAAAGGATCGCCGCCACGGATCCCGGGGCGGAGTGTTCCGCCATCTTCGCATGAGACATCTCGAAGAAACGGACGCGCCCGCCGAATCCGGCGGCTTCCACGCGGCTCCGGGCGGAAGCGATGGCTGCGGCCTGGATGTCGAACGCCAGCACCCGTCCGCTTTCCCCGACACGGGCGGCGAGGAAGACCGTATCGTGCCCGTTTCCCGCGGTGGCGTCGATGGCCAGATCGCCTTCCGCCAGCACGGCGGAGGCTTCGAGGTGGGCGCGGACGGTGAGACGCTCGATCACGGGCGAAACGATTCATCTGAATCGCCGCACGTCGAGTTCGGGATCGATCTCCCCTGCCCCGCCCAGCCAATCGGCCAGGCGGGCGGCGACGCCGGGGGCGTAGAGCGAGCCTTTGGAGCCGAGGCCGTTGAAGATCACGCTGCCGTCGGGAAGCGGGCCGATCAGCGGCTGGCTGCGGCGGACGATGGGGCGGATGCCAGCCTCGTGAGCGACGATCTGAAAGGTGTCGCCGCCGAGACGGGAGGCGACCTTCGTCACCCGTGTGCGGCCTTCGGGGGTAGGCTCTCCGTCGAGGCGGTCCCAGTCGTAAGTGGAGCCGCATTTGAAGAGCCCGTCGCCAATCGGAACCAGCCAGCCGCCGGCGCCGACACGGATGTGGTCCTGTGGCCAACCTGCGCGCAGGGTGAGGATCTCTCCCTTCGCGCAGCGGTGCGGACCGAGTTGTCCGGCGATGAGGCCCGCCGCGCCTTCGCAGTGGATGGGCAGGTCATCCGCCGCGGGTTTGCGCCAGCGTCCAGAGGCGCGCATGAAGTCCTCGGTCGCATCGCAAAATTCCCTCACGGCGACCCTCCCCCCGCCCCGGAGGGTCAGCGCGGCGCGCCAGCCCGGTGTGTTCTCCACCCGCTCGATCCAAGGGGCGAGGGCGTCGAGCTTTGAGGAGAGTTTCTCCCATTCTTCCTCCTCGACGAGGCGGACGACCGGCATGGGAAACCAGAACCGCTGGTCGAGAATTTCGCCGACGCGGGAATAGAATGCCTCCGCCTCGGCGAGAAATTCCCTGTAGCGCCAGCCGGGATTGTAATTTTTCCCCGTGACCGGATTGACCAGACCGGCGGCGACGCGGGAGGAAGCGCCGCTACGGTGATCGCCGTAGATGGAAAAATCTGCACCCCGGAAATGCAATTGCCAGGCGAGACAACTGCCGGCGAGACCTTGGCCGATGATGGTTGCAGCCATGGGCTCATTCGCCGCGACGGCGCGCGGGTTTCCGGGGAGTTGCTGCTTTTCTTTTCATCCCGTTCACGGGCGAGCCGCCCGTGCCGCTCTTATCCCATCGCTTTTTCCATTAGCGCGTTCATGCGCCTCACGGTATCGCGGGCATCGTCGAGCAGGCCAGCGGCGATCAGGGCGTTGTCGAAAAGCTGGCCGGCGACGAGTTTCGCCAGTTCCGGGTTCGTCTCCCGTGCGGCGGCGAGTTTTTTGACCAGCGGATGCCGCGGGTTGATCTCCAGTTCGACCTTTACCTCGTCATGGAAGTTTTCGTCCATAGCCTTCATCATCCGGCGCATCTGTGGGGACATGCCATCCTGCGGCACGAGGGCGATCACGGGGCTGTCCACGAGGCGTTTGCCGCCGGATACCGAAATGACTTTGTCCCCGAGTTCTTCCTTGAGGAAGGAGCAGAGCTTTTCCGTCTCTTCCGCACCCAGCGCCTCCCCCTCCAACTCCTTGTCGTCGAGATCGACGCCCGCGTGGCTGATCGAGACGAGTTTTTTGCCCTCGAATTCGCCGAGCGATTCCACAACGTATTCGTCCACCGCGTCGGTGAAATAGATGACCTCCAGCCCGCGGGCCTTGAACGCTTCCACGTAGGGGCTGGTTTCGAGCTGCGCGCGGCTCGGGCCGACGAGGTAGTAGATTTTGTCTTGTCCTTCCTTGCTGCGGGAAAGGTAGTCGGCGAAACCGGAGAGCTTGCCTTCGTCCGTCATGGACGAGTCGAAGCGCAGCAGTTTGGCGAGGCCTTCGCGATTCGCATAGTCGGTGGCGACGCCCTCCTTGAAGAAGCGCTCGAACTTGCGGAAGAACGACTGGTATTTCTCCGGCTCGGCTTCGGCTTCTTTCTCGAACATCTTCAACACGCGCTTGGAGATCACACCGCCGATCTTCCGGACCAGCGCGCTGTCCTGCATGGTTTCGCGGGAAATGTTCAGCGGCAGGTCGGCGCTGTCGATCACGCCCTTGAGGAAGCGCATCCACTCCGGCAGCAAGCCCTTCGGCGACGGGTCGATGAGAACTTTTTTGCAGTAGAGCGCGACGGCGGGCTCGAACTTGGTCATGCCGAAGCGTTCGATGTTTTCGCTCGGGACAAAGACCAGCGCGTTGATCGCCAGCGGCGCGTCGGCGCTGAAATGCAGCCGGTATACCGGTTCGTCGTAGGCGTGGGCGGTGAACTGATAGAAATCCTTGTATTCCTCCTCCGTCACGTCGGACTTGTTTTTGAGCCACAGTGCTTCGATCCGGTTGACCCGCTCGCCATTGAGGAGAATCGGGAAGCCGACGAAATTGCTGTAGCGCTCGACCAAGCTCCTCACCCGCGTGGCTTCGGAATATTCGGCGTGCTCTTCCTTCAGCTTCAGCACGATTTTCACGCCGCGTTGCCGGCCCGGCGCTTCCTCGATCGAGTAGCCGCTGACTCCGTCGCTGGTCCACGCGAGATCCTCGCCGCCTTCCCGCCAACTGCGGGTGAAAACCTTCACCTCGTCGGCCACCATGAAAGCGGAGTAGAAGCCGACACCGAACTGTCCGATCATTCCTCCCGGCTGGCTGCCGCTTTCCTTCATGGCTTGAAGGAAGGCCTTCGTCCCCGAATGCGCGATGGTCCCCAGATTCTCCACCAACTCCTCCCGAGTCATGCCAATGCCATGGTCGGCGATGGTCAGCGTCTTCGCCTCGGCATCGGTCGTGATGTGGATCTCCAGCGGCAGTTCCGGATCGCGGATTTCCTTCTCGGTGCCCTGCAGGTGACGCAGTTTTTCCAGTGAGTCGGATGCATTGGAAATCAGTTCGCGGAGAAAAATTTCACGGTCGGTGTAGAGGGAGTGGACAACCAGGTCGAGCAGTTGCTGGATCTCGGCCTGGAAGGTATGCTTTTCGAGAGTGGCTTCGCTCATGGCGGGCGGAAAATAGCCACCCGCCGCGATCTGTCAAAACCCCTCGCGTCGGACAGGCCGCTTGGTTGCATCGATAAACTCCGCCTGGACTTGTTCCTCGGTGGTTCCTTTGGAGGCGCATCGACCATCATGGTTCAGGAGATCCTTGAAGCCACTGATTTTCAATATGAATGCGTCAAAGCATTCCGGGTGCTTCTTCGTTGAATACCGCATCGAATACGCTTATCGAATCCCCCGCATGACGTTCCGTTTCCCCGCCTTCATACCGCTCGTCGGTCTTCTGTTGCTGCTGTCACCGGGCGCCCGTTCTTCCGTGGTCATCAACGAATTCGTATCGTCCAATGGCTTCACGCAGGCGGACGAGGACGGCGCTTACGAGGATTGGATCGAGCTACACAATACCGGCGGGGAAGCGGTGGACCTTAGCGATTGGGGCTTGTCGGACAACAGCGGCAACCCGTTCAAGTGGCGTTTTCCGGCCGGTACGACCATCGACGCCGGAGGCTATCTCCTCGTATGGGCCTCCGGCAAGGATCGCGAACCGGGAGAAACCCTGCCCGGAATCATGCGCGAGGTTTGGACGGGGATCACGGGGGCGGGCGTCTCCCAGCTCACCAGCCATCCCGACTACCCGGATCACCCGACCGACCGCAATCGTGTCACGGATTTCTTCGAGGCACCGCGGGACATCGCCGAATTCTACGGCCAGCGCATGCACGGAATTCTTGTGGCGCCGGATACCGGAAACTACCGCTTCTGGATCGCCAGCGACGACAATGGCGCGCTTCTCCTCAGTCCCGATGAAAACCCGGATAACGCCGTCATCATCGCCAGTGTGCCAGGAAGCACCGGGTTCCGGGTGTGGGACAGATACGGCAGCCAGCAATCCGCTCTCATTCCCTTGGTTGCCGGTCAGCGCTACTACATCTCCGCCCTCATGAAAGAGCATGCCGGGGGCGACCACCTTACCGTGCGCTGGCAACCTCCCGGTGGGCCGATCGAGGAGCCGATGCTTGCCCACCATATCCTCAGCTCCGTCACCGGGCAGTTGCACACGAATTTCCGCATCGCCTCCGCTGGCGAACCGTTGCTTCTCACCAATTCCGACGGACAGAACATGGACTTTGTCCCCCCGGTCTACCTCCCGCGCGATGTCTCCTACGGCCGCCAGCCCGACGGCGGAGAGAGCTGGCACTACTTCGCTGCGACCACCCCGGGCACCGCAAACACCTCCCCCCCGGTGGAGATGCCACCCTCGGTGAGCATCAGTGTGCCGCGTGGCTTCAAAACCGAGCCTTTCCACGTCACCCTCACTGCAAATCCCCCCGCCTCCATCCGCTACACCCTCGACGGCAGCGAACCCGGATCTTCCTCCCCGCTCTATACCGGGCCGATCCACATCACCGGCACCACCACGCTGCGCGCCTCCGCGGCGGCTCCCGGCATGATCCAGCTCCCCCCCGAGACAGCCACATACCTTTTCCTCGACGACATTCTCGGGCAGGGTTCCTCTCCCCCGCCCGGCTGGCCCGCCGATCGCGAGATCAACAATCACGCGATGGAATACGGCATGCGCCCGCAGATCGTCACCGGCGACAACGCTCGCTTGCGCGAAGGCATGGTCGCCATTCCTTCGATCTCGCTCGTCACCGATCTCGACAACCTCTTCCACCCGGCGACCGGCATCTACTCGAATTCCAACAACAATCAGGACTGGGAGCGCTCCGTGTCGGTCGAACTCATCGACCCAGCCGGGAACGCGTCCGCCGAATTCCAGATCGACGCCGGTTTGCGCCTGCGCGGCGCGTTCAGCCGCAGCGTGAACAACCCCAAGCATTCCTTCCGTCTCATCTTCCGCTCAGCCTACGGGGAAAATCGCCTGATTTTCCCCCTCTTTGAGGACGAGGGCGCCTCGGAATACCACAAAGTCGATCTTCGCACCGCCCAGAACTACTCCTGGGCTTTCGAAAACAACAACAACAACACCTTCCTTCGCGACGTCTTCTCCCGCGACAGCCAGCGCGACATGAGCATGCCTTATACCCGCAGCCGCTACTACCACCTGTATCTCAACGGCCAATACTGGGGTCTCTACATGACCCAGGAGCGCGGCGATTCCGATTGGGCAGCCACCTACCTGGGCGGCGACAGCGATGACTGGGATACCGTCAAGACCAACTCGCAGAGGAATATCGAACCCTCCGACGGCAACATCAACGCTTTCAATGATTTGCACGAAATTGCCGTCAACCAGGGCTTCACCGGTGCGAACGCCGACAACTACTGGCGCGTCCGCGGCCTCAATCCGGACGGCACAACCAACCCCGCTTATCCCGCTTACGTCGATCAGGACAATCTCATTAACTACATGATCGTCACCCACTACACCGGCGATCCCGACAGTCCGGTTTCGGCTTGGGGCGGCTTCCCCAACAACATGTACGGTCTTTTCGACCGCAACAATCCCGGCGGCTTCAAATGGCTCCGCCACGACGCCGAGCACTCGCTGGGCGTGCATGGCAGCTATGGGTTGACCGCCGACACCACGGCGATCGGGACGAATCTGACCGCCCGCACCCAATTCAATCCCGCCATCCTTCACTGGCAGCTCGCCCAACACTCCGAATACCGCATGCGCGTTGCCGATCTGTTCCACAAACACCTTTTCGGCGACGGCGCCCTGACTCCGGAGAACGCCAAAGCCCGCGTTCAGGGCCGCATGGCCGAAATCGATCTCGCCATCATCGGCGAATCCGCCCGCTGGGGCCGCGGCCGGACCCGTGACGCGACCTGGCTGCCCGCCTGCAATGCCCTTCTTGGCTACCTCGACCAACGCCGCGACATCGTTGTCTCCCACTACCGCAACCGCGGTTGGTATCCCTCCATCGATGCGCCGCGCGCGGTTCTATCGGACGACACCGTGCACCTGAGTTCCCCCACTCCTTTCTACTATATGACCGACGGCAGCGACCCGCGTCTGCCAGGCGGCGGCATTCGCCCGGGGGCGCAGCTCGTCAACGCCCCGGCAGGCGGCACCGGCCCGGTCAGTCTCGTCGAGCGCGGCGCGACCTGGCGCTACTTCGACCATGGCTCCGAGCCGCCAGCAATCGGCGGCGTCACCTGGCTCGACCCCGACTACCCCGACACATCCTGGTCCTCCGGTCCCGCGGTTCTCGGCTTCGCCGGAGCCTCGCCCCAGGTTCCGGTAGCCACTCAGACCAAGCGCTGGGTCACGGGCACTTCAGGTCCGCAGGTCACCACCACCTATCTGCGTCACGAATTCACCCTCGGCTCAGTCGGCGATATTGCCGGCCTTGTCATGGAAATCCTCCGGGATGACGGAGCTGCCGTTTACCTGAACGGAGTTGAAATCCTCCGGGAAAACCTGCCCGGCGGCACTATCATCTACAACACCATGGCGTCCAGTGTGGTGGGAGGCACCGACCAAAGCACCTATTTCGTCCGCCTGTCGGATGCGACCCATCTTCTGCGGCCGGGTGTCAATGTGATCGCCGCTTCCGTCCATCAAGTCAACGCCACCAGTTCGGACAAGTATTTCGACTTTTCTCTCACCGGATCCACTCTGCCCTACAGCTCGACCCTGCCGATCCACCAGGCGGTTGCCCTCAACGCCCGCGGCTATCAAGACGGCGAATGGAGCGCGCTGACCGAGTTCTCCTCACTCTCAGAACTGCCCGAAGGCAGCGCGATCCATCAATGGAATTTCGAAAATGGGGAGGAATTCCCCGGCCCGTCTTTCTCCCTGGGAGGCGGAGCGCTCGCATACACGCTCGGCCCGGCTGCGGAAGCAGAAGTCGTCCGCCATCCCAGTGCGGCGCAGGATTTCGACAGCGCCCACCTGCGCATCAACTACCCACTGGGAACAACGCTCCATTTCGCCCTGCCCACCACGGGCTACCAGCACATCTCGATCGAATACCAAACCCGGCGCTCTGGCCAAGGTGCGGGCTCGCAAACCATCGAATACACGACCGACGGAGTGTCGTGGAATCCGTTGGCAACTTACGAGGTGGCTGATGCCGCGCCCCAGGATCGCTCGTTCAGCCTCGCCCCGTTCGTGAACGCGAACAACAATCCGAATTTCGCGGCGCGCATCACTTTTGGCCAGGATCCGGGTGGCGCCGCCGGCAACAACCGCTTCGACAACGTGACCGTCACGGGGGTGCGTATGCTTGATGTCAATCTGCCGCCGTTCGCGGCGGATACCCTGCCCGGACGTCTCGATGTGATCGAGGGAGCAGGCCCACAAACCTTCCCGCTCGCCGGTTGGTTCACCGATCCCGACGACGATCCGCTCGTCTTCACCGCCGAGGCGGTCACTTCCTCAACCGCCACCGCCACGGTAATCGATGGCCACCTTTCCATCAGCGGTCTCCAGAGGGGTGAAACCGAGATTCTCCTCACCGCCGACGATGGGGAAAACACGCCGGTCGAAGCGCTCGTTCGTCTGCTCGTCCACCCTTCCCCCCATGTGCTGGCCTCCGGCTCTTACGCCTTCGGCGAGTGGAATGCCAACACTCCTGCCGGCATCTATCCACCGCACATGATCTTCCTCCAGGGCACGGGAAACGACAGCGTGCTTACCACCGAACTCGACCGCGCCTACCACATTCCCGCCGCGGATGCCAGCTCCCCCGAAGACGCGGATTTTCCCTACGCTGCCACCAACCGCACCCGCATCAACGGCCTCGGCGCCGGCGGCATCGCCTTCATCAATACCGGCCGCGGCCGCGATCTGGGCGGTGCGCTGCTCGCGCTAGACACCACCGGCCTCGACGATGCGCGTGTGGGCTTCGCCGCCGGCACCATTCTGCCCAATTTCCGCAGCTACGCCATTCGCCTGCAATACCGTCTCGGCATCGATGGGCCCTTCACCGACCTTACCGACGAGCTCGGGCAGCCGGTGGAATACCTGCGCTCCACCGAAGCCGGCCACGAAGCCTTCTTCTCCCCGGTCGATCTTCCACCCCACCTGCTCGGCCAGGCCTACGTCCAGCTCATGTGGCGCTATCATCACGTCGAAGGTTCCAGCGGCGCGCGCAGCCAGCTTCGCCTCGATGATATTCTCGTCGCCACCGACACGCATGGAGGGGAACCCACCGGCTACGCCCTCTGGCGCCAGACCCACTTCGAGCCGGGTGACCGTGAAAACGACGCCATTTCCGGCCCCGGTGCCAGCGCGGCGGGCGACGGTATCGCCAACCTTCTGCGCTACGCGCATGGGGTAGGTCCTCGGGAGCCCGTTCTCCACCTTCTTCCGCGCCTCAAAGAGCAGCCGGATGACAGCGGTATCGCCTACCGCTTCCGCTACGATGCCTCCAAATCCGGAGTCGCCTGGATCGTGCGAACCTCAGTGGATTTGGAAGACTGGTCGTCCATTCTCTTCGACAGCCGAACCGACATCCCGCTGCCGCAAGATCCAGACGGATGGACCGTCCTCCCGGTGCCTTCCGCCGAATCCCGTCTTTTCCTGCGCCTCGAACTGCTCGAAGCCTCTCCCTAACCCTTGCAGGGCGGGCAGCCAGCCGCCCTCTCGCCGGACGAACGAGCAGACGACCGCTGGCCGTTACACTTTGGCTAAAATCCCGCGCGCCACAACGGAGTTCACGCACTGGCCGCGGAGACCTCGCCGATCATGCGGTCCGCCGGGCAGGCGGGCGCGATCGGACGGACTTCGACCGTCAAGCCATGGGGCAGTGCCGGGCAGCGTTTCGCGATCGCGACGGCTTCTTCCAATGAATCGACGGTGAGCAGGAAATAGCCGCCGATGCTTTCCTTCGACTCCACGAAGGGACCGTCGGCGATGCCCGCCGCCTTGCCGGAGACGATGCGGCCCGTGTTCTCGAGCGGGCTGCCGGCGATGAGCTTTCCTTCGTTCTTCAGCCCCTCGAACCAATCGTTCCAGGCGCTCATCACGCGTTGGATTTCGTCCGGGGAAAGCTCCTGGTACCACTGGGCGCCACGGAAAACCAAGAGGTGGCCGTTGGTATGGGTTGGTGTGATCATGTTGCGGTGGAGGTTTCTTTTTCGAATCAGGCTTTGACGAGGGTTTTGAAGCCGCCGTAAGCCATGCGCTTGCAATCGAAGACGCTTCCGATCGTCTCGCACATTTCCTTCATCCGCGGGTCGTCCATGATCTTTTTATTCACTTCGTCACGGACCTCGCGGGAGGGATAGATGACGAAGGAAAAGAAGACGGTCTCGTCCGGACCGGCTTCGACCGTCGCGGAGAAAGGCCGCTGCTCGGCGACTTCGAGATCGTCGCCGGCGCACTCGTAGTATTCGAGGGCTCCGTGCTCTTTCCAAATCTTCGCGCAGGTGGAGGCGGCTTCAAGATAGGCTTCGAGCTTGTCTTTCGGGACCGGAACGACGAAGCCATCTACATAGGGCAATGCGGGTGTGGTCATGGTTGTTGGGTGCTTGGATTGATTTTACGGATTCAAAAGACCGGCGAAGGACCGGCGTCCCGCCCACAACAGATAGGCGGCGAGCAGGCAGATGACGACGATCATGGGACTGAACAGTCCTTCGCCGCCCGTGATGAACACGTGGAAGGCGAGGATATTGACGATGATTGGCCCGAGCACCAGCAGCCCGAAATTCCGGGTGCGGGGAATGGCGGTGAGCACTCCGCCGAGGACTTCGAGGACTTTGACGAAAGTCAGGTAGCCGGTGGGCGCGAACGCCGCCATGAAAAGCGCGGGAGGAGACCCCTCCGGCGGAGGCTCGACGTCGGGGGCGAGCTGGAGAAGGACCATCAGGCCCACGGCGACGAAAATGAGACCGAGCAGGGCTCCGGCGATGTTGGGTGCGTGCTTCATGGCGGGATTTCGTTACATCGACGAAGAAAGGGCGGAATTCAGGACACCGCACCGGAATTTTTTCGTCCTCCGCCTCTTTCATCACGGAAAACGGGCGCAAGTGCGACCCGCCAGGCGGCGGCGACCAGCAGCAGGTTCAGGAAAACCATGCCCGCCGGGGAAATCAGAAGATCCCGGGCGAATGCGATTTCGAGGGAATTCATCACGACCAACAGCACCGTCTGCATCGCGGCGCAGAGCCGGGGAGCCCGCGCCGACAGCACCCAAAGCCCGAGAAGCACTTCTCCCGCACCGATCGCCAAGGTGGCGTTCGCCGCCACATCTTCCCCGAGCACCCGCGCGACGATCGAGCGGTGACGCGGCGCGCCGTCGAGAAGCTTGCTGTACAGCCCATGGAAAATCCACACCCCTCCGATCGCCAAACGGAGAATGCCGGGAAGAGCTTGATTGGGGCGCGGTAAGATCAATCCGAAGGAATCACCACGTTGGGCTTATGCAATTGATGGCCCAAGTTCCAGCGCCAAGCAATTCTCGCAATTCGGTTGCGTTTCTTTGGTCCATATCCTCGATCTCCTTCTCCCCCGCACTCAACCGTACTTTTTCAGGAAGGTTCTTATAGCAGCAAGGACACTTGCCAAATCCTCTGGCAGCGAGCCGCTCACCGCAGTACTGACACCGATGGTTCATTTTTCGGAAGCTTCGCTTTTCGGGCAGGGGGTGTCAAATTCAGGCGTCCCCGGCGATTTCTTTTCGTCAGCCGCCGATGGGAGATTTCCCCCTTCCGTGGAACCCCTTCATTCTCTTTGCGGAACGCGGATATCCGCTTGACCGGGAAGGAGCCGTCTCACCATAGTCCGTCCCCTTCCCGGTCCGCCGGGGAGAGATTGCTTTTTGCACCTTTGCGACCGGCCGGCGGCGCCGCGCGAGGGCGGGACCAGGCCGCCGTCACGCCTTTTCCAACTCTTTCAACCACAGAATGTTCGCAAAGCTTTTCGGCAACTGGTTTTCCAACGACATCGGCATCGACCTCGGCACTGCAAACACCCTCGTCAACGTCAAGGATCAAGGCATCGTCCTCCGCGAACCCTCCGTGGTCGCGGTCAAGGCGGGCACCAACGAAGTCCTGGCCGTCGGGGACGACGCCAAACGCATGCTCGGCCGCACCCCGGGCAACATTGTCGCGATCCGCCCCCTCAAGGACGGGGTGATCGCCGACTTCGAAGTGACCGAAGCCATGCTCCGGCACTTCATCCGCAAGGCCAACAACAACCGCCGCCGCAACAACCCGCGCGTCGTCATCGCCGTGCCCTCCGGCATCACCGAAGTCGAGCGCCGCGCCGTGCGCGAATCCGCCGAGCAGGCGGGCGCCCGCGAAGTCTTCATCGTCGAGGAGCCGATGGCCGCCGCAATCGGCGTCGGCCTGCCGGTCATGGACGCCTCCGGCAACCTGATCGTCGACATCGGCGGCGGCACCACCGAGGTCGCGCTCATTTCGCTGGGCGGCATCGTCTTCGCCCGCAGCGTCCGCACCGCCGGCGACGAGCTCGACGACGCCATCGTCTCCCACATGAAGCGGGCCTACAACCTCATGATCGGCGAGCGCACCGCGGAGGACATCAAAATCCGTCTCGGCTCCGCCGCCCCGCTGGCGAAGGAAATCACCATGGACGTCAAGGGTCGCGACCTCGTCGCCGGCCTGCCGAAAACCATCACCATCACTTCGCAGGAAATCCGCGAGGCGATGATGGACCCGCTCAACACCATCGTTGACGCCGTCCGCACCACTCTGGAGCGCTGCCCGCCGGAACTCGCCGCCGACCTTGTGGACCGCGGCATCGTCCTGGCCGGCGGCGGTGCCCTGCTGCGCGGGCTGGACCGCCTGCTGCGCGAGGAAACCGGCCTGCCCGTCCATGTCGCCGAGGATCCTCTCAGCGCCGTGGCCGAGGGTACCGGCAAGATGCTCCAGGAAATCGAGTTGCTGCGGCGTGTCACCAGTTCCGACCTCTGAACGGCCCTGACCGGGCGCTTCCGCCATGAAGCCGCTCAATCTCCTCGCCCTGCTTCTCTTCCTCGCCGGCACCGTCTGGGCGCTCACGCGCTCGGAGCGCTCCGTGCGCGAGATTCAGCGCGCCTATTACAGCGCCCTCTCCCCTTTCCTCGATGCCGGCTCGACCATCGAAACCAAAGCGCGCGCCTTCCTTGACGAAGTAGAACACTCCAAAAAACTTGAAGCCGAACTGGAGGAAATCCGGGCCGAATACGGCCGCCTGCGTCTGATCGAGGCCCGCTACGACGAGATCGAGGAAGAAAACGCCCGCCTGCGCCGTGCGCTGGAATTCCAGCAGCGGACGAATTTCGAAGCGAAGCCGGCGCGGGTCACCCGCCGGAATCCGGCCTCCTGGTGGCAAACCGTGGAAATCGACCGCGGCGAAAACGAGGGATTGAAAACCAACCAGCCCGTCGTCGCCGATGGTGGCCTGGTCGGCAAAATCGACCGCCTCGGCGAAACCCGCGCTACCGTCGTCCTGCTCACCGATGAATCCTGCCAGGTCTCCGTACAGGTGGAAGGCACGCCGGAAGTCGGCATCGTCAGCGGCCAGCGCGGCCAGTACGACAGCGAGCCGCTGCTGCGGCTCCGCTTCCTTTCGCGCAACGCCCGGATCCCTCCGGGGGCGCGGGTTTTCACCACCGGGCGCGGGGGCCTTTTCCCCGCGAACCTCCTGGTGGGCAACATCGAGTCGGTCGAAAACGGCCCGCTCGAATCCGAAGCTTTGGTCCGACCCTCGGTCGATTTCGCGGATCTGAGCACGGTGTTCATCCTTCCGATGCAATGATTCCGTGATCCGCTACGCCCTCAGCCTCCTCCTTCTCGTGCTTGCCGCGCTGGTGGTGCAGCAATTCCTGCCCGCTTTCACCGGCCTGTACAATTCGCGGCTGCTGCTGCTCACCCTTGTCTTTCTCTGCGCCTCGGTCACCGTCGGCCCGCCTGTCATGCTCGTGCTGGCCTTCGTCTGCGGATTCCTGTGGGACGCCCAGAACTCCATGATGCCTCCCGGCGGCGATCCCGAAATCTACGATTCCCCCGCCGAATCGCTGCGTTTCGGCTACTCCATCGTCCTCTACGGAATCATCGGCTATCTCATGCAGGGCATCCAGCCCCTCTTCCGCGAGGGCAAATGGCAGTTTTCGACGTTGCTTGTCGCCATCTCGATTTTTCTCTACCAACTCGCGGAGTATCTTCTGATCAATTTCGTTCGCGGCGGCTTCGCCCTCAACCGCGCCACCCTCGCCCAGATCGTTTTCACCTCCATCCTCACCATGCTTTTCTCGCCGCTGATCTTCTGGATTCTTTTCCGGGTTGCGGACCTCTGCGGCCATCGTATCCGCTTCGAAGGGTTGAAGAAAAAGAAGAACCCGCCGCCGTCCGGCCGCCGCCTGATCGCTCCCTGAGTCCACGCCATCCATGGAACCGCGCTACCGCCTCCGCATCTACCTGCTTACCGCCCTGGTCCTCGCTGGCTGCGGCGTGCTGCTCGCGCGCCTCTACGAATTTCAGATCGAGAAACGCGACGACTTCCGCAAGCTCGTCCCCGGCAACCGCACCGTCACCGTCCGCGAGCCCGGCATCCGCGGTGTCATCAAGGACCGCAACGGCATCGAACTCGCCCGCAACCAGCGGAAATACGAAATTACCTTCAACCTCGCCGAAATCCACCAGGCCTACCGCCTCCAAGCCGAGAAGGACCTCAAGCGCGAAACCGTCGTCAGCGAAAAGGGCATGCCGCGCAAAAAGCTCGAGACCGATATCGTCAAGATCGTCAACCAGCGCATCATCCCCGCCCTCGACAAACTCGGCCTGGCGGTGAACTACAACGCCACCCACCTGCGCGTCCACTACATCACCCACGGCGGGCTGGTCCCCTTCTCCTACCGCACCGATGTCGATTACGACCAGTTCGCCCGCTTCGCCGAGCACAGCCTGGAACTCCCCGGCGTTTACCTGAACCTCAAGCCCCGGCGGGAATACCCCTACCAAGCCCTCTGCGGTCACATGCTCGGCTTCGTCCGCCCTTGGGACCCGAAGGACATCCCCGAAGAAGACGTGCGGAAATTCAACCACTACATCGGCGACGAACGCGGTGTGGCAGGCCTGGAAAGAACGCTCAACGACTACCTGCGCGGCCGCCCCGGCGAGAAAAGAATCCTCAAAAACGACAAGGGCAGAGTCCTCGGCCTGCTGCCCGACTACACCATGCCCGGCGCCGGTTCCGAAGTCACCCTGACCATCGATGCCCCGGTGCAATACCTCGTCTCCAACGTCCTGCGCCGTGCCGGCACCGCCGCGGCCGTGGTCATGGACGTGCGCACCGGCGAAATCCTCGCCATGGCCTCCGTGCCCGACTACGATCCGAACGACTTCATCCCCCCCATTTCCGCCGAAAGACAAAAGCAATACGACGAGAATCCCTACAATCCCCTCCTGAACATCTCGATCTGCGCCTTCCTGCCCGGCTCCACCTTCAAGATCCCCACCGCGCTCACCGGAGCCCTTCACGGCTTTGCGAACCGCACCTACGTCTGCACCGGCGGCGTGAACTACAACCGGCGGGTCCAGTGCTGGATCGAACGCCAAAGCGGCGGCCGGCACGGCCCCCTGGACCTCTCCAAAGCCACCCAGCATTCCTGCAACCCCTACTTCATGCTCATGGGCAACAACATCGGAGCCAAGGGCATGCTCGACGGCTTCAACATGCTCGGCTTCGGCCAGAAGACTGGTATTCCCCTCCCGGGCGAGGAACCAGGCATCGTCATCGGCGACCGCACCTGGCAGGAACTGCCGCAAAGAGTCGGCAAACGCCCCGCGCCCGTCGATATCGGCTACCTGTCCATAGGGCAGGCCGAATCCATGGCTACCCCGCTCCAGCTCTGCGCCGTGACCGCCTGTGTCGCCAATGGCGGCCGCTACTACGAACCCCGGCTGGTGAAAAAGATCGTCACCGGCAACGGCGAAACGCTCGAATACCCGCCCAAAGTCAAAGTCGATCTCCTGAAAGAAGGAGTCAAACCCGCCGACATCGAGCGCATCCGCAAAGGCATGTGGATGGCCGTCAACCAGGGGGGGACCGCCGGCCGGACCAAACTTCCCAACCACGAAGTCGCCGCAAAGACAGGCACCGCCCAACTGGGAACCGTCATTAAGAACGGTAAGCAATACTCGCGCAACAATGCTTGGACCGTCGCGTTCGCCCCCTACGACGAACCCCGCTACGCCGTCTGCGTCCTTGTCCGCGAAGGCAAATCCGGCGGCAAAGTCGCCACCCCCCTGGTCAATCTCATCCTCAGCGGCCTCTTCGCCCGCGACGAAGGCAAGCGCCTGCCCCTTCACCCCCTCGACATCGCCCCCGGCTCCCTCGACCCCATCGAGGAAATCGAACTTCCCAAAGACATTCTCGCCACGCTCGACCTCACCGATGAGCCCGAGGAAACCGGCGACGAAGCCGCCGAAGCGCTCGAAGCCTCCGGCATCACCCCCGTCGAACCCACCGACACCCAACTCCTCATCATCACCCCCAAACCCGTTCTCACTCCTGAGATCGACGAAGAAGGCACCGTCGTCCCGCGCGCCCGCGCCGTCGAAGAATAAGGTCCATCCATCATCCTCCTCTTATCCAAATCCATGATCCAACGCATCAAACGCTTCCTCGGCATCGGCAAGCTCAATCCCAAGGAAGGCAACACCGTCATCGTCAACGTCGAGCGTCTCGAACGCCGCGTCGCCCTCCTCGATAATGGCATCCTCGAAGAATACACCGTCGAACGGGAAGGCGACCAGAACATCGTCGGCGGCATCTTCAAGGGCCGCGTCCGCAACATCGAACCGGGCCTCAAGGCCATGTTCGTGGACATCGGCCTCGACAAGAACGCCTTCCTCCACTTCTGGGACGCCATCCCCGCCGCGCTCGACGCCGGCCTCGAGGAAATCGAGCGCGCCGGCAGCCCCAAGAAAAAGCAGCAGCAGAAAATCACCTCCAAGGACATCCCCAGCATCTACCCGATCGGCTCGGAGATCATGATCCAGGTCTCCAAGGGGCCCATCGGCACCAAGGGCCCGCGCGTCACCACCAATATCTCCCTCGCCGGCCGCTACCTGGTGCTCATGCCCTACACTGAGCAATTCGGCATCTCCCGCAAGATCGAGGATCCCAAGGAACGCCAGCGCCTGCGCCGCATCATGCAGAAACTCAGCGTCCCCGAGGGCATGGGCATCATCATGCGCACCGTCGCCCACGGCACCCGCGCCCGCCACTTCGTGCGCGACCTCGCCATGCTCCTCGAACAATGGCGCGCCGTGGAGGACAAGCGCGACTCCGGCCCCGCTCCGCTCTGCGTCTACCAGGAACCCGGCCTCATCGAGCGCACCGCCCGCGACTTCCTCACCGACGAAGTCGACCAGGTACTCTGCGACGATGCCGCCGTCACCGAGGAAATCCGCGAGATCGCCGGGAAAATCTCCCGCCGCGCCAAGCGCCGCATCCACCACCTCGCCACCAGCCAGCCGATCTTCGAGGCCGTCAGCATCCAGAAACAGATCGACGAAGCCTTCTCACGCCAGGTCTGGCTGCCCTGCGGCGGCTATATCGTCATCGACGAAACCGAGGCCCTCATCTCCATCGACGTCAACACCGGCCGCAACCGCGGTGCCAAGGACGTCGACAAAATGATCGCCGAGACCAACATCGAAGCCGCCCAGGAAGTCGCCCGCCAGCTTCGTCTTCGCAACATCGGCGGCCTCGTCGTTGTCGATTTCATCGACATGCGCCACCGCAAGGACCAGCAGGCCGTTTACAAGGCGATGAAGGACCGTCTGAAAAAAGACAAGGCCAAGACCCAGGTCCTCCAGATCTCCCCCATCGGCCTCATGGAAATGACCCGCCAGCGGCTCAACGAATCGCTGCGCGACACCATGTTCGAGCCCTGCCCCTACTGCCACGGCCGCGGCCGGGTCAAGACCCCCATGACCATGAGCGTGGAAATCCAGCGCCGCCTCGTCACCGTCATTCACAAGCACCGAGACAACACCGGCGACCTCATCGTCGTGGTCAATCCCGACGTTCTCAACCGCTTCAAGACCGAGGACAGTAAGCTGCTCGTCGAACTCGAGCGCTCGCACAGTGGCCGCCTGATCTTCCGCTCCGACCCGGCGCTCCACCGCGAACGTTTCGCCATCATCGACGCTGCCACCGAACGCACCGTCGATCAGGCATAGTCTTGGAACATTCGAATCCGCGCCACGATATGCTGCCCCGGCGGCGCCATACCGGCTCTGACGACCGCCGCTACAAAGCGTCCGGCCATACACCCCACCGCGCCACTTGCACCCGGGGCATTCCGGGTGTATGGCGTGCGCCCCGGACGTATTCCGGCTCCTTACCCGCCTTCATATGATCAAGTGGATCCTCCAGAAAATCGTCGGTTCCAAGAACCAACGCGAGTTGCGCCGTATCCGTCCGTTCGTCGAGCGCATCAACGAAATCGAGGAAGCCCTGCAAAAAGAGCCTGTCGAAAAACTCCGTGAACTGACCGCGAAATGGAAGGACCACCTCAACCGCTACCACGAACTACAGGTCGCCACCAAGCCTCAGCTTGAACGCATGGACGCCGACGGCCTCGCCGAAGCCGCCGCCTACATGGAAAGCCGCCTCGCCCGCCTGCGCGACGAATTCTCCTCCCTCCCCGCCGCCGTCGAACCCACTGTCGATTCCATCGAGGCCGCGAAGGCCGCCTTCCGCGATATCGAGCCGGAATTCATCCGCGCCCGCGCCCGCTACCTCGACCAGATTCTCCCCGAAGCCTACGCCGTCGTCAAAAACGCCGCCCGCCGGATGTGCGGCTCCACCATCACCGTCTGCGATCAGGAACTCTCCTGGGACATGGTCCACTTCGACGTCCAGCTCATCGGCGGCATCGCCCTGCACCGCGGCATGATCGCCGAAATGATGACCGGCGAGGGCAAAACCCTCGTCGCCACCCTGCCCGTCTACCTCAACGCCCTCACCGGCCTCGGCGTCCACGTCGTCACCGTCAACGACTACCTCGCCCGCCGCGACTCGGAGTGGATGGGCGCCCTCTTCAAATTCCTCGGCCTCACCGTCGGTTGTATCCAGAACCAGATGCCCCCCTGGGACCGCCGCCAGCACTACGCCTGCGACATCACCTACGGCACCAACAGCGAATTCGGCTTCGACTACCTGCGCGACAACGGCATGGCCTCCACCAAGGACGAGCAGGTCCAGCACGGCCACTACTTCGCCATCATCGACGAAGTCGACTCCATCCTCATCGATGAGGCCCGCACCCCGCTCATCATTTCCGGTCCCTCGACCGTCTCCAGCCACCAGTTCGAGAAGTACAAGCCCCTCGTCGACCAGCTGGTCAAGCGCCAGACGCTCCTCTGCAACGAACTCATCTCCGAGGCCAAGACCGCCCTCGAAGCTGGCGACCTCGAAACCGCCGGCCGCGCCATGTTCAAGGTCAAGCTCGGCCAGCCGCGCAACCGCCAGCTCATGCGCCTGATGGAGGAGCCGGAGAACCGCCGCCTGATGGAGAAAACCGAGCTTTCCTTCTACCAGGACGCCCAGAAGCGCGAACTCTTCGCCCTCAAGGAGGAACTCTACTTCACCATCGACGAAAAGAGCCATGACGCCGATCTCATGGAGCAGGGCCGCGAGTTCCTCGCCCCCGGCGAGCCCGATTCCTTCGTTCTCCCCGACATCGGTACCCTCTACGCCGACATCGACACCGACCCTTCCCTCACCGACGAACAGCGAGCCATCCGCAAAGAGGAGGTCCAGCAGAAGCTCGACCAACAGGGCGAGAAGATGCACAACATCTCCCAGCTCCTCAAAGCCTACTGCGTTTACGAAAAGGACGTCCAATACGTCGTCAAGGAAGGCAAGGTCATCATCGTCGACGAGCACACCGGCCGCGAAATGCCCGGCCGCCGCTGGTCCGACGGGCTCCACCAGGCCGTCGAGGCCAAGGAAGGCGTCGCCATCGAAAAAGAGACCCAGACCTTCGCCACCATCACCATTCAGAACTACTTCCGTCTCTACGAAAAACTCGCCGGCATGACCGGCACCGCCGAGACCGAGGCCGCTGAATTTTCCGACATCTACAAGCTCGACGTCCTCCCCATCCCCACCAACAAGCCGAACCGCCGCAAGGACCTCAACGACCAGGTTTTCAAGACCCGCCGCGAGAAATACAACGCCGTCATCAAGAAAATCGAGGAAGCCCACGCCACCGGCCAGCCTGTCCTCGTCGGCACCGCCTCCGTCGAGGCCTCCGAAACCGTCTCGCGCATGCTCAAGCGCTCCAAAATCCCCCACACTGTCCTTAACGCCAAATACCACCTCCAGGAGGCCGAAATCGTCGCCAAGGCCGGGCAGAAGGGCGCTGTTACCGTCTCCACCAACATGGCAGGCCGCGGCACCGACATCAAGCTCGGCGAAGGCGTTTCCGACCTCGGCGGCCTCTTCGTCATCGGCACCGAGCGCTACGAATCCCGCCGCATCGACCGCCAGCTCCGCGGTCGCTGTGCCCGCCAGGGCGACCCAGGACTCAGCCAGTCCTATATTTCCTTCGAAGACGACCTCATGCGCAATTTCGCCGCCGCCGACCGCATGACGGCCATGATGGAGCGCTTCGGCATGCAGGACGGCGAGGCCCTCGAACACGCCTGGCTCAACAAATCCGTCGAAACCGCCCAGAAGCGCGTCGAACAGCGCAACTACGTCTGGCGTAAGCGCGTCCTCGAATACGACGACGTGATGAACAAGCAGCGCGAAGTCGTCTACGGCTACCGCAACGAAGTCCTCTCCACCGAAGTCCCCCGCGACCTCGTCAACGAGATCATCGAAAAAGTCATCCCGCAGAAAGTCGAAGGCTACCTTGCCGACCGCGACGAAGCCAACCCCGACTACAATGAACTGATGCACTGGGTGAACGCCACCCTGCCCATCCGCGTCACCCCCGAGGACCTCGACTTCACCACCCACAGCGCCGAAGAAATCGCCACCTTCCTCGTCGGCCGCGTCCGCGAAGCCTATCAGCGCCGCATCGAGAACCTCCCGCCCGAAATCGTCGAGATGGAGGAGCGCCGCATGATGCTCGCCGCCATCGACAAACAATGGCAGGCCCATCTCTACAACATGGACGCCCTGCGCGAAGGCGTCCACCTCCGCGCCCAGGGCCAGAAGGACCCGCTCATCGAGTACAAGAATGAGGCCTACGACCTCTTCACCCAGCTCATGGGCAACATCGAGACGGAAGCCCTCCAGAATCTCTTCCGCTCCGCCGCGAACCTCGAAGCCATCCTGCGCCAGCTCCACGAGCGCCCGCAGCAGCTCCGCGACGCCTCCGGCCAGACCGCCGCCCCTCCTCTCACCCAGAGCGACGAGTCCGGCGCCGTGAAACTCAATCTCCCCAAGCGCCGCCCGCCGAGCTTCCATATCGACCAGGTCGGCCGCAACGCCGCCTGTCCCTGCGGCTCCGGCAAAAAATACAAGCAGTGCTGCGGGAGAGAAGCGTGAGGACTGGCGGTCTGATGTAGAGCCTCACTGGGAATGCTCCGGTTCCGGCGCTTTCCTCCACCAGGAAAATCCAAGCGGCTGACACTCGGCACTCTGCCTGCCATGGTCCGCCGCGTGACGGAGATCCAGCAGCTTCTTTGCCGCGTCGAAAAGGACCATGACGTGCGCATTCTCCACGCCTGCGAATCCGGCAGCAGGGCCTGGGGATTCGCGTCGCCGGACAGCGACTACGACATCCGCTTCATTTTCCTTCGCCCGGAAACGTCCTACCTTTCCGTGCAGGACGGTACGGAATCCATCGACCTGCCTCTGGAAGGCGACCTCGACGCCGGCGGCTGGGACGTACGCAAGGCGGCGCGCCTGCTCGGAAAATCGAACGGCGCGCTGATCGAGTGGCTGCACTCGCCCATCGTATACCGGAGCGAGCCGGGATTTCTGGAACGGTGGCGAAGTACGGCGCAGGCCGTATTCGCGCCGCGCGCTTCAACCGGACACTACCGCGGCCTCGCGCGGCAGATGGTCCTGGGAAAGCTCGCCGGTCCCGAAGTGCGGGCGAAGGATTGCCTCTACGCCCTCCGCGCTTCGCTCGCCGCACACTGGATTGAGGAAGGGCGCGGGATTCCGCCGGTGGCCTTCGCGGAACTGGTTCCCATCGCCCCGCCGGCAGTGCGCGGACTGGTCCCAGGCTTGCTGGAATGGAAGGCGCGGACGACCGAAGACGAACGGATGCCGCTCCTCCCGGAACTGGACGCTTTTCTCCGAGCCTTTCTCGAAAAGGAACCCGACCTGCCCCGGACGCAGCCCGATGTCCGCACGCTGGACGTTCTTTTACGGAGCGAGATCCTGCGTCCGCGTTCGATCCCGGAGCCTGCCGCCTTTACCATCGCCCGCGTACGGCAGCCGGATATGCTGCTGCTCGACAGTGTGGCCGGCAGTCATGCTTACGGGACCGCCATCGAGGGTTCCGACGAGGATCGCCGCGGGGTTTTCATCGCCCCGCGGGCCTTTCTTCTCGGCTTGGATATCATCGAGCAAACCTCCGACGAGCGGGGTGATCAAATATACTACGAACTCGGCCGCTTCGTTTCCCTGCTGCTGAGGAACAACCCGAACGCCCTCGAACTGCTCGCTATGCCGGAGGATTGCATCAGGGCCGGACATCCTCTGTTCGCTCTGTTGCAACCGGAAATCTTCCTCTCGAAGCTCTGCGCGAAGACCTTCGGCGAATACGCAATGGGGCAGATCCGCAAGGCCCGCGGCCTCAATAAAAAGATCGTCAATCCTCAGCCGGAGGAACGCCTGCCGATGCTGGCTTTCTGCCACGTGCCGGAGGGCCAGGGCAGCGTGCCGGTGCTCGATTGGCTCGCGCGGCTCGGGCTCGATCCGGGGGAGTGCGGACTCACCGCCGTGCAGCACGCCGCTGGCATCTTCGCGATCTACCACGACTCCCGTCATCCCTACCGCGGCCTTGTTTCTCCAAAGGATCCGGATGTGCTGGTTTTCAGCAGTGTGCCGAAAGAGGTCGAGCCGGTCGGCTGGATGCACTTCAACCAGGACGCCTTCCGCGCTCACTGCAAGGCGCATCGCGAGTACTGGGAATGGGTCCGGCGTCGGAACGAGGAACGCTATGCGACGAACGCAACGCACGGCCGCGGCTACGATTCGAAAAACATGATGCACACGCTGCGCCTGCTCGACATGGCCGGCGAGATCGCCCGCGAAGGCATCCTGCGCGTGCGCCGTCCGAACCGGGATTTCCTGCTGCGGGTGAGAGCGGGTGAATTCGCCTATGAAGACTTGGTCTCCCGCGCCGAAAACCAGCTTGAAGAGGTGCAGGCGGCTTTCGAAACTTCACCGTTGCCGGACGCTCCTGATCGGGATCGCGTGAATCGTCTGTTGGTTGAGATGCGGGAGGGGTTTTGCTGATCTTTGTCCTCACACGAGCATGTTCCAACCGCTCTCCTCATCAAAGCGGATGCCTTCGTTAGCCAGGCGGAGCGCATAGCGCCCGTCGTCGCGCAGGGCGTCGGACGGGTCCGGGAAACGCAGGGCGAGCGCCGCGCCCGCCGGCGCCGCGGGGAGCCGTAGCGGGATTTCCAACCGGCCGGTTTTGCCTTTCAGATCCGCTCCGGTCGTCACCACCGCTCCCGCGGGCCGCATCGCGGTGGGGGCGAACCAGGCGGCTTCAACTTTGCGGGACGTATAAAGCGGAGCGAAACCGGTGTTCTCCAGCGTCACGCCGGCGGGTCCTGATTGGCGCAACACCCAGCGGTGGCCGAGGCGCCTTTCGATCTCGTCGAAATGCCCTTCCGTTTTCCAGCGATGGAGCGTGCCGGCATGGTAGCCGAGGTTCAAATACGAAATTCGTAGTAGTTTCAGTTCGCGTAGCACCTGTTCCGCACCGGTGCTCTCGCTGGCGGGCACGGTTTCGCCGCCGAAGGGGGCCAGCAGGTTCCTCCGGTGGCTCCATTCCAGTTCGCGGGCGCGGTCCCAGCCGGGTTCGGCATAGGTGCCCATGTCGTCGGGGTTGGCGAGCAGGGCGTCGTTGTGCCAGCCGGTTCGCGCGTCCGGCGCGGAGGAGAGATCGCGCAGGAACGAAGGCCGCCGCACCTGCACGGAAATTTCCGCCGGCAATCCTTCGAGCCACGCCCCGGCGACCGCACGGCGCGCTTCGGACGAGGGCGGATCGCCGTGGCGGGAGCCGTGCCATTCACCCCAGGGGCCGAGCATTCCGGCCTGCACGGTCCATACGACCGGCGCGTGGTGGGTCAGCATGGCGGCCATCCGGGCGATGTGCCCACGCACCAGCCCGAGGTCGGCGGGATCGACGCGGTAGTCGGCGTCGGTGAAGCCGTAGGCTGCGCGGAAGATCGCCTTCAGCCCGGCCGCGCGCACCGCCTTCAGCGCGACGTCCAGACCTTCCAGCTTCGCATCGTCGAGCGACCGGTCGCGGTGATGCCGCAGGTCGAGGGTGAGTAACACGAGGCTGAGGCCGTCCCGGCGGAGCGCCTTCAGGTCGCCGGGGTTTTCCGCCTCGCGCTGGAGGTAGAAGCCGCGCTCGGGATTGATGACGAGTCCCGCCGCTTCGTCGAACCCGCGCGCGGCGGCTGTTTCCCGGCAGCCCGCAAATGCCGCGCCCGCCGCGGCCGCCAGCCATTCGCGCCGCCTCATTTCCCCCTCCTCGCGTTGCGGTAGGGCTGGTTGATGAAGAGCAGGCTTTCGCGGTCCCTCAGCAGGTGCTCTTCCGCCATGGCGGACGCCGGGAAATTCACCCGCAGGATGCCGCCGCGAACTTCCCACGAGGCGTCCTGAAAATAGTCGGACGGCGTGTCATTGACCCACAGCGAGCAACTTCCATCGGGATGGAACAGGCGGCGGTAGCGGTTGCCGTCGTGAACATAGTCCCAGGGGCCGGTGAAATCGTCCGGCTCGGCGTCGAGCGCCGCGCCGTTCTCGAACATCAGGATGCCCTCGCTGTACCCGCCTTCCGTGGTCTGGACGGGCCACGCCCGCAGGGTCCAGCGGCCGCGCTTCCAGTCCCCGGGCGCGACTTTCAGGCGATAGACGTTGCCGATCGTGCTGTTGAGGTGGCCCACGCTGCACGGGTGCTCGTCCGTGCCGACGACTTCGCCGTCCAACAGCAACTCCATCTTCCACAGGTTGAGTGCCTCCGGGCCGTTCATCCATTTCACCACGCCAAGGTAGTCGCCCGCCGACCAGACGAGATGGCTGACGTCCCACTCGATGGCGTTTTCGCCGCCGCGGTAAAACCACGGGAATTCGCGCGTCGGAATCCGGCGGATGAAGCGGTCCTGATCGAAGGGAATCGAGCGCAACCCGGTCGTCGAGGCCGATGCCGTGCGGACCGCGTGGCCGGTGTAGAGCGGAGTGCCCGGCCCGGCGGGGTCGCCGCCCTGGTGCACGATAACCTCTCCCCGGAAGACGCCAACTTCGGCGGGCCGGTCGCCATCCGGCACTTCGATCGCGAATTCGGTGCCAAGGTCGACCACCCGGCCGTCCGCATACTCGACGACATAACCCTCAGCTCCCGGCGGCACCTCGGCGACCAGTTTGCCGCGCTTCAGGCGGCCGGCATTCGGGCCGGTGATTTCGTAGACCGCCGGCCCTTCGATCAGCAGTCGCGTCCCCGAACGATGCGTCACCTCCGCGAGTCCGGAGGAAAAAGCGACGATGCCGCCACTGCCGAATTTTTGCCCGGCGGCGCGCGGTTGGTCCTCCCAGACGACCCCCACCCCGTTCGTCAGCCAGGCATCCGCATCCCCGGAGAAAGCGATTGTTCCCGCCTTCTCCGGCCATCTCAGCGAGAAGGCCAAAACGCCGGCGGCGACCAGCGCCGCGGCGGCGGACAACAAGATGAGGCGCCTGTTCAGCGGCTTCCTGTGCGGCAATTCCGGCGGCATGTCCACCTTCTCCCCGCAGGCCTCTGCCAGCAGTGCCTCCTGGCCGGCGAGCGAGAGATAGTAATCCATCGCCCGCGGGTCCGCCTCCATCCGTTCCTCCAGCCGCGCCGCTTCGGCGCGTGACAGGCCGCCATCGAGCATGCCGTCCACCAGCCGGCGCAATTCTGCATCCGCTTGCCATTTCATCGTGAAAATTCCTTCCCCAGTTGTTTTTCCACGCAATGCCGCAGCGCGAGCCGCAGCCGGGAAATCATTTTATGCATCGCATTCGGTGCGCAATCGTTCGCTTTGGCGAGTTCGGTCAGGGAGGCCCGGCGCGAGTACTTCCACTCCAGGATCCGGCGGTCCTGAGGACGGCAACGGTCGATGCAATGGCGCAACGCGTCGAGTCGAAGGTCCGCTTGGTCCAAGCGTTCCTCCGCCCGCTCGGCGAGTCGTTCGAGCATCGATTCGCTGAACACCACGCGTCCTTCGCGCGAGCGGTCGCGGCGTTCCGCCATCACCTTGAACCATGCCACGCGCATCGCCCAAGCGCGGAAATTCGAGCCCCGCACGAAGTCTCTCCGGCGCTCCCAGAGAAAGAGATTCGTCTCCTGCACCAGATCCTCGACGCCCTCCGCGCCGCCCAACAGTCCGGCGATATACTCCTTCAACCCCGCCTGGAACGCGCGGATCTCCCCAGCGATTTCCGCCGAAGCCGAATCGTCGTTGTCTGCCAGGTTGCCGGGTCTTCCGGGGTTCATGAAAATGGTGTGCGGTGGCGTCGCAGATCTCCGCTTTATGATTCAATACCCGAGTCCACCCGGATCTGACCAAAAAAATGCGGGCTTCGGAAATCCGCTTCCCTCCACGCCTTCGCGCATGTCACCTGACGATGTTTTATCCGTCAAATCATGAATCTGCTCCGCCGATCCGTCTGCTGTACCTTCGCCGCCGCCGCGCTGTCGGCTCCCTGTCCGGCCCAACGCGGACCGGTGCCGGGCTTCAATACCGCCACGCCATATCTCATCCACTACGGCAACTGGACGCCCGCTCTGGTGACCCAGGCCCGCACGAACTACAGGCTGGTGATCCTCCATCCCAGTGCGAGTAACATCACCGCCGCGGACATCTCTGCCATCCGCACCGGGCCGGATGGCATCGCGGGAAATGCCGACGACGTGAAAGTGCTCGCCTACATCTCGGTCGGCGAGGATGACAGGCCGGGCGCGCCGTTCGCCGGAGACGGCAACGGTCCGCGCATCGACCCGCGTCCGTTTTACGAAGGCCCGCTCGAAAGCATCTCAGACCCGCTCGGCCTGCCCTCGCCCGGCGGCACCGGTTTCGCCTCGTACTATCTCGACGACGACGACCACAATGGACAACCCGACCGGAACCCCATCTTCGGCGGATACTACGTGAACCCCGGCGACCCGGCATGGTACCAGATCCTCAAAACGAAAACCAAAGCCGCCCACGGCCGCGCCGGCATGGACGAACTGCTTACGACGACCACCGGCAACGGCTACGGCTGCGACGGGCTCTTTCTCGACACCATCGACACGCCCGCGCCCAACAGCTTCGGAGTGACCTGGTTCGAGTGGACCACGAAGGCCTATCGCGATCTCGTCAAAACGATCAGCGACGCCTACCCGGACAAGCTGCTGATGGCGAACCGGGGCATGTTCTTCTACAACCCCAATCTCCAGAGCTACGCCTACACCATCCGCCCTTACATCGACATGCTGATGTTCGAAAGCTACTACTCCGACAGCAGCGGCTCCGGTGCGGCAACGGCCTATTTCTCCGACAACAAATTCAACTTCGCCCCGAAGATCAACGCCGAGGCCAACCGTCCCGACGGCTTCTCCGTGATCTCCCTCGGCTACACTACGCCGGGCGAACCCCCTTCCCTGGGCGTGCAGGATTTCATCGAGTCCCAGCAGCAGCAGGGCTGGGCGCTCTACCGCACGAATCCCGCGCTGAACGCCCTCCCCTTCAACACCCACGCCGCCGAGTGGAACGCCGCGAACCCGGACAACGCGCCGCCCGTCTGGGACAGCACCGCCGCCATCGGCGGCGACTCCGATCCCGGCACGCCCGGCGACCAGCCGCCCGCCCCCCGCATCGGTGTGCAGGAAGTCGTGGCGGGCGACGGGTCCGCCACCGTCCGCTGGGATGTCGCCCGCGACCAGACCGGCCCGGTCAAATACCATCTCTACTACACCGCGGACGCCGCCCTGGACTTCGCCACCGCGACCAAACTTTCCGCTATTTCTCCGTCCATCCCGCAATCCTACCTCTCCGGCGCGGGAGCTGGCCGCTATCCGTACGAATTCAAGCTGACCGGCCTGACCAACGGTGTACCCTATCTTTTCGCGATCCGCGCCGAAGACGCGCTCGGAAACGAGGACGACAACACCGTCACTCTGCCCGCCACGCCCCGACCCATCCCTTCCACCTACCGCTCCATCGTCATCGACGGCTCCTTCGCCGACTGGGACGGCGTGCCGGTGCTCGATAGCGACCCCGACGAAGGCGCGCCGGTCGATTTCTCCGAGGTGCAGGTTGCGAACGATGCCGACTACCTCTACATCCGCTTCACCCTGCACGCCCCCGCCTCGCCCTTCGCCGATTTCAACGCCCACCTCTTCCTCGACACCGACGACAACCCCGCCACCGGCCTGCCCGTTTCCGGCGCGGGCATCGGCTCGGAAGTCATGATCGAAACCGGCTCCGCCTACGACCAGCGCGGCGGAGGTTTCAATGAAGGCGGCGTCAACGGCATCGACTGGTCGATTTCTTCCACCGGGCCGGCCACCGCCTTCGAACTGCGCCTCTCGCGAAGCGCCACGTTCGCGAACGGCGGTGCGCCGGTCTTCGGGGGAAATGTCATCCGCCTCGCGCTCCAGGACAACGGCGGCGACACCACCGCCGGCATCCAGATCACCTTCGCCCCCTCCCCTCCGCCCGCCTCGCACTACGCGGAAATCAACGTCGATGGAGACCCCGCCGACTGGGCGGACATCCCGTCCATCGGCACGGACCCGGCCGGCGACGGCGTGCCGGACATCGTCTCGCTGAAAGTCGCCAACGACGCCGACTACCTCTATGTCCTCGTCGAATACAGCGGCCCGACCGATACCAACACGCTCAACGGCTCGCCCAGCCTCTTCCTCTCGCTCGACAACGATGCGGACCCCAGCACCGGCTTCGACATCTACGGCCTCAGCCGGATCGGCGCGGAAGTGAGCTGGCAGAACGACTTCCCCTTCGCGCAGGATGCCGCGAACTACAACCTCGGCGCCGTCTTCTCTGCCAACGGTCCGGCCGGCATCGCCCCCTACTTCGCCAACACCACCGTCCAAGAATACCGCATCGCCCGCAACGCCACCTACAGCATCGGCGGCGGCCCCAATCAGGCGGTCTTCCCGCACGACACGATCAAGCTCGCCCTGTGGAGCGACCACGGCGACACCGCCGAATTCGCCGGCGCCGTGACCTACACCTTCGCCGCCGCACCCCAGGCGGGAAATTTCGCCTCAATCTCGATCGACGGCGACTTCTCCGACTGGGACGGCATCCCCGTCCGCGCCAGCCGCGCCTCCACCGGCGCGGACATGGACTGGGCCACCCTCCAACTCGCCAATGACGGCCAGTTCCTCTACGGCCGCTTCACCCTGCACACCCCGCCGCCGGCCGATCCGTTCTCGGAGTTCCAGACGAATCTCTTCCTCGACACCGACAACGACCCGGCCACCGGTTTCGTCCCGGCGGGAACCGCCATCGGCTCCTCGCTGATGATCCAGGGCGGCGCCGGCTACGACCAGCGCAGCGGCGGCTTCAACGAGGGCACGGCTGGCAATCTCGGCTGGGTGATCGCCGGCTCCGGCACCGAGTGGGAATTCCGCGTCTCGCGCACCGCCGCCTACGCCGGTGGCACGGCGGTATTCGCGAACCCCACCCTGCGCCTCGCGCTTCAGGACGACCGCCCGGAAAGCCCCGGCACTCTGCTCTCGGCCGGCGGCGTGAGTTACACCTTCCAGGCCGACCCCGCCGCCTCTGCCTATGAAGCCTGGCGCGCCATCGAATTCACCGCGCCGGAACTCGCGAACCTGCTGATCAGCGGCGAAAACGCCGACCCGGACCACGACGGCATCGCCAACCTGATCGAATTCGCCCTCGGCCTACCGCCGAAGGAGCGCAACACCGGCATCCTGCCCCGCGCCGCGCTCGAGACCTTCGGCTCCGACCGTTTCCTCACCTTCACCTACGTCCGCCCGGCCTCCGGCAACAGGTTCGTTTTCACGCCGCAAACTTCCTCCGATCTCGTCGTCTGGAACGGCGACCCGGCGCAATTCACCACCGTCGCCACCACCGATCTCGGCGGCGGACTCACGGAAGAGAAAATCCGCCTCAACACCCCGATCCCGGCCGGTCCGAATTTCATCCGCCTCCAGGTCACCCTTGCTCCCTGAGAAAACCCCAACCCCTGAAATCATGAACGCAAAACTGCTCCTGCTCCCCCTCCTCCTCACCGCCGCCCGCGGCGCCTCGCTGCTCACACTGAGCAATCCCGTCGCCGACGGTTCCATCGTCACCACCGCCGGCAACAACGACCGCAGCGACTGGAACGCCACCGTTCCCTTCCCCGTCGATGCCGACGAATCGAGCGCCACGGACTTCCAATCCATCACCGTGGCGCACGATTCGACGCACTTTTACATCCGCGAACTGCTTTACCGGACGGATAACTCCGGCTTCTTCTCCGGCAATCAGGTCCTGCTTTTCGACACCGACCAGAGCCTCTCCAGCGGCTACACCGGACCGGCCGGAGCCTATTCGATCGGGGCGGAATACATGCTCCAGGGTGTCAACCTCTACGCCTTCACCGGCGGGACGGACCAGACCGCCTGGTCGTGGTCCTTCGTGGCCGCCTCGATCTTCGACGATTTCCCGCTCAACGATCACGAACTGTCGTTCACGCGAGAGTCCCTGGGCTCGCCGGCCGTCTTCGACTTCATCGCGCTGACCGAATTCTGGGGCGCCGGCGATCTCTACCCGGACTCCGCCGCGGGCGGCAGCGGCGGTGGCTACTACACATATAGTATCAATGTCGTGCCGGAACCTTCATCCGCGCTGATCATGGGCCCGGTCATGGCCATCAGCCTGCTCCGCCGCCGGCGGCAGGGTCTGGTGCCGTGATCGCTCCGGGAACCGCTGAAGACCATCGCCAGGATCTTACAACCGCGGATCGACCGGCTCGCTTTCCATCGCCAGCACGGCGAGGACGCATTCGTGGACTTCGCGCAAGGGGCGGCGAGCGGTGAAACGGTCGAGGGCTTCGAGACCGAGGGCGAACTCGCGCTCGGCCATCGAGCGCTTGTGGGCGAGACCGCGCTGCCTGAGGCGGGCGAGGTTTTCCGGGGCGTCGTATTCCGGGCCGTAGATGATGCGCAGGTATTCGCGCCCGCGGCATTTCACGGCGGGTTGGATGAGGCCGCGCGGGCCGCGGACGGCGAAGTCGCATGGTTTGACAACCATGCCCTCGCCGCCGCAGGAGGTCATTTCCTCCCACCAAGCGATGGCGGCGGCAGTGGAGGTCTCGTCGTCGAGATCGACTTCGCACCAGCGGGTGGCCGGGAAGAGAGCGGAATCGGCGAGGTGCAGGCGTTCCGCCAGGGCCATATGCCAGGGGTGTGGACGGTCGTGGAAGGCACCACCCTCGCCGGCGAGGAAATGGAAGGGCGCGAGCTTGAGGTCGTCGAGGGTCGCCACATCCCAGCAGTAATGGCGGTAGGCGTCGCGATAGCGGGCGAGCATGGCGCTGCGGGCGGCACTGCGGGCGCGCATCGGTTCGAGAATGGAGCGGGCTTCGCCGTCGAGGTGGCCGGCGGCGAGGGCGGATTCCAGCACGGAAGTGACGGCGGCGGTGTGGGCCTCGCCGGCTGCACCGACGGCGGCGTACTGATTTTTCAGAAGCTCGCGGGCTTTGGCCGACCAGGGCATTAGCTCGGCGTCGAGGCAGAGCCAGCCAGTCGAGAGTTCGTCCCAGATGCCGGAGTTTTCCAGGCCCGCGGCGAGGCGGTCGAGCAGAGCCTGCTCGGTATCCTCGCCGGGAAAGAAGGGGCGGCCGGTGCGGGTGTAGACGACGCCGCGCTTTTCACGCCGGAGACCGAAGCGGGTGATGGCAGTGGAAGGATCGCGGCAGACGACGGCGACAGCGCGGGAGCCCATATGCTTTTCCTCGCAGACGACGGCGGAGATGCCCTGCTGGCGGAAGTAGGAAAAGGCTTCCTCCGGGCGCTCCAGCCAGCTGTCAAGTGCGCTGGTGCCGCAGGGCGACATGGTGGGCGGCAGGTGGATGAGCCAGCGGGGATCGACGGCGAAGCGGCTCATCGCTTCGAGGGCGGCGAGGATGTTTTCCTCGCGCACGGTGATACTGGGTTTCAGGGAAGTGTGGATCTGGCGCTTGCCGCGGAGGTCGTCGAGGTCGAGCAGGTGGTCGTGGGCGAGCTGGGCGTTGGCGGTCTCCTCGTCGCTGCGCAGGGGGCGGGCGGCTTCGGCGTAGATGCGAAGCGCGGGGACGGAGACGGTTTCGAGTTCGGGATAGCGCAGCGCGGTGAGCGCGCCGCCGAAGGCGCAGCCGGTGTCGATGTTGACGGTGCGGTTGAGCCAGCGCGGCTTGGCGAAGGGGGTGTGACCATAGACGACGAGCGCCTTGCCGCGGTAGTCGCGGGCCCAGTCGAGGCGCTCGGGCAGGCCGTATTCGTCGCGCTCGCCGGTGGTTTCGCCATAGAGGCAGAATTCGCGCACCTTGCCGGAGCCGCGGCCCTGCATTTCTTCCTTCAGGCCGGCATGGGCGACAACGAGTTTGCCGTCGTCGAAGACGTAGTGGCTGACGAGGCTGTCGAGAAAGGCGATGAGGTCGCGACGGTCGATGGGGTCGGCTTCGATCTGGGCGATGGTGCCGTCGAGGCCGTGGGTGGGCTGGACTTTTCTGCCGTTGAGCCAGCGCAGGAATTTCATGTCGTGGTTGCCGGGGACGCAGAGGGCGGTCCCGGCTTTCACGGAAGCCATCGTGAGGCGCAGCACGTTCGGCGAGTCCGGCCCGCGGTCCACGAGATCGCCGACAAAGACGAGGCGGCGGCCTTCGGGGTGGGAGGCGATATGGTTTTCCACGGTGTAGCCGAGCTCCGCGAGCAGGGTGCGAAGCTCCCCGTAGCAGCCGTGGATATCGCCGACGATGTCGAAGGGGCCTTTATCGTCGCGGCGGTTGTTCCAGAGGAGATCGCGGACGATGGCTTCCACGGCGTCCGCTTCTTCCGGCGTGCGGAAGTGGATGATGTTGCGGAAGCCTTCGCTTTTCAGCCCGCGCAGACCGCGGCGAAGCTGGGAGAATTGCCGCTTCACGACGTGCGGGCCGAAGTCGCGGTCGGCGCGCAGGGTGTTGCGCTCGTGGCAGATTTTTTCGTCGATCCTGAAAACGAGGGCCGCGGGCAGGACATGATACTCGCGGGCGATGGCGACGAGCCTGGCGCGGTCTTCGGCGTTGAGGTTGGTGGCATCGACCACGGTGAATTTCCCGAGGGCAAGGCGCTGGCGCAGGATGAAGTGCAGAAGGGCGAATGCCTGCGGAGTGACGGATTGATCGTTTTCATCGTCGGAAACGATGCCGCGGCAGGCGTCGGAAGAGACGATTTCGGTCGGCTTGAAAAGACGCCGCGCAAAGGTCGATTTCCCCGAGCCGGAGGGACCGATCAGGACGACGAGGGAGAGTTCGGGAAGGCGGAGGGTCATCGGGATGGGTGTGGGAGGAAGTGACGATATCCATGAGATCATGCGTGCCGGGCAAAAACCGCCATCTGACTCGGTGGGCCGTGGTCGGGGTGCTCCTCGCCGAGGGGCTCGAAAGCGACGCTGTATCCATGCGCCGCAGCGACGCGCTCCGCCCACTCGCGGAATTCGGCGCGGGTCCATTCGAAGCGGTGATCATTGTGGCGCAGGGCGCCGGGTTTCAGGCCGTCCATGAGAATGTTGTATTCGCGGTTCGGCGTGGTGACGAAGACGTGGCGCGGAGCCGCGGCGGCGAAGACGACTTCTTCGAGGGCCTCGAGGCGATCGGGGTCGAGGTGTTCGATGACTTCCACCAGCGCCGCGACATCGTGGCCGCGGAGACGGGAGTCGCGGTAGATGAGGGAGCCGGAGAAGAGTGCCAGCCGGCCTTCGCGCTTGGCGGCGGGGATTTTTTCCAGGCGCTCGCGGGCAATTTCGAGGGCCCGGCTGGAGACGTCCATGCCGAAGATTCTGGGAATCTTCGTTTGGCGCAACAGGCGGGCTAACAGCTTCCCTTCGCCGCAGCCCAGGTCGATGACGGAGGCGGGGTTGAGTGCGGCGATGGCTTCGGCGACACGATCGAGGCGGAGGTCGTGAAGGGACATATTCCGCTGGGCTTGCGGTTCGGCCTCGCCGTCGGCGGCGGGTTCATCTTCCGGTTCGGGGGCGAGGCGTTCGAGGGCTCTGCGTGTAAGGCGTTTCTGGTATTTGAGGTAGCGGCGGACGATCCACTCGCGTTCCGGATGGGGTTCGAGCCAGCTTTCGCCCTTGGCGAGCAGTTTGTCGATTTCCTCGGCCCCGACCCAGTAGTGTTTGTCGCGGTCAAGGGCGGGGATGAGGATGAAGAGATGCTTGAGCAGTAGGTGGAGTGGGATGATGGCGCGGAGGGTCAGTTCATGATAGCGGCTCTCTCCCCAGTCGGGAAAGGCCGGTTCCAGCGGCAGGCGGCGGCTTGCCACATGATAGCCCAGCGGCTTGAAAAGGCGAACGAGCATGCCTTCGGGGGCCTGGATGACGGGAAGCCTCGCTTCGAGGTCCAGTGGGCGATCGACGAGTTCCGGGAGCTTGGAGCAGCGTCCGTTGAGGGCGGTGCCGAAGGCGCGCGAGATGGCGACAGAGAGGAATGAGGAGGCCGCATAAGGCCGGTCATTGACGTATTGGCCGAGCGTCCAGTCCCCCTGCCGCGCGCCTTCCGAGCGGACGAGGCCGACGGGATCGATCTCGACATTCAGGACTGCGGTGCATTCGTCCGCGGCAGCAGCGGGGTAGAAGACGAAGGCTTTGCCAAAGGCGAGGTTGGTCTCGTGGCAGCGTGCCGGGTGCTTGTGCAGCAGGTGGCCGAGGTTGGTGGCTTCGGGCGTACGGTTGGTGATGGAGAGGAGCACAGGAGAATTTCCTTTTGCCTAGGAATGTGAAAAGCGGGAATGCCGAACGCGAGCGGAGAAATCTCCCCGGCATTGGAGAGAATAAGCACCCCGGGACGACGAAGCCGCGGGATTTCTCCCGCGGCCCAACGTCTCAACACACCCGTGAGGGTTTTTTGCTCAGGAAGGGGCAAGCCCGTCGGCGAGTGGTTTCGGTAGCGGCTTTTCCTTGCGGCGCAGCGCCTTGCGCATCTTGGTCAGCGCCACATTCTGGAGCTGGCGGATGCGTTCGCGGGTTACGCCGAATTCGCGGCCGACTTCCTCAAGGGTCATCGGCGTCTTGCCGGTCAGACCGAAGCGCTCGTCGATGATCTGGCGCTCGCGCTTGTCGAGCACGGAGAGCAGACCGTCGAGTTCGCCGTGGAGATTTTTGTCCGAAAGAGCTTCCAACGGATCCTCGGCGCGCTCGTCGCCGATGATCTCGCCGTACTGCGTCGCCTCGCCCTCGTTGATCGGGGCATCGAGCGAGGTCGGGCGCTGCGAAGCCTGCTTGAGCATGGCGAGCTTGCGGCGGGGCAGGCCGATTTCATCGGCCAGTTCCTCGTCGGTCGGCTCACGGCCCAGAGCCTCGGCCAGGATGGTCGCGATCCGGCGCATTTTGGCGATCTTGTCCACCATGTGGACGGGCAGGCGGATCGTCTTGCTCTGGTTGGCCAGGGCACGCTTGATCGATTGCTTGATCCACCAAGCGGCGTAGGTGGAAAGCTTGCCGCCCTTCTTGGGGTCGAAGCGCTCCACGGCTTTCATCAGCCCGATGTTGCCTTCGGAAATGAGGTCGGAGATAGGAAGTCCGTAGCCCGAATAGTCCTGGGCGATCTTCACGACGAGCCGCAGATTCGCCTTGATCATGTGGGCGCGGGCTTCCTTGTCGCCACGCTTGATCTTGCGGGCGAGCTTGACTTCCTCTTCGGGGGTCAGAAGCGGCGTACGCGAAATTTCGCGCAGATAAACCTTCAAGCTGGAGTCGGAATCGTAGGACATGGCAGTGGCCCGGATTTGTCGGGGTTCTATAGGGTTAAACGCCACCGAACTTGGAATTATTCCAACTTTCGGCTGAATTTTTGTAATCACATCGTAATCACGAAATTGAAGGCGTTCTTGGTCAAAATACCAGCATCCTCCGTGCCCTCGCGCCGGTGCGAATGAATTATCGCTCAGACTGAGTCACTTGCAGGTCTGTTGCAGGGAGGAAGTCGTTTGCCCCCCTTGCAAGCATGTGTCATTTTGCCTCTTTCGATGTGCCAGATCGGTCGTTTTGCACGGTCCGGGAGCACGAAATGTCACACCGGGCCAGATACGGCGGTGCGGGAATCCTCCCAGCGGGTGCTCTCCCTTCCGGCCTCCTCGATTCCGAAGCGTGGGCTGCTCTCCACGCGTCCCTTTCGTTCCCTTCACCACCACCCTCTCGGCCGCAGGTCTCCTTGGCGGAGGAGGAGGAAGCAATCCCAATCCAGGCAAGGTCTCACAGATGGTTTTTTCCAGAGGCCGCTCGCGCCGGGAAAGTCGCGATGAAAGCTGAGCTTCTTATTCAGGTCTTGAGCTAGCTCTCTGGACGCAGGCTCTCCATCTGCGCTGCGGTGTGTGATTCCGCCAGCGAATGCTTCGGAAGTTCGACAGTAAAGGTCGTGCCCAGCCCGGCAGAAGATTTCACATCAATGCTACCACCATGGGCGAGGGCGATCTCGCGGCAGATATACAGGCCCAGACCGATACTGCCCTGGGGTCGTTCGGTCTCTCTCCGGCTCAATCGGACCATCGGATCGAAAAGGGTGCCAATCGCCTCGGCCGGGATTGGCGCTCCCGAATTGTGTACTTCGATTACCGTAATTTCAGCCAAGCCCCGGACCGACAGGTGGATCGATCTTCCTGTCCCATGCTGGACCGCATTGTACAAGAGGTTTGAAATCATCTGTCGCAACCGGGCTGCATCCCACTCACCGTCCAGATTGCCCTCGGTAGCCACTTGAAAATCCTTCAACGGATAGGCGCAGCGAAGCTCTGACACGATCTCCTGACAGATGGCTTCCAGATTAGCAGGAGCACGATGAACAGGCATCGCCTCGCCAAGCTGGCTGCTGCTGAAATCAAGCAGATCCGACAGCAGCCCGGCCATTGCAGCCACCACGAGCTTCATCTTTTCCCGGACCGGACCGGTTTCCATCGGCAGACACTCTGCATTGCCCAGCATCTCAACGAGCATTCGCATAGATTGGAGGGGTTGGCGCAAATCGTGCCCGAGGATGCCCAAAAACAGTCGGCGGCTGCGCTCCACTCGCTCGGAAAACCCGGCAACCGAAGCGGCGACGAGCTGGTCAATTGCTTCATTGAAGCGCAGCATGTCCTCGATTTGCCGGGGATCGGGCTCCGGCGAGCTGACCGACCAGATCCGGTTCACCGAAGCCCGCAGAGCCCGGAACTCCGCTACCAGTTTTACGATATCGAAGCCACTCTCCACCCGGCTCAAGGCGTGGCTCAAGGCTGATTCATTCAGTGGCTCATCGCTGTCTCCGTCATCCCTGCCTTCAGATTTCGCTTGTTGCTCAGCCTTCGTTTGGATGGTGGAAATGTCATGTACCACGGCCTTCAGCATGGATGCTGCGCTATCGCGGAGGACCTCCACTTCCGCCGGTTCACCCGGCCAAATGCTGCGAGCAAAATCTTCCCACGCCTGGAGAATGGTTTCCAGGTTCTGGAGGATGAACTCCCCCAACCTGGCTCTTGGCATTTCATCGCCGGACTTCATGTCATCACCAAACAGCGACTCGACTCGCCAAGCAACGTTCTTCGCAATGAGATAGGCATCGGACGGTTCTCGTTTCCTTAGCTGCGGCATGTCCACCATAGGTTTTATACCTATGGTGGACACGAGTGACGCTTCGTTTCCGCGGGGCTGTTGTCGTGATCCGCGCCAGCCGGGGCGACCGCCCGCGTTATCGCCTCGCCTGCGCCGCCGTGCCGATGTTCATCGGAAAGACGCTCAAGAGAGGACATCACCCGGCAACATTCCCGCTTGCCAGCTTCGTTCCGCCTCTTCAGTGTTTCAGTGTTCACATGATTACCAATCTCTATTCCGCGGCCCTCCGGGGCGTCGATGCCTTGGAAGTCGAGGTGGAAGTCAACGTCCGCGGTTCGGAGAAGCCGATGGTGGTTATTGTCGGTCTGCCCGATGCCGCCGTGCGGGAGTCCTCACAGCGAGTGATCTCCGCCATCAGCGTGTCGGCTCTGCGTCTTGCCGACGGAACCAAGACCGTGAACCTGGCTCCCGCCGACCTGAAGAAAGAGGGACCTTCGTTCGATCTGCCCATCGCTCTGGCGATGGCGTCGGCGAGTGAGCATGCGCCACTTGCGACAGATGATTGCTGCATCGTCGGGGAACTGGCGCTTGACGGGTCGGTGAGAGCGGTAAGAGGCATCCTGCCGATCGCACTGGAAGCAAAACGCCGGGGACGGACGCGGCTGCTGGTTCCCGAAGCGAACGCTCCCGAGGCGGCGCTGGTCGAAGGGATCGAAGTATTCGGTGTCCGCTCCTTGCACCAAGCCTGGAAGTTCCTGCGGGGTGAAGAAGAGATCGCGCCTTTCGCACTGGACCGCAGCGCCTTCTTTGAAGCGCACCGCAGTTACGAAGTCGATTTCGATGAGGTGAAAGGCCAGCATCATGTGAAGCGTGCGCTGGAGATCGCCGCGGCGGGAAACCACAACCTGCTCATGGTCGGGCCGCCGGGTACGGGCAAATCGATGCTCGCCAAGCGCATGCCGACGATCATGCCGGACATGACCGAAGAGGAGGCGATCGAAACGACCAAGATTCACTCGATTTCCGGTCTCCTCGATCCGAAGCGCGCGCTGCTTTCCACCCGCCCCTTCCGTTCCCCTCACCACACCATTTCGGACGCCGGTCTTCTTGGCGGGGGCAGCAATCCCAATCCCGGCGAGGTCTCACTGGCACACAACGGAGTCCTGTTCCTCGACGAACTCCCCGAATTCCGCCGCAGCACCCTGGAGGTGATGCGGCAGCCTCTGGAAGACGGTCACGTCACGATTTCCCGCGCGGCAGGGTCGTTGACGTTCCCGGCGAAATTCCTTTTGGTGTGCGCTCTTAACCCTTGTGCTTGTGGATATTATGGCGATTCCAGAAGGGCCTGCCGATGCGGCAGCCGACAGATTGAGGCATACCGGCAGCGCATCAGCGGACCGCTGTTGGACCGTATTGATCTGCATGTGGATGTTCCCCTGGTGGAATATCGGGATCTGGCCTCCGATGGATCGAGCGGCACTTCCTCGGCGACCATTCGTGAACGGGTCAGCGCTGCACGCAACATTCAGCGGCATCGGTTCCGGGGCAAAGGAGCCGCTACCAACTCTTCAATGTCCCCGCGCCAAGTCCGCGAGCACTGCAAGCTCGATAGCACAGGCGCTGGCTATTTGGAGCATGCCATGGAGCAAATGAACTTCTCCGCCCGGGCTCATGACCGCATTCTCAAAGTGGCCCGAACGATTGCAGATCTCGCGGGCAGCGAAACCATCAGGCCGGACGATGTATTGGAAGCGATCCAATACCGGAGCCTCGACCGAATGCTCTTTGCCTGAATAGAGCGAACCACGGCAGCTTCTATCTCATGGTCCGGACAGAGCTACACGCTGCTCATGCTTCATGGCTCAATCAGGTGGAGAGGTTTTTCGCCCTGATCACCAACGAAGCAATCCGGCAAGGCAGCTTCATTTCAGCAGACGAGCCCTTCCCCGGTTCAAAGGGGAGGCTAGCCAGGGCACTTTCGGCCGGCGGATTTGGTGCGAAAGGATCTCAGGGCTTCGTGCCGGTGATCGCGAGCAGCCGGTCAAGAGTGACCATAACGAGCACCTGGCCGCTGGTCTGGGTCACGTAGGTAACCGAATCGGCCGCCTTGCCCTTGAGGCCGCCAAAATCCAGCCCGAGCTTCTCGATTTTTGGATCAATCTTCTCCTCGACGAGTTCGCCGGTCAGAGCGTTGACCATGCGGACCACCTTGAAACCCTTCTTGGCGAGTTGACGGAGCACCTCATCCTTGTCGATGGCCGCCGTCGATTTCGTCCGGGCAGACGTTCCACCGGAGGATTTCCTCCAGCTGGAAATGGTGAGCGGGCTGACACCGAATTTCTTCGAAGCTGCGGTCGCGCCTCCGCGCCCCTGGCGCTCGATGAAGTTCAGGATTTCTGCTTTCTCGGCATCGGTGTAACGCTTTCCCTTGCTGGTGGCTTTCTTGGCTGGCATGCGGCGAAGGCTAGCGCTGTCATCCCTCACAAAACAAGCGGTAAACTGGCAGTTTGCCCGTGTTTTCTATTGGGCAGGACGCTCCGGACTTCAGCAAGTCTCTCTTGTAGTTGACGAACTTCCCGGCCCCTTTGACCAGAAGCTTGCCTTCCTTCTTCCACTTCGGCGGTGAACACGCCCCGATCCTCGGAGGAGAAATGCCTCCACCGCAGGCGCGGAGAAACGGCCTCTCCAACGGCTCCTGGCGCCCTTTGCAAAGCAGTCCGGATACGAGGATTGCACGGAAACGAACGCCTGGGGGACTCAGCGATCCGGATTTTCCGGCATGGCCATGAGAGAGATTTCCCGAAGCGAACGTTCCCGAAGCTCATCATCCTCGAAGATCTCCGCCCATTCTCTTGCCGCATCGGGATCCGTTTTCGCCCAGCGGGAAACGACCACCAGAGCCGACTCGTCCTGGATCGGGCCGGCCGGAATCCGTTCGGCGACCAAATGGGCCGCCGCTACGGAATCTCTCTCGGACAGGACTTGGACGAGGCCGTGATACAATTCGTCCCGCCTCTCTCCCGCCGGCTGTCGTTCCACCCACTCCAATGCCGTAGGGTAATCGCGCTCGGCAACCTGTTGGACCAGGGTGGAAAAAAGCGCGGGGGCTTGCACGGGAGGATGGCAGTTTTCCGCCAGCTGCAGGGCGGCGAGTGGATCCGATTGGCTGAGCGCGTAGCACACGCAGGCCACCATCTCGTCCCGCTCGGCGGGATTGCGAAGCCCCGTCGCCCATTCGGCGGCCGCTTTCGGGTCTACGTTCGTCCAGGCCCGGGCGATGCGATGCAGGATGATCTGCCGCGAGGAATCCCCGGGCAACGAATCGGCGAAGCCGGCGAGGGCCTGGGGATCCTTGCGGGCAAGAAGGTTAAGTTCCTTCTCCAGTTTCTCGAGATCCTTTGAACCTTCCCGCTCTGTCAGAGATCGAAGCCCGGCGAGGAGATCGGCGGTGGTGGCGTCGGGTTTCGGAGGACGTCTGGCACTCTTCTCAAAGGAAGCCTTCGATGCCTCATGACGGGACGAGGACGGCCCGGTGGATTTCAGGGCCAGATAGGCGCCCGAGGATGCGATAAGCGCGACGGCACCCCAGATCATGCAGTTCTTGGACATGGGAAAGTTTTTCAGCGGTTCGATGCGGGCGGGGAGGGCGGCTGAGAGACGGCTTTGAGCGAGGCGTCCAGGGACGCTCCGGCAAGCCAGGCACGCATGGCCGCTTCGTCCGATTGCCCCCATATCTCAAGGCATTCTTTCAGCAGCGGTCTGCGTAGCGTTTCGTCGGACAAAGTGAGGATGAGAGCGGCGGTTTTTTCCGGCTTCCAGTAGGAGGCGGGTTTCACATAGGCGGCGACCGCGAGATCTCTGAAACCGCCGGAAGGCTGCCGTTCCAGCCACCGGGTCGCGCCTTCCGGATCCATGTCCGCCCAGAAACCGAGCAGACGCTCCAGGACGGCGGCTTGAGCGGCGGGATCAAGATGCTCGCGGACCCAGTCACCCGCCTCGGCGGGATGTTGATAGGCCCAGTTCGTCACCGCGGCGGCGGCAGCGTTCGTCCGAACCGCGCCCGTAGGCAGCGTCGCGGCGAATCGCGCCGCTTCGAGGGGCTCTTTGTCCGACCAGGATTCGACGATGCTGCCAAGGGCGACGTTTCGTTCGGTCCCGTTTTCCAGCGAACGCGCCCAGGCAATCGCCGCCTGGGGATCGGTCCTGGCCCAGGCGGTGGCGACGTTGCTCACCAGCGCCATGCGCTCCGGACCGGCGGGCAGACGCCGGATCCGCTCCCAACTGGCCCGGGGGGCGGCATGAACCCATACGAACAGCAGCCGGTTCAGCGCAAAGGCGCGATCGGCCTCGTCCTCGAGGCCATCGATCCACGCGAGCGCCGCTTCCGGGTCCTTTGCAACCCATCGCTCCGCCACGATGCCCAGCGCCTCCCGGCGGTTGGGACGCTCCGGCAGGCTTGTGGCGAAGCCTGCGGCTTGGTCAGGTGCCGTGTCGGTCCAGTGGGGAAGAATTGCCTGCAGGCAATTCGCCTTGAAGCGGCCTCCCGGCAGGGCAGCGACAAAATCCGCCGCTTCCTTCGGCGCGAGGCGCCCCCAGCGTTCCACCACCGCGGTTTGCAGGACCGCGCGATCCCGCCATTGGGAAAACCCGCTGGACGCTTCCAGGACTTTCGGAATGTCGTCTTTCGAGAGTTCCTTGGCGAAGACGGTCCATCGTTCGAGCCGGTCGATCGGATCGGCGATGGCGTTGATCCCGGCGATCTCGCCGGACAGCGTCGAACCGGACGCGGGGGTGACAATTAAGAAAATCCGAACGGCGGCGAGAAGAGCGATCCTTCGCGAAGGGGAAGCATGCATATCGACGGGGCGGAAGGCGGGCCGGAGAGCGGCGTGAACGCGGATTGGAGGAGAGCCGCGGCGGCGTCATGGGCTGCCGCGGCGATCGGTTGATCCGGGCTCAATCGAGCGGAAGCGTATTCGCCTGGAAGGCCGGAATGTAGGAGTTCACCATGTGGAGGTAGAATCTCGGATGCCGGTCGAAGATCACCTGGCGGGCCTCCGGACCCGCTTCGACGATCCACTGGAACGAGCAAGCGGTGTACTCGTGGTAGGCCGTCATCGCATAGCCGTCCCATTGTTTGGAGGGATCCGCCTGCTCAGCCTGATAGAAAGGCAGCAAACTGGTGCCGGCTCCCCCGTTGTGCATGAACTCGTGCACCAGGATCGCAACGCGGCGATGCGGATTGGCGTTCCAGTGGTTGATATTGTAATAAGTGTTGCCGCCCGTGGAATAAGCGGGGCTGCCCTGGTTCCCGATATACAACGTGCTGTTCGGGTGCCTGCCGAAAAGACGGGTGAGGAAACGATCTCCTCCCATGAGTTCGAGGAACTGCCGGATCTCCGAGGTATAGGCCGCCGCCGACCCGCCGTTGTAGTAGGCGCGATTGTTGACGAAGTAATTCAGGTTCGCGGTCGAGAGCCCGAACGGAGGGGGCGCCGGAGCCGGAGCCACCGTCTTGAACCAGCCGGATTTCGGCACCTGCGGCGCGGGGTCTCCGAACCGGGCGTTGTTGAAGGTCACGGTGCCCGTCACATTCTGCTCATAGTGGTATTGCCCATTGGCCCCATAAGCGACGAAGACCGGCTGGGTGAAGGTGAAGCTGCCGCCTTCCGCCACGCAATAGGTATAGCCGGCCGGTCCGTTGGAGTTGGTGACCTTGTAGTAGGCGCTCTTCACGACGTTCGCGATCGGGTCGCGGAACGTCGCGTTATTGAACGTCCAGGCGCCGTCGGCGTTGTTGACGTAGTGGAACTTTCCGCCGGCGCCGTAAGCGATATCGACTTTCTGGGTGAAGGTCCGCGAACTGTTTTCGTCCCCGCAGTAGAGATACCCTTGAGGCCCCTTGACGAACTTCCATTGGGCGCTGGACGAGCCTGTGTCGGTGGCTTGAACGACGTAGGTGCCGGAGGCGGTCGAACCGTTCTGGACCGTGAGGGCTTTGCCGGAGTGGACGAAGAGGAGGCTGTAGTAGCCTTGTCCGCGCGAGACCATCGTCACGCGCTGGTTGTTGCCGCCATGCCAGGTCGAGAGGATGACGGCCGCGTTGTCGCCCGTCTGGGCGCCGTTGACGTCGACGGCTTTATTGCTGGCGAGCCCCGTAAGCCGGTACTGGCCGCCCCCGAGGGAATCGACGATCCACTGCTGGTTGGAACCTCCGTGCGGTATCGACTGGATCATGCGGGTTCCGTTGGACGTTCCTCCACCTTGGGCGTCGAGAAAGTGCCCCGAGTGTCGGGCCACGAGGTTGTACGTCTCTCCCGAGGTCAATTGGGCCTGCGCGGACGGGAGTGAGGCTGGCAGTGTGAGCAGGCAGATTTTCAGCCAGCACGGCAAAGCACGGAATGTGGTCATTTTTTGGTTTTTGTGGTTTTATTTGGGATTTTTTTGGCTACCACCAAGAAGCGACCCCCGTCAACAAAATAAATGAAGCCTGTCGGCGACGAAGCAAAACCGGATTTTTGTGCCGGAGCAAAAGCCTAAAAGGTCGAATGGATAATGGGGAGTCTGGGTGGTAGACTAAATCAAAAGCAGAGTTTCGGGCGGATTTCGGCGTTGGTTTGTTGTTGGCGGAACAGGCGGGATGGCAGGTTTCCGAGGGATGAGTGACGCCGCTCCTCGTTATAGCTCGTCATCCATTCGTGGACCTTGTGGAGGAGCGAGCCGTTTCGTTCTCGCCCGGAAAAAAGCCCGTCCCGCGCATGGCAGGACGAGCTCCGGGAGCGATTGAGCCGGATCAATCGTTGATGTCCGCGAACCGCCACTGCTGGCTCTGGCCCGCGTTGCTAGGGTTGTAGAATACCTCCGAGCCGTTGACGGTGCCGCCGCTGGCGTCCATGGCCTTCGAAGTGTCCCACAGGTCATGCATTCTCACCCATTGCCCGTCCACACGGGCGAATCTCCATTTCTGGTTGGTCCCGTTATGATTGTTCCAGAGCCCCACCTTGCCGGGACCCACCCAGACATCGAGCACCTGGTTGTGATAATGGTTCAACACCGAAAACCAGCCGCCGCCGGCATCGTTCATCTGCCAGTGCTGCTGGCTCTGGTTGCCGTGCCAGCCCCATAGCACTGCCTTCAGGTTCGATCCTTCGGGAGCGGCGTCCAGCGCCTGGCCCTGCGCGGTCCTCGGCAGGATACGCACCGTGGTACCCGGCACGATGCCGACGAGCTCCGCTTTCCAGTGCTGGTTAGAGTTGTTGGACCACTGATACTGCACGAGGGTGCCGGAGGCGTAGTCGAGCATGGAACTGCTGCTTCCTCCGCCCGGCGCGTGGTGGCCGAAGGTCAGGTAGCCGTCGGCCAGTTGGGTGATGTAGAACTTCTGCGCATCCGAGCTGCTGGCCGCATTCTGGACGATATCCGCGTTGTTCGCGTAAGAGTTCTGATAAACCTCCAGCCATTGCGAAGTGCCGAGCCGGTTGAAGCTGTACGAGCCGCCGGTACGCCGCCAGGCCACCCATTTCTGCGCGCTGTCGTTGTCGTCGTTGGATTTCACGATGAGCGGCGCGTTGTTGTTGGTATTGGCCGGCCCGGCGAGCGAGACGGAAAGATTCGTCTTCGACATGAAGCGGTATACGCCCCCGCTCACCAGCGGCCGGTAGGCGGCGCTGTGGGTCGGTCCGAATGTGACCCGGACCTTGGCGTAGCGGTTCGGATAGGCGCCGCCCACCTCCAGGCAGCGGATGCGCAGATCGGCGGCGCTGTCGTACCACTCCTGCCCGGGCATCAGCGGGCTGTCGCGGTTGTTGGCGCCGGGGTCGTTCAGGTCGAGAAGATGCGTCCTCGAACGCTCCGAGGCGGAGACGACGCGACAGGCCACGCCGTTCTGGAAGTTCACGAAACCGCTCGCCAGCGTTTCGCCGCGGATCGAAAGCCAGTAATTGAACTCGGCGTCGCGCGGCACCTTGAGCACGCGCAACTGGCCGTTGTTGATGTCGATCGCTCCGTCGTGCTGGTAGATGGTGTAATCGCCGGACTTCGTGGCGTTGTGAGCCGCGCCGTGAGGCAGCCAGTTCATCATCGTGAGGTAGTACGGGTTGAAGTTGCGGGTCGCTGAGTCGTGGAAGTTGTTGCCCATGTAGCAATCCCAGTCGCCGTATTCGCTGGTGAGACGGTTGGGCGACATCGGATCGCCGTCGGTGGACCACCAGGTGCTGGCGTGCGGCATCCACAGCGTATGGCCGTACTCGTGCGCGAGAACCGGGACGTTGACGGTGTCTTTCAGCCAGATATTATTTCCAAACTGCAAGCCCACATAACCTACGGGAGCGTTTGGATGGATCAGGACCAACTGATCGTAGTTGGAGAGGTTGTAACCCAGAGCGGCACACTGATTCTTCGCTTCTCCCATCCAGAGGTTGGCGCTGAAGTTGCTGGTGGTGTAATTGGACGGCATCGTCAGCCACGGAGCGTAGTCCACGTGGGAAATCCAGATCTTGTTCCAGGACGAATGCTGGATACGGACGTTGAAGGTGTTCATCATCGCCTGCACGGAGGGCGGCGTGATGTGCGGGCCGACGGACATCGTCGGGGACTCCGCCACCATGACGAGCACTCTCTTGCCGCCCGTCGTCAAGGAAACCGGCGGCACTCCCGGCAAGGCCAGGCCCCCGGGAGTCTGGCTGTCGCCGAAAGCCTGCGCGATCGTCTGCGGCGGCCAACTGACGTTCCAGGACTCCAGCGCTTCCTTGAGGCTGAGATGATTGTTCGCCCCGACCGTCAGCGCGCGCTCGATCTGGGCGGCGGCTTCCTCGCTCGGCGCGCTGCCGTAACGACCGTCGGCCAGTGAGTAGATCTTCGTCTCGCCGGAAGATTCCGACTGGGTGCCGGCGGACATGTCGATCACCTCGCCCGTCACCACCTCGCCCGGCTCCACTTCGCGGATCGAGCTGTCGAGCACCGCCATGCGATTGTCGATGACGATGCCATGAATGGCCGCCTCTTTCACATAGGGGATTTTTTCCAGAGTGCCGTACCGGTAGGCGTCGAATTGGCGGCCGCCGATCTCGGCGAAATCCGGAGCCTCGTCGTCGCAGCCCTCCATGCCGCAGCGATGGACCACGCCCATTTTGCCGATCGAATCGACGCGCTCTTCCAGCAGCGTCTGCACCGCGGCGGGAAGCTGTTCCCTCGTGGCAAAGGGTAAGGCGTTGGCGAGAGCGCGCCGGGGATCGGTTACGATCTGTGCGGCCAAGGCATCGCGCCGCGCGGCGGCGGCCTTCACGCCCTCGTCGACCAGTGCGGCGCGCTCGCTTTCCGAAGCCGAGAAATAGCGGTTCGCCCATTCCGCGAAACCGGCCAGCGCGGGATCGGGATCGGTGTTCCATGAAGCTCCCATGATCCGCCGCTCGCTAAGCGAAGCCGCGGCGGCCGCTCCCTCCTCGACCGGCGGGTCGAACAAAATCGCTCTGCCGCCCTCTCGTTCCCATTGTTTCATCCGCGCCAGTTCCTGCTTCTGGCCGGAACCCGGACCCTGCCGCGTTTCGTCCCGTGAGTGCGTCCGCAGCGCCTTGGCCTTCTGATCGTCTCCGCGATCGGACGACGGGTGAAAAGCGGTCCATCCGACGAAGCCGCAGACCGCGGCGATGAAACACGAGATGGCGATCCGCCTGTTTCGGGAAGTCCGCCCCGCACGGCCGGAAGAATCCGGAGGAATGTGAATAGGTTTTTTCATGGTATCTTTTTTGTCTTTTCTTCTTCTCTTTTCCAACTGCCAGGTTGAATCGACATTCAACGCATCCAAAGCATTGCTGAGGCGAGGTGCAGAAAACCCATGAAGTGGGCGTCCTGCCCGTCAAAGCGGGTGGCAATCCGGCGGAAATGCTTGAGCTTGTCGAAACAGCGCTCGATCCGATTGCGCATCCGCTAGAGTTCTTTGTCGTGTGGAATCATTACTTTGCGATTCTGCTTCGATGGGATCCCCGCCTCCTATGTCCAAGGCTGCGAAGGCGATCGATTCTGGCTGAAGTCATCACAGCCTAGCCTTCCCCTCATCCACGCCTACCTCCACAAACGGGGAGAAAAGCGGCACGTGCCCTTTGGTTCGCGAACGGACGACGCGACCGCGCCGTACCCCGGCGGAACCGGGCAAGCCGCTTGCAAACCAGAGGCTCAAGCCGCGTTCGGATCGGAGACTATTGATGCTCGCAAAATAAGGTGACGATTTTCTTCCATAATTGGAAGGATTCCACCGTCACTCATTTTCGCGAGGATCAATGGTATGTTGACTATTGGAACAGTTCATCACCTGGGTCGGGCGGGGATGAAGGAACAAGATCAAGAATTCGTTCGAATTCTTTCAAGTCGGCTCGATTCGCTCGCTGCCTCAAATAATCGACAGTATTCAGCGCTGCGAGCTTCTCGGCAGCTGCGGAAATGAGAAACTGGTTCATCGAATACCCGTCCTTCGTGGCCAATTCTTTGATGGCGCGATGGAGTGATTCGGGAACACGGATGGACATGGTAGTCCGGGACGTAAAGCCAATTCCTCATACTCAATGGCGAGTGCAACCGAAAGAGCCAAGCGAACCTTCCCGGCGAGAACGTCGCATTCGCTGGAGTAGCCAGTGGTTCTTCCACGATGAAAGCTCACATGCTGCCACAAGGATGCTCGTGGCGAATGACGCTCAAGCCCTTACGAAACGTTGTTACTTGGAACTCGGGAAAGCGTAGTTTGAATTTATCGGAGACGAAGATGTTGTCTACCTGGTAGCGCGGCAGCAGTTCCGCCGCTTCCCGGGCCGCCTTGTTCAGCAAGCCCGCCAACCTAAGCTGCCATCCCTTCAGCACCTTGTAACGACCCTCAACGCCGAAAATCTCCGCCGCCAGTTCGATAAATTGTTTGTAGGTCAGACGCTTGTCGTCGCAGGGCAAGTGCCAGGTCTGGCCATAGGCATCGGATGTGTTGCCAAGCAGAGCCATCGCGCAGCTGGCATCCGGAGTGTGGATCAGGCTGCGCAAGGTGTCATCCCGCAGGAACACCTTGGGAGTTTTACCCAGCTTCATATTGTCGATGATGGTCGCATTGGTGATACTCTGAGTTTTGCCCGGCCCGTAGAACTCCGGCGCCCTGCAAATCATGCCTTCAAGTCTGCCGCGCTCCATCGCAGCCAGCAGTTGCCGGGCGATGGCGGCACGGACTTTGCCCTTTTCTCCGTATGGCTGAAACCCGGTATCCTCCGTCTGCGGCTGGTCGGTCTGCGGATACATGTACGTGTTGTCGAAAAACACCAGCCTTGCGCCTTGCGCCGCGCAGGCTTCGATGACGTTCGTCATCAGGGTCGGCCACTGCATCACCCACAACCTTGTATCCATCGGCAACCCGGCTGTAAGGTAGACAATCTCCGACCCTTCGACCGCCCGCATGGTTTGCATCGGATCGAGCAGATCCGCGCTGAGCAACTCATCGGTATCGTTGACCTTTTGTGGTCGCCGGCTGACCAGACGCAGGTCGGCCGTGAAATCACGCTTCAGATGAGCGGCCAATTCGCGCCCGATCTGTCCGCTGGAACCGAGTATCGTTTGCATGCGTCAATCATCCGTGGTCAGCCCGCTTCAGGCTACCCCGTTCTTGCTGTTCCCTTCAATGGCAATGGACCGCTAAAGTGAAATGGCATCGCGGAAGTTCCAGCGGCTGTCAATGGTCAGTAGACATCCGCGAATGGCATCGTTCCCCTGTCCTGTCAGCCGAAAAGCTCCACCTTTCCGGTTCCCCCTTGCCAAGACCTGCATCCGAGCGTAATGGCACCGCCGTCCGGAGCGTTTCCGGATTTTCGGGCCCGAAAGCGGCGGCCCGCCCCGTGTGTCCGGTCTTCGTCGATGAGAGGAAAGGTTCCCGGTTCATCCTCACCTCCTTCATCGAACCTCTCCGCGCCGCTTCCTGGCTGCGGGGACCATTCAATACAACATGACTCCGAACACATTCGAGGCGCTGCCATTGGCCGCGCCCATCCAGCGCGCGCTCACCGAGCGCGGCTACACTTCGCCCTCGCCGATCCAAGCGCAGGCGATTCCTCTGTTGCTCGAAGGGCGAGACCTGCTCGGTTGCGCTCAGACCGGCACGGGAAAGACGGCGGCCTTCTCGCTGCCGATCCTCGATGCGCTCCACCGCCGGCCGCGTCGTCTGAGACCGGGAACCACCCGCGTCCTGGTGCTTACACCGACTCGCGAGCTTGCCACCCAGGTCGGCAAAAGCCTGGAAATCTATGGTGCGCACCTGAGCTTCCGCCATGCACTGGTATACGGCGGTGTGGGACAGCGGCCGCAGGTCGATGCCATGCGCAAGGGCGTCGAAGTGCTCGTCGCC
>JBBCJF010000003.1:0-307457 GCA_037190465.1 Haloferula sp. | reverse complement strand
AGCTCCGCACGAACCACCAACACGCCCCGCTGCCCACCCAAGTCCGCATTAGCCAACCCGAACCGCCCCTGAGCTTCTGCGGAGCTGGGGCTCCGCGCTCCCGGATCTTCTCCAAACTCCCCATTGCAATTTCCCCGTCGTGTGACTGATATGTTTCCGCTCGTACAACCCGTATTTCATCCTGCCATGCGCCTCATCGCCTTCTTCCTGGCGGCCTTTTTTGTTTCCGGCGCTTCCGCCGCGCCCCGCCTTCACCTCTCCACCCCGTCCCTGGCGCCGGAGAGCGTGATCGAACTCGTCCTCGACCGCGCCGCCGCGGGCGAGGAAACCATCGGCAGGGAAACCGATAACGACTGGCTGGAAATCAAGCCCGCTTGGCCCGGCAAGCTGTATTGGAAAGAAGCGAACGTCGCCGAATTCCGCCCCACCGCCGCGCCCCAACTCGGCGCCACCTACGCCTTCACCCTCAAAAAAGGCCACCTGCACCTCGACGGCAGCGAAATACCTCCCGGCGAACTCGCCCAACTCCCCGGCCAGCCCTTCCAGGTCGACTACGCCGCCCTGCTCGACCGCTACACCGACGACTGGTCGCCGCGCAGCTCCGCCTTCTTCCTCCGCTTCAATGGCGATGTCGATCCGGCTCAGGCAGCTCCCTTCCTTTTCTTCCGCTCCGCAGGCGGTGACCAAGTGGCGGCGAAAACCGAACGCGCCACCTTCGCCCGCCTCAAGCAGCCCGGCTACCTCGGTGCCTCCTGGAACGAACGCTTCGCCCGCCGCGGCCAAGCCGGCGCCCCCCAACCCGAACTCCGCCCCGATCTCTCCCTGCCGAATGGTCTCATTGTGACCCCGCAGCACCCCCTTCCCCTCGGCGAAAACTGGCAACTCGTCCTCCTCAAGGGGCTCCCCGAAGCCGGCGGCAAAGTCACTCTCCCCGCCGACGCCACCCGCTACATCGGCAACATCGCCCCCCTCAAAATCGACACCCTCACCGCCCGCTCCGTCGCCGACCAACCGCGCAGCATCATCGCCGACTTCAACCTCCGCCTCCCCGCCGACCTCCCCTCCACCCTCGTCAAAATCGAGCCTACGCCGCCGGACTTCCGCGCCGAAGTCCGCAACGACGAACTCCACCTTCTCGGCGACTTCTCCGGCGAAAACGAATGGCACGTCACCCTCGACCCCGCCATCGCCTCCCACGACGGCCGCGCCCTCGGCGCCCCCGTCTCCAAAAAACTCGTCTTCCAGCCCGTCCCCGCCTCCATCGGCCTCCCCAGCCAGGACGAAAGCCAGCTCGCCGCCGGCTCCCGCCGCTATCGCATCCAGACCGTCAACCTCGAAAAAATCCACCTCCGCGTGAAGCGCCTCAACAGCGCCCAACTTATCCGCGCCCAGCAAGGCTACCGCCACTACACCGGCGCCGGCCCTAACGGCGCCGAACTCAAACCAACCCACCCCCTCCCCTACGAACTCATCGCCGGCGAAGTCCTCGCCGATCTCGAAATCTCCTTCCCCAACCCGCCTGACACCAGCCAGACCCTGCGCCTCGACTGGGACAAACTCCTCTCCGGCGACCCCCAGCCCTACGAACTCGGCGTTCCCAAGGACGAAACCGGCGTCACCCCCGCCCCGCGCCCGCCGGCCGCCTTCTTCGTCGAAGTCATCGGCACTCCCAAGGCCGCCGCCCGCGCCAAGCAATCCCCCATCGTCCAATCCCTCGTCCAGCTCACCGACATTGGCCTCGCCTGGAAAACCGTCGATGACGAAGCCCGCGTCTTCGCCTTCTCCTGCCTCACCGGCAAGCCCCTCCCAGGCGTCTCCCTCACCGCCTTCGGCGAAGACGCCAAGCCCCTCCAATCCGCCGTCACCGGCGAAGACGGCCTCGCCTCCCTGCCCCGCGACCCCGCCGCCCGCCACCTCCAGGCCACCCTCGGCGACGACCGCTACGGCATCGCCTACGATACCACCCTGCCCACCGTCGGCCTCTGGCGTTTCCCCGTCCGCTACTCCTGGGGCGGCACCCCGCTCGAAACCCGCCGCGTCTTCCTCTTCACCGACCGCTCCCTCTACCGTCCCGGCGAAACCGTCCACCTCAAGGGCATCGTCCGCCGCCAGCACGGCAACGCCATCGTCGCCCAGCCCGACGCTCCCAACCGCCTCATCGTCACCGACCCCACCGGCCGCGAAATCCTCTCCCGCGAAGTCCCGATCGGCGAAAGCGGCGGCTTTGATCTCAGCTTCGACCTCCCCCCCGAAAAAACCGGCTACCACCACATCCGCTTCGAATACCCTGAAGAACTCGCCAAAATCGACGAAACTGAAAACTGGATCGAACAAAACGCCATCGCCGAAAATTCCCGCTTCGGCATCGGCCTGCGCGTCGAAGAGTTCCGCCGCAACGCCTTCGAACTCACCCACGAATCCGAAACTCCTGCCCCCGGCGCAAACGAAGTTTCCCTCCTACTAAAAGCCTCGTACTACCAGGGCCAGCCCGTCGCCAAGGGCTCCGTCTCCACCTACACCCACATCTCCGAAACCAACTTCTACCCGGAAAAATTCCGCGACTACCTCTTCGGCGACCACCGCAGCCCCGACTATGGTTACTGGTACCGTTACTTCGGCTACCGCTGGGACGACGGCTACGACTCCCGCCGCTCCGACCACCAATCCGCCAAAACCGAACTTGCCGAAGACGGCACCGCCCGCATCGCCGCCACCCTCCCCGAAGGCGAATTCCCCACCGCCCGCGAAGTTTCCATCACCACCGAAGTCACCGACGCCAACCGCCAGACCCTCAACCGCAGCACCGAGACCCTCGTCCACCCCGCCTCCGCCTACGTCGGCGTCGCCCGCCTCGACCGGCTCGTCCGCGCCGGCGACCGCATCCCCCTCTCCATCGTTGCCGTCACCCCGGAAGGCGAGCCCTTCCCCGGCGACCTCGCCGTCGAAGCCAAGCTCTCCCGCGAAATCAACGAACAGACCCGCCTCTCCGACGGCAACGGCGGCAGCTCCGTCCGCAACGAAACCCGCCGCGAAGAACTCTCCACCACCCCGCTCACCCTCGCCGAAGGCCGCGGCACCGAATTCCTCTTCGCCCCCCAACACTCCGGCCTCCACCAACTCGAACTCCGCGGCTCCGACCCCGAAGGCCGCCCCTTCGCCACCGCCATCTCCATCCACGTCTACGGCGGCAACGAATACCCCTGGGCCTACGAAGACGGTACGCGCATCAAACTCGTCCCTGAGAAGAAACTCCACCAGCCCGGCGACACCGCCCGCGTCCTCGTCCTCTCCCCCATCGAAGGCACCGCCCTCGTCACCGTCGAACGCGAGAAAGTTCTCCGCACCTTCCTCACCGAACTCAAGGCCGACAACCCCGTCCTCGAAATCCCCGTCGGCGACGACGACGCGCCGAACGCCTACGTCTCCGTCCTCGTCATCAAGGGCGCCCGGGACAGCGCCCGTCAGTTCAAGGAACCGCAACTCCGCCTCGGCTACTGCGAGCTCATGGTCGAAAACCGCCGCGACCGCCTCGCCGTCGCCATCGACGCCCCCGCCGAAAGCGTCCTCCCCGGCCGGGAAATCGAACTTACGGGAACCGTCGTACTTCCCGGTGGCCAACCCGCCGCTAATGCCGAAGTCACCTTCTACGCCGAGGACGAAGGCACCCTCGCCGTCATGGGTTACGAAACCCCCAACCCCATGGCCTTCTTCTACGACCCCCGCCAGCTCCGCGTGAACTGCGGCACCACCCTTGACAAATTCATCGCCGAATCCCCCGACGAACAAACCTACTACAACAAAGGCTTCTTCATCGGCGGCGGCGGCGACGACCTCGGCCCCCTCGCCGACCTCCCGCGCCGCGACTTCAACCCCTGCGCCGGCTGGTTCCCCGCCCTCAAAGCCGACGCCGACGGCAAATTCACCGCCACCTTCCGACTCCCCGACACCCTCACCCGCTACCGCCTCATCGCCGTCGCACATCACGACGCCAGCCGCTTCGGCCACGGCGAAGCTGCCCTCACCGTCAGCAAGCCGATCATGATCGAGCCGCAGGCCCCCCGCTTCGCCAGCGAAGGCGACCGCCTCGACATCCAGGCCCTCGTCCAGAACGCCTCCGACCTCTCCGGCACCTGGAAGATTACCTTCACCCCCAACCCGCCCGCCTCCGACCCCATCGCCGTCCTCGCCGGCGAAGAAAACACCCAGACTCTCACCCTCGACCCCAGCGCCTCCGCCACCGTTACCTTCCCCGTCGCCTTCAGGAACACCGGCGAAGCCGTCCTCTCCTGGCGCGCCGAACCCGTCTCCCTCGACGGCACGGAACTCACCCCCGTCATCGTCCGCAAACACTCCGACCAGGTCGAAGCCCGCTTCGAAGTCCACTACCCCGTCCCCCTCCTCCGCCAGCACAAACTCGTCAAACTCTCCGGCGGCAAGGAAACCGACCTTCTCGCAAACCTCGACCCCGCTCTGCTCGCCGGCCGCGGCCACCTCGAACTCGAACTCTCCCGCTCCCTCCTCCTCGAAGCCGCCGGCTCCGTCGACTACCTCCTCACCTACCCCTACGGCTGCCTTGAACAAACCACCTCCTCCATGATGCCCTGGCTGGCCGTCGAACAACTCCGCGAAGTCGTCCCAGCCTTCGCCAAACACTCCCCGGAAAAAATCCGCGCCGCTCTCCAGAAAGGCGTCGATCGCATCCTCTCCATGCAGCAGGAAAACGGCGGCTTCTCCTACTGGCCGGGCAATCCCGAGTATGTCGACTGGGCCTCCTCCTACGCCGGCCTCGGCCTCATCCTCGCCCATGAAGCCGGCGCTGAAGTCCCCGCCGCCGCCCTCGCCGCCCTCTGCGACCGCCTCACCGAAAACCTCGCCGGCCTCTCCAAAGTCACCGAATCCTACGAACTCGAAAACGCCTGCCGCGCCCTCTGGGTCCTCGCCCTCGCCGAGCGCCAGCCGGATGCCTGGGTCAACAATCTCCGCCCGCGCCTCGCCGAACTCACCCCGCGCGCCCGCGCCTTCCTCGCCCTCGCCGCCGATTCCTGCGAATCCGCCGGCGACCCCGCGGAAATCCTCCGCTCTAAAACCCCCTTCAAAGGCAAGGACGACGCCTGGATGCCATGGAACAACGACCGCGCCCTGAACCTCCTCGCCTGGTCCGCCATCGACTCCTCCGCCCCCGAAACCACCGCCGCTCTCGAAGCCCTCGTCAAAGAGCGCAACCCCTATGGCCACTGGCGCACCACCTGGGTCAACGCCTGGGCCCTCCTCGCTCTCGCCACCTATGCCGACCACGAAGACGACGCCGGTTCCGCCACCGTCACCCTCACCGGTCCCGACGGCCCGCAAACCCTCGCACTCAAGCCCGGCGAACCCGCCATTACCCTCGACTACCCGCTCACCGACGGCCTTGCCCTCACCGCCAGCACCGATGGCAGCGCCTTCGTCCGTGTCAGACTCGCCGCCAAACCCGAAATCGCCCCGCAGCAGCCCGTCGCTAAAAACGGCCTCGAAATCACCCGTTTCTACGAACGCGTGAACCCCGACGGCACTACCGCCCCGCTCGAAAAAGCCCGCCCCGGCGATCTCGTCCGCATCACCCTCCGCGTCGATCTCCCCGCCGACGACTCGCGCTATCTCGTCATCGAAGACCGCCTCCCCGCCATCTTCGAAGCCATCAACAACGACTTCTCCAGCCAGGCCGCCCACTCCAATGCCGGCCACACCAGCGAACACTCGTGGAACATCTCCCACCGCGAACTCCGCTCCGACCGGGCTGTCTTCTTCTACGACCGCATCTGGCGAAAAGGCCGCCAGGAAATCACCTACCTCGCCCGCTGCACCATGGACGGCCAGGCCACTGCCCCGCCCGCCAAAGCCGAATCCATGTACGACCCCGACAATGTCGCCCTCTCCGCCTCGCGGGAGTTCTGATACGTCATTTTTGTGGCGCGTGTTGGATGACAGGTTTGATGTAGCCTTCGATCTTGTGAGTCTTGGGCTGACTGTCTGAACAGTCAATCTCCTCAAATGTGACAGAAATCCAACCAAATAATCTGTGACCTGGTATAAAATCACGGCTCCTCAATCGAAATTCCTTATTGGTGATCTTCCATCGAAGGGTGCTTGTGGGAGCCGGATAAGTGGCGGAGAATGAGCATCGATACTTCAAATCTGGATCAATGGTGACACTGAGACTGCTGGTGTAAGCTGGCAAGCCGCCACTCAGACTCAGATGGATGCTCTCACCCTCTCGAACCGCATCACAAAACTCCATCAAGTGCTCTCCCTGATGAGTCGAAGTGCAACTGGCTGTGTGCTCAAGCCGAACAAGATCGTCTGGTCCGATCTCTCCATCTGTGGTGTCCTCCAAGGCACCGGACTCACTCTCGACAATCCACCAGTTCAGAGAAGTTTTCGTTTCGTGATAAAATGGGTTGTCCAACTTCGGAACGATGGATGCCACGGAAGCAATGCTATCCTCACAATTTGACTTAGCGGTCGGCTCAAACGCTAACGCAAACCCAATGAAGACAGTCAACGAAAAAACAGCTATCGATGTGGTTTGCATGGCATGTGACGCTGTTAGTTGGCAGAACGTCTAAGGCGAGGCGCGAAGCGCAGCGGAGTTGCCTCCACCGCCTTGTTCGCCTTACGTTTGGTCTTCGACTTGTTCTTTGGTTAATTCGTAAACCGTGGCGATCTTTCGCAGAAGTTCTCGTCCTACCTTGGGGTTCTTGAATCCCAAAGCCCACCTGCATCTGTCCTGTTCTATGCCTCGCACAACGAATCCGTCATATTGCTGTCCATCGATCAGAAAGAGGTAATAATCCCCCGGATCTACGACAGAAGTGAAGTGCAATTCCAGCCAGTATTGCTCTCTGCCCTCGGTATCCAATCGAAATACTACTCGCGTTGGAATGAGACGTCGGGCCTTTGTCTTCTCAACAATCTCTCCGTTCGTCACTTCAACTTGCGGCGATGCGCCACGCAGGGGGATGAACGAGCCCTCATCAGGCGATGCGTCCACCGCTGTGTGAATCACGGATGCGGTTAGAACGAGGAATAGAGCCTTCATCTTAGTGGGCCAACGATCAAGGTCAGTCTCCTGCTGGGGCGGGGGCGAGCGTGGATCTCGGATGACGGGTTGGAGTTACGGAAAGCATGGGAAACACAGCGGCCTCAGCGGTTGGACGCACCGCCTTGTTCGCCTTCGGTTGGCCTGTGGTGGTCGTTGTCATAGTGTATCAGGACAGGTAAAGCATCAGGTAGCTGCCGGACGTGCGAGTGATATGGATAAACTCTCGCAAAGCAACGAAATTCTCCCAAGCATAGACAAAGTTATCTTCGCTTTCGCGGCCCCAAATCTGAGGATAGATCTTGGCGCTGTCCATAGCTCTACCATCATAGCGAGCCTTCAAGCTCTCCTCGGTGAACCCCGACAATGCGTCATTAATGTCCGCTGTCTCTGCTGGTGTAAATATCCTCGCAGGGCCGTATCCAACCTCCTCGTCTCCGACCTGCTTCCCGCCGTCCAAAATGAAGTTCAGAGGGAACGAACCACTCTCGGCTGTGCCAGTCAGGAGATAGTGAATGGCGTGCCAAGATTTATCGGCATCGCCCTCGTCGCCGTCCGTGCGAGGCTCTAACGCTGGGGAGTCCTTCGGTAATGTCCGACGGCCACCAAAAAAGTGGCTAAAGAAGCCACCCGATAGTGGCAACTTTGCCTCATCGTCAACGCCCATAAAGCGATGAATTAAAACAGGCTGGCTCAGCAGGAGTTTGGCATTGTGTGGCGACACCCGGCAATATTCAAGAACCATTCCCATAGCAATGTAGGCAGTTTGTTGAGTTAGGCGAACGTCGAGAATCAGGCACCGGGCTTCGCCCGGTTGCCTGCATCCACTTGTTCGCTGTTGGTTTGGGTGATGGATGTGAAATAGGACTTCATATCTTCCGTTTTAGTGAAATCATGAATCCGCTGGAAATCATTAGAATCAAACCCTCTTAGTCCAAGAATGAATGTCGCAGACTTCGATCTCAAGTCATCTTGGAATAGCACGTATGATCTATACATGTTGATGCTGAACTCTGCATATTTCTCGACACAGACACGCGCACAAACAGGACAACGGTAGCGTCTGGCAAATTCGCCTTGGCGCTGAATGCTTTCATCTATGGGTTCAAATCCGTTTCGGATCACTTCATGAATCAAGATCTCGGAATCCCATAAAAGAGTTGGTGAGATGCCGTAATCCTCAAAATTAAAGCTGATCAACTTCTGGAATCCTGGCACGCTGCATCTGCATGCGCTTTTCACGGGTGCCACAATTTGCTCACGGAATTGATCTGGTGTGATCGCGTTCATTTTTCACCGAACGTCAAGGGTCAGCCACCGCTACCAGCGGGAGCCGCGCGTCGCAAGCAGGGAAAACGCACAAGTCAGGAAAGGTGTGGCTGAACAACGGGCTGGTAGTGGTTGGTTGCACCCGCGTGTTCGACTTTTTGAAATTCGCCGGCAGCATCTAAAAAGCGTGTCTAGCTGGTGAGGCTTCAATCAGCAAGCTTGCGGAAAACAGCAACAACCAACCACCAATAAAAACGGCAATCTGAAGAGCCAGCGCGGGCAAGGGCTGTCGAAACCCGCGGATCAGGAGAAATCCAAACCATGCAGGGACAGCCAACCACGTTGCGAATATGATAAGCACCCCCATCAAGAGGAAATGAGCCTCGAATAAAATCGGTCCGTGATGCTCGGAAATAGAAGCTGCATCTCCGAGAACCCACCCGTGAACTGCCAGCAAGGCTAATGCGAAAGCTCCAAGAGCGGGGGAAGCGTTGCATAACCAAGGCCAGAGCGATCTCTTTGTTATTTGAATTGGTAGCGTCGAACTCATTCGGGTGTTTGGATTTAGTCGAACGTCAGAGATGAGGCACCGGCTTCAGCCGGTTGCCTCCACCGACTTGTTATGCCTGTTTTTGGTTTGTGCGGTTCGTTCCATGACCAAGACATCCGCCCCATGATAATGAACTCGTTGGATGGGACTCCAGCCAAGATTCTTGTACAGTCCACCGTCCATTCGTTCGGTCTGTAAACTCAAACAATCAATCGCGAACTTCTTGGATTCATCGATAATCTTCTGAACGATCTTCGTCGCGATTCCCCGCCCACGATAATTAGGATGAACATAGATGCTTCCCAACCAATGCACTCTGTCTGGAAAAATATCCATCTCGTGCAATTTTAATGCCCCAAAACCAACCACCTCGTCCTCATGAAGCGCAACAAAATGGGCTGGAATGGCATTGTCACTGACTTTGGAGGAAAGTCTCTCAATTGTGGCGTCAAGCGTATTGCCGCTCAGATTCTGCCCCCACTCGGTATAGAGCCATTCTGCAATCATCGGAATTGCCCCAAGTCTATTCGCTAAGCGGTCGATCTTCATTCTCTTGGCATAACGTCAAAGGTCAGGCACCTGGCTTTGCCGGGTTGCCTGCACCGCTTTGTTCGCCTTAGGTTTTGTCTTCAATGGCGGTCTTCGGCAAGTCGTAAATCTCGCCAATCTTGCTTAAGAGTTCACGGCCAAGCTGGCGATCCTCGAATCCTAACGCCCACTTACAACGATGCTGATCAATACCGCGAACGACGAATCCCGAGTAGATCTGGCCGCCGATCAGAAAGACGTAGAAATCACCCGGATCTGCAAGCACAGACAACTCAATCTCCAGCCAGAACTTCTCCTTGTCTTCAGTATCCGGTCGAAATGTGATCCGAGTTGGTGTGAGCCTCTTGGCCTTCTCTCGATGAACGATCTCTCCGTCGTTCACTTCGATCTTCGGAGCGACCCCGTGAATAGGAATGAACAATCCCTCATCGAGTAATTCTTTTGCGGCTAGAGGTAACGCCAGCATTGTGAGAGCCGTCAGAATGGTCTTCATATTATTGGCGAACGTCGAAGGTGAGGCACCCGGCTTCGCCGGGTTGCCTCCACCGCCTTGTTCGGCTTGTCGGTTATAAGATTGCGTATATCAGTAGGGTTAGCAAACTGACGCTGATAGCAATCAGAATGTATGCACGGAAGTAGAGGCGGCGATGGGCTTCGTCGAGTTCTCTAGGGCCGATCCGGAAAAATTGCTTCGTCCGATACAGAGGAAGACGTGCAAAAAAGAGAGTTGCTGAACCGATGGCACCCATGCCGACGGCGATCCAAAAAAGGGTGAAATCTCCAGATGCTGCGGCTGCTCTAAGCCAAGCCCAAAGCTGAGAAGAGATCAAAAGCAATGGAAGGAGTATCCAATATGGTGCTAGAAGTGCGGCCAAATCTGGGGGGAAATTCGAGGACGTTGGTTTTCGCGGGCTCATGGTCTTCTTTCTCCCGAACGTCAAAGGTCAGCCACCCGGCTTCGCCGGGTTGGCTGCACCGCCTTGTTCGCTTTTGAGTTTCACGATGAAGCTTGCGTCCTTTCCATGGTCGTATCGTCGAATCAGAAGTTGTTGACCGGAAGCGTCATCTAATGAAGCAATCGCTACTGAGACCGCAGCATATGCTGTGGCGGAGTCTGTCCACACGATCTTGCCGCTTGTATCGAGAATCCGCATGCAATAACGGGAATGGCACATGCAAAAAGCAGTCGTTGGCACGATCAGGACCTTGAAATGGAGAAGTGAGGTGATCCCGAACGGAATCTCAAAAGGCTCCTTGTCCGACAGTGAGAACCATGCAAGGTGCTTGGGGAAATCGCCCTTGAACGCTTGAACCACAAAGTCAAGATCGGCAAATTCCTCTGTCTCCGGAAGGTCTCGTGCCGTCAACTCCGCCCAATACGGCATGTCGCCTCCTATTCCTGCGATGTCATCAATCGCGTAAGCCAATTCGGAATTGGTCAGCTTACGTGTTGTTCGTATCGTGCAAATACTCTTCTCGAAGTCGAAAGTGCAATCTTCACAATCGGGGATGAAAGCCTCCGAAAGTGATCCGGGCTCGTTGACCTTGTGCTTAGGGGACGTGGCGTAAATTCCTCTGATCGTGTAGGCGTGGCTACCATCTACGGCTTCGTAGGATACCGATTTGGGAATGGAGGTAATCTGACGTTCTGGTCGAGGCGGATCAGGCGTCGAATCGGCAAAAGGATCGGTCTCCGCACTAACGATCAGTGCCGAAACAAGCAAGCAGGCAACTATCAGTGCGGCTTTCATTTCTTTGGCGAACGTCAGAGGTGAGGCACCGGCTTCAGCCGGTTGCCTCCACCGACTTGTTCGCCCTTCGAGTGGCTGAGGTTGAAATTCATCTGCTGTTCTTCGTAGCGAAATCGAGCATGTCAGCATCGTATGTAGGAACGTCCAACCACTCGCAACTATAGTTCATGGTCTGCTGTCCGCGAAGAAATGCCATCTTCAATGCACCGAGGTTCTTGGCATCTGCGCCCTCAATAAATTTGATTCTGTCAGTCTCTTCGATGGACAGGCTGTCTGTAGGAAAGCGTAGGGTAATCTTGTCGCCAAGCTTGTGAGTGCCCTTCACCGCTTGAACGATCGTCCCTCGAAAAACAACTGTAGCAAAAGGTGGCTTAATATCTTCGATAGTCGTCTGATAGATGCAGAGCAATAGCACCTGATTACACTCCTTGATAGTCTCACGTAAACTGTCGTCGTTTCCGAGAAGGCCCCAGCGTGGTGCAGAGCCTTTGGTCGGTTCGGCGTCCTTCGAATAAGCTGCCAGAGAAGAGCAAAGCGTGCCTCCAACGATTGTATGAACGAAGTCTCGTCTTTGCATAGTGGATGGCGCGGTTAGCTTGGGCGAACGATCAAGGTCAGCCGACCGCTGGGGCGGGGGCGCGCGTCGATCGCGGATGGCGGGTTGGAGTTACGGAAAGCATGGAAAACACAGCGGCCCCAGCGGTTGGCTGCACCGCCTTGTTCGCTTTGGTTGGTGTGATTTGCATAGTCAATCAGAAGAAGACCCAACCAAGATGTCGCATCCGTGCTCGTGTCGGATAGCAAATGAAAAATCCCAAAAAACTGGATATGCCGGATGACCTTCCTTCAGCCAGAAAAGCTCGATTCGGGCACCCGAACAAAGAAGCATACACTCCTGAATGACCTCGGAGAGTAGCTGCCGAAAGACTTCGCTCTGAATCCGTTCTGGCATCGGTCCGTAACCTGAGTCACCGATGTGCCCGATAGCATCTGAAATATCAGTGAGAAGCTCCTCAGCAGTGGAGGTCTGTGAGCCGCCAACCACAATCTCTGCCTTCGGCAAAGTGCGGTGGAGAATGCCAGATAACTCCTCGTCCGGGAGGGCGGCGGGATCGTGGTAGTGCCAGAGGAATACCGTGTAGTTGTAGCCCTCCAACAGATCTTCGAGCGCATCGAAGGACTGGTTGAGTCTCGAAGGGAATCGCAGCGGCTTAGTCCGGATGTTCACGAGGCGGTCTATTTGTGAAGCGAACGTCAAGGATCAGGCACCGGCGGAACGCCGGTTGCCTGCATCCGCTTGTTCTGCATTTGCTCTAGTGGGAAGCCGCATGAATCCGAGTCTCCAATTCCTTTTTGCGTTCTAGAATCCTGTAGCCGCCCACCCATTCCTCCACTTTATTCTCCGCAATGAAGGCGTTTAATCGTTGGAGCTCTTCTTCGAGAGTCCTGTAGCCAACAACATGTTCACGAATCACAAATGCGTATGATGATTCATCTGCTCGTTCCATTCGTATCCGAACCGACCACACATCGAACACATGGGCACCTCCGCGATCATATCCGGTCAGGCTTTCGAAGCTCGCATTGTCGGGAAGGATTTTGGAAGCGGCGATCTTCTTAAAGCTCGCGAGCAATTCATCAGAGATTGGTGCGCTTGGCGGACGTTCCCACAATAAAATGGCAGCGATCACTTCCTTCTCAGTAATCGGAGTCTGGCTTGCTCCAATGGAATTGGACCGGGATTCTTCGTTGAAAGAGGCAATAGCTTCAGAAAGCTGAGTTCCTGCCGCGTCTTCAGCTGCACCGTATCCCGCAGCGCCAGCACAGAACAGGCAGATTAGCATTAATTTTGGAATTCGTGTTTTCATCGTTATTGAGACACTGATGGCGGAGGCTCCTTAGAATTTCTTGACAGAACAATTGGATTATTTCTCATCGGAAATTACCGAACCCCTTTATGGTCGTCCACTGGAAAATTGGCGATTTAGAATTTTCTAATGGAAAATAAAGATGATGCCGGTGAGGATCTCCATATGGCCGAACCAGGCAAGTTGGAGGAAGCGATCCGCACCAAGATCCGCCGCCGGGGATTGTCCTGCCGGACAGAGGAATCTTATGTGGCATGGTACAAGCGGTTTATCCGATTTCATGGCATGCGGCATCCGAGGGATCTGGGAGCCGATGGAGTGGAGGCCTTCCTGAATCATTTGGCGGTGAATCCGAATGTTTCCGAATCGACACAGAATCAGGCATTCAGCGCATTGCTTTTTCTGTATCGGGATAGTGCTGGACCTCCCCTTCGAGGGAATGGATGCGAAGCGGGCAAAGCGGAGGAAGCGGCTGCCGGTCGTATTGGGCCGGGAAGAGGTGAGGAAGGTCCTGGCGGAGACGAGGCCGGGGACACCGCGCGTGCTGCTCGGGCTCCTTTACGGATGCGGGCTGAGAGTTTCCGAGGGACTCCGGCTGAGGGTGAAAGATGTGGATTTTTCCAATGGACTGATCTGGGTGCGAGGGGGGAAGGGAGGGAAGGATCGTTCGCTGGCAATGCCGGAGAGTTTGCGCAAGGGGCTGGAGAGGCAGGTATCCGGGGCGAGGCTGCTCTTTGAGGAGGACGAGGGAGATGGAGGGGCGAAGGTGTATGTGGATCCGGCGTTGGATCGGAAGAGCGGCGGCGGATTAGGCAAGAGCTGGGCATGGTACTGGGTGTTTCCCGCGGCGGGGCGATCGGTGGATCCACGGGACGAAACCAGGAAGAGGCATCACATTCTGGAGGGAGCGGTGAGCAAGTGGCTTGCGGGGGGTGTGAAGCGGGCGGGAATCGACAAGCGGGTGACGGCGCATGCGCTGCGGCACAGCTATGCGACACATCTGTTGCAGGCGGGAACGGATTTGCGAACGATTCAGGAAGCGCTGGGGCACACGAACCTGAAGACGACGGAAATCTACACGCATGTGGTGCATGCGATCGCGAAGCGGGCAGGGAGTCCTCTGGACGATCTTTGAGGGGATTCGAGGAACCGGTTTGCAATCGCCTGCGAGAACATGGACAGGCTCGCTCCTTGATCAAGGAGTGCATCTCCCTAATGGAGACGAATCACCACAGCCTGCCATGGGCCGCGGCAGCCACACCCTGGCTACTCGCCCTGTTTCACCTCCGGGTCGAAGGTCAGCGGAGCGGCTTCGCTGCGGTCGATGCTTTGGATGGCGCCGTTGTCGTCCTGTACGGGGACGACCTTGATGTCCACTTGGACAGGAACGGCGCGGAGGCCCTCGATGATCTGGCGGAGTTGGGTGACGGTTTGTTCGGCGAGGGCTTGCGGTTGGGCGTAGGATTGGCCGGCGGCGGAGATGCCGTCTTTGATGGCTTCGAGGCCGTCGTTGAATTGGGTGAGCTGGGCGACGACGCGGGCGATGGGGTCGGTGTCGCCGCCGGCGCCGAGGAGTTTGCGCTTGTTGAATTCCTTTTTGATGTCGTTCCAGCGGGCGGCCTGGGTTTCGTCGAGCAGGCCCTCCATTTCGTAGAACTTGAGCAGGTTGGCTTCGGCGGCGGTGGTGAGGTTCTGGGATTCTCCGCGGTAATGGTCGATGATGATCTGGCGGACTTCTTCCGCGGTCATGAGCGGCAGCACTTTTTCGGCGATGCGGTTCATGTTGCGGTAGGAGCCCTGGAGCTTGAAAGGGGGCTCGGTGCGGTAGGCGTCTTCCTGGGCGGCGCTGGCGATGTACTGGAGGTTCACGCGCAGGATGGTGTCGCGGACGGCGAGGAGGTGTTTCACCACGGCGAGCATTTCTTCGATCTCGGCGGGGGTGTAGTTGCCCTCGAAGTCGGCGCCGTCGCGGGTGCCGGTTTCGGCGATGCGGATGAGGGTGAGGACGTCTTTCTGCGAACGGCTGGCGAGGCGGGAGAGGGCGGCGTTGGAGGTGAGGGCGTTTTCGATGTAGCTGGATTTGAAGGCGGCTTCGTGGCCGCCGAGGATGTCGCCGAGGTTGTAGGTGTCGGCGCGGTTGGCGAGCATGTCGGGGATCTGGAATTTGCCGCCGCTCTCGGTGTAGGGGTTGCCGGCCATGACGACGGCGACTTTCCGCCCGCGGAGGTCGTAGGTGCGGGCCTGGCCTTTCCAGACGCCTTCGATTTTGCGCTGGGCGTCGCAGAGGGAGATGAATTTTTGCAGGAATTCGGGGTCGGTGTGCTGGATGTCGTCGAGATAGAGCATCACGTTGTCGCCCATTTCGAGGGCGAGGTTGGCGCGCTCGACTTCCATGCGAGCGGAGGCGTTCGGGGCTTCGGCGGGGTCGAGGGAGAGGACCCGGTGGCCGAGGGCGGGGCCGTTGATTTTGACAAAGGTGAGGCCGAGGCGGTTGGCGACGTATTCCATGATGGTTGTCTTGCCATAGCCTGGCGGGGAGATGAGCAGCAGCAGGCCCATGCGGTCGGTGCGGGTGTTCGCGCCGGCGGTGCCGAGTTGCTTGGCGAGGTTGTCGCCGATGAGGGGGAGATAGACTTCGTCGAGCAGGCGGTTGCGGACGAAGGCGCTCATGACCTTCGGACGGAATTCATCGAGCCGCATGTCGCGGCGCTTGGCGGCGGTGAGTTGGGTTTTGCGTTCGCCGAGGGCGCGGAAGGCGGCGGCATCGGTGCGTTCGTGGCGCTCGAGGCGGTCGAGGAATTCGCTGTAGTGGATTTCGAGGGTGCCGTCGGCGATGCGGGGGTGGCTGGAGCGGAGGCCCTCGACGCGGAAGGAGAGGGGGAGGGATTTGACGGCCCGTTGTTCGAAGCCGCCGCGGGAGAGGTGGACGGCGGCCTCGTCGATGACGGCGGGGAAGAGGGGGGCGGGGGTGTCTTCGAGCGCTTCGGGGTGGTTGGCGACGTATCCGGCCAGCCAGTCGCGGGCGATTTCGTAGCGGGAGGTTGGTTCCGGGATGTTGAGGGCTTCCTTGAAGGCGTTTTCGGCGCGTTTGGCGACGAGTCCGTGGTGGAAGGCGCGGCTCAGTTCCGCAGAGGCGGTGGAGACGACGAAGGGGCCGCCGCCGGCGAGTTCTTCGGCGAGGTATTCGGCGACGCGGTGGGTGGGGACTTCGGGGAAGAGGTTCTGGTCTGTGCTCCAGGCGGTGAAGGCGGCGGCGAGGCGGGATCGCCATTGGCCGGTTTCGTCGCCGCCGGAGAATAAAGTACGGCGCTTGCCGTAGGAGGCGAATTTGCCGGCGAGGCGCGATTTTTCGGGGGCCTCCCAGGATTCCCAGAAGAGCAGCGCGGCGGCGCGGTCGCGGGGGGCGTAGCGGAGGAGGCCGGCTTCGGCGTGGATGGGAAGGAGGTGTTCGAGGATTTTGGCGGCGTCCTCGTCGTGGATGCCCTTGGTGTAGCCTTCGGCGTAGCGGGGCTGCATGAAGGCTTGGACGGAGGCGAGCAGGTCGTCGGAAGGGGTGGCGTGGAGGAGGAACTGCCAGGCGAGGTATTCGACGCGGGCGACGCGGGGGCTTTCGCTGGGGACTTCGAGGTCCCATGCGTCGCGGGTGGCGAGGAAATCCGGGTCGGCGATCGGTTCGTAGAATTTGGTGCCGGTGAGGTGGAAGGCCATCGCGTCCTCGTGGGGCACGATGGTCATTTCCAGCGGCTGCGTGTTGACGTTGAAGTTGTTCTTGCCGAAGCGGATGACGTTGGCGCCATCGACGTAGAGTTCCTTCTTGTCCTTGAGCTGGCGTACGCCGTCTTCGCGCAGGGTTTTGAGGCGGGTCTGGAGGTCGTCCGCCTTTACGGTGTCGCCGAGTTGCTGGAGTTGGCCGATCAGGTCGCGGACCTTTTCGATCATCGGGTCGGTGGCGAAGTAGGAGTGGATCTCCTCGACTTCGCCGAAGGATGCGACGCGGTTGCGGATGCCGGCGAGGATGCGCTCGGCGGATTTGAAGAAGGCGCCGGCGCGTTTGCCGCGGGCTTCGACGAGTTGAGTGCGGCGTCCTTCGAAGGCGTCGTAGATTTCCTCGCGACGGACGGCGATCTGCTCGATGTACTCGTCGAATTCGGCGAATTTTCCTTCGAGCTCCTCGACCTGCACCATGAGGCGGGTAAGGGATTCGTCGCATTTTTCCGGGGTGTCGCAGAGGTCGAGGTAGTTGGCCAGCGCCTGCGAGAGCAGTTTCATTTGCGCGGCGAACTGCGCCTCGCCTTCGCCGCGGGCGAGTTCGCGGCGCTTGTTGCGCAGGGAGCCGCGGGTGCCGTTGAGGCGGGCGTAGAGCGTGGAGATGCGCTCGATGATGGCGGTGGTCTGCGTGGCGTCGGCGATTTTCAGCCCGCCGACGATTTCGATGAGCATTTCCAGCTCCGCGGCCGCCTGGTCGAGCGCGGCGGCGACTTCGTCGGCTTCGGTGACTTTGGAAATTTTGGCCAGCGCGGCTTCCTGTTCGTCGATGGCGGCGGCGTAGGATTTCAGGGATTCCTCGCCTAACAGGAAATCGACGGTGCGGGCGGAAACGGCGTCGGTGGTTTCGACGACTTCCTTTTCGAAGGCTTCGATGGCTGCCGGGTCGGTGTAGCGGACATCGCGCAGGGCGATGATTTCGCCGCGCAGCTTGCGGAGGCCGGCGAGTTGGTGGACGAAGCCGTGGAGGGCATCGGGCGGCGAGGTTTTCGTCTCGCGGATGAGTTTTTCGACGGCGGTGCGGACGGTCGCGGTGCGTTCGGCGGCGACGTTGCGGAGGTTCTGGACTTTCTCGAATTCGCCGATGGCGGCTTCGCCGGCTTTTTTGATTTCACGGACCGGCGCGGCGAGCGACTGGCACTCGGGACGGTCGAGCCAGAAGTAGGTGTCGAGCAGGTCGCCGGAGCGTTTGACGATATCGAGGTAGAGTCCGGCGAAGGAATCGTCCTTGTGCAACAGCGTGAGCAGCTCGCGGGCTTCGGCCATGCCGCGGACGAGTTCGGGGTTGCCGATTTTGTAGAGGAAGGAGTCCTTGTCGGTCGCGGAGGCAACGCTGGTTTCGTCGTCCAAGTAAGGCGTTTGCCATATTTGGAGCGCGTGGTGTTTTTGCGGCTGACCGTCGCCGCGGAAGAGGACGAGCTGGCCGTCGCCGAAGAGCGAGTAGCCAGAGCAGACGATGGGGGTTTCGACGGATTGTTGGATGCGGTTGTAGGAGAGGAGGACGTAATCGCCGGCGGCGCGGTTGTAGAAGGAGTAGAGGACATCTTCGCCGTTGGAGCTGGCGACCTTGCGCTCGAAGCGCATGTCGAGGATGCCGTGGTCGAAGGTTTTTACCTCGCCGCTCTGGAGGAGGTAGCCGTTGGCGAAGATGAGGCCGTGGTCGTCGGGCAGCAGCACGCACGAATCGCCGATTGCGTCGATGCGGTGGACGGTTTTGGTCTTTTCGTTGAAGACGAGATGGCGGTGGAGGCTTTCGCGGTAGGGGAGAATTTTGAGGAGAATGAGGGAGCCGACGGTGGCGTAGAAGATTTCCGCGTCATCGAGCGTCTGGTCGCTTTCGGTGACGGGCTCGGAATAGATGCCCTGGCCGCTGGCGGTGTTGTCCTCGATCTTGACGGTGAGGTCGCCGCCGACGGTTTCGACGAAGATGCGGTCCTCGATGGAGATGTGCGGGTGGAGGCCGGCGCGGTGCATGCCGCGGTGGGCGCGTTTCCACTCGAACTCCTGTTGCTGGGGATAGACGTATTCGTGGTCGAAGCGGTTGCCGAGGTATTCGAGGGCGCCGTCGCTTTTGAAGCGCCACTTGAAGGCCTTGATGTCATCGACGGTCTTGCCGATGCGCATGGCCATGTAGAGGTTCGGGCCGATGACGAGGAATTTCTGGAAGACGGCTTCGCGGTAGTATTTGAAGAGGTAGGCGAAGTCTTCGGTGAATTGCGGGTCGCCTAGTACTTCGTCGACCGGAAGGGCGGTGAAAGCGCGGGTTTCGGGGTCGTACTCATAGGCGGAGAAGACATCGCGGATGTCGGTGGTCTGCTTGAGGCCGAACTGGATATTGTAGCCGAAAAGGAAGCGGCGCCTGCCGATGGCGACGAGGTCGCGGGCGGCGCAGTTGTGCTCGGTTGAGACGCGCTCGGTGCCAAGCAGGGCGGTTTCGATGCCGCCGAAGACGTGGAGGCGTTCGGTGTTGAGCGCGTCGAGGCCGGAACGCAGAGTCTCGGCGTGCTTGTCGAGCCGGGCGCGGATGACTTCATACGCGCCGCCTTCGAGTTGGTCGGGCTTTTGGGGTGAGTCGGGCATTTTGTTGAACCGCGAAAGGACGCGAAAACCGCGAAATTTGGAAAAGGCAGAAAGTCAGACAAAATTGGGTGTCTGGTGTTTTTGGGAAATCCATTCGCTGAGGACGATGCGCTCCCATTCGAGGCCGCCGAGACGGCCGTAGTTGACAAGGAGGCCGAGTTGGAAACCGGTGGCCTTGAGGTAGTTCAGCAGTTGGGCGCGGTGGGCGTCTTCGAGACGTTTCAGGGCTTTTATTTCGATGACGATTTTTGAGTAGGCGACGAAATCGGCTTCGTAGGTTAGCTTGAGGGGTTGGCCTTTGTAGGTAAGGGCGAGGCCGGGGTGGTGGACGAAGGGGATGTTTCTGAGACTCATTTCGCGTTCGAGGCATTCGTGGTAGATGGGCTCGACGAATCCGGCGCCCATTTCCTTGTAGACCTCGAAGCAGGCTCCCATGATGTCATAGCATTCCTGTTTGTAGATCAGCTCGTTCATGGGTTTGAGGAGAAAGGCAAGGAATCGCGAAGAGCCGCGAAATTGCGCGAAATTTGAAATGCAGAGGAAGATGGAAAGGAATTCCCCCAGTTCGGGCGCATTTTGGTTTTTCCGCCTCTCATGCCTTTTAAATTTCGCGTTTTTCGCGTTCTTTCGCGGTTAAAAATCCCTTCCCCGCACCACCCCGAACCTGCTTCGTCACCTATTCCAAAGCAGGTCCGGTTGCGCATTTCATCGAATCACCTTCGACGCCTGTTCGTCGGCGAGGCCGAAGCGGTCGGCGGCGCCGAGGAAGGAGAGGAGTTTGCGGCGGGTGTCGCCGGTGGCGTCGGCAAGGAGTTTGCCGAGGACGGCGCCGACGCTGAGGTTCTTCACGTCCTCCGCGGTGACGCCGAACTGGCCGGCCCATTCGCGGAGCTGGGCGCGGAAGTAGTCCGGATCGCCGTTGAAGAAGGTTTCCTTCACGTCGCCGAGCACTTCGCTGTGCTCGACGAGGCGGTCCACCGACTTGCCGCGGGAGATGGCCCCGGCGATCTGATCGAAGAATTTGCTCTCGCCGCCGATGATTTCGATCTTCGCGGATTTCATCGCTTCGCCCAGGACGGCGGCCTGCGCTTCGGCGATGTCCTTCTGGATGTGGATGCCGGCGAGTTCGACGGACTTTTCCTTTTCGAGGCGGAGCTTGAATTCCTCGTGCGCCTGGCCGGCTTCTTCGAGGAGCTTCATCGCTTCCGCCTTCTTGTTGATGCCTTCGGCTTCGGCTTCGAACTTGAGGCGGCTGACTTCGGCTTCCGCGGAACCCTGCTTCTGGATGGCATCGGCTTTGGCGATGAGGACTTCGGCTTCGCCGAGGCCCGGGGCGGCGGTTTCCTTGGTGGTGGCTTCGGCGAGCTGCTTCTTGGCAAGGGCGAGTTTTTCGCTGGCGGTCTGCTCGGCCTCCGCGGAGATGACGACTTCCTCAGCCTTGAGTTCGGCGGCTTTTTTCGCGGCTTCGGCGGCCTTGACGCGCTCGTAGAGTTCCTGGTCGGCGCGGAGTTTAGCGGCTTCCTGCTCGGCTTCGGCTTCCTTGATCTTGCGGATGACTTCCTCCTGTGCCTGGGCTTCGGCGAGGGTGACCTTGACCTGCTTCTGACGGTCGGCGCCGGCGAAGGCTTCGGTATCCTTGATGCGCTCCTGCTCGACGACGACGAGTTTCTCGACGGCGACGCGCTCTTTGATGACGTCCTGGATGGCCTTCTTCTCGACCTCGACGGCTTTTTCTTTCTCGATGGCCTTCAGCGAAGTGATGCGCTCGCGCTCGATGGATTCGAGTTCTTGGTCGCGCTTCACGCGCTCGATTTCGACGACATCGGTGCGCTCCTTGTTGCGTTGGGCGACAAGCACCTGGCGGTCCTTGTTCTGGGTGGCGACTTCGATTTCTTCTTCGGCGGCGATGCGGGCGCGCTCGGACTTCTGGCGCTCTTCCTCGCGGACTTTCGCCGTTTCGGCTTCCTCGCGGGCTCTCACACTTTCGACTTCTCGCTTCTGCTTGGCCTCGGTTTCGGAAAGCTGGCGTTCGAGTTCGAGGATCGCTTCGCGGGCCTCGACGTCCTGTTGCTTGATGACCTTCTCCTTGTCGCGCTGGATGTGGTTGGCGAGCTTCGCCTGGGTAGCGGTGAGTTCGGTGATTTTCTTGATGCCCTGGGCGTCGAGAATGTTGTCGGGATCAAGCGCTTCGATGGGCGTCTGCTCAAGGTAGTCGATGGCGGCGTCGTCGAGGACGAAGCCGTTGAGGTTGGTGCCGATGACTTTGATGATCTCGTCGCGGAAAGTGTCGCGTTCCTCGTAGAGTTCGGCGAAGTCGAAGCGCTTGCCGACGGTCTTGAGGGCTTCGGAGAATTTCGCGTCGAAGAGGGCGCGGATTTCCTCGGTGTTGGAGGCGCGGTCGCAGCCGATGGACTGGGCGACGCGCAGCACGTCCTCGTCGGTCTGGTTCACGCGGACGAAGAAGGCGACCTTGATGTCGGCGCGCATGTTGTCTTTGCAGATCAGACCGTTCTTCGCGGTGCGGTCGATTTCGACGCGCTTGAGGGAGATGTCGATGGTTTCGAGCCGCTCGAGAATCGGAATGACGGTGAAACCGTTGAAGGTGACCTTGGTGCCGCGGACGCCGGTCTTGATGAGCGCCTGGCCGCGCTGGGCCTTGCGGTAGAACATCGAGAAGAGCACGGCGCCCCCGATGACAATCGCGAGGATCAGGCCGATGATGGTGGCGATGACGCCCGTGGAGAGTGAGACTGCGAGTGGAGTGATGATGTGGAGGTTCATGGTTCGGATGGTTTCAGGAGGGGGCGGTCAGGGAGCGGACGATGTAGATGCCGGAGGATTCTTCATGATGGATGACAAGAACGGCGGTGCCCCGCGAAATCGGCTCGTCGCCTTCCGCAGTACGAGCGTTCAAAAGGAGAGGCGCCCCGGCATTCTCGATCTCGACCTGTCCATCGCGCTCGTTGACGAAGGCGGTCCGGACGATACCGCTACGGCCGATGACGGGTTTGGCCGGCTCGACATCGTCCTGAATCAGCAGGAACAGGGGCTTGAGCGGGGTGACGGTGAGGCGGGTCAGCACAAGCGCCGCAGCCAATGCTCCGAGGCAGATCAGACTGCCGCGGCCGGCCGCCAGTTCGGGATTGAACCAGAGGTTCCCGAGCATCGTGCAGCCCCAGAGATAGACGATAAGCACGGACAGGACGATCATCACCGGCACGCCCTTGGCATTGAGGATTCTCAATGCACCGTGCATCCAGCCGAGGAAGGGATGGTCGTGACCGTGATGGCCGTCGGTCCCGTCGAGATCGACCCCGAAAAGGTCGTGGTCCACTGCGCCGATGAAGCTCAGCAGCCAGTAGATGCCGACCGGGACCAGCAGAATGGTCAGGGGCAGTACCGGCGCGCTTGTGGCGAGTTCCCAGATTTCCTTCACGACGCCAGCATTTCAGACAATGCAAGCGGAAGGGGCGACTATAAAAGAGGCATGGTTTTCTCCCCGTGAGGCGTTCGCCGCTCCGGGGGATCAAAGATTCCGCAGGGACTTCGCGGCGTCATTACGGGCGGCGGCAAAGGCGGGGATGAAGGCGGCAAGCGAACTGAGCACGAAAGCGCAGATGGCGATAAGCGCCACTTCCTTCGGGACTATCTCCGCCGGCATGGTTTCGAACCCGCTGAAGTCCGCGGGGAACGGATCGTAGCGGAGCTTCCGCAGTGCCTCCTGGAGATGACCCCGGAAATAGAGCGTCACCAAACCGAAAGCGACACCAAGCACCGCCCCCGAGACGCCGAGAATCACGCCCTGATGAACGAATACCCGAACGATCTGGCCAGGCGCGGCGCCCAATGCCTTGAGCACACCGATTTCGCGGCGTTTCTGGATCGTCACGGTGAACATCACCGCCATCATCGAGAAGGCCGAAATGACGATAATCATGCCAAGCACGAGGTACATCATGATCCGCTGCTGGTTGATGATCGTGGCGAAGTAGCCGAACTCCGTCGCCCAGGTCGAGGCGTACCAGCCCGGTGGCAGCGTATTCAACATCTCGTCTGCCAGCGGTCCCGCACGGTCGGGGTCTTCGAGGCGCACTGCGATTCCCTGCACCCCACCCTGCAAACCGGCGAGTTCCTGGGCCAGCGGCAAGGGCATGAAAAGATCGGGCATGACCATCATCTGCGAAGCCTGATAAACGCCGGTGATGAGCGCCTCCTTCGGCAGCACCAGTTCGCGCATGTTGTCCAGCGGGCCGGAATCCATCTCCTTGACGTCGGTTTTCTCCAACTTGTCCAGCGCCGCCAGCATCGCTTCCCGCGCCCCTTCGGCGAGCAGGAAGCCGCCTTCCGTTTCCCCGGCCTCGTCGAGCGGTTCGAAGTACCCATAGAGGATTTCCGCCTCCGCATCCCTGATGCCGTCGCGGTGTTCCTGAAACGCATCGTAGAGCTTGTTGTACAGCCCATCATAGATCTCCCCGGGCAGATAGCGTCCGCCCTCCCTGCTCTCCCACTCCCCACCAAGCATCTCGCGCACTTCGTCCAGCGGTCCGCGCATCAGTTCCCGCACGGGCGGCACTCTGGTTTTTTCCGCCACCCGGGCGGCTTCCTCCAGATTCCTCAACGAATACAAGCTCAGCGAATCGCCGGCGGTAAGTCCCATCTGCCCGGCGAGGACCGACGAGATCACGATGCGGTCATCCAGCCCCATGTCGGCGTGAGAGCCGGGATGCTCGGTGCGGACGAGCATCCGCTCGATGCCCTCGACCTGCTCGGGATTTTCCGTGTCGATCGCCCGGAAAATCCCGAAGCGACGCCGTACTCCGGAATCCAGCCAGACGTAATCCTGGACGAAAGCGGTGGCCGATTCGACCTCCGGCATGGCCGCCAGGGCATCCGCCACCTCGCGCCATTCCTCGACCGGCTCAAGACCGCCGAAGGGCGCGTATTCCAATCGGATGTGGGGGGTGAATCCCAGCAAACGCTCCTTCATCTGCTTCTCCATGCCGTTGTAAACCGACATCACCACCACCAGGATCCAGACGCCCAGAAGCACGCCGGTGACGGAAATGATCGTCACCGCGGAAAGCATCGCCCGGCGCGGATTGAGGTAGCGCCAGGCAAGCATCAGGCTGAAGGATCGGCGGGCCATGCGCCTTGCCTAGCGGTCAAACGGGGGGGCGGCAAGGGTAGGGATCGCGGGGAGCGCGTCTCCGTCCGGGCGAGGTTCAGCCGGGAACCGGGTACGAACAAAAGAGCGCGGCTTACAAAGCCGCGCTCCTGCCGCAAGCCGGAGGCATGCGCCGCTTTTCAACGATCGTCGTCCGAGGTGCGGAACCAGACCGATGTCGGCTGCAAATCCCCCTCGATGGTGAACGCGCGGCCCGAGCCATCGAGCAGCAGGCCGGCAGCCTTGCCGTCGTAGCGCTCGGGATCGGGCATGGTCGTCTGCGGGTCGAGCAGGCCGAAGCTGTTCGTCTTGGCGCTGTCGGCAAGCACGAGAACGCGGCTCGGGTCACTGAAGCTGGCGACGCGCTTCGGGCCATCGTCGGCGCCGGGCTCGGCAGCGTCGGAGCGGCCGACCACCCTGGCGTTCCAGCCATAGGAGATGTTCGCTTCGATCTTCTTCACGTCGAATTCCCGGTGTCCCGGGCTCTGGAATACGATGAGTTCCTGCTCGTTGCGGTAGTCCTGCACGAGATGCGCCCACCAGTAGAGATCCTCGGACTGGTTCTTCCACACGGGCAGCACGCCGGCGTGGTCGTCGGTGTAGATGCGCACGCGCGCGCCGAGATCGCGCACCTTGGTGATGCTGGAGGAGAGGCGCGATTTCGTCAGCACGTTTTTCGATATGGCGAAGACCAGGCCGGCGAGCACGACGACGAGCACTATGGTCACCAGCAGTTCGATCAGGGTGAAACCCCGGAGCTTTTTCGAGATGGGCAATGTTTTCATGGTTTTTGGATGGTCCGGATCGGAGCGGCCGGCAAGCCGCAAGCTCGTCCCCGTTTTTCCCAAGGCCAGCAATTTCCCCGACCGATTCAACCAAATTCGCCCGCCTCACCAAACGATCGTCACCGGTGGCACCACGATTTTCACCGGCGCGCCCCGCCGTTGCTCGCTCTCCTCCAGCGAGGAAACGATACCGTTTTCGAATTCGACGACGGTTTTGCCCTTCTCCTCCCGCGTCACGTGGGAAAGTTGGCGGAAGACCTGACCGGAGTAGGGATCGCGGACATGGCGGTAATGGCGCACATCCTCGTAGTCGATGAATTCCCAGCGCCCCGTGGTCGCTTCGGCGGTCTGTTTCACGGTCGTCTTGGTCGGCTTGCCGAGCGCGAGGCCGACTTCCTCCTCGGTCATGCCCAGCGCCGCGCGCTTTTCGGCGATCAGCGCCGCCACCTCGATCTGGCGGTGGTAAAGTTTTTTGAGATTTTCGACGAATTCCGGGTCATCGGAAGCGAAGGCCCAGGGAGCAACCCAGCCGGAAACGCCGTGCCTCTGCCCCTGGCCGCGGACCTTGTAGGCCCTGTCGGTCATCGCCTCGATCACCACGGTCTGGCCGGTCTTCAGCACGCCCAGCTTGCGGGCGCCGGTCTTGGTCGCGAAGACCGGGGCTTCCTTGACCACCGCGAGTTCCACCGGCTGGTCGGTGAAATCGGACAAATGCACGATATCCGGATCGCGGTCGATGCCCGTCTTACGGCTGTCTTTCTTCACCTGCGCGGCGACGGGCAGCGCGAGCGCCAGCACGAAAACGAGGGCCTCTTTCATGGGATCAAGGTAGCGTTCGGAAGACCGGAGGGAAACCTGGTTTTTGTCGGACGGACGCGACTCCGGCGTTATTCGGACGGATTTCCGGAATCCGTACCTGCGCGAAGGCGGCGATGCCTCGCAACTTCCGCCCCGCCGCGGTCGTTTCAACCGGATGGACCGGAAAACCGCCAGGGACTTCCCGCAGGAGCTGCTCGATCTCTACGACGAATACGTGCACGGCCAGGTCGGGCGGCGCGGCTTCCTCGATCGGGCCTCGCGTTTCGCCGTCGGCGGCGCGACCGCGGCCGGGTTGCTGGCCGCCCTCAGCCCCAAGTACGCCTTGGCACGGCAGGTGGCGGAGGATGACGAGAGGATCGCCGTTTCCTACGAGAACTACGATTCGCCGAAAGGCGCAGACAAGATGCGCGGCTACCTCGCCCGCCCGGCGAAGGCGGAGGGGAAATCGCCCGGCGTGATCGTCATCCACGAAAACCGCGGGTTGAATCCCTACATCGAGGACGTCACCCGCCGGCTGGCGGTGGCGGGATTCGTCGCCTTCGCGCCGGACGCGCTGACGCCGCTCGGCGGCTATCCCGGCAATGACGACGAAGGCCGGGCGCTCCAGGCGCAGCGCGACCGCAACGAAATGACCGAGGATTTCGTCGCCGCGGCGGAATGGCTGCACGCCCACGCCCTGTGCAACGGCAGGATCGGGGCGGTCGGCTTCTGTTTCGGCGGCGGCATGGCGAACACGCTCGCGGTGCGCCTGCCCGGCATCATCCGCGCCGCGGTGCCCTTCTACGGCGGCCAGCCCGACCCGGCCGACGCCGCGAAGGTCAAAGCCGCGCTGCTCTTCCAGTTCGCCGAGCACGATCCGCGGGTCAACGCCGGCTGGCCCGCCTATGAAGAGGCACTCAAGAAGGCCGGCGTGCGCTACGAGGCCCACACCTACCCGGGCACCAACCACGGTTTCCACAACGACACCACTCCGCGCTACGACGAGACCGCCGCCAAGCTCGCCTGGCAGCGGGCCATCGATTTCTTCAAGAAGGAACTCGGCGCGGATTGATCCCGGGCCACAATCCGACGTTCGATGTTGGACGTCCGGCATCCGCCGTTCAAATTCCCCTCGTGACCGGCCAGCTTTCCCAGAAACTCTTCGCCGCTGCCAAAGAGAAAATCCCCGGCGGCGTGAACTCCCCCGTGCGCGCCTTCCGCAACGTCGGCGGCGAGCCCTTTTTCGTCCGCCGCGCCAAGGGCAGCCGCATCGAGGATGTCGACGGCAAGACCTACATCGACTACATCGGCTCCTGGGGCCCGAACATCCTCGGCCACGCGCCGACCGTCGTCACCAACACCATCCACGAGGTCGCCAAGGATGGCGTCTCTTTCGGCATTCCGAATCCCTTCGAGGTCGAAATGGCCCGCACCATCACCGAGTGGGTGCCCTCCGTGGAAAAGGTCCGAATGTGCTCTTCGGGCACCGAGGCGACGATGTCCGCCATCCGCCTCGCCCGCGGCTTCACCAGGCGCGACTTCATCGTCAAATTCGACGGCTGTTACCATGGCCACAGCGACTCCCTGCTCGTCGCCGCCGGTTCCGGCGCGCTGACCCACGGCGAACCCGACTCCGCCGGCGTGCCGCGGTCCTTCGCCGAAAAAACCATCGTACTGCCCTACAACGACCCCGAAGCGCTCGAAACCCTCTTTGCCGCCCGTGGCGAAGAGATCGCCGCGATCATCGTCGAATCCTACCCCGCCAACGCCGGCCTCGTTTTCCCCAAACCCGGCTACCTCGACCTCCTTGCCTCCATCACGAAAAAATATGGAGCCCTGCTCATCTTCGATGAAGTCATGACCGGCTTCCGGCTCGGCAAGGCCGGCGTGCAGGGCATCGAAAACCTCACGCCCGACCTGAGCTGCTTCGGCAAAGTCATCGGCGGCGGTCTGCCCGTCGGAGCCTTCGGCGGGCGCGCCGATGTCATGGATCTGCTTGCCCCTATCGGCCCCGTCTATCAGGCCGGCACCCTTTCCGGCAACCCGCTCGCCATGGCCGCCGGTCTCGCCCAGCTCAAGGAGCTCGCGAAAAACTCCGGCTTCCCCCGGCTGGAGGAACTCGGTACGCATTTCGAGCGCGGCCTGCGCTCCCTGCTGGATGCGAAGGGCCTGTCCTACCGCTTCCACCGCACCGGCTCGATGTTCTGCCTCTTTTTCACCGACCGCGAGATCGTCAACGTGGGCGATGTGATGAAGCAGGATCTCGACCTGTTTAAGAAATTCTTCTGGGGCTGTCTCGACAAGGGCATCTACCTCGCCCCCAGTCCCTACGAAACCGGCTTCCTCTCTCTCGCCCACACCGAGGCCGACCTCGATGATACCCTCACCGTCTTCGACGAAGTGCTCGCCGGCATTTGATGATGACGTAAGTAGCCCCGGCCTCAGCCGGACGAAGCGCGGGCAAGGTTCGCCCAGCGGCGGGACCATGTACAATTCATCTCCCGACGTTTTCATTGACGGCCAGGGCGTGACTGGGTGCGATGCGATCCTCATGAACCGCCGTCGTTTCATCTGCCGCGCCAGCCATGTCTCCGTCCTCGCGGCCTGTTCTTCGGCCTGGGCTGCCGGACCGGAAATCCCTTCGGAATCCGAGCAGGAAGCGATCCGTTCGATCGCCGGGGGTTTCCTGCGCGAGCACGGCATCCACGGCATGTCCATCGCCTACGGACGCGGCGGGGAAGTCGCCTTCGCGCAGAGCTATGGCCATGCCGATGCGGACCGTCGGGAAGTCGTGACACCGGAACATCTTTTCCGCACCGCCAGCATCTCCAAGCCGATCACCGCCGTGGCGGTGATGATGAATGTCGAAAAGGGCCTGCTGCAGCTCGACAGTAAGGTTTTCGGACCCGATGGCATCTTGGGCGACGCCTACGGCAGCGACCTGCCGGATTCCGTGCGCTCGATCACCGTGGACCATCTGCTCACCCACGCCAGCGGCGGCTGGGCGAACGACAGCGATGACCCGATGTTCCTCCACCCGGAGATGGAGCACGACGAGCTCATCGTCTGGACGCTCGCGAACCAGAAACAGAAGCACCCGCCGGGCGAACACTACGCCTACTCGAATTTCGGCTACTGCGTGCTGGGCCGCGTGCTCGAAAAGGTCACGAAACAGCCCTACGAAACCTTCCTCGCCCGGAGCGTGCTGTCCAAATGTGGCGTCGTGGACATGAAAGTCGCGGGCAATACCCTGGAAGATCGCCAGCCGCGCGAAGTCATGTACATCACCGAAAATCCCGGCGGCGCCTATGGCATGAATGTCGCCCGCATGGACGCTCACGGCGGCTGGCTCGCCACGGCGCGGGATTTGGTCCTCTTCGCCTCGCAACTGCCCAAGCTGCTCGGCGAGGCATCGATCGGCACCATGACCGCCCCGGGCGTGAACCCCGCTTACTCCCGCGGCTGGTCCGTGAACAAGGTGCCGAACCGGTGGCACACCGGCTCGCTGCCCGGCACCACCACGATCATGGTTCACACCGCGAAAGGAATCTGCTGGGCCGGTCTGCTCAACGGTCGCAAACCGAACCTCGGCGGCGCGCTCGACCGGCTGATGTGGAAGATCGGCGGCGAGGTAGAATCGTGGGAACTTTGAGCGGCCGCACGCCTTCAACTACCGGAATGAAATCATGAACGACCCCGCCATCCGCCGCTGGAATCCGGGCTTCGTCGCCATGCGCTGGCGGCATGCCTTCTGGATCGTTCCACTGCTTGGGGTGCTGGCGGCTCTGGCGGCGCATCTCGCTTTCCATCACCGGACGGACGTCCGGGCGGTGATACAGATTCAGATGGGAAGTTCCTGGCCGCCATCTCCATCCATGGAGGAAATGCTCCGCTCCGATGAAGTTCTGCGGGGAACCATCAGAGAACTCGGCCTGGCAGCGCGCTGGAAGGCCAACGAGGAAGACGCCGTGGAACGCCTGCGCCGACAAACGGTGATGAGCCGTGTTCACGGCACTCTGCTCATCGACATCTCTCACCTCAGTTTTCGCCCCGCGACCGCGATGGAGACCGCTCTGTCGCTCGCCCGCCAGTTTCAGAGTGAAGTCGAGCGGCATCAGAGATCGTTCCATACATTTGAACTCCGCAGGCTCCAGAGCGAGGTGGAGCGTCATGAGACCGAAATCGAACGTCTCCGTGAACGAATCGCGCGGAAGGAGGAACCATCCCCGCAACCCAGGGGTAATCCCGTCATCCTGACCGGCCCCCTGATAAAACCACATGCCCCCAATCTTGGCGGCGACATGCAACTCGCCGGGTACGAGACCGGCCCTCCTGTAAAACCGCCCGCTGCCTCTCCCAAGGATGCGTTGGAAAAAGCGCAAGAAGCATTGGCCAAAGCGAAACTCGACCACACTGCTGTCGAAATGCAGGTGAGCAATGCCATCCGCCTCCATCAATCCCCCTCCCTCACCCAAGCCGTCCTCCCCGCTGCGAAGCGCCTCGGCATCGGCCTTTCCATCGCGATCCTCGTCACCCCCGCCATCGCTTATTTGCTTGAACTCCTCTTTCCCCGGAAGCTCCGCCCGCAGGAAATCCCCGCATCCACCGTATCCGGCGAAACCGCGACCATGCCATGAAGCTCCTCCTCCTGCTCCTCGTCCTGCTCGCGCCGGCTGTCGCCGATTCCCCCGGCGCAAAGATTACCGCTGCGGCGCGCAGGCAGATCGGTGTCACGCTTTCCTACGATCCCGCCTACGTCTCGCTCGCCTATCCTGGCGGCGACCTGCCGCGGGAAAAGGGCGTCTGCACCGATGTCGTCATCCGCGCCCTGCGCGACGGCCTCTCGCACGACCTCCAGAAGCTCGTCCACGAGGACATGCGCGCCCACTTCTCCAGATATCCGAAAAACTGGGGCCTCTCCCGCCCGGACAAGAACATCGACCACCGCCGCGTGCCCAACCTGCAAACCTTCTTCAAGCGCCGCGGGCTCGCGCTGGAAATCTCGAAAGAGCCCGCCTCCTATCGCCCCGGCGACCTCGTCACCTGCACCGTGCCGCCGCACCTGCCGCACATCATGATCGTCAGCGATCGCAGGAATGCCGACGGCGTGCCGCTGGTCATCCACAACATCGGCCGCGGCGCGCGGGAGGAGGATGTGCTCTTCGCCTGGCCGCTCACCGGGCACTACCGGTGGAAACAGGATTGAGAGACGCCTCACTCCACCTGCGGCAGCACCTCCACCCGGCCGAAGGCCCGGCCGGCGTTCGGAACCGTGTCGCGGAATTTCACCCGTTCGCGCGCGGCGCTCACGCTTACCGGGGAGCCGATCATCACGCCGGTGCGCGGCCAGGCGACGAGATCGTCGCCGAATTCCGGGATCGCGACCATGCCTGCATTGGCCGAGACCTTCCAGCGGGTGAATTCCACGGTCAGGTAGTTCTGACCGCCGATGTTTTCCCGTCGCAGCAGCGGCAGGCCGGAGGAACCGCTGCCCGGCGCCTGATACACCCTGCGGCCGTCGAAGGGATCGGTGTCGAACATCGCCTCGACGATATTCTCGATGCCGTCGCCGTCGGGATCCTGGAAGGGCGCGGTGAAGTCGGAATTGCCGAGATGCCCCGGCGAAAACCATGTTGCCAGCCAGTCCTGATAAGCGCTGGTGAAGGGCTTGATGATCACCGGACCCTCGGCCTCGACGCCCCCCACGTCGCTGAAGGGGCCGTAGATCCAGAGATTTTCCCCATCGACGGCCATCGCCGTCACGGTGCCGTTCGGGTAGGGATACCAGGAGTAATCGAGCACCCCGGTCGCTGCATTGACCCGGGCGATGTAGGGCGAGGAATCGAAATCGCCCAGCGGCGTGACATAAACGAGATCGAAGGAACCGCCGAGATAGAGATGATTCCCGTGCGCCGCGAGAGTGCTTACCTTCGACGGGCCGAAAACATCCTCCGAATCCAGCGGCGACACGTCGAAATTGAGATCGTTCGCGCCGTTCGCAGGGTCGATCTTCGCGACGTAATAATACTCGTTGCCGCTCACCACCAGAAAGTGCCCGGCGACATAGAGCGCTCCGTTGTGGAGCAGCAGGTTGGAGATCGTGCCGAGTTCGGCGTTCTCGTCGAGGAACTGCGTGCCCCATCCGGCGGCCGGTTCGCCCCAGCCGGTCGTGGCCAGCGCGGCGAGGCAGATCCGCTGGTGGGGGGTTCCGGTGTTCGGGTTCACGACAAAGGCGAAATGCCCGCCGATGATCAGCTTGTCGCCGTGCATCTGCATATCGAGCACCGAAGCGGTGGCCGGATTGCTGAGTTCGTCCGCGATGAAGGGCGTCCAGAAGAGGTCAATGGCGGCGGGGGCGCCCTTCGACACGCGCGCCACGTTGAAAACGTTGATCCCCAAACCGGGAGACGTCTCGACGAAGCGCAGCCCGGCGGAGCCGAAATAAACATGATTCGCGTCGGTTTCGAGACAACTCAGCGGTGTCAGCGGCTTGGTGAACCACCCCGTGTCCACCGCGCCGGTCACGGCATTGGCCCGCGCGATGTGCTGGGTGGGCGCGCCGCCGGCGGAGGTGAAATCGCCGCAGAAGTAAAGCGTGGAGCCATCGAGCTTCATGTCGTACACCGCCCGCTGGTAGCCGACGATGGGGACGTTGAAATTCGTGTCGAGGCTGCCGTTGGAATTCAGCCTGGCGACGCTGGTGCGGGCGGCACCGCCCACCGAGTCGAACAGTCCGCCGATGATCATTCCCCCGCCGGGCGCCGGGATCATGGAGAAAACGATGCCGTCGCTGGTGATCGTGCCGGCGAAGGCCGGCAGCGCAGCTCCGGTCGTGCCGTTCATCATCGCGTAGCCGGCCGAAGCCGCGCCGGTGGTGGTGTTGAAGCGGCCGCCGGCAAGCAGATTCGCGCCGACGACCTTCATGTCGCCGATCGCGCCGTTCGGCTCCGGCACGAAGGACGCATCGAGCACGCCCGTGCCCGCCGCATCCACCTTGGCCATGAAGCGGCGCGGGACATTGCCCACTCTGACGAAGACCCCGGAGATATAGAGCGAGGAACCGGACAGGACGATTTTCGCGGGTTCCCCGTCGGGATCGGGCTTCCAGCTCGCGTCGAAGCTGGCGGGGCCCGCGGCGAGCGAGTAGCGGCCCAGCGAGCGATGGGTCGCTCCTTCGATCTCCGTGAAATCGCCGCCGAAATACAAATGCGTCGCGCTGGCTTCCAGATCGCCTACCGGCCGGTTGACGTCGGGTTTCCACAAGGGGTCCGCCGCTCCCGTCGCGGACGACAGGCGGGCGAGGTAATTGTTGGAAAGTCCGCCGATCGCGTTGAAGCCGCCGCTCACGTAAAGCCAGGAGCCCGCTAACTCCAAATCATCCACCGGATTGTTCGGCGCGGGATTCCATGCGGGATCGACCGCCATCGGGTTGGGACTGCCGATGAGGATTTTTGCCAGACGGGGGCGCCCGGCGCCGTTCACGACGCTGAAATTTCCACCGATGAAGAGGCTCGTGCCGTCCGTCTCCAGCACGGTGACCGAGCCGTTGACGTTCGGCAGCCAGGTCGTGTCCACCTTTCCCTCGTTCGCGCCGCTCAGGTGGATGCGCAGCAGGTGGTGCTGGATGATCTGGCCCTGGGAAAAGGTGCGGACGGATGAGAAACTGCCGCCGACATAGAGGAAATTCCCGTGTACGAGCAGATCGGACACCCCGGTGATGAAACCGATGTCCCAGGTCGCATGCTTCGCGCCGCCGGCAGTCAGGCGCAGCAGGCCGATGCCGTGGTCGATGGTGCCATTGTATTCGTTGAAGCTGCCGCCGAGGTACACATTCCCTGCAGCATCCGATTCCACGGCCTCGACACGGCCGTTGAGCCGGAGCTCCGGCCCGGCGATCGCGAACTGCGCATGGGCGGAGCCGGGAGGCAGCAACAGCATGGCGGCGAGGAGCGCCCATGTACGGCGGAGGAGAAATGGGAGAATCATCGGGGGACAGGGGGAAATTCCGTTTCCCTCCTACCATTTGCGTCGGCAGATCTCAAGAAATCCATCGGCCCGCTTTCTCACCGTCATATTGCCACCGGGAGAGGGGTCGCTAGCATCGACCGGCATGCTCATCGGCACCCATACGCTGCTCCCCGTTTGCCTGTGCCTGGCGGTGGAAAACGCGACGCTGGCGGGTGGGCGGGGCCATGCCTTCCCGGCATGGACGCTGCCGGTCGTCGGGCTCTTCGGCGCCTTCCCCGATCTCTGCACGCCGCATATCTCACTGGAGGCGCGCTACACCAGTTGGTCGCACACGGTCTGGTTCCTCCTCGCGTTCGCGCCGGTCTGCGCGATGACAGCCGCCGTTTTTCCGAAAGGCGACATCCCGCGCTGGCGGGTGGGCGCGGCATGCTGGCTGGCCGCTGCGATCCATCTCGCGTGCGACGCCGCGGCCGGCGGCATCGCGTGGCTGTACCCGTGGAAGCCGGACATTCTCGGCCGCTACTACATTCCGCCCGGTCAGTGGTTCTGGTGGGAAGCGGCCTTTGTACTGCTCACCTGGACGCTGCTTTTGCTGCGCCCGCACGCCGCAGCGCGGGGCATGCGGCACTGAACCGCCGGCGCGAACCACATTCCAAGCGCCCGGCGGCAGGCGGCGGGCATGGTCCGCGATTTCCAGCCCCGGCTCAGGCGCTCCATCAGCAGGCGCTCGCGCGACCCCATCAGCCCGGCGAAGGAAAGCCCCTCGCCGCCCGCGAGCCACGCCTGCGTGCGCGGATCGCGCGCCCCGCCGTCCGCCACCAGATCGACGATCTGCGCCCGCGGGATCACCAGAATCTCCGCTTCGTGCCGGCCCGGCAGCCGGGTCCATTTCCAATCCTCGCCCTCCAGCCCGGCGAAGCAGCCGAAGAGCCCCTGCTTGAGAAAAATGCGGTGGTCGCGGCCCCAGACCACCCCTTCCCCGGAATGGTTCAGCCACAGCCATAGCTCGTCGCCGAGACGATGCTGCCAGCGGCGGGACGCGCCGCGAAGATCGCCCCGCAGCCGCCACGCCTCGAAACCGTCGTGCTGCCACCAGCATTCGAACATGCCGCATACTTATTGCGACTCGATCTCACTAGCAAGCGATTTGCTTCCACCCGGGTGCAAAAAAGCCGGCGCCGCGAACGGAGCCGGCTTTTTCAGCAAAGGAAAAGCGCGCTCAGGCGAGCGCCAGAAGCTTTTGCTTGAGCTGATCCTTGGTCACATTGGCGCCGACGATCTGGTCCTTCACTTCGCCGCCCTTGAAGAAAAGCAGCAGCGGAATGCTGCGGACGCCGTATTTCACGGCCAGTTCACGGGCCTCGTCCACATTGACCTTGCCGACCTTGGCCTGGCCATCCACCTCGCCGGAAAGCTGGTCGATCACCGGGCCGATCATTTTGCACGGGCCGCACCATTCCGCCCAAAAATCCACGAGAACGGGCTGGTCGGAGTCGATGACCTCGGATTGGAAATTGCTGTCGTTGAGCTGCAGAGCCATGCCGCGAAAGGTGGAGAGCCCCGCTGAAAAGTCAAGGGCCGCCCCGCCGCGGGTTGCGGCGGGGCGGCCCTGAAGGATCAGGAAATCCGGCTTACAGCTGCGTGCCACCGGTCATGATGACGAGGGCCAGCACAATGCCGGAGAGAACGAGAGTGATAATGGGAAGAGCCATGGTTTCGGAGTTTTTCGGATTGAATCAGAACAATTTGTCCCAGCCTTCCCAGACACCCACGATCAGGCCTTGGACGACCAGCACCGCCGCGGCGGCGACAAAGCCGAGAATGGAAAGCACGGTGGCGGCGGTGTCGGGCTTTTCGTCCTCCTCATCGTCCTCGACGAGAGCGGCCGTCTGGCCGAGCGACGGAGAACCGGCGCCGAGTGGCTGGGTCGGCGGCTGAAGCTGCACGGTGGCTTTCGGCAGGGAAACCGTCGGGCTGCCGCCCAGCGAAGGCTTGAGCGCCGCGGTGGCAGAGCCGCCGGTATTGAGCTTGATCGTCGGGGCCGGAGCCGGAGCGGCCGGTGCGCCGGCGGGGCGCAGCGCGATGGTCGGGGCCGGAGCGGGCGGACGCGGCGCGCCGGTGGCCGGAGCGGTCGGCACCGGAGCCACGCTCGGCGGCGGCGGGGCCGCGGCGGCCGTGGGTGGCGGCACGGAAGGAGCGGGCGGGGCGTCGGAAGCCTTCAAGGTCACGCGGACGGTTTCCTTCTTCAGCGGGATGCTCGACGTCTGTTTCGATGGCGGGATGCTGGACGTCTGGCGCGGCGGCGGGATTTCGTTTTCGCTCATTCTGGCGGGGCGTTTTTTAGTGCTGGGGAAATACCAATCATGTCGGAGCGCGGGGTGTCAAACATCATTGCCGGCTGTCGATCGCGAATTGCGGATTTCGGAATGCGGATTCAAAAACGCGGCGGAGCCGCTTGACGCGCAATCCGAAATCCGCAATCGCCAATCCGCAATCCCCATGTCCGCCCGCGTCTCCGACCTCAACATCGCCCGCAACGTCCCGCTGCCTTCGCCCGCCCTGCTCCAAGCGGAAATCCCGCGCGGCGAAACCCGGGACGAATTTGTCGCGAACTCCCGCGCCGCGCTGCGCTTGCTCATTTCCGGCCGCGACCCGCGCCTGCTCGTCATCGCCGGCCCCTGCTCGATCCACGACACCACCGCCGGCCTGGAATACGCCCACCGCCTCGCCGCCCTCGCCGAACGGTTGAGCGACAAGCTCTACATCGTCATGCGCGTCTATTTCGAAAAGCCCCGCACCACCACCGGTTGGAAGGGCCTGATCATGGACCCGCACCTCGACGGCACCGACGACATTCCCGAGGGCCTGCGCCGCGCCCGCCGTTTCCTTGGCCAGGTGCTCGACCTCGGCCTGCCCACCGCCACCGAACTGCTCGACCCGATCACCCCCCAATACATCGCCGACCTCGTCTCCTGGTCGGCCATCGGCGCCCGCACCGCGGAGAGCCAGACCCACCGCCAGATGGCCTCCGGCCTGTCGATGCCCGTCGGTTTCAAGAACACCACCTCCGGCGACCTCGCCGCCGCCATCAACGCCGTCAAGGCCGCTTCCCGCCCCCAGACCTTCCTCGGCGTATCGGAAGAAGGCATCGCCTCCTCCGTCACCACCACCGGCAACCCCGACAGCCACATCATCCTGCGCGGCGGCGATCACGGTCCGAACTACGACGAACCCAGTATTTCCGCCGCCCGCGCCGCGCTCGACGCCGCCGGCCTGCCGCCGTACCTCATCGTAGATGCCTCCCACGCCAACTGCGGCAAGGACCACCTGAAAATGCCCGGCGTCTTCCGCGAAATCGTCCGTCAGCGCGCCGCCGGCGATCGCTCCATCGCGGGAGCCATGCTCGAAAGCAATCTCGTCGCCGGCAGCCAGCTCTTTCCCCAGCCCCTCGACCGTCTCGTCCGCGGCCAATCCATCACCGACAACTGCATCGACTGGGAAACCACGGAAGCGCTGCTGTACGAGGCGGCGGAAGCATTGCCGCCCTCCATCCGGTAATAGATCCATTGGGGAAATCTCTTGGAGGAAAGCCGGAAATGCTCGCCCCGGCGGCGATGGATACCAGCATGGAGCCGGAGGGAGCCAATGTCCGAGGAGATCGAGCCGATGAAATAATCGCCGGTTCCAGGTTCCTCCCGCGACAATTCAGACCAGAGCTCTTCCATGAGCGCGATTTTGCCGGCGATGGAAAGCTGTTCCCGTCGGATATCTGCCATGCCCATGCCCGATTCATCGCCTGAATTCCTGATGGCGGCAATTCCCCACCCCCGCTCATCCCGGGCTGAAGCATCCCGAAAACCGCCAGCATTCTTCATGCTTGGCCTTTGAAAACGCCCGTTTCATCCTCCACCCGCTTCCTGACCATGCGGCGCTACCTCATTCCCCTCCTGCTCGCTCTCGCCGGCGCCGCGCTGGCATGGTACCTCGGGGCCCGGGAATCCGCCGCGGTGAGCAGCCAGCTCTCCAGCTTTCCGGACTCGGATGCCTCCGCCCACCGCCTGCGTCCGCTCGTCCTCGCGGGCCTCTGCTTCATCCCGGCCATCGGCGGTCTTTGCTACGCCATGGGTGGCACCCTTGCCCGCTACACCGCCCGCGAATTCCTCGGCATCTTCGCTCTCTGCTTCGCCGGGCTGTTCCTCATCTGGCTCATCGCCGACCTCAACGACAATCTCGACGACCTCAGGGAAAGCGGTCACGCCGCCGCCCTCGCCTGGAAGCTCTATACCGCCCGCCTGCCGGAAGTCACGGTGATGCTGCTGCCCTACGCCCTGCTCCTCTCCCTGCTCTACAGCCTCGGCCGTCTCTCCCGCTCGCGCGAGATCGTCGCCATGATCCAGACCGGCCGCGGCCTCGCCCGGCTGACCACCCCCTTTCTCCTCGCCGGCCTGCTCGCCGCCCTGCTCTGTGCCGGCCTCAACTACCACTGGGCGCCCCAGGCGATGTCCGCCGAAAAAGCCGTCACCGACGAGGCCAAGGGCCGCCACCTCATTGCTGCCGAGCACGTCCGCTTCCGCAACGCCGCCGAGCGCCGTCTGTGGATGATCGGCACCTTCCCCCATAATTACCAGCAGGGCGCGCCGCTCGAAGACATCTTCGTCGTCCAGGAAAACCCCGACGGCAGCCTGCAAAGCATCCTCCGCGCGGCCAGCGCCTCCTGGTCGCCGGACACCCGCGTCTGGTCCTTCCACCAGCCCCGCAAGAGCCTCTGCTCACCCGGCAAAGCCCCCGTCTTCGACACGAAAATCCCCGACCCCCTCGTCATCCGCGGCTGGAAGGAAACCCCCGCCCAGCTCATCCGCCCCGGCCTGCCCGCCGAAGAACTCGGCATTCCCGAACTCCAGGGCTGGCTCGACGCCCACCGCGCCGACCTCTGGGCCCGCCGCTCGAACTACCTCACCCAATGGCACAGTCGCTGGGCCCAGCCCTTCGGCTGCCTCATCGTCGTCCTGCTCGCAACTCCGCTCGGCGTCGTCTTCACACGCCGCGGGGCCAGCGGCGGCGTCGCCCTCGCTGTTTTCCTCAGCGCCGGCATGCTTTTTCTCTCTACCGTCAGCGTCGCCCTCGGCGATGCCGGTCACCTGTCGCCCGCGCTCGCCGCCTGGCTGCCGAATCTCCTCTTCGGCACCCTCGCCGTCTACCTCTTCCATCGCCGCCTCGCCGGCCGGCCGATCTACCAGACACTCCGCAAATTCATCCCCGCAGAAGCATAGGCTTTCCCACCGGCTTCCCGCTTCGGTTTAGTCATTAGTTATTTCCAACCCATGGCCCTGCAAGAATCCTGGCACATCCGTTCCCGCTCACGCGTCTGCTCCGCCACCGGACGGCCCTTCGAAGACGGCGAACCGATCATGACCGCGCTTTTCCCCGATCCGGAATCCTCCGGCTACCTGCGCATGGACTTCTGTATGGACGCTTGGAACGCCCGCACGGAATCCGACGAAGCGCCCTTTTCCTTCTGGAAGGCCGTCTATCAGGCCCCCGTCGCCGTCGAAAAGCAGGACGCCTTCAAAAAGGAAAGCCCCGAGGAACTTCTGCGCCGCCTGGTCGAGGAAGACGAGGACCACACCGAAAATGTCCGCTACATCCTCGCCGTGATGCTCGAGCGCCAGAAAACCCTCCGCGAAACCGACACTCAGCGCACTCCCAGCGGCATCCTGCGCGTCTACGAGCACCGCAAGCTCGGCGACCTTTTCATCGTCAAGGACCCCAACATTCCCCTCGCCGAAGTCGAGAAAGTGCAGGAGGAAGTCATCCTCCTCCTCGAACACGGCGGCCGTCTCCCCGAGACGGTGGATGAAACGGTAGAAGCGCCGCAAGCAATCCCGGAAACCGGCGAGGAAGAGTGAAAAGCCCGCAGATAGGCTCCGAAATACGCCCGGGCTCCGTCGCATGTGGTACGTAGTCCCGGCTTCAGCCGGACGAAGCACGGGCAACGATGACTATCCCAGTGGGTTCGTCCGGCTGAAGCCGGGACGACGTACTACCGGTCTCCGCTTCGCTGCTTGATTCGCGGCGGATAGATCATCATTCTGACAGGCGATGCTCCGCTGGATCGCCGCCTCCTTGCTTGCCTGCACCGCCATTTCCGCCGCCGCGTACACCGCCGCTTGGAAATTGCCGGGAAAAAACTTCGTGCCGGACCCGCTTCATTCTGAACAGGGCCTCATCCGCCAGCTCGACTCGCCCCCCGGCGAATCGAAATTCTTCCAACCGGGCGACGAACTCTGGGACATCACCCGTTCGCTGAAAGTGCAGCCCGGCGAGGAAGGCGTGGACCTCTTCCAGGACAAAGCACGCGAGGAACTCCCGTGGCAAGGCGAGTGGGCCGTATGGAACGCCCGCTCCGGCATGGTCGTCGCCCGCGGCGCATGGAACGACCTCTTCCTCGCGGAAACCGCGCTCGGCTTCCGCGACCTGCCTCATAACGTCCGTGTCACGCTGGAACTCGAATCCGGCGCGGCGGATCAAAAGGGCGTCGTCACCCGTTCGCTTTCTCTGGCCTCGCTGAACGACACGGCAGCGGAGATCCGGATCGATGGCTTCCATGCCAAACTCGAACCCGTCGCCTACATGTCGGATCGGGTCATTGACCTCCGGCTTTCCTGCGCATGGCCGGCCGCTCATCAGGATTCGGAATGGCGGGTGGACACCGTATCCTTCTTTCATGACGGCGAGCGCCAACGGATCGCACGGCATGGGACGGGCAATGCGGCATGGACGCTTTTCTCCACCGCCGCCAGCGAACTGATCGACGGCACGACGCTGCGGGAGGCTCGCCTCCTCGAAGGCCCCGAGGGTCCCGTGATGTGGCTGGACCCGCAATTCGGCGGGTTCACCGTCAAGCGACTCCCCGGCGGCCTCGTGGCCGGTCTCGCCCCCATGCCAAGTTCACTCATGAATTCTTTCACGTCTTCTATCGGCGATGCGGAGGATCTTCGCAGCCTGCCCGATGTGGAAGCCCCCGAAACGCTCGCCGAATGGGTGCATGGTCATCTGATCGATTTCCGGGAACCTCTCCGGCAACATGGAGTGTCGCTCAACTACCCAGGCGCCTTCGCCGGCTATCATCTGCTTTCCCAGTATCTTTATATCGTTGCTTCACCCCCTGAAATGGACATTTGCGAACAACTCACGGCCATCATCGGACCGTGCCTTCCTGCAAGAATTTGGACCGAAACCAATGCCGAAGCCGGAGCCTGGGGAATTGCCTGCATGTCCGGCGAAAAAGCGATGATCGAGAGAACCGGCAACGAGAGAGAAGCGCTCCGCTTCGCGATCGAACCTGTCGCTGGTGGGGACGGCCAGATCTTCGACATCCACCTCGTCGCATTCGACATCGTTTCCGGCACTTCATCCCGCGGCAAGGCGGCTTCCCGAATCCTCGTGCAGTGGAACGTCCCCCAGCCTATCGCCACCTATCGCGACGCCGGCGGCAAGGAACTCCCCATCATCGTCACCGTCAGGGCCCCCTGAAAGCCATCCCCGCTTGCACCCACGCGCTTCCCGGCCCATGAAAAGGCCATGCTCGCCCGGATCGCCGCCCTGACCTGCCTGCTCTGCGCCTTCGCCGCGGCCCAGACCTACCGCCCTTCCAACGAGCGTCCGCCGGTGCCCGCCCGCGAATTCCGCGCTGCCTGGGCCGCCGTGGTCCACAACATCGACTGGCCCAGCAAAAAGGGCCTCTCCGCCGCCCAGCAGCAGGCCGAAATGCGTGCCATCCTCGACAGAATGGCGTCGCTGAACATGAACGCTCTGATCCTCCAGGTCCGCCCGCATTGCGATGCCGTCTACCAATCCTCTAAAGAACCCTGGAGCCCCTGGCTCACCGGCACCATGGGCCGCTCGCCCGGCTACGATCCGCTCGCCTACTGCATCCGCGAAGCCCACGCACGCGGCATCGAAGTCCACGCCTGGTTCAACCCCTTTCGCGCCCTTTCCAACGCCAGCCACGGCGCCAGCCCGAACCACGTCACCCGCGCCGCGCCGCACATCACCAAGCGCTACGGCTCCCTCGTCTGGTGCGACCCCGCCCACCACGAAACCCGCGCCCGCGCCCTCGACGTCATCCTCGATGTCGTCCGCCGCTACGACATCGACGGCGTTCACCTCGACGACTACTTTTACCCCTATCCCGAAGGCGGCCGGCTCTTCCCCGACGGCCGCGACCCCGCCACCCGCCGGCGCATTGTCGACGATTTCGTGCATAGGCTCTACTCCGACGTAAAGCGAACCAAGCCCTGGGTCCGCGTCGGCATCTCCCCCTTCGGCATCTGGCGGCCCGGCGTGCCCGCGGGCATCGAGGCCGGCATCGACGCCTACGAGCAGCTCGCCTGCGACGCCCGCAAATGGCTCGCCAACGGCTGGGTCGATTACCTCGCCCCGCAGCTCTACTGGCGCGACCAGCCGCGCAAGCAGAGCTTCTCCGCCCTGCTCGCCTGGTGGCGCCAGCAGGGCAGCCGCCCCGTATGGCCCGGCATCGCCACCACCCGCATCCAGAGTTCCGAAGACCCCGGCCGCCCGGCCACCGAGATCACCCGGCAGATCGAGCTTTCCCGCAGCATCGGCAAAAACTGGGCCGGCCATCTGCACTGGAGCGTCAAGGGCCTCACCCGGAACCAGGGCGGCATCTCCAATCTCCTCTCCCGCGGCGCCTACTCGCAGCCCGCCCTCGTTCCCCCGATGCCCTGGATCAACCAGAAGGCCCCCGGCCGCCCGGCCGCCAGCGCCAGCGGAGGCGGTGGCTCGGTAAGGATCACGCTTCAGAGCGGCGATCGCGCCACCGCTCGCTACGCGATTCAGGGACGCTTCGGCGGCCACTGGCGGATGCTCCGCGTCGTTCCTGCGGGGGCGAAATCCACCGACATCCCCGCCGTGCCGGATGCCATCGCCGTCAGTGCCGTCGACCGCTTCGGCAATGTCAGCCCGCCGGTCGTGTTGGCCCGCTGATTCCCGCCAAATCCTTGAAAACACTTTACTTTCGGGAGCGGATCGGCCGATAAAACGCGCGTCCCGCAAATCACGGCCGCAGCCCGGCCGCTCCACGTTTTCCTTGATGAAAGTTCGGCTCTTTGTCTCGGGTTCTGCCGCTCTCCTCGCGGCTTGGCTGTGCGCCACCTACCTCCACGAAATTCCCGTCAGGGACTATCCCGAACTGGGACGCCAGACGGAGCAAACCGCCGCCGCCGCTCCCCAATCCGTAGAAACTTCCGCCGTCCTGGTATCCCTCGATCCCATGCCCGCCGCCGAAGCGGTCCCGATCGCGGCGACCGAATAAAATCCCGCCGAACTCTCCCGGAGCCGCCATGGATTCCCCATCTCATGCAAGCGGCGAGATGAACGGCATCACCCGCTGCGCTCCGGTTTTTGCCGTCGCAAGCCCTCCCGACATCGCGAGGTATTACGCCGCCACGCTTGGGTTTTCGGTCCAAGGCGCTCCTCTTCAGGAATATGCGATTGTCGTGCGTGACGGATACGAAATCCACTTTATCGACCGCCACTCGGAAGCGTCTGGTGCGGCCCGCGGAGACAAAGGCGGCGCTTATTTCACGGTGGGCGATCCCGACTCCATTTTCGACGAATTGAGGACCGCGGGAGCCATCATCCATTATCCTCCCACGGACCAGCTGTACGGGATGAGAGACTTTGCCGTTCTCGATCCCGAAGGCTACTGGCTGTGCTTCGGGAAGAAAATCGGGTGATCCATCTTCACCCGCAGTCGCCTGAAACGATTCGCACCTCTGGCTGATCGTCTGGCGATTGGAGCCTGGCGGTTTTTCCCTACTCCTCCAAAGGCAGAAAAAGCCTCGCCTCCGTCCCTCCCCCTTCACGCTCCGCCAGCTCCACCCGGCCGCCGTGCAGTTCCGCCGCCTCCTTCACCAAAGTCAGCCCGAGCCCGGTTCCCTTCCGCCCCGCCGCATGATGGCGCAGCGAGAAAAAACGTTCGAACACCCGCTCCCTCGCGTAGTCTGGAATTCCCGGCCCGCGATCCCGGATCGAAACCGCCGCCATCCCGTCGACAACACCCAGCCCGACCTCCACCTCCGCGCCCTCCGGCGAAAAATCGATCGCATTCTCCAGCAGATTCGTCACCGCCGAGCGCAGGATGAAGGCATCCCCCCGCACCGTCAGCGGAGCCTCCGGCAAATCCGCCCGCAGCGCCACCTTCGCCAGATCCGCGGGTGCCCGCGCCTGATCCACCGCCCGTGCCACGATCGGCGCCAGCTCGCACCTCTCCCCGTCCAGCGAACCGCGACCTTCCAATGCGGAAAGCTCCAGCAGCCGGTTCAGCAAGCGCTCTGCCCGCGAAGTTTCCGCCCGGATGTTCCCCAGGAAGCGCGTCCGGTCCTCCTCCGCCATCTCCTCGTCCAGCAACTCCGCCGCCCCGCGGATCGCCGCCAGCGGGCTCTTCATCTCGTGAGTCAGCGTCTGGACGTAGCGCTCCGCGTAGCGGCGGCCCTCCAGCGCCTCGCGCATCGACTCCAACGCCCGGGCCAGCGTGTTCACCTCCCTTCCCGCGCCCAGCTTCGGCAGCGGCGGGCGTTTTCCCTGCTCGATGTCGCGGGCATATTCCGTCAGGCGGCCGATCGGGCGGTACTGCCAGATAAACACCGCCGCAATCAGCGCCAGGATCCCCGCCCCCACCATTCCCGTGCCCCACCAGATCCCCCGCCGCCGGTGGCGGACGATCGGCAGCACGTCCGACTGCGGCTTGTAAACCGCCAGCATCCCCCACGGCGACTCCGCCGGCCCCACCAGCGCGCCGACATGCATCACCGACGAGCGCGGATCGTCCTCGTCCATCCGGCTACTGCGCGCGCCGTACTTTCCCTGCAGCGTCAGCGCCACATCCCGGCGGTCCGAATAGTCCTCCCCCTCCCGCCTGCCCTCCGAATCGAAAATCACCGTCCCGCGCGCATCCGTCACATAGGCGCCGATTCCCACCCGCGTCTTGCGGTGACCGTGGATCGACGCCTCGAAGTCCCGCTCCCGCGCCTCCTCGAAAGTCTTCCGGAAACGCTCGCGGTCAAAGCTCCCGTGCTCCAGATCCGCCTCCACGAAGGCCGCGAGCAGCTGCGCCGTATCCACCATCGCCTCCTCCGTCGCCTGGAACACCTGCGGCTCCACCAGATCGAGCTGCTGGCGGAGCAGATGGTAGAACCCCGCGCCGATGATCAGGGCGATGAAGAACAGCGTGACGCGGGTGAGGCGCATGAATGAAGTGAAAGTGCCAAGTGAAAAGTGCCAAGTTCCAAGAAAGGCAATCTGTGCGGGGAGGGCCCATGGGCTGTTCCTTGGCACTTGGCTCTTTTCACTTGGCAGTTCGCGCTACGGCACGAACAGATACCCCAGCCCGCGGCGGGTCTGGATGAAGTCCTCCGCCCCCGTTTTCGCGGCGCGGAGCTTGGCGCGGATGCTCTTGATGTGGGCGTCGATGGTGCGATCCGTCACCGCGCCCGGATCGGCCCAAGCGTGGTCGAGAAGCTGGTCGCGGGACAACACGCGATGCGGATTTTTCATGAAGACAAGCATCAACTTGTACTCGTGGGCCGTCAGATCGAGCGCTTCGCCGTGGCAATGAATGCGCATCCCCGCCGGGTCGTGGTGCAGCGGCGAGGCGGGCGCCGCATTCGCCACCGGAGCGGCTGGCCCTGCCGAGCGCCGCAGGATCGCCCGGATGCGGGCGACGACCTCGCGCGGGCTGAAGGGCTTGGTCACGTAGTCGTCGCCGCCGAGTTCCAGACCGAGCACCCGGTCCACCTCGCCGTCGCGCGCGGTCAGGAACAGCACCGGCACGGACGATTTGCCGCGAAGCCGGCGGCAGACATCCAGCCCGGTCATGTCCGGCAGGCCGATGTCGAGGATCACGAAATCGAACCCACCCTCCTCGAACGCTTCCAGCGCCGCCCGGCCGGTGAGCGCGTGGCGAACTTCGAAGCACTCGGTCTTCAGCGCGTAGACGAGCGTATCGGCAATGGCGGGTTCGTCTTCGACGAGCAGGACGTGCATGGGTCAGGGCTTGCGTTGGGTATTCATCCAGCGGTGTCCGAAGATGACGAGGCCGTATATGAGCAAAATCACCACCGACAGCGAAAAGGCCAAGGCCGGCGCGAAACGGTGAACGAACATCCATCCGAAGCCGACCCCGGAACCTTCGGAACCATCAAGATTCGGGGCGATGGCAAAGCGCCAGTGGAGCGCCAGTCCGGCGCACCCGGTCCATCCGAGCGCCGTCACGGCGAGGAGGAAATGCCCGGCGGATTTCATGGAACCAAGAGAAATCCAAAATGTGGAATCCGTGTGAAGCCCGGATGAAAAAGTGGCGCCTGCCTCCGGTTGCGCCATCTTCCGGGCAGATCACCGGCTGCCAGTCATCTGGATCGGCCGGATGAGCCCCTTTTCGTCGTATTCGATCTTCTCCACGGCGATCTTCCGCCCGCCGCGGAAGGGCGGTTCCTTGCGCGCTGTTTCCCAGCGATGATAGACGATGAACCACTCCTTGCTCACCGGATGCTCGACGAAGGAGTGATGCCCCGGTCCCTGCCGCCTGTCGTCGCTCTCCAGAATTTTCCCGCGATATTCCCACGGCCCCTCCGGCGACTTCGCGGTGGAGTAGTGGACGCAGTAGCTGGAGTCGTTCCAGCGGCCCTGGCTGTAGGAGAGGTAGTAAACCCCGTCCCGCAGATGCATGAAGGGCGCCTCGGTGAAATACCGCGGCTGCTTCACTTTCACCTCGCGCCTGAAACTCGTCATGTCGTCCGCCAGCTCGAAGACGCGCAATTTCGCCCCAGCGCTGCCGCCGGCGTAAAACCACGCTTTGCCGGTGGCGGGATCGACGAACACCATCGGGTCGATCGCCTCGAAATCGTCGCCGCCGGTGAGCAGCGGCTTGCCGCTGTCCTTGAACGGCCCGGCGGGCGAAGCGCCGACCGCCACACCGATGCGGCTCGGGGTGGGGTTCTGCGGGCCGACGGAGTAGTAGAAGTAAAATTTCCCGCCGCGCTCCGCCAACGCCGGCGCCCAGGCGGCATGCCGCGGAGCGCCGTCCTCCTTCACCCAGGGGATGCCGTCGAGTTCGAGGATCGTCCCCTCGCGCTTCCAGTTCCGCAAATCGGTGGAACGATAGGCGGCGAAAATGGGTCGGCGGCTGCGCGGTTCGGTCGGATAGAGCCAGAACTCGCGACCCACCACGGCGACATGCGGATCGGCTGCGTCCATCACCGGGTTGGCTGGTGAAGCAGGCGAGGAAAGCAGTAGCGTGACGAATGCGAGGCGGAGAAGCATCGGCTCTTCAAACGCTACACCCCGCCGTCATGTTGCGCACCGCCGCGTCATGGCACGCGGAAGATCTTCCCGTTGGACGGGTCCTTGGCGAGCTGGCCGCTTTTGAAGCCGGTCACGTCGATCACGTTGTAGGGGGAGTAGGGGCTGATGACTCGGTTGGGATTGTCGGTGCGCTCGGCGACCGGATGGGTCGGCCGGCCCTGCGGCTGAGGATTCGGCGCGGGCGGGGTTTCGGGACCGCGGCCCGGCGGGATCGGTTCGTATTCACCATGTTCGCCGTACGGCGCGCGCGGACTGGGATTCTGGGGAGGGCCGTAGTAGGGCGGATAGCCCGGATCGTAAGGCTGCGCGTAGTAGCAGGAGGCGGCGAACAAGGCCAGCGGCAGGACGGCGAAGGCGGAGAACTTCATGACAGCGGATCGGACGACGACGGTGCCCGAATATTCAAGCAGCGGAACCGAGGCGCAAAAGATGTTTCGAAAAAATCGCCATCTTGCGCGCTTTCGAGAGGCGGTAGCGGCGGTCGAAAACCTGGAAGCCGTCCTTTTTCATCCGCTCCAGCAGGGTCTGGTAGATATCGCGCATGATCTCGGCGGGGACCAGCGCGCGGGCGTCGGATTTGGGAAGGATCTCGCTCGCCTCGCGGTAAAAGCCCAGCGCGCGGTCGGCCTGCCAGGCCATCATCGCGACGAAGCGGCCGTCATGGACGCGCCCGATCAGATCGCGTTCGGTGTACTGGAAGCGCGCCATGTCGGCCAGCGGCAGATAGATACGGGTGCTGTTGCCGAGATCCTCGCCGACATCGCGCAGGATGTTCGTAAGCTGGAGCGCGTGGCCCAGCGCCACCGCGTAGCGTTCGGAAGCGGGGTCCTCCGCGCCGAAAACCCTGAGCGAGGCGAGCCCCACGGCGCAGGCGACCTTCCAGGTGTATTCGGAAAGATCCTGCCAGGTGCCGAAGCGCTGCGGGTGCAGATCCATCCGGCAGCCGTCGATGATCGCGGTGAGCAGGTGGATGGGGATTTCGTATTTCACCGCCAGATCGGCCACTTCGCGCTGGAGCGGATCGGGCTGCGCAAAACCTCGCTCCAACCCGTCCTTCCACGCGGCGAGCGCGGCGTCGCGGTCTTCGATGGACCGTGCGGCGTCATCCGCGAGATCGTCGATCACACGGCAGAAGGCATAGAACACGACCATGCCCTCCCGCCGCTCTTTCGGCAGGATGTGCAGCGCGAAGGCGAGATTGGATTTCGCTTGGCGCGTGATTTCGGCGGCGTCGGTCATCTTGGGGCGGAAACCATGCACATGCGGGGGACGGCGGGCCATGCGTGCATTTGCGCAGCGGATTTCCTCATCGGATCAGGCCCCAATGGCCGGTGGTGATCGGCCACAGGGAGAAAAGCGCGGGGCCGGCGAGGTTGAATTCCTTCACGCTGCCCCAGTAGCGGGAGTCGAGGGAGCTGCTAGTATTGTCGCCCAGTGCGGCGTATTCCCGCATGCCGGGGCGGGCCCTGTCGTCGAGGAAAAAGGACTGGTCGGAGGCATTCCCGGCGGGGATGTAGCCGTAGCGCTTGGTGCCGTCCGGGTCCGCGCCGTAGATGCCCTCGGCCCGGATCACGCGCTGGATACCCGGTTCCTGGGCGATCTTGCCATTGACCCATAGGTTCGGCGTCTCGATCCGCAGCGTGTCTCCGGGAACGCCGCAAAGGCGTTTGATATAGTGCGTGCCCCCAAGCTGATCGGCCATGCGGTTGCCGGAGCTTGAGCTGTCCGTCAAAATCCCCCGCGTGTCGAAAACGAACACCTCGCCGCGCTCCGGTCGGCGGAAATGATAGGAGACCTTGTTCACCAGCACCAGATCACCGGAATCCGCGCGGCCTTCGAAGATCGTTTCCCCTTTGCGGAAGGTCCGGCTGCGGACCAGGACGGCGCCCGTGCGGGAGTCTCTCGCCACCGATTGCAGGCCCAGGGCCCGCTGAGTTTCGTTCTCCGCCGCGGGGACCTTCACCTTGGAACCGTCGCTGAAAGTCACCAGCGTCCGCGTGAAGAGAAACCATGAGACATCCTGCATGCTTCTCGCCTCGCAATCATTTTTTGCGACAAATTTCGTGTAGCGGCTGCCGCGCAGGACGAACTCCAGCGCCTGCCCGCCGATCCATGGTTTTTTATACCCTTCCTCCGTCGACTTGTGGAGTGTGATCCCGTTGAGCGTGGGCTGCATCGACCCGGTCGGGATGCGGAAGGGCTGGATGACGTAGGCGCGCAGACCGAGAGCGATGACCAGCGCGACCCAGATGACTTCGATATTCTCCTCCCACCACGTCTGCGCCTGGCTGCGGGGCAGCGCGCCCTCGCAGGTGGCGCGGAGCTGCTTGGACGCCTCGTCCACCTTGGCGCGGTCGCCCGCCTTGATCGCGGCGGCGAGGTCGGCGCGGCGGGACTCGATCTCGTCGATGCGGTCGGGCTTCAGCAGATCACGCTTGTAGTGGAGGAATTTCTTCGCGCCCTTGTGGAGGAGCTGTGCCTCTTTTTTCCATTTCGGCGAGAACATGGCCGGGAGTGTCGCGGGGTGGCCCGCCGCATGCAAGCGCTTGCTTGGCGCTCAAACGGAACCGCAACGCCGCGTCGCTTCCAGGGTTGAAATCCGTCAAGCGATTCGTTTGTCTTCCGCCATGAAACCCTCCGCTCTCTCCGCCGCCCTGGCCTGTCTGGCCCTCATTCTTCCGCTTTCCGCCAACTCGTGGCGCACCCTGCAGGACGAGGAAGGCACGGCGATCAAAGTCCGCTTCGAAGGTCTCCGCGACGAGCGCTTCCTCCTCCGCCGCCAGGACGACGGGAAACTCTTTGAAGTCGATCCCGGTCTCCTGAAAGCCGAAGACCAGGCCTTCTTCCAATCCGCCGCCACCAAGCTGGCCGGGGAAATCGGCAAGCTCTCCGAAGCCTCCGGCCACGGACTTTTCACCGGCACCCCCTTCGACGACCGCGTGGCGGAGGAGCTCGCCGCCGCCATGAAACTGCGGCCCGAATCGAAAACCCGCCACAGCGCGAGCTGGCGCCTCTATGCCGGCGAAAGCTACCGCCTCTTCGGCGCGCGGCCCTACTCGGTCGCCCTCTACGCCGGCGCCGACGGCCGTGCGGTCATCCTCTCCGCCGTCTATGCGAACAAAGGTGACTTCCGCAGCGGCGCGGGCAGCGGCGAGGATCACTTCACCGGTGAATCCGAGGCCGATGCCGCCAGCCTCGGCAAAGCGATGGAGCACGACGAGAAAACGGTCGAAAAAGCCATCGCCGACGTCCTCGGCCCGGCCGTCACCCAGCGCTTCGGCGAGCGCGCCACCCGCCGCACTGTCCGCCGCTGGGATTGGAACGGCCACTCCCTGCTGCTCTCCAGCGAAGACGGCGAATACGTCTCCCTCTCCATTGTCCCGCTCGATTTCGCCGAGGGCAAGGGCCGCACCGCCAAGGTCAGCGACACGGAACTCAAGCAGCGCCTCCGCGCCGACGTCGTCCGCGAGGAAAACGGCGACGTCTATCTCGGCCAGATCCCGATGGTCGACCAGGGGCCGAAGGGCTACTGCGTCCCCGCCACCTTCGAGCGCGCCATGCGCACCATGGGGCTGGAAGCCGACATGTACCTCCTCGCGATGGTCGGCGAGACCGCCATGGGCGGCGGCACCTCCGTCGGCCGCCTCCTCGACAACATCCGCTCCCAAGTCCGCAGCAAGGGTCGCCGCACCAAGGACGAGAACGTCGCCAAACTCCGCACCCGCGACGTGAAGCGCTACATCGACGAGGGCGTCCCCGTCATGTGGACCATGCGCTCCCTCTCCGAATACAACAAGATCGCCAACGAAAACACCCAGGCGCGGAAAAACATCACCGACTGGGGCGTCTGGGCCGAGAAAATCGCCGCCGAAGCCGAAATCGTGTCGAAAAAGGAAAGCTCCCAATCCAATCACCACATCTGCATGATCGTCGGCTACAACGAAAAGACCAACGAGCTTGCCGTCTCCGATTCCTGGGGTGCCCGCTACGAGCGCCGCTGGGTTCCCGCTCCCGTCGCCGAATGGGCCAGCTCCGGCGGCCTCTTCCTCATCCTGCCGTAAGGGAAGTTCCAAATCCCAGGTTCCAAAAAAGCAGCCTGGCTTTGGGCTTTGCCGTGGCGATTCCGCCCCTCGATGCGCCGTGCTCGGTTCTCTCTAAATTGGAATTTGATTTTTGGAATTTGGAGTTTGAAGCTCCGCCGCCCACGACCTTTCCGTTTCGTCATTAGTGCTTAGTCATTAGTCATTGCCTACCCGTGCCCAAGGTTTACATCCGCACCTATGGCTGCCAGATGAACGAGCGCGACTCCGAACAGGTCGCGCAAATGTTCACCGAGGGCGGCTACACCGTCACCGCCGACGAGACCGATGCCGACGCCATCCTCGTCAACACCTGCTCCGTCCGCGACCAGGCCGAGCAGAAGGCGCTCGGCAAGATGGGCAACATGGGCGCCTACCGCCGCAACAAGCCGCACGTCGTCTACGGCTTCATGGGCTGCATGGCGCAGAGCCGCGGACCGGAACTCTTCGAGCGCATTCCGCACCTCGATGTCGTCGTGGGCACGCAGAAGTACCACAAGGTCTTCGAATACGTGGACACCATCCTCAAGCGCCGCCTGGAGCGCCGGATGGACGAACTCGAGCTCTCCCTCAGCGGCGAAAGCGTCTGTGACGTGGAGGAGGAAACCGGCTCGCAGAACACGATCCGCGACCACGTCCCGAAGGAACATCAGGCCAGCGCCTTCGTCTCCATCATGCAGGGCTGCAACATGCGCTGTTCCTTCTGCATCGTCCCCGATACCCGCGGCAAGGAGCGCGGCCGCCCGATCGCCGAAATCGTCGAGGAAGTGAAGCGCCTGCGCGACCACGGCGTGAAGGAAGTCACCCTGCTCGGCCAGATCGTGAACCTCTACGGCCGCACCGAGTTCGAGAAGGTCGATGGCAAATCGCCCTTCGTGCAGCTCCTCGAAGCCATCCACGCCATCGAAGGCATCGAGCGCATCCGCTTCACCTCGCCGCACCCCATCGGCTACCGCGACGACCTCGTCGCCGCCTTCACCTACCTGCCGAAGCTCTGCTCGCACATCCACTTCCCGATGCAGAGCGGCTCCGACCGCATCCTGAAACTGATGCGCCGGCCGTACAAGAACGAAAAATTCGTTGAGATCTGCGAAAAGATGAAAACGGCGAGGCCCGGCCTCGCCATCACCACCGATATCATCGTCGGCTTCCCCGGCGAGGAGGAGGAAGATTTTCAGGCTACGGTGGATACCGTACGTCGCCTGCAATTCGACAACGCCTTCGTCTTCCGCTACTCGAAGCGCAAGGACACCCCCGCCGCCGGAATGGACGGCCAGCTTCCCGAGCGCGTGAAGGAAGAGCGCAACCAGAGCCTGCTCGAAGTCGTCAACGAAATCGCCGTGGCGAAAAACCGCGCACTGGTCGGCACCGTCCGGCAAGTCCTCTGCGAAGGCCCGAGCAAGACGAACAAACAGCGCCTTACCGGCCGCACCGATACGAACAAGATCCTCATCTTCGACGGCGACGCGCACAAGCTCACCGGCCAACTTCTCGATATCCGCGTCGAGGAAAGCACCGGCTTCACCCTCTACGGCAGCGTGGTCTGAACGGGTGGAAATCTCAGAGACCGTCCAAAATGGTGGATTCTCAGTTCTCGGATGATACGGTTCGCCGATGAAATGACCCACGTGTTGTCCGTCGATCGCCAGCAGGCGGAAGGCGCTGCCTTGGCAGAGGAAATCCTCTCCTTGGACAAGATGAACATGGCTCCGTTGTTCGCCGGGCTCGGGCAGGAAATGCCCATCGAGAAAAGACGACGTTCGTTCAAATACCCGGGAACGATCGTATTTGCCAGAGATGACCCCGGAAACCTTGCCGGCTATCTCGAATACGGACAGGGATGGGAGAATCCCGACGAGACCTACATAAGCTCGATTCAGATTGCTGCCGGGCACCGGCGAGGCCCGCTGCTGCTGAAACTCCTTCGATGCGCCATCAGAGGCTGTAAATTGTCCGATGGGCAGATGATGAAAACTCACGTTCAAGTGAATAACCCGAATGCGATCAGACTGCTTGAGAAGCTCGGTTTTGAAATCGACCGAACATCCATGCGCAATGGCACATTGCCAGCCCTAATGTCCTTCCCTCCCAAACGGCTCTTCAGGCTTTATGAAGAAGCAAAATCATAACGCGAGCGTATGGCAAATTTCATCCTGCCGCTGCTCGCAAGAGAGCCGTGATGAACCTTTGACGATGGCCGCGAAACGCCCGTTCGTTTTTACCTTCCAAGATGACGCTGAAAATCCAATCGCTCAGAGAAGACCAGATCGAAGCGGCTAAATCCGTCATCACCGAAGTGTGTTTCGAATTTTTCGGCCAGCCTCCGTTGGAGTTCGAAGACATGGATGACATCGCCTCCCATTACGCTCCGCCGTCCGGCGTTTTCATGGTGCTGCTGGAAGGGGAACGGGTGGTGGGAACCGGCGCGATCCGCCGCATCGAAGACGAAACATGCGAGCTGAAACGGATGTGGTTCCTGCCCGCCTTCCGGGGAAAGGGCTATGGCACCCAAATGTTGGAACGCCTCATTGCGTTCGCCCGTTCCGTAGGCTACAAACGGGTTAGGCTCGACACTTCACCGGCGCTGGAGGGCGCCAACAGGCTATACCACCGTCTGGGCTTCCAAATGATCGAACGATATAACGACGGGCCGTGCGCGATTTTCATGGAGAAGCAGCTTTGACCAAAGCGCGAGCAGGCCCCCTGTAAACCCGCCGAAACAACGGACAAAATCATGAACGCCCGGGAGCTCCGGCAAGAGAAAGCGTGTCGCCAGGGCAGACGGTGCGGAGACTGGTTTGCGGCATGATTCCGCTAACCCTCCGCGCCTCCCGCGGATTACAAGCCGAGATTTCTCAGCCGGATATTCCGGAACTGCACTTTCCCTTCGTTGAACTGGAGGCCGATGGGACCGCCGGGAAGGGGTTTGCGGTCCTTGTATTCGGCAATCTGTCTGCCGTCGAGCCAGACGGTCACGGTGCCGCTTTCCACCCGTACGCGGAAGCTCCGCCACTCCGGCGATTCACCGGCATCGGCGACCTTGAAGCGGCCGACGAGGCTGCCGGTGGGGAAGGGATTCGAGTCGGGGGCGATGTTCAGCTCGTAGCACTCGGTGGCCGGGTCGGTGACGGTCTTTTTTGTGGAAAGGAAAACCCCGCTCTTCGCCCCCTTCTCGGCGAGGAAGGAGATTTCCAACTCGTAGTCGGTCCATTGCCGGGTGGTGACGAGCAGGCCTTTTTCGCCGTCGTCCACGGTGATTGCGCCGTCTGCGACGCGCCAGTTCGCCTGGGTCTGCCGCTCCCAGCCTTCGAGCGTGCGGCCGTCGAAGAGTTCGATCCAGTCGCCTTGGGCGAGAGCGGCGAGGGAAAAGAGGCCGCCGAGGAAAAAATGAAGGAGCGGTTTCATGATGAGAATCTTCCCCGCATGGGGCAATTTCCGCAAGTCCGCCGGTGTCTGCCCAGTCTCTGCAGAAGTCTTCGTTTTTTTCTGTTTTTTACGGATTCCCTGCGTTTTTCGTGACAGCGTCCGCGCGCGGACCTGGTAAATGAGTCCCGCCATCCGACCGCCGATCATGAGTTTCCGGAAACTGCTCGTATTCGTTGCCCTCTGCGCCAGCGCCGCCTGGGCCGATCCCCTGCTCGAAGCGCCGAAGAAAGGCGAACATATCGTCCTGCTGGGCAACGGGCTCGGCGAACGGATGCTCGACCATCCGTATCTGGAAGCCGATCTGCACCTGCGCTTCCCCGATCGCGAACTGGTCATCCGGAACATGTGTCGCCCGGGCGACACGCCGGGCTTCCGGCCGCACCCCTCGCGGGACTCGCAATGGGCCTTTCCCGGCGCGGACCGCTTCCGCCCGCAGAACCGCCCGCACGCCGGGGCCGGCCACCACCCCAGCCCGGACGAGTGGCTGACCACGCTCAAGGCCGACGTCATCCTCGCCTTCTTCGGCTACAACGAATCCTTCGACGGCTCCGCCGGACTGGAGAATTTCAAGGGTGAACTCGACGCCTTCGCCACCCACACGCTGGCACAGAAATACAACGGCTCCACCGCGCCCCGGCTGGTGCTGGTCTCCCCGATCGCCTATGAAGACCTCTCCGCCACCCGCGACCTGCCCGACGGCAAGGCGGAAAACACCAACCTCGCCCTCTACACCAGGGCCATGGCGGAAGTCGCCGAAAAGCACGGGCTCGGGTTCATCGACCTCTTCGAGGCCACCGGCAGGCTCTACGAAAGCTCCGACGCCCCCTTCACACGCAACGGTTTCCTGCCGACGGACGAAGGCTACAAACAGCTATCGCTGGCGCTTTCCGACGCGCTCTACGGCAAGACGCCGCGCCCGGCCAAAGGCAAGCCGGCGAACGTCCTCGCCGCTGTGCAGGACAAGAACTGGTACTGGTTCAACGACTACCGCATGCTCAACGGCGTGCATGTCGACGGCCGCCGCTTCAAGCCCTTCGGCCCCGACAACTACCCCGCCGAGACCGAAAAAATCCGCGCGATGACGGCGAACCGCGACCAGGCCGTATGGGCCGCGGCGAACGGCCGTTCCTTCGACCTCGAAACCGCCGACCGTCACACCCCGCGCCTGCCGAAAGTGGAAACCAACTACCGTCCCGGCGGTCAGGAAGGCAAAGCCAAGTACCTCTCCGGCAGGGAAGCGGTGAGATCCCTGACCGTCCCGGAAGGCTACAAGGTCGAGCTTTTCGCCTCGGAGAAGGAATTCCCCAATCTCGCCAACCCCATGCAGCTTGCCTTCGACAACAAGGGCCGGCTGTGGGTCGCCACCATGCCCTCCTACCCGCACTATCGCCCCGGCGACGCTCCGCCCGACGACAAGATCCTCATCTACGAAGACACCAACGGCGACGGCAAGGCGGACAAGGAAATCGTCTTCGCCGACAAGCTGCACCTGCCCATCGGCATCGAATTCGCCCCGGAGGGCGTCTACGTTTCGCAGGAGCCGCATCTGATGCTGCTGCGCGACATCGACGGAGACGACAAGGCCGACTCGCGCGAAGTGATCCTGACCGGCTTCGACACCCACGATACGCACCACGCCATCAGCTCCTTCCGCGCCGACGGTTCCGGCGCCTTCATGATGGCGGAGGGCGTCTTCCTCCACTCGAATATCGAGACGCCCTACGGCCCCGTCCGCGGTGTCGATGGCGGTTTTTACCGCTTCAGTCCGCAGCGCACCCACCTCGAGCGAACCGCCCAGCTCAGCATTCCGAATCCCTGGGGTGTCGCCTTCGACGATTGGGGGCAGGATTTCTTTCTCCACACCTCAGGCCCGAGCATGAATTGGATGCTGCCCGTCTCGGTGAAGCCTACTTACGGCAGCAAGACCCCGTCCACCCGCGACCTGATTCCCGAGGGCCATGCCGTCCGCCCGACTTCCGGGCTCGAATTCGTCTCCTCGCGCCATTTCCCCGACGAAGTCCAGGGCGACATCCTGCTCTGTAACGCCATCGGCTTCCTCGGCATCAAGCAGCATGCGATCGAGGACGACGGCACCGGCTACAAGACCGCCTTCCGCCACAACCTGCTCCAGTCCTCCGACGGAAACTTCCGCCCCGCGGCTCTCGAATTCGCGCCCGACGGGTCGCTCTACGTCATCGACTGGCACAACGTGCTCATCGGCCACATGCAGCACAATGCCCGCGACCCCCTGCGCGATCACGATCACGGTCGCATCTACCGCATCACCTATCCCTCCCGCCCGCTGGTCAAACCGGCCCACATCGCCGGCGCGCCCATCGCCACGCTGCTGGAAAACCTCAAACTCCCCGAGTACCGCAGCCGCTACCGCACCCGCCGCGAGCTCCGCGCCCATCCGAATGACAAAGTGCTGCCCGCCCTGAAAAGCTGGGTTGCCGCGCTCGATTCCCAGGATCCGCGCCATGAACATCATCTGACCGAAGCCCTCTGGGTCACCTGGGGCGCCAATGAAGTGGACGCCGATCTGCTCCGCCGCATGCTGCAAGCCGGGGATTTCCACGCCCGCGCCGCCGCCGTGCGCGTGCTGCGCTACAACACCCACCGCATTCCCGACCATCCCGATCTGCTCTACAAGGCCGCCGCCGATCCGCACGGCCGCGTGCGCCTCGAGGCCGTCATCGCCGGCTCCTGGCTCGACAATCCCGTCGGCAAGAAAATCGTCGAAATCGCCGGCAGCCAGCCGCTCGACGAGTGGAGCACCAACGCCGTCCGCACCGCCAAGGACCGCCTGGCCGGGGTCGCCGAAATCGTCGAAGACGAGCATCCCGCTCCGCCTCCGCCTTCCCATCTGAGCGGGGAAGAGAAAAAGCAGTTCCTGCTCGGCCACGAAGTGTATTCCCGCGAAGGCCACTGCATCACCTGCCATCAGCCCGACGGCAAGGGCCTCGATCCCACCTGGCCGCCGCTCGCCGGCACGCCCTGGGTGACCGGCGACGAGGAGAGGCTTATCAAGATCACCCTCCACGGCCTCATGGGTCCCATGGAAGTCAACGGGAAGAATTACGCCGGTGACGTTCCCATGACTCCCTTCGCCGGCATGCTCGACGACAAGGAAATCGCCGCCGTTCTCACCTACGTCCGAAACAGCTTCGGAAATACGGCGTCTGCCGTACTTCCGGAAACCGTGGCCAAAGTCCGCGCCGCCACCAAGGACAAGGTGCCCTTCTATACTCCTGAGGAACTCCTCAAAGAGCACCCGATGCCCGGCGGAGAATAGTTGCGGGGTGTTTCGTTTTTCACCCCTCCGACTGGTGGATCGCGTAGCGGATCGCCAGCAGGCGGATCGTCACTACGATCGCCGTCGTCGCACCGAGCGAAATGGCATCCGGCACACCGGCCCGGTCCATTCCGAGCAAGGCGATACCACCGATGATGCAGGCCGTCGCGTAGATCTCCTTGCGCAGCACCAGCGGCACCTCGTTGCGGATCACATCGCGCAGCAAGCCGCCGAAGGTCGCGCTGACCACCCCGAGCGCCAGACAGGACCACCACGGCAGCCCGTGGCTTTCCGCGATGCGGATGCCGGTCACGGTGAAAAGCCCGATGCCCAGCGCATCGAGCACCGACACCACCCGCCGGATCTTCCGCCACCACGCCGCGCCGACCAGCGCGATCAAGGCACCTGCCGCGGCCAGACAGAAAGCCGTGGGATTTTTCAGAATGGCCGGCGGCACATCGCCGATCAGCACACTGCGCAGCAGCCCGCCTCCCGTTCCGGTGATCAGCGCCACCACGAACATCCCGAACCAATCCATCCCCTTCTGCCGCCCGGCCAGGGCACCGGACACGCAGAAAACCAGGGTCCCGAGGATTTCCCAAGCCTGTAGCACGCCCCCTGACTACCCCACCGTGGATCATTCGCCAACAACCCTGCTTTCCACGCGATAGAATCCCTTCGTTCCCACGCTCTGAGGGTTCTGCAGCCAGAACATCGCGGACTCCCCGGCGGCGGGAATCCTCCAGCCGCCGAGCGGTTGCCACGAATCCGCGGAAAGATCCGGTGACCACTCGGCGCGATATTCGAAGCCGGAAGCCACCGGGCTTTCCAGGGCTCCAGGCACAGGTACCCGCAAACGAACTGGCCCCGCGGCTTGCAGCGAAGAGGAGGTTCCGCCGGTTCTGAGATTATGGAGCTTGTTTCCCAGGGTCACTACATCGGTCGAGCCTAAGAAATTGGTTCCAGGCCGGGGGCCGAGATACCTCCAGCGGAATCCATCCTCCGATGAGTAGAGGTGAGCGGCGACATATCCACCGGGCCACACAACCTCTTGCAATGCGATGATCACCACTCCCAGCGAATCGTGTCCACTAAGCTCGATCCTCTGATCTCCGGAGTAAACCGTTTGCCAGTTCGCCGCATCGTCGGAAATCAGGAGTGCATGGATATTCGCCTGGCTGACCGTGCATAGCCACCGGCCACGATGGTAGGTCAGCTTCTCCGGATAATCGGCGAGACCGCTTGTCGGAGCGGTTTCCCAAAGCTCTCCATCGACGGAAGTGTAGCGTGTGGTATCCGACAAAGCGACGAATTTCCCACTTCCGAATGCCTGGGTGAGCGCATCGTCGAAATCTTGGTCGACCCGAATCCACCTAAGGCCATCCCGGCTGCGCAGCTTGACGGGAGCATCGCTTGTAGCGACACCGTAGAAGGCTGGCACTGCATTCACATGCCAGCCGTTTCCGAACAACCATCGATTCGGTGCAGTCGCATCATCAGGAAGTTCGATGGACTGCTCGTCCCAATCGTTGCCGTTTACGGATTTATAGACTTTGTCTGAGATCTTGACAAACCAGACTCCATCGGCATGGCAGACTGAACTGATGGAACTGGCATTCGCTATATCGGGTATCGATACTTCGAGGGAACTCCATTCCAACCCGTCGACTGAAGATTGAATCCAGTAAATTCCCGTCGGCTCCCAATCGCCCTCTTCGCGCAGCACCCGCACGATCCGGCTGCCATCGCTCCCCCCCGGATGTGACCCATCCGTCCGGCGGTGCGGGAGGAAGTTCCCAAACCAGCGTCTCTCCGGTGAGCGCCGACATCATCGCAATCCATGTCAAAGCAGCCCGCATCATCGCAGGAAGCCATGATTGGCGATATCGGGGAGAGCAAGCATTATCGTCTCAAAAGCCATCATCTCTCAATACATATCCTCTCGCTAATTCCGTATAAGCCGCCGCCTGCGCATCCGCCCACGCGGCGTCCTTTCCGAATTCCCCAGCAAGCACCCGCGCCACCTCCGCGGCGGCCTGGATGCTGGCGCGGGCATCGAGCAACAGGCAGCGGCTGCGGCGGGCCAGAACGTCTTCCACCGTCCGCGCCATTTCCTGCCGGATGTGCCAGAGAACCTCGCCGCGGGTCAGCGGCAGCGCGGGATGCACCAGCCCGTCTTCTCCCATGGCACGGATCAATTCCGCATCCGACCCATAAGGCTGGAGATGCCGCTCCCTGAACTTCTCGCGGGTTGCGCCGTGCACCTGCAGGGTGTCGGTGTGGCAGCGGACGGGATCCAGCCCGGCGACCATCTCGGCCTGGTCGATCACGTCCTCGGCCATCTTGCGGTAGGTCGTCCATTTCCCTCCGGTGATCGTGACCAGTCCGCTTTCGCTCACCCGGATGCTGTGATCGCGCGAAAGCGCGGCGGTGTCGGAATCCCCGCCCGCGCCCACCAGCGGGCGCAGTCCGGCGAAGACGCTCAACACATCGCCCGGCGAGGGGTCGCGCGTCAGGTAGTGCGTCGCGTGCTCCATGACGAAGTCGATTTCCTCCGGCAACGCCCGCGGTTCCAGGCTCTTTTCCGGCAGGGGCGTGTCGGTGGTGCCGACCACCACCCGGTCGTGCCACGGCACGGCGAAAAGCACGCGGCCGTCCTCGGTCTTCGGCACCATGATCGCTGCCTCGCCGGGCAGGAATTCCTTCGGCAGCACCAGATGGATGCCCTGGCTCACCGCGACCATCGGTTTGGCCGCGGGCTCGTCCATGGAGCGCAGATCGTCGACGAAAACGCCGGTCGCATTCACCACGCAGCGCGCCCGGATGCGGAACGAGCCGCCGCTTTCGAGATCCTCTGCCTCGATCCCGCGGATCGCGCCCCCTTCCTTGATCAAATTACGGCATTTGACGTAGTTCGCGAGCTTCGCACCGAGACCGGCGGCGGTCATCGCGAGGTGAACGGCCAGCCGCGCGTCGTCGAACTGCGCGTCGTGATAGACCACGCCGCCGGTCAGGCCGTCCGGCTCGATGGTCGGGATGCGTTCCAGCGTTTCCTCCCGCGAAAGTATGCGACTGGGGCCGAGATCAAGCCTGCCCGCCAGGCCGTCGTACACTTTCATCCCGACGCCGTAGAAAGGCCCCTCCCACCACTTGTAGGTGGGGATGACGAAGGCGAGATCGCGGACCAGGTGCGGTGCGTTGCGGGCCAATCGACCGCGCTCGCGCAGGGCATCGAGCACCAGGCAGACGTTGCCCTGCTTGAGATAGCGCACGCCGCCGTGGACCAGCTTCGTCGAGCGGGAGGAGGTGCCCTTGGCGAAATCCGCCTGCTCGATCAGCGCCACGCGATGCCCGCGCGAGGCGGCATCCACCGCCGCGCCGAGCCCCGTCGCCCCGCCGCCGACGATGCAGATGTCGAAGATTTCGTCCGCCGCCCGGAGCGCCGCGAGATGTTCGTCGCGTCTCATACTTCCCATCCTTTCGCCCGTTCCACTGCCCGCTTCCAGCCGTCGGTAAGCTTCGCCATCTCCTCCGCCGGGCGGGAGGGCGAGAAGGTGCGTTCGATCTCGAGCCGGGAGGCGATCTCATCCCTGCTTTCCCAGAAACCGACCGCCAGCCCGGCCAGCGCTGCGGCGCCGCTGGCGGTGCTTTCGATGTCCCGCGGGCGCAGCACTTCCACGCCGAGCAGGTCGGCCTGGATCTGCATCAGGAGGTCGCTGCGGGCCGCGCCGCCGTCCACGCGGAGCTGGCGGATGGGGATGCCGCTGTCCTTCGCCATGCAGGCTGCGAGTTCGGCGCTCTGGAAGGCGATGGCCTCCAGTGCGGCGCGGCAGAAGTGGGCGCGATTCGTCCCCCGCGTCATGCCGAAGGCCGCGCCGCGGGCGTAGGGGTCCCAATGCGGCGCGCCCAGTCCGGCGAAGGCGGGCACGAGGTAGAGCCCGCCGCTGTCGGACACCGTTCCGGCGAGGCGGGTGCATTCCTCGGAGGAGGAGATCATCTTCATTTCGTCGCGCAGCCATTGGACCACCGCCCCGCCGATGAAGACGGAGCCCTCCAGCGCATATTCCGTTTTCCCGCCGATGCGCCAGGCGATGGTGGTGAGCAGATTGTTGCGCGAGGCGACGGCTTCCTCCCCGGTGTGCATCAGCAGGAAGCAGCCGGTGCCATAGGTATTCTTCGCCATGCCGGGCGAGAAGCACGCTTGGCCGAAGAGCGCCGCGTGCTGGTCGCCCGCGATGCCGGCGACGGGGATGCCTTCGAGGCTCTCGCCGAACATCCCGCTGCTGTCGCGCACCTCCGGCAGCATGGCCCGCGGGATGCGGAGGATTTCCAGCAGCGAGTCGTCCCAATCGCTACGATGAATGTCGTAGATCAGCGTGCGCGAGGCATTGGTCGCGTCGGTGGCGTGGACTTTGCCGCCGCTGAGTTTCCAGAGCAGCCAGCTATCGACGGTGCCGAAGAGCAGCTTGCCATCCTCCGCGCGGCGGCGGGCGCCATCGACGTTTTCGAGAATCCAGGCGAGCTTGGTGCCGGAGAAGTAGGGATCGAGCCGCAGGCCGGTTTTGGCGGAAAATTCCGGTTCCAGCCCCTCCGCCTTCAGCTTCGCGCAGAAGTCCGCGGTGCGGCGGTCCTGCCAGACGATGGCCGGGTGGACCGGCTTGCCGGTCTCGCGGTCCCAGACGACGGTGGTTTCGCGCTGGTTGGTGATGCCGATGGCGGCGATGTCTCCGGCCCGCAGGTCGGCCTTTCCGAGCGCCTCGACGGCGGTGGACCACTGGCTGGCCCAGATTTCCAGCGGATCGTGCTCCACCCGGCCCGGCTGAGGGTAGTGCTGGCGGTATTCCTTCTGGCTGGAGGCAACCGCCCGTCCGTCGCGGTCGAAAACGACAGCGCGCGAACTGGTCGTGCCTTGGTCGAGGGCGAGGAGGTGGGTGCGGGGCATGGGTTCTGTTTCAGCCTAACACAAGAAGTCAGAGACCAGAAATAAGAAACCAGAAACCGGAGATTGAAAGTGGGCAACGGGAACCGGAGAGAGAAAGATTAAGACCCCGGCGGGTCGGTCGGCCGGCTGGGCGGGGCGTAGATCGGACGCGGGCGCGGGCCGGTGCCCGCGTCGCCGAGACTCTGCTGGTCGAGGATGGCGCGGGCGATCGCGGAAGCCATGCGGTCGCGGTAGGCGGGATCGGCGCAGAGCCGGGCTTCGGCGGGGTGGCTGAGGTAACCGATTTCGACGAGCACGCAGGGAATGTCGGGATTGCGCGTGAGGCGCAGGCGGCGGCGGACCAGACCGCGGTTGCCGGACTCTGCGGGGGAAACCTTTTCCATGCTCCGCTGGATGCGGGTGGCGAGCCCGTGGCTGTCCACGCGCCAATAGTAGGTCTCCGGACCGCGCATGCCGGAGGGGCCGGAGTTGTAGTGGATGCTGACAAGAATCGTGCCTCTCCGGCCGCCGGCGCGGCGCACGCGGTCGTCGAGGTCGATGAAGCGGTCGCCGCCGCGCAGGAGGACGGTGCGGACGTTGCCGCCCAGGTGCCTGCGGAGGCGCCTTGCGGTGTCGAGGTTGAGGTCCTTTTCCTGCTGGCGGGTCCAGCGGGAGACGGCTCCCGGATCCCTGCCGCCGTGCCCGGCGTCGATGATGACGGTATGGAAACCCTGCGGCCCGGGGCGGTGGCCCCATTCGTCGGGTCTCATGCCGGAAGAGGAGGGGCCGGCACAGTGGGCGAGCAGCAGGACGGCTCCGAGAGAGGCGGCGATTTTCAATCTCACCCGGGGATTTTCGTCCGGAAAAACGGAGAATGGCGAGGGCAAAGCGAAGATCCCGCCAGGGAGATCGGATGACTGCGATCTGTAACCCTCCCTAACCATAGTCCGCCGGGATGATGAGGAGGGTTTCGGAAAAAATCGTAACATATTTCTTTCGACAAATCCTCGCAAATCATTGTGGGATGAGTTCGTCATGACTTTTTTTCGAGATGAGATCTTCAAGACCGGAAGGACGCTTTTTTCCTGCATGGCGGCGCTTCTTTTCCCGGCCGTTGCACCGGCGGCAACCATGATCGCCAGTGCGGACGATCCCTCCGTTTCCGCGGCGCTCTACCGCGCCGAGGCGGAGAAGTTTCCGATGGTGGGAACCGTCACGGGACCTGGCCTGTACAGCGGTTCCGGCGTCTATATCGGCAATGGCTGGGTGCTCACGGCAGGGCATGTGGCGCTGTCCAAGAGCGGAGGCAGTTTCACGGCCTGGGGTCAGAGCTACACGATACAGAGTTCATTGGTGCATCCCGATTTCACCTTGTCGGGACCGACGGCCGATATCGGTTTGCTTTATATCGGAGACCCCGCGGGCGCCGGAGCGGCGGCGACCATGTTCGAATTCACGGATCCCGCATCGATACTCGGCCGCGAGGCAACGTGGGTCGGGCATGGACTTGGAGGAACGGGAATTACGGGCTGGCAGGGTCCTTTCGATTTTCGCGCCTTCACCAATGTGATCGACGCTTTCGGCCCGGATTGGGAGGGGTTGCCGGCCACTTCGTTCGTGGCGGATTTCGACCGGCCCGACGGTTCGACCAATGCTCCGGGCTCCGATCCGACCGCCACCCGTCTCGAAGGCAATGTCGCGGCGGGCGACAGCGGCGGCGGGGTCTTCATCGTGATCGGCGGGAAATATTATCTGGTCGGCATCAGCAGCTACAGCGGGACGCTCGACAGCATGCCGGGTGCCACCAACGGTCGTTATGGAGCCGTCAGCGGGGCGACCCGGTTGGATCTTTATTACGACTGGATTTTCCAGCATACCGGCATTTCGCCCGTTCCCGAGCCGTCGACGATCCTGCTGGCCGCATGCGGTCTTTTCCTCTGGCGCCGGCGCCGGGATTGATGGAAGTGCGGCGGCCCGCGAATTTTCCGCTGCCCGGGCAGACCGCTTTCATGCCATGATGCTGCGGGATGTCCGATATCCGATTCATGCGCCGCGCGATCGAACTGGCCCGCCAGGGAATGCGGGCGGGGGCGGGCGGTCCCTTCGGCGCGGTGGTGGTGAAAGACGGGGAGATCGTCGGCGAGGGGTGGAACCGGGTGGTCGCGACGAACGATCCGACGGCCCACGGCGAGATCACGGCGATCCGCGACGCCTGCGCGCGGGTCGGGCATTTCAGTCTGGAGGGTTGCGAAATCCACACGACGGGAGAGCCGTGCCCGATGTGCCTCGGGGCGATCCACTGGGCGAGGATCGGCCGGATTTACTATGGATTTGGTATTTCCGAAGCGGCTACGATCGGTTTCGACGACCGGGAATTCTACCGGCAATTCTCGCTGCCGTCGGAGGAGCGGGAGATTCTCTGCACGCCGCTGGCGGGGGAGGAGGCGAGAGGGCTGCTGGGAGAGTACATGGCGTTGCCGGATAGGATTTCGTACTGATCCTCGCGGCGGCGGACCGGGGTTTTATCGCGCCCGGCACAGCCGGCCGGGCCGTTTGCAGGCCGGAGGCATGCGCCACTTTATTCCTCGATCCCCTGCTTCCGCGCGAAGTCCGCGGCGGCGGCTTCGTCCTGCTTTTTCCATTCGCCGTGGATGGTGCGCAGCAGAGCGTCGCGGTCTTTTCCGGCGGGCAGGGTGAGTGCCCATTGCGCGGCGGCGGCGGGTTCGTAGGGTGCCACGGTTTTCGCGTAGCTCTTCACGGCGGCCTGCTTGGCGGGGCCTTCGGAGGCGCCGTTGATCCACTCCCCGGCGGCCTGGTAGTCGTCGCGCGCCCACTGGCTCATCGTCTGATCAACCTTAGAGTCGAGCCGCTCCGCCGGCAGCTTGTCCGCCATCCAGTCGATCCAGCGGCCGTTGTCGCCGCCGGCCCGCCAGGGAGAGAGCCCTTCGGCGAAGCTCGCGGTCTCGCTCTCGCTAAGCTTGGCGGAAGCGAGCCATGCCTGGCTCGCCTCGAAACCTTCGCTCGCGAGCTGGCCGCCGAGGGCGGACAAGGTCGAATTCAGAAGATCGGCATGCTTCTTGTCCGCACGAAGAGCGGCGAGCAGGGCGTTCCGCTCTTCTGCACCTTGGATTCCCCGCACGAGAGCGGCCGCCTGCCGGGGCTTTTCCAGATCCACTTCGTCCATCAGCGAGAGGGCGAGCTTTGGGTCCTGCTTCGCGGCCCCGGCGATGACGGCGGCCTTGGCATCCCCGGTGATCAGATCGGCGTGCTTTTCGGAATTCTCGCGGATCCACTCCAGGGCGCCGAACGGGTCTTTTTCCGCCCACTTCCCGAGCGAGGAAGAGACGACGTGGCCGCCCATCCCGGCCATGCCTTCCATGTCCGACGTTTCGGTGAAGATCGCCAGAGCGGCCTGCGGCTGATCGTTCGCCAGCATCATGATCGAAAAACCAACGATGTCCCGGCGCATCTTGTCGTCGAGTTCCGGGCTGTCCTTGAGTTCGGCGATGACCGTTTTGATCTGCGTGGGGCTGAGGTCCATGAAGCGGGCCAGGGTTTCCATGATCCGCCGCTGTATTCTTTCATCCGGGGGAGAGCCGGACTTTTCGATTTCCTTCATCTCGCGCGCGAAGGCGATCAGCTCGCGGGCGAAGGATTTGGCCTCCGCGATCTTGTCGGCGGCATCCCCGCGGCTGGATTTCAGCCGCAGCGGCGGTTCGCCCGCTGCCGCGAGTTTTTCCGGTTCCAGCCCGAGCGCGCGGGCTTCTTCGGCAACCTGCGTATGGACCTCGCGCACGGTGGCGAGGTCGCCATGCCGCTTCCAGCCGAGCAGGGCGCCGGCGGCGAGGATGGCGAGGGAAAGGAGAAGGGACGTCTTCATGGGCGGCGGGAGTCAGTCGGCGATGATGGTGGCGGAGGAGCGGACGGCTTTGCCTTCGAGGCGGGCGGTCACTTCGGCGCGCTTGGTCTCGTCGGCGATTTTCGCCGCCAGCTCCAGGGCGGCCTCGCGGTGTTGCATGGCCTGGTGGCCGCCGAGGAAGGAGACGAGCAGGTCGTCGCTCGGGTTCTCGGTGTGGAGTTCGTCGATGAGTTTCGCGTTGTCCGTCCATTTTGCACGCTCGCCCCAGAGATTGGAAAGCGCCTCGCCGGTGATGCGGTCCACCTCGTCCGGTGATTGTCCCGCGACCCATCCGCGCATTTCGTCCACGGCCTGGCGGTCGATTTTCCCCTCGTGGGAAAGGTTCTGGAATTTGTTGCGTGCGGCCTGTTTGGCGACCTCGGTGCGTTCGGCCGGGGTGGCTTCGATTTCGTCGAGATACGCGCCGACCTTTTCATAGCCGCCCTGGTGGATCATGAAATGGGTGCTGCTGGCGAGCGCCTGACCGCGTTCGTTTTCGGGCACGTGCTCGCGGATCAGGGCGGCGTAGGCTTTTTCCGAACCGGGCCGTAGATTCGTCATCCCGCCCTGCTGGAAAAGCTCCCGTCGCTGGTCTTCCGGCAAGGCGACGATCCGCCGACCCGCAGCATCGGGATCCGTAGCGATCAGGGAAACGATGGCGGCAGCCTCGAATTGCAGACGGCCGTGACTTTTCCCATCGAGCGATTTGCTGTCGAATTTTCCCGCCGCGATCTGCGTGTCGAGCCACGCGAGCGCAACCGCGCCGTCCTTCGCGACCCATTGCTGGAAGCCGTGGGCGAGTTGCCAGCCGATGCCGCTTCGCGGGTCGCCGAGTTTGTCGAGATAGCGGTCGAGCACGAGCTGCGGGTCCTTTTGGATCAACATGCCGATCACCATGTTCTCCAGGTTGCGGCGGGCCTCCTGGCTCAATTCGAGCGCGGCGATCTCGTCGAGCGCGGCGGCCAGCTCCGCTTCGCTGAGAGCCATCAGCTTTGTCTGGAGCTTCATCATCGCGCGCATGTCGGGTATTCCGCCGCGCTGCGCGGAAGCCATCGAATCGGCGAGACCCTTCCAGTCGATGGTGTCCGGGTCCTTGTCCTTTGCGCCACCCGCACGGGCGGCGAAGGAGGGGTCCCCGTCTGCGTCCCCCGTCTGCCTGGCGGCATTCACATGCTGGCGCAGCAGCAGCGTTTCCTTTTCCAGCGCGGTGATCGAGCGTTGTTGAGTACCGAGCCAGACACCGGTGACCGCCAGTGCGGCGACAGGAGGAAGCAGGAGTATGGGTTTCATGGGAAAGCGGACGAGCCGACCCAAAGTGTAGCGGACCGCACGGCCCCCGTCGTCTGGAAAATGCGGGGGGAGTTTGGAAGGGGGCGGGCTGTCATGGAACTTCGGTCCGGCGGCGGTTTGGTTCCCGCTTCGAGCGATTACGGCGGAGGAAGCGTCGCTCTGAAGAATCCCCGGTATTCGGGCCAATAAACCTCCAGACGTGTGGTCTGAAGGGCGTCCGACCCGGCGAGGGGCTGCGGATGAGCCGACGGTTTCCGGTATTCGAATTCCCGCTCTCGGATCAGGAATCTAAAGCTGGTGGTGCGTCCCATGGCATGACCTTGAATGAGCCTCGCCCGCCCGTCGGCGTCCCTCGCGACCAGAGCGGGAAGAGAGCCGCGACCGAGCGGCTCCGGCCGATGCCGCCCTTGCATGACTCTGACAGTGAACACGAAGTCCGCGAGGTTTCTATCCGGAGGAAGAAGCTGGATCACCCCGCCATCCGGCAGTTTCGCCCTGCCGCCTTTTGTGGCTGGAACCTCCAGCACCTTCACCCAACGGAAGGTCGTTCCCGAGAAGCTCCAAGGGAGCTCCGTCGTTTCGATGGGCAGCGACTCATAGCCGTGGCGGTGGCGACGCCCGTTTACGGGAAGTCCCAGGAGTTCGGATTCCGAAAGTGCGGAACTCCGGTTATGGATCCGATCTCCCGGGATCGGATGCCCGCTTCCTGCGGCAGAGCCGGAATTCACCACATGAAAAAGCGCCGTTGTCGCGGGAACCAGCCGGCCATTGGCATTGGTGGAGAATGCCGTTAAATACATTTCCTGAAAGGCCGGCTCCATGTCGTAAAGCGGGTGCGATTCCCCTGGCGGGCGCTCACGGATCGAATCCATCTTAACGCTCCCGATGAATTCGTCGGGGCCGAGTCCGCGCACCTCCAGGAGTCGGGAAAGCTCTGCCTGTTCCTCCACCATTCCCGCCGCCGCTGCGGGATCTTTCAGACGGCGGATGACGGGTTCCGGAACGCGTTGACGAGAATCTCCGTACAACAGCCTTCCCGGCACCGACAAATCGAGCGGTATCGGGACCCACGGTAGGACGAGCCCCGTCGTGAGCCCCAATCCGCATCCGAGAAACCAACGACGCTTTACCGCCACCAGCCACCACAGCGCTGGGTAGATCACCGCTCCAGCGAGCGGCATGCCGAAGATCGTCCATTCTATGGATGTCCACCCGAATGAAAAAGAGAGCAGCAGGAACGAAATCGCCGGGAGCAGCAGCAGTGTCACGGCGCCCCAACCATTCCAGCGTTCGGGCACCGTCGAAAGGCTTGCCACCGTGGCGAACAACGCCACGAGTGCGATCCAGGGCACGGTGACCATCAGCATGCCAGGGGCGATCTCACGGGCGCCCAGATTGAAGAACCAGCCGAGAATCAGGATGACTCCCAGCATGCCGGCGAGCACCAGCAGGTGAAACCCGGCGAGGTGGCGGAATACCCGGCCGGCCGTGACCGGCCGCGTCCGGTGAAAGGCGGTGTCGTCGAAGGGCGGCGCTTCTTTCACTGCATTGGAAACGAGCAGCCAGGTCAGTAAAGGCAGCACGAACAGGGAGGCCGCGGCGACAACCCAGCCCCTCCAGGCATCTGTGTGAAACAGGGCGAAAGCGAAGAAGGCAACGATCAGCGCGCCGCGGAGGAGTGTCAGTTTGGAAAGGGGCATGGCATCAGCGGGTCTGCCCGCGGTACGACTTCGCCAGGGCGACGAAGATTTCGCGGAGGTTCATCGGACGGACCTCGCTGCGGGCGGGGCCGGGGAAGAGGCGGCGGCAGTCGTCCGAATTACGGGATTCGTCGTAATTCGAATCGGTGAAGCGGGCGACGCGGCCCTGGAGCCGGAAATTCAGCCAGTGGCCGGGCAGGGCGGACGGCGGGGAAGCTTCCTCGTCGAAGTGCAGTTCGACGGCGCGAAAGCGGGCGTGGATGGCATCGACGTCGTCCTGCAGGTCGATGCGGCCGTTGTCGAGAATGGCGACACGGTCGGCGAAGCGCTCGACTTCCTCGATGTCGTGGGAGGAGATCCAGACGGTCCAGCCTTCGGTCTCGGTGAGTTCCAGCAGGCCGGTGAGGAATTCGTCGCGTACCAGCGGGTCGAGGCCGGAGAAGGGTTCATCGAGCACCACGAGGCACGGCCGGTAGGCGAGGCTGGAGACAAGGGCGGCCTTCATGAACTGGCCGCGGGACAGGGAGCGGAGCCGGGTTTTCAGCGGCAGGTCGAAGTCGGCTAGCAGTTTGCGCTCGAAGTCGCGGTCCCAGCATTCGCCGTACATGGGGCGGAGGTAGCCGAGCAGTTGCGGGACGGTCATCCAGCCGGGCAGGCGCTGGTTTTCCGAGACGTAGCCGATGCGCCGCCAGTGTTCGGGCCTGAGCTCGCGGGCGTCGGTATCGAGCACGGTGACGTTGCCGGCGTCGCGTTCGAGCAGGTTCATCGCGCACTTGATGGTAGTCGTCTTGCCGGCGCCGTTGGGGCCGAGGAAGGCGGTGACTTTGCCCTCCGGGACGTCGAGGTCGATGCCGTGCAGGGCCTCGTGACGCCGGAAGCGTTTTTTCAGACCGCGGATGGTGATCATGGGCGTTCAGGGGTTTTGGAGACGGCGGAGGAGTTCGTGGAGTTCGTCGAGGGAGAGGTGGAGGGCGCGGGCTTCGTCGAGGAAGCGGCGGGCGGCGGGCTCCATCAGTGCGAGCCGCTGGTCGAGCGAGGGGAGGTGCGGCGCCTGCACGACCATCCCGATGCCCGGGCGGCTGACGAGAAAGCCGAGGTCCTTGAGTTCCTGGACGACTTTGAAGGCGGTGGTCGGGGAGATTTTCAGCTCCTGGGCCAGTGCGCGGACGGAAGGGAAAAGATCGCCTTCCCGCAGTTCGCCGCTGGCGAGGGCGCGGTGCGCGGCGCGGACGATCTGGTCGGAGACCGGTTCGCCGTCGCGGAGCCGGAAGGAGAAGGGGAGCATCAAGGTGGTGTTTTTAGTGTAACAGTTATCATGTAACACTGGCAAGGGATTTTTTATGGCGCGAACGATGCCTTGTCGTCAGAGGGCGCGGGAGAGCATGGTGCGGCGCGTGAGCCCGGCTTTGGAGACCCTGTTGCTGCCTTTTTCCCGGGGGGAGATCGCGGTGCCGCGGCGGGTGCTGTTTCTCGGCGCGGAGCCGCATCCGGCGTTGAGGGATTGGCCGGAGGCGACCGGCTGGCAGCCCTTCAAGCCGCTGGCGGAGGCGTGGGAAGGGGAGGGATTCGCCCGGCTCGACGAGGTGTCCGGTACATGGCCGCTGGTGCTGTTGCTGCCGGGGAAATCGAGGGACGAAACGCTGGCGGCTTTCGCGAAGGGTTACGATCTGCTGGAAGACGGCGGCAGATTGGTGGCGGCGATGACGAACACGGCCGGGGCGGCGCGCTTCGAAAAGGCACTGGAGAAAGCGGCGGGCGGCATCGGCTCGATGCAAAAGAGCAAGTGCCGGGTCTTCCATGCGGTGAAACACGGCGGCTGGAACGAGGCACTGCTTGGGGAATGGCGGAAGCTCGGCGAGCCGCGGGAGGTCGATGGTTTCGTGGTGGAGGCAGGGATTTTCAGCGTGGATCATGTCGATCCCGGCTCATCGCTGCTGGCGGCGCACCTGCCGGGAAATCTGCGCGGCACGGTGGCGGATCTCGGCGCGGGGTGGGGTTATCTTTCGAAAATGGTCACGGAGAAATGCATGGAGGTCAAAGAAGTGCATCTTTTCGAGGCGGATGCGCGGGCTTTGAACTGCGCGAGGAAGAACCTGCCCGGCGAACGCTTCCGCTTTCACTGGCACGATGTGGCGGCCGGGATTCCCGGGAAATACGACGAGATCGTCGTGAACCCGCCCTTTCACACCGGGCAGGCGGCGGATGTGTCGCTGGGGAAGGCATTCCTGCGTTCGGCGGCGCAGGCGTTGCGGACCGGCGGGCGGCTTTTTCTGGTGGCGAACCGTCAGCTCCCCTACGAGGCGGAGCTGGGCGCGCTCGGCCTGAGCTGGCGCAAGCCGGTGGAGGATGCGACCTACAAGCTGGTCTTCGCGGAGAAAAGATGGGACGAAACGCGGAGACGCCGAGGCCGCTGAGAATCTCATTGGGCACTTGGAACTTCGACCGATGAAACTCGTCAAACTGCTCGCCAATCTCGGCTATGGTTCGCGTCGCGAGGTGGATCGCCTTCTCAAATCGGGCGCGGTGACCGATACGGGCGGGCGGGTTCTCGGGGAGCGGGACTTCCCACCGCACGGGGAGATTCTTTTCAAGGGCGAACCGCTCGATCCGCCGGCGCCGCTGACGATCGTGCTGAACAAGCCGGACGGCTACACATGCAGCACGGAAGATCCGGGCGATACGGTCTACGATCTGCTGCCGGCGCGTTTCGCCTGCCGGAACCCGGCGCTGAGCCCGGTGGGACGCTTGGACAAGGACACGACCGGGATGCTGCTGATGACCGACGAGGGGCCGCTGTCGCACAGGATCATCCACCCGAAGTCACGGCTCGGAAAGGTGTACCACGTATGGCTGGACCGGCCCTTGGAGGGGCACGAAGCGGCGCTTTTCGCCAGCGGCACGCTGATGTTGCGGTCGGAGGGAAAGCCGCTGCTGCCGGCGGAACTGGAGGTGCTGGGGGAGAAGGAGGCGCGGATCACGCTGCACGAGGGGCGCTATCATCAGGTGCGGCGGATGTTCGCGGCGGCGGGGAATCACGTCACGGCTTTGAAGCGGATTTCCATCGGCGGGCTGGAGCTGCCGGACGATCTGGCGGAAGGGGAGTGGCGGGTGCTGGAGGAGGAGGAGTTGGAGAGAATGTTCCGCGGGAGGTAGGGACAATCGCCCCCGTTTGTCCGTGGACGGCCGGGACGGTCATCCCTACCTTCCTCCTTTGACGCCGGGCGGATCGTATCCATGCTCTCCGCGTGCTCCCCGCGCTCACCGGTTTCGATCCCGCCGCCATGGAGGCCCTCATGGCCGGCCACGGGCAGCCCGTGTTCCGTGCCGGGCAGGTGCTCGACTGGATCTGGAAAAAGAAGGCCGCCTCGGTGGACGAGATGAGCAATCTGCCCGCCGCGCTGCGGGGAATACTAGGTACATCGTACCGTCTGCACGCCCTGGAACACGCGCACACGCAGGGCAGCGCCGACACGACACGCAAATTCCTCTTCCGCCTGCACGACCACCGCTATGTGGAAAGCGTGCTCATTCCCGCGAATCCCGCGCTCTACGGGGAGAAATCCGACCGCCGCACGCTTTGCGTTTCCTCGCAGGTGGGCTGCGCCTACGGGTGCAGATTCTGCGCTTCGGGGCTGGCCGGTTTCACGCGCCATCTGGAACCGGCGGAGATCGCCGGGCAGGTGCTGATGGCCGAGCGGCTTTCCGGCGAGCGGGTCGACAACCTCGTCTTCATGGGTATGGGCGAGCCGCTGGCGAATCTCGACAATCTGCTCGCCGCCATTGCGATCATCACCGCGCCGTGGGGATTGCATCTCGGCGCGCGGCATCTGACGATTTCGACCTCCGGCCTGGTGCCGCAGATCCGGAAGCTGGCGGAGCATCCGCAGCAGATCCGGCTGGCGATTTCGCTCCACGGCGCGACGGACGAGGTGCGCGGCAGGATCATGCCGGTGAACCGGAAATGGGGTGTCGCCGAACTCTTCGAGGCGCTCGACTACTGGAACTCCCGTAAAAAGCAGCACCTCACCCTCGAATACATCCTGATCGACGGCGTGAACGATTCGTTGGAGCAGGCCCGCATCCTCGCCGGCCACGCGCGGCGGCTGCGCGCGAAGGTGAACCTGATTCCCTACAACACGGTCGAGGGCCTCGACTGGGCGCGTCCGCCGGAGGACCAATGCCGCGCTTTCCGCGACATTCTCCGCAATGCCGGCGTCTCCGCCACGCTACGGCTGGAAAAAGGCCACGACATCGACGCCGCCTGCGGCCAGCTCCGGCTGAAGCAGGAGACGGAGGAGGGGATCATTGCCGCGCCGGTGAAGGTGCGGTAGGTCAAAGCCCCGCCGGATGGCGCATCACGTGACCCTTGCCGTTGCGCGTCTGCGGCTTCCAGCGCGGGCCGGTGCGGCCGCCCGGACCGCCAGTGTCGAGGCGCAGGCCGGCGACGGTCATGAAGACGTGGCCCTTGCGGACATAGACGGTGATCCAGTCGCCCTCGCCTTTTTTGCCATAGCTGAAATAGCCATTGGAAGGCATCGAGCCCTTGAGCAGGCCGGCCTCGCGCAGGACGTAGGAGACGGTGCCGGAGCAGTCGTAGCCGCTGTCGTTGTGCCGGGCGTGGCCGCCGCCCCATTTGTAGGGTTTGCCCTGGAGGCGGTTGCCGGCCGCGATGGCGCGCTTGACGGCTTCGGGGGCACGCTTCGGCGCATAGGCGACGCCGTTCCGGAGCATCGCGGTGTGGCCGTGTTCGAACCGGTAGGAGACAGGATGCTTCGCTTTCGCCTGACGGCCGCACGAGGTCAGCCCGAGCAGGGGAAGCAACAGCAGCAGGATGGAAAAGAGGCGGATCACGCGCGGCATTTTACAAAATATTACGGAATTTCAAAATTTATTTTGTTCCGAAGTATTTCCCTCCGGCGGCGAGGTCGTAGCAGGCTAGCCACAGCTCCCGCAAGTTTCCCTTTTTCGCCTGAAAGAGATTGAGGATGAATGCACTGTTTCCGGGTGGGCCAATCCGTTCCAGAAGTTCGAATGCGAGGCGCGGGGTGGCCTTCAGCCGGATCAGTTCCGGCCATGGGCCGCGGCGATGGCGGGCGAGGAGGGTTTTCGCCGCGGTGCGGATGGCGCGGCGCAGTTCCCGGCGCTCGCGCCAGGGAAGGTGTTCGTCGCCATCGACGAGCAGGGTGCGGCCGGCGGATTGGCGGAGCGTTTCGCGGTCTGCGGGGGACAGGCGGCGGTGTTCTTCGTTGAAAAAGAGGCGCAATGGAGGGTCACCCCGCTGCCGCAGACGGGTGGCGAAGGCGTCGAGCAGGGTGGTTTTTCCCGCGCCGTGGGGGCCGGTGACGGCGGCGCGATGGCCGAGGGATCGCCAGCGGGTTTCGAGAGCTTCCCAAGTGGTCCCGGCCAGCGCGGGATCGAAGGCGAGCAGGCGCTCCAGCCGGCAGGGGTCGAAGGGATTGTCACGGGCGTTCATCGGCGGGGCGGGAGGGACGGCTCACGAACGGGAGCTTGCGCTGGTACTCCGAGCGCGGCGTTTCCACGCGCGGGAGCGTCCGCTCGCGGCGGTCGGGCGAAACGGTGAACTCTTCCCAGCCGAGGCCGCCGTTTTCGCCGTCGACCAGTTCGATGCCCCAGACGATGGCGACCAGCGTGCCGTTCACGCTCCACGGTCCGGCGGGCAGTTCGAAGTCGAAGTCCCGCGCGCCCGCGGCGGCGGGGTCGAGCTTCAGCTTCGCCACCGGCTCGGAGTCGGTCATGCCGCGGCCGCGGGTGTACCAGAAAAGCCGCAGTTCGAGATCGTGCGGGATGGATTCCAACTGCCACGTCACCCTGCCGGAGACCGTTTCGAAGGGGCGGAGGTCTTTTCTGTGAAGCGTGATCGAGGTCATGGCAGTTCGCTGCGGTTCGGAGGGCGGAGGGTCAGGTCGTGGTCGTCGCCGACATCGGGCATGCGTGGCACGTCGGCACGAACGCGCAGCAGCCAGCGGATGCAGTTGTGGTCGCCCTTGAAGGAGGGGACGGCGCCGGCGGGAATGCGCAGCTCGGCGCCGCCGGCCCGCATGTCGTGCGGATGGGTGCTTTCGAAAATGACTTCCTCGAAAAACACCGAGGTCGCGGTGGAGGTGCTGGTGCCGCGGCGGTAGGTGGCTTCCTCCCGCCCGACGAGATAGAGGATGAAGTTCCGCGGCTGCCCGATCCCTCCGCCGCGCCGCCAGTGGAGGCGGGTGACCGCTCCGGGGAACAGGTCGGCGTTTTCCAGCTCGATGTCGAAGACCGGCGCGAAGATCGCGAAAAAGCAATAGACGGCCAGCGCCGCCAGCGCGAGCCCGACGAGGAGGAAGGGGATGAGGAAAATCGCCATGAACCAATGCAGATCGCCCTGCCGCCAGGCGCTGATGATCTGGAAGGCGAAAACCGAGACGATGCCGTTCCAGAACAGCGCCGCGCAGAGCGTGCCGGCGAATGCGCGACCCCGCTTCCCCCGGCTGCGCAGGATGCGCGGGGCCGCCGCGCTTTCCCGCAGCGGAGCCCGCAGGCCCGGGTGCTCAGGGAGCTCCGCGGAGAAGGTCTTCCGGCGGCCTTTGCGCATCCACCACAGGCCGCCGATACCGACGGCGATGAAGGGCAGCGGAAACAGCACGAAGAGCGCCCACCACCCCGCGTCGCGCTTCACCACCGCGCGCCAGGGATTTTCCGGGTCCACATAGACGGTCAATGCCGAGCCGGCCGGATGAGCGCGGGCGATTTCCCTGCTCCCCTCGCGGCCGGACGAGCTGCCATCCATGAGATCGTAGCGGTTGGCGCGGTGCTCCCGGCCGGCGAATTCGTAGCGGTAGAAAAGATCGACTTTGTAGCTCGTGCCCTCGTCGCCATCCACCTCCTTGACATCGCTCCAAATGACGGTCGCGGGCGTCCCATGCCATTGCCTCATGTCCAGCCATTCGGCGACCTTCGGCAGCACAAGGCCGAAAAGCATCGCCAGCCCCGCGCCGGCGAATATCAGGAAAAAGACGATCGCCACGCCGCGTCCGCCGTTTTCCGCGGCGCCTTCCGACAGCGTCTCGCGGCGCTTCCCTCCGCGGAAGCCCGACCAGACGATGGCCGCGCCGATCAGGACGAAACACAGGCCGAACAGCATGAAAAAAAGCCCGAGCCAGCCCTCCGACGACTCGACAATGAGCGCCGCCTCGTCCGGATCGGCGGCATTTACCCGGCACTCCGCCACCGCGCCTTCCACTGAGGCCATCGGACCCTCCGGCCCGAGAGCATATGCCTCCCGGATTTCGGCGATTTCGGCGTAGCGGTCGCTGCCCTTCCTCTCCGGCCACAGCTTCGTCCCGATGCGGCTCTCGCCCGCATAGTCGTAGCGGAAGCGCACCTCGGGGACGAATGGCGGCTGGCGCTGGCGCTCCGCGTCGATCTCGAAGCGCTCGATCACGCAGGACACTCGCTCCCAGCCGTCGCGCCCGGCCGATTTCGCGAAAATCGCCAGGCCGGCCACGACGAAGATCGAGCTGAGGGCGGTCCAAAGCAGCCCGAAACCGATCAGGCAGCCCTTGTTCATGCGGCCGGGAACGCTGGCAGGGAAACGCGCCACGCCCGCGGTCTAGCAGAATCCGCCGTGCCGCGCCGACATGAAACTCACCCGGCGTTTTCCAACCACGCGACCACCAGGGCCAGCGCCCGGCCGCGGTGGCTCATCGCGTTTTTCACCTCCGCGCCGAGTTCGGCGAAGCTCTTGTCATACCCCTCCGGCGCGAACAGCGGATCGTAGCCGAAGCCGCCCGCGCCGCTCGGCGCATCGAGAATTCTTCCCTCCACCGTGCCGCTGAAATCCGTGACGATTTCGCCATCCTTCGCCAGCACCATCGTGCAGCGGAAACGCGCCGCGCGGTCGCTTTTCCCGGTCATTTCGGCGAGCAGGCGGGCGTTGTTTTTCGCATGGTTCCCCTCCTCGCCGCCGTAGCTGCTCGACCACACGCCCGGCGCGCCGCCGAGGGCATCGACCTCCAGCCCGGAGTCGTCGGAAAGCACCCACCCCGCCACCCGGCAACTGATGGCCAGCGCCTTGAGCGTCGCATTCTCCAGGAAGGTGGTGCCCGTTTCCTCGACCTCGGGCAGATCGGGAAAATCGTTGGCATCCCGCACTTCATAACGATCGCCGAGCATTTCGCGGATCTCGCGTGTCTTGTGCGCGTTGCGGGTGGCGATGACGAGAGGCGGCAGCGGAGACGGCATGCCCGGAGCTAACCGGCGGACGTATGACGGCCAAGTTTTTTGAAATATTCCGGCCCCGTGCTACGCCTTTATTACCACGTCATGAAAGCCATCACGCACCTCGCCCTTTTCGCCGTCGGACAAGCCATCGTCAGTTCCGCATTCGCCGCGGCGCCCGCAGGCTGGGGCACGGATCTCGACAAGGCCTTCGAGCAGGCCAAAAAGGAAAACAAGGCCGTCTTCGTCGAGTTCACCGGCTCCGACTGGTGCGCTCCCTGCATCGCCGTCAAGAAGGCGGTCTTTTCGAAGAAGGAATTCACCGACAAGGCGTCGGAGAATTTCGTGCTGGTCCATCTGGATTTTCCGAAGCGCGACGAAGAGCTGGCGAAAAAGAACGAGCCGCTGCGCGAGAAATACGAGGTGGAAGGCTTTCCGACCGTGATTCTGCTCACGGCGGAAGGAAAACGCTTCTCCACCTTCAATCCCGCCCACTACCTGAAAGTGGACGCTTTCCTCGCTCACCTGGAAAGCGAGCTGGAGAAGAAGGACCTCGACTGACGGATTTCACAGGCGCGCTGTTCATGGCAGCCCGGCCCCGCCCCGGCCTCTGCGCCGCGGCGGGGTTTTTCGTTGGAATATCAGCCACCGCCGCGGCGTCTTATTCTCCGATGAAAACGCTGCTCCGCGCTCTCGCCGTCCTCGCCGCCACCGCATCCTTTGCCTTTGCCGGCGCCGGGAACTGGCTCACCGATTGGGAAGCCGCCAAGGCCAAGGCCAAGGCGGAGAACAAGCCCATCCTGATCAACCTCACCGGCTCTGACTGGTGCGGCTGGTGCATCAAGATCGAGAAGGATGTCTTCTCGCAAAAAGCTTTCCAGGACTTCGCCGCCGAGAATCTCATCCTGATGGAAGCAGACTTCCCGCGGAAAAAGGAACTCTCCGCCGAACTCAAGAAGCAGAACGACGCGCTGAAAAAGGAATACCTCAACGAAGGCTATCCCACCGTCTGGTTGCTCGATGCCGAGGGCAAGAAGCTCTCCGACGACCTCGGCACCCTGAAAGGTGGCCCCGACGCCTACATCAAGACCCTCACTGAGTTGATCGCCAAGGCGAAGGCCGACAAGCGGCTCTGAAATTCCAAACTCCAAATCTCAAATTCCAGATCAGACCCCGCCCGGCCCGTGCGCCGTGGCGGGGTTTTTCGTTTCGCGTTTCGGTTTCCGCGCTCCCGCGTTCTATGGGGTTTTCCTTTTCAAAATGAGATCGTTCCGCCAGCTTCCGCGGCCCGAGACCATGTCCGCCGACCGCCGCAAACCGTTCCCCTTCGACCAGTTCGAGCCCGCCTGGCAGGCCCGCTGGGATGCGGAGAAAACCTTCCGCACCCCGAATCCGGGCGATTTCGGTTTCGACCCCTCGAGGCCGAAATTCTACGTCCTCGACATGTTTCCCTATCCTTCCGGCTCCGGACTCCACGTCGGCCACCCGGAGGGCTACACGGCCACCGACATCATCGGCCGCGCCAAACGCCGCCAGGGCTACAACGTCCTGCACCCGATGGGCTGGGACTCCTTCGGACTGCCCGCCGAGCAATACGCCATCAAGACCGGCCAGCACCCCGCCATCACCACCGCGGCGAACATCGCCACCTTCAAGCGCCAGTTGAAATCGCTCGGCTTCGGCTACGACTGGGACCGAGAAATCGCCACCACCGACCCGGAATACGTCCGCTGGACCCAGTGGATCTTCCTGCAACTGTATTCGTCGTACTACGACGAGGAAACGCAAAAGGCCCGCCCTGTCGCCGAACTCGAAGCGAAGGGCTGGACCCGCGAGCAGATCGACGCCGTGCGCCTCGCCTACGTCCACGAAGCGCCGGTCAACTGGTCGCCCGACCTCGGCACCGTGCTCGCCAACGAGGAAGTCGAGGAATGGCGCAGCAAGGGCCACACCGTCGAGCGCCGTCCGCTGCGCCAGTGGATGCTGCGTATCACCAAGTACGCCCAGCGCCTGATCGACGAGCTGGGGCCGCTCGATTGGCCGGAAGGCATCAAGCTGCTGCAAAAGAACTGGATCGGCCGCAGCGAAGGAGCGGAGGTGAAATTCCAGATCTCAAACTCCGAACTCCAGATGGAGGTCTTTACCACCCGGCCCGATACTTTGTTCGGAGCCACCTACATGGTGCTCGCTCCGGAGCATCCTTATGTCGCGGAAATCACGACCGCGGAGCAAAAGGATGCCGTCGAAGCCTATGTCAAAGCCTGCTCCGCCAAGTCCGACCTGGAACGCGGCGATCTGAATAAGGACAAGACCGGCGTTTTCACCGGCGCGCATGCCGTCAATCCCGTCAATGGCGAAGAGATCCCCGTCTGGATCGCCGACTACGTGATGATGGGCTACGGCACCGGCGCGATCATGGCCGTACCGGCGCACGACGAGCGGGATTTCGAGTTCGCCAAGAAGTTCGGATTGCCAATCGTGAGGGTGGTTTGTCCGAACGATCTACCGCCCGGTCACGGTGCCTTTGACGACCACAACATCCAAAGTGCTTTCTGCGATCATGGGATCGCCATTCAATCGCCACCGGACGGCTGGGGATTGGAAGATCCCGAGGGTGATCGCTGCAATCTCAACGGCCTGCCCACCGCCGAGGCGAAGACAAAGATGATCGACTGGCTGGAGCAGAGCGGCCAAGGCAAGCGTCGCGTCCAATACAAGCTCCGCGACTGGCTCTTTTCCCGCCAACGCTATTGGGGCGAGCCCTTTCCGCTCACCTGGAAAGACGGCCGGCACCACCCCGTACCCGAAAGCGAACTCCCCCTCCTCGCCCCGCCGCTGGACGACTACAAGCCGACCGGCTCGCCCGAGCCGCTGCTCGGCAAAGCCCGCGAGTGGGTCGAGCTGCCCGACGGCTCCCTCCGTGAAACCAACACCATGCCGCAATGGGCCGGCTCCTGCTGGTACTACCTGAGATACTGCGATCCAAAAAACGGCGAACGCTTCATCTCCAAGGAAGCCGAGAGCTACTGGAGCGGTTCTTCCAATCCGCAATCGGGAACGGTCGATCTTTATGTAGGCGGCGCAGAACACGCGGTGCTGCATCTCCTCTATGCCCGGTTTTGGCACAAGGTGCTCCATGATCTCGGTCACGTTTCGACCAGCGAGCCTTTCAATAGTTATTACAATCCCGGGCTTATTCTCGGAGAAGACGGGCAAAAAATGTCCAAATCCCGTGGAAACGTCGTCAATCCCGATGAAGTCGTCGATGCTTACGGAGCGGATTCCCTGCGCCTCTACGAGATGTTCATGGGACCCCTGAAGGACAACAAACCCTGGAGCATGAAGGGCGTCGAGGGCGTCTCGCGCTTCCTCGCCCGCGTCTGGCGCGTCGCTTTCGAGGAGAACCAAGCCGGAGAATGGGTCGTGTCCGCGAAGATCCGGGACACGCCCTGCACCGACAAAACGCTGCTCAAGGTCGTCCATGAAACGGTCAAGAAGGTCACCGAAGACATCGCCAGGATGTCCTTCAACACCGCCATCTCGCAGATGATGGTCTGCACCAACGCTTTCACCCAGGCGGAGATCGTCCCGCTGAATGAATTCCGCCTGCTGCTCCACGTCCTCAATCCCTTCGCCCCGCACGTCACCGAGGAAATCCACGCCCGTCTTGGCGGCGCGACCATGCTCGCCGACAGCCCGTGGCCGGAGCACGACGAAGCCGCCCTCGTCACGGATGAAATCGAGCTCGTCGTCCAGGTCAACGGCAAGCTCCGCGACCGGATCTTTGTGGTCAGGGACGCGGACAATGCGACGGTTGAAGCTGCCGCCCTCGCTTCGGCGCGGGTGAAGGAGCAGACCGAGAGCAAGACCGTGCGCAAGATTATTGTCGTCCCCGGCCGGCTCGTGAACATCGTGGCGAATTGATCGCTTCCCCGCATGGATCTCCTTGCCTTCGCCGTCACCCTCTTTCTGGTGCTCGATCCCTTCGGCAACGCGGCGATCTTCCACTCCGTGCTGTCGAAGGTTCCGGAGGCACGCCGCCGGCGGGTGCTGATCCGCGAGCTGTTGATCGCGCTGGCGATTCTATTGGGCTTTCTTTTTCTCGGAAAGCACCTGCTGGGTTTCCTGGGCTTGCGGCCGCACACGCTGAGCATCTCCGGCGGGATCATCCTCTTCCTCATCGCATTGGGAATGGTGTTTCCCACCCGCTCGGTGCTGGGGGAGAGCGAAGACGACGAACCTTTCATCGTCCCGCTCGCCGTGCCGCTGATGGCGGGGCCGTCGAGCATCGCACTACTGTTGCTCACCGCCACGAAACACCCTCACGCGCTTGGTTCGGTCGCGCTGGCGGTGGTGGCGGCCTGGCTGGTCTCATCGCTCATTCTCTATGCTTCACCACTGTTGCTGATGGTATTGGGAGCCAAGGGAGCCCGCGCCCTGGAACGCCTGATGGGCCTGTTGCTGGTGCTGGTGGCGGTTCAAATGTTCCTCGACGGGGTGGCCGTTTACACGGCATCCTCCGCACCGTGATCGCACGCCGAGTCATCTTCGAGGGCCGCGTCCAGGGCGTCGGCTTCCGCTATACCACCAAGGATCTCGCCCGCGGTTTCGAGGTTTGCGGCTGGGTGAAGAATCTACCGGATGGCACGGTGGAGCTCCAGATTTCGGGCGAACGCGACGAGGTGGAGGCATTCATCAAGGAGATCGCCGAGGAATCACCCCTCGCGCACTACATCGAGGGCATGCACGTCCAGAACATCCCGCCGCTCGAAGGGGTAAAGGGATTCACCATCGAGCGGTAGGAAAGTTCCAAGTTTCCAACTCCACATCCCGGACAAGGGCGTGAAGTGGCGGAGACTGCTGAAATGGCCGGCGCTCCTTGACCGTTGACCGCTGCCCCCCGGATGCGCGATGCTGCGGCAGTTCATGGCTCCCGCATCTGTCAATGTCGCGCGTCTGCTTTACCTGCTGGTCTGCGAGGCGGCGGGAGTCGCCATCGCGTTGAGCACCAGAGAAACGTCGGCCGAAGTGCCGATGAGCGTGGGCATCATCGGAGGGCTGGCGGTCGCCGGTTTTTTCATCTGGATTGAGTCCCTCATCAAGGGCTTCAGCCTGCGCGGTTTTTCCACCGCGACCTTCGGTCTGATGGTCGGGGTGTTCTGCGCCTGGCTGCTCACGCGGGTGGGGGTGGCGGATCTCGTCACCCAGGCATTCCGCGGCGGTGGGGTGGAACTGGTATCGACCCTTTCCCGCGCCTTAGAACTCATCCTCTATGCCAGCCTTGGTTTTCTCGGCGCGGTGCTGGCGTTGCGCAGCAGCCGGGACGATTTCGCCTTCATCCTCCCCTATGTGCGTTTCCGTCAAGACAGCAGTTCGGGCCAGCCGGTGGTGCTGGATGCGGAGTCGATCATGGATGGCCGGGTGGCCGCGGTGGTGCGTTCGGGGTTTCTTCACGGGCGGCTGGTGGTGCCCCGCTTCGTGCTCGACGAACTGCAGGTGCTGGCCAGCTCCCCTTCGCCCGGCAAGCGGCAGCGGGCGGAGCGCGGGTTGGCCGTGCTGGAGGCGATGCGGTCGGACAAGGAACTCCAGGTGAGCATCGAAGATGCCCGGGGAACCGCCGCGGACGAAACAATGAACGGCCGGCTGCTCCAAGTGGCCCAGCTTCTCGGCGCGCGGCTGCTCACGACCGACGAAAATCTGAGCAAGGTCGCCAAGCTGCGCGGTGTGGATGTTCTGAATCTCAATGAGTTGCTCGACGCTTTGAAGCCGGCCGTGGTCGTCGGGGAAAAAATCCGTCTGGCGCTGGTGCGCGGAGGAAAAGACGAGCATCAGGCGGTCGGTTATTTGCCGGACGGCACGATGATCGTGGTGAACCACGCCGCCGGGAAAATCGGCACCACGCAGGATGTGCTGGTGATCAGCACCCTGCAAACCACCGGGGGGACGATGGTGTTCGCGGAGCTGGCGGATGGGTAATCGGCTTTCTAACAAGCGGCTCCTTGCCGCGCCAATGGCATCGCCCGCGCTTGATGAAAACAGCCTTTCTGCTTTGGAACCTCACGCGGTGCGTCCTGATTCTTTTCTGTGGCCACCAATTGTTTCACGCTTCTCTGGACACTCTTCAGGCCGAGCGCATGTTGATGATGACACAGCTACCGAGCGACCATCGTGAGGCAGTCCATCCGACACCCAAAGCCATCGAGTCCGTTCGGGAAGTTCTGCGCAGGCGGAATGCTTCCTCTTTCTATTATGCCGGCCTGCTGATGGTTCTTGCCCTGATTCCCTATGCCTCGGCCCGCAATCCCTGACTGGGCGTTGCAGCGAAGCTCTCCGGACGTCACCGGCCATCCCCCGCGCCTATCTCTGGCATTCCCGCCATTCCAGAAACGCTTTGCCGAGATGGCGAAGCGTATCGCCGGCGCTTGCGAACGGGCCGCGGTTCAAGGCGATCTCCGCCGCGCGGCCGCAGAGCCAGGCGGCGAGAGAGGCGGCGTCGGGCGTGGCGATGCCGGAGGCAAGCAAGGCGCCGGCCACACCGGCCAGCACGTCGCCCTGGCCGCCGGAAGCCATGCCGGCGTGGCCGGTGGGGTTGAGGCGGGCGGGTAAGCCGGGAGCCGCCACCAAGGTGCGGGCGCCTTTCAGGAGGAGCGTACAGGGGTGGCGCGAGACGAAAGTGCGGGCGGCTTCGATACGGGAAAGAGCAGCGAGGTCGGGAGCCAGCCGGGCGAATTCTCCGGGATGCGGGGTGAGCAGGTGGGCGGGTTTCAGGAAATCGAACCGCCCCGCCGCCGCGATGGCGTTCAGGGTGTCGGCATCGAAGACGATGGGTGCGGCGAGACCGGAAATCCGTTCGGTGAGAGGGGCGTCCGCGCCGAGACCGGGGCCAATGACGAGGGCGTCGTGCTTGATGGAGAGCGCGTCGGCGAGCGGATCGCGGCTGGCGCGGACCATGATTTCCGGCGGGGCGGCGGTGACGATCAGGGGGTGGATGGATTCCGCGACGTGGAGGGAGACGAGCCCGGCCCCGGCTTTCAACGCGCCGGTGGCGCAGAGAATGGCCGCGCCGGTCATGCCGGGGGAGCCGGCAACGATGGAAACCCGCCCGGCATCCCCTTTGTGGAAATCGTGCGGTCGCGGGGAAAGCAGGCCGGGAAAGAGGGCGGGACAGAAGAGCTTCGGGTCACCGTCCTGTGGCGGGGGGAGATCGGACAGGGAGATCAGGTGCAGGCGTCCGGCGCGGAGAATGCCGTTCGGGGTCGCGAGCCCGGCCTTCGGCGCGCCGACGGTGAGGGTGAGGTCGGCGGTGACGGCATCGCCTTCGCCGGTATCGGCATCGAGGCCGGAGGGAAGGTCGATGGCGACGACGCAGGCACCTTGCTCGTTTCGGAGGGCGGTCATTTCCGCAGCGAGCCCGGCGAGAGGTTCGCGCAAGGGGCCGCTGGCGCCGATGCCGAGCAGACCGTCGAGCAGGAGCAGGGGGCCCTTGCGCGGGGGCGGGGGGATTTCCCGCGGAGCAGCGCCGAGTTCGTCCCATTTCCGGCAAGGGAGTTCGCCGAGGCTCTCCCGGTCGAAGGCGGAGCGCACCGAAACCGACCAGCCGGCCTGCCGGAGATGGCGGAGGACGACGAGAGCGTCGCCGCTGTTGTTGCCCTTGCCGATGAAGGCGGCGGCATGACCCGGCGCGGGGAATTCGCGCAGCAGGTGACGGGCGATGCCGGCGCCGGCCTGGTCCATCAGCCGCTCCGCCGGAATGCCGCGGCGGAAAGCGGTCTCCTCGATGGCCCGCATCTCTGCGGCGGTGACGAAAGACATGGCGCGATGTCCCGATGTCCTGCTCTAGCCGCGAGGGAAGAGGCCGCCGCCGCGCCGGTAGCGCATGATGCCGTCGGCGATGCCCTCAGCGAGCGCCTGGCGGTACCAGGCGGCTTTCATCCGGCCGCGCTCGCCTGAATTGCTGACGAAGCCGCATTCGACGAGGATGGACGGGCAGGTGGTGTTGCGGATCACGTAGTAGCGGGCGAATTTCACGCCGCGGTCGATGCAGCGGACCTTGCGCAGCATGCCGTTGTGGACTTCGCGGGCGAGAGCGTGGCTTTGGCTGGAGTGGAAGAAGGTTTCGAGGCCGGAGACGTGCTGTTTCCAAGTGTAGTTGTAGTGGACGCTGACGAAAATCGCATCGGAGTGGCGGCTGGCGATGCGGACGCGCTCGGGCAGGGAGATGAAGTAATCGCTGCGGCGCGTCATCACGGTGCGGACGCCGCGTTTTTTGAGCTCGCTTTCGAGTCGGACGGCGGTGTCGAGGGCGAGGTGCTTTTCGTAAACGAGGCCCCATTGGCCGCCCTTGTCGTGGCCGCCGTGGCCGGGGTCGATGACCACGGTGCGGAAGTGTTTCTGAGCCTGGGCCGGCAGCCCTGCGGCCAGCAGGATGAAGAGTGGGAGAAGGGTGCGAAGGAAGGAGATCATCGGCGGAAAGATGCTTAAGTTTTAAAAATTATTCAGATCAATAAATAATTTTGAGCTCGATGTAAAGTCCAATCGACCCCGCAGGATGAAAATGAGGTCATTCGTAGAGGAAGGCGGGGCGGTCGGTCGCTTTGCGGACTTTGCTGCGGGCTTCGGCCTCGGCCCTGGGATCGTAGGGGATACTGTTGCCGACCTGCACGGCACCGGTGGGCAGGGTGGCGAGGAAGGGGTCGGCGGCCGGCCCGCGTTTATGGAAATCGCGGCCGAGGAATGAGCCGTCCGGCCCGATGCGCGAGTGCGCCCAGAGGGTCGGACCGACGAGGTAGAGGACGTGCATGACTTGGCGGCTGTCCACGGTGACGCTGGGTTTGCGGAACATCAGCACTTCGCCGAGCATGTGGGTTTGCAGAGGCTGCCCGGTGCGGGTGTCGGCGACCTGGGCGTAAAGCCTGGATTTGCCTGAGCTGGAATTGTGCATGACGCGGAACTCGTGGTGCTGGCCGGGGCGGCCGGGCACGCCGACTTTCTGGCTCCAGTAGGGCCGGGCGGTGTTGACGTTGAAGAGCAGGCGGTTCGACATGAAGCCGTCGGTTTTCTGACCGGGCAGGCGAACCATGGCGTAAACGGCGTAGTTGCCCGGCTCGCGGACGGGGAAGAGGGTGGCGAGGTCGAAATTCCGGCTGGCGGTCTGACCGAGCGGCACTTTTACCGCGCCGAAAGAAGGGCGGCTGACCGGGCTCACGGGGTTGCCGTTGGCGGAACGGATGGTGAATTCGATCCAGTTCAACTGGCGGTCGCCCTGGAACACGAGGTCGCGGCCGGCGTGGTTGGTGATGGAAACGGTGATGGGGACCCCTTCGCCGGCAACGAAGTTCTTGCGGGCCATGTGCAGGTTCACCACCACCTGGGCGCCGGCCGGCAGGGCCGGAATGGCCAGCAGCAGGATGGCGAAGAGTGCGCGAAAACGGATCATGGGGGCGAGCCGTAGCGCAGCCGGGGCGGGGCGTCAACCCAAGGGGACGGCCATGGATCTAACTGCAAAGCGGGCGGGGAGGTTTTGTCACTCGCTGGAACGCCAGGTGCCGTAGCTTTTACCGCCGGTATCGACCAGTGCGACGCCTTGGGCGGGGTCGAGCCCGTCGAATGGAAAGAACAAGGCGACGGAGCCGTCCGGCCGGGGCGATACGGGGACATCCGCCCGAACTTCCCGCCCGGTCCGGACCCGCAGCAGCGAGAAGCGGATCTCCCGCCCGTGGATCTCGTAGTTCGCTCCCGGGCAGTGGAAGGACACTTCCTCCGGAAGCCGGGCGATCAGTTCAAGTCCCTCATCGTAAAATCCTTCCGAAAGAACTTCATATCGATCGGGAGGGTATGTGTCTCCGGGTGCGAGGCTGCGTGCGATGAGGAGCGAAACCAACGTCACGATTACCACGCCAGCGATGACGAGAGGAACTTTCATGGTTCCCGGTTCATACGTAGCGCAGCTCGCGGGCTTTCGTGTCGATGACCGATTCGCGGTCGAGCAGTTCCTGGATCGGGTCCCAGCGGCCGGCGACGAGGGCGTCGCGGGCGGATTCGGGGATGTTCAGGGCGAAGTCGTGGCCGGCGGAGGAGCGGACGCGCTTTGCGATGAGGTCGATGGTGATTTCCACCGCCGGATTGGCCTCGACGGCCTGGCGGAGTTGGTCGATTTCCGCCGCGGCGAGGGCGACGCAGGGCATGGCCAGCGTGGTCGAGTTGCCGAAGAAGATCTCGGCGAAGGACTCGGCGATGACGGCCTTGAAACCGTACTTGCTGAGCGATTGCGGGGCGTGCTCGCGGGAGGAGCCGCAGCCGAAATTGACGCCGGCGAGCAGGATGGCCGCGTCCTTGAAGCGTTCGTCATTCAGCGGATGATCGGTCTTTTCTCCGGTGTCGGGGTCGAAGCGCACGTCGTAGAAGGCGAACTCGCCTAGACCGTCGAAGGTGACGCATTTCATGAAACGCGCCGGGATGATGCGGTCGGTGTCGATGTCGGCGCCGGGAACGAAGACGGCGCGGCCGGTGATGGTGGTGATTTTTTCGAGGGCCATGGAAGAAAGAGAAAAAACCGGAAACCAGAGGCAAGAGGGAGGGCTAGCCGTCTTCCCGGTTGATGAGATACCAAGGGCGCTTGATGTCCTCGGGAAAGGGAGCGGAACGGTAGAAGGCCGAAACCGGGATGGTGAAGCCGATGGATTCGAGGTGAACTGGGGAATCGAGCTGGGTGTAGATGTGTTTTTTCCAGTGGTCCGAGCGGCGCACGAGGAAGATTTCCGGCCAGTCCTGCTCGATATAGACGATTTCCTCGACGCTCGGGAGACGCTTGTAACTGGCGAGTTTGTCGCCGCGGTCGTGGCGCGAGGTGCCGTGGGAGAGCACTTCGATGATGAGTTTCGGATGGCGCACCACATGGGTGTCGTCGTCCGCCGGTTCGCAGGTGACAAAGACGTCGGGGTAGTAATAACACTCGCCCTGATCATCGGCGATCTGGACTTTCACCGCCTCGATGAAGGTGCGGCAGGGCCCGCCGCGGAGGTGTTCTTTGAGCAGCAAGGCGGTTTCCAGGCAAATCTCATTGTGGCGGAGGCTGGCGCCGGACATCGCGTAAATGCGGCCGTCCACGAATTCATGCCGGATCTCCGACCGCAGTTCTCCTTCGAGATACTCGGCGGCGGTGACCGGCAGGTTCTTGACGGCGGTGCTCATGATGCGGCCAATTTAAGCCACGGCGGCGCGGGGCTCCAGTTCGAAGACTTCGCGGGCGTCGGTGATATGGCCCCGGATCGCAGCGGCGGCAACCATGACGGGCGACATCAGCACGGTGCGGCCGGTAGGGGAGCCCTGGCGGCCCTTGAAGTTGCGGTTGGAGGAGGAGGCGCAGAGCTGGTCGCCGACGAGTTTGTCGGGATTCATCGCCAGGCACATCGAGCAGCCGGCACCGCGCCATTCGAAGCCGGCGGCCTCGAAGATTTTGTCGATGCCTTCCTGCTCGCATTGGTGGGCGACGATCTGGGAACCGGGCACCGCGATGGCCTTCACACCGGCGGCGACGCGGTGGCCATGGAGGTATTTTGCAACCTCGCGGAAGTCGGAGAGGCGGCCGTTGGTGCAGGAGCCGATGAAGGCGACGTCGATCTTCACGCCCTTGATCGGGGTGCCGGCGGGCAGTTTCATGTAGGCGAGGGCTTCGTCGATGGCGGCCTTGTCGCCGGGCGTGGCAGCCTGCGCGGGATCGGGAATGTTTTCGGAAATGGCGATGCCGTGGTCGGGCGAGATGCCCCAGGTGACGGTTGGCTCGATCTCGCCGGCATCGATTTTCACGATGTCGTCGTAGTGCGCGTCGGGATCGGAGGCGAAGGACAGCCAGCGGGCGGCGGTGGCGTCGAAGTCGCTCATGTCGACGTACGGGCGGTCTTTGAGATAGGCGACGGTCTTGGCATCGGGGTTGACGTAGCCGCAGCGGGCGCCGCCCTCGATCGACATGTTGCAGACGGTCATGCGCTCCTCCATCGACATTTCGTCGAAGACGTTGCCGGCGTATTCGTAGGCGTAGCCGATGCCGCCTTTCGCGCCGAGCAGGCGAATGATGTGGAGGATCACGTCCTTGGCATAGACGCCGGGGCGGAGCTGGCCGTTGACTTCGATGCGGCGGACTTTCAGCGCCTCCATCGCCATCGTCTGGGTGGCCAGCACGTCGCGGACCTGGGTGGTGCCGATGCCGAAGGCGATCGCGCCGAAAGCGCCGTGCGTGGCGGTGTGCGAGTCGCCGCAGGCGATGGTGGTGCCGGGCTGGGTGATGCCCTGCTCGGGACCGACGACGTGGACGATGCCCTGCTTGCCGGATTTCAGATCGAAGTAGGTGACGCCGAAGTCGTCGGCGTTTCTCCGCAGGGCGGCCATCATTTCCGCGGCGAGCGGATCGACGGGCTGGTCCTGATTTTCGGTCGGGACGATGTGATCGACGGTGGCGAAGGTGCGCTGGGGATATTTTACCTTGAGCCCAAGGTCGCGGAGCATGCCGAAGGCCTGCGGCGAGGTGACCTCGTGGATGAGGTGGGTGCCGATGAAAAGCTGCGTGCGTCCGTCGGCCAGCGTGCCCACGCGGTGGGCGTCCCAGACTTTTTGGTAGAGGCTTTTGCCCATGATGCGGTCGCCGGGTTGCGCGGCGGGCGGGCAAAGTGGGTCAGCGGCGGCGGATTGTCAAAGCGCGATGAAGTAAGCATCCGCCCGCTCAGCCGCCCCTCAGCAGCAGGACGGTCGCCACGGTGATCGCCGCGACCACAATCGTGAAAATCACCGTATTCCGGAGGATGCGGCTCAATCCGCGCTTCGGATGCGGCGTCTCCCCGATCCATGTTTCCCAGGAACCGGGGGAACCGGCGCGGTGACGATGATAATGGCGGTAGTTCGACTGGAACCTCGAACGCGGATCGGGGGAACTCATGGGGGTTAGAGTTTGAAACGACTAGCGAATCCCGGAACCCTGGACAATGGCAAAATGCAATGGTTATGTCAGTAAATATACGCAGTAACCACAAAAAAGCACCCGTCGCCTCAACGACGGGTGCTTTGAACAAAACCGGAAAGGCGTGCGGGGCCTTATTTCGCGTAATGCACTTCGGGTGCGGCCGGCACTTCCTGGAAGTGGGGGAGCTTGCGAAGCGGCGGAGCCTTCGTTTCGCTGGTGCAGCAGCAGGAGGCAGCGAGAAGCGCGAAGACGGAAACACACAAAGCAGCGGTGGCGCGGATCATGGCGGGAGTCAAAACGGGTTTTTCGGAGTGAGCGAGAAAAAAGAACGAAAACCCAACCTCGGAGCGAACCGGTGGGCGATCCGCCCCGGAGGCAGGGTTTTCCCGGTTTTACTTGGCGGGGGCGACGTAGGTGGGCTGGGACGGCTTCGGGGACGGCGAAGTGGTGCAGCAGGAAGTGGCAAGGAAGGTGCCTGCGGCCACTGCGGCAAGGCTGATGATTTTCACGAGTTTCATGATGTTGTCGCTTTGGTTGTTTGCGGAGGAAGGGCGAAGCGCCAATCCTTGACGACTCTAACGGGACGGGGTGCCGGCGCAAGGCAAAAGCCGGAAACGTCCCGGCGCACGATTCGGTTGCCAGACGGGGTTCCTCCCCTACACTCCCCGGTCCCATATCATGAGCGAAGCCAAGCACGTCGCCATTGTCGGCGCCACCGGAGCGGTGGGCGAAGAAATGCTACTCTGCCTCGAACAGCGGAACTTCCCCGCCGGGAAGCTGACCTTGCTGGCCTCCGCACGCTCGGCCGGCAAACGCATTCCCTTCCGCGGCCAGGACATCATCGTGCAGGAACTCACCCACGACAGCTTCGCCGGAGTCGATGTCGCGCTCTTTTCGGCGGGCGGGGGCATTTCGAAGGAATTCGCCCCCTCCGCCGCGGCAGCCGGCGCGGTGGTGATCGACAATTCCTCCGCCTTCCGCATGGATGAAGATGTCCCGCTCGTCGTCCCGGAAATCAATCCCGAGGCGGCGCGAAATCATCCGCGCGGGATCATCGCGAACCCGAACTGCACGACCATCATTTCCCTGATGGCCCTCGCGCCGCTGCACAAGATCTTCGGGCTCGAATCAATCATCGCCTCATCTTATCAGGCGGTCTCCGGCTCGGGCGCGCAGGGGATCGCCGAACTGGCGGAGCAGGTGAAGGCCATCGCCACCGGTCAGCCCTTCGAGCCGAGAATCTATCCCCGCCAGATCGCCTTCAACGTCATCCCGCAGGTCGATGTCTTCACCGACAACGGATACACCAAGGAAGAGCTGAAAATGCTCAACGAAGGTCGCAAAATCCTCGGCCACCCCGATTTGAAAGTCTCCTGCACCTGCGTCCGCGTGCCGGTCTATCGCTCGCATTCGGTCTCGATCACCGCCCGGTTCGAAAAACCCGTCGATGTCGAAGCCGCCCGCGCCGCTTTCGCCGGCAAGCCCGGAGTGCAGGTCGTCGACGATCCCGCGAACAAGGTCTTCCCCGTGCCGCTCGACACCACCGGCAAGGACGACTGCCTTGTCGGCCGCATCCGCAAGAATCTCGTCCTCGACAACGCCCTCGATCTCTGGGTCGTCGGCGACCAGGTCCGCAAGGGCGCCGCCCTCAACGCCGTGCAGATCGCGGAAATCCTGTGAGAGAGATGGTGGAAGGTATATGGGGGGTGGTAGATGTCCTGCCTTTCCATGCGCTATCCACAATCCATCATCTGCCATCCAAACCCATGGATCTGAAAACCTACCTCTCCGCCCGCGCCACCGAAGTCGATGCCGCGCTCGATGCCTTTCTTCCGAAAGCGAAGGAAAAGCCAGCCACCATCCACGCGGCGATGCGTTACAGCGTCTTCGCGGGCGGCAAGCGCCTGCGCCCCATCCTCTGCCTCGCCGCCGCCGAAGCCTGCGGCGGCGATCCCGCAAGCGCCATGCCTCCCGCCTGTGCGGTGGAAATCCTGCACACCTACTCGCTCGTCCACGACGACCTGCCCTGCATGGACGACGATGACCTGCGCCGCGGCCGCCCCACCTGTCACAAGGTCTATGGCGAAGGCATGGCTGTGCTCACCGGCGACGCGCTGCTCACCGAGGCCTTCCTCATCCTCGCCCAGACCCCGCCGGCGAAGCGCTACCCCGCCGCCAGCTACATCGCCGAACTCGCCCTCACCGGCGGCTCCACCAAACTGATCGGCGGCCAGGTCATGGATCTCGAAGGCGAAGGGAAGAGACTCACCAAGGCCCGGCTCGTCAAAATCCACGAAGCGAAAACCGCCGCGCTGCTCACAACTTCCATCCGCCTCGGCGCGATGACGGCCAACGCCACCGACAAACAACTCGAAGCCCTCACCGTCTTCGGCCGCGCCCTCGGTCTGGCCTTCCAGGTCATCGACGACATCCTCGACGTCACCGCCTCCACCGAAGTTCTCGGCAAGACCGCCGGCAAGGATCTCGCCGTCGAAAAAGCCACCTATCCCGCCATCCTCGGCCTCGAAAAATCCCGCAGGGAAGCCGCCAAACTCACCGACGAAGCCCTCGCCGCCCTCGCCCCCTTCGGCAAAAAAGCCCAGCGCCTGCGCGAGATCGCGGAATACCTGCTCAAGCGGGAATACTGACCACCTTCATCTTTTCCCGTGCCGCTGACCTCCCACACCGCCCCGCTCACCGTCGCCCAGGCCGGCCTGCTGAGGGAGGTGCTGGCGCGGCACGGCTTCGACTTCGAAGAGAAACCCCACACCCTCTACGCCGCCCGCAAGGGCAAGCTGAACGTCGCGGTGTACCAAAAAGGCCCCAAGGTGCTCGTTCAGGGCAGGGAAACCGAGGACTTCGTCCGCTTCATTCTCGAACCCGAAATCCTCGGCGAAGCCCGGCTCGGCTACGAGGAACTGCACGATCCCGAAATGTTTGCCCCCCACTTCGGCATCGATGAAAGCGGCAAGGGCGACTACTTCGGCCCGCTCGTCATCGCCGGTGTCTACACCGATGCCGCCATCGCTCGCGTCCTCATGGATGCTGGCATCATGGACTCCAAGCGCATCGCCGGCGCCAAACGCATCCGCGAGCTCGCCGCGAAAATTCGCGCCGTCCCCGGCATCGCCACCTCCGTCGTCTCCATCGGCCCCGAGCGCTACAACGAGCTGCATGCCTCCTTCGGCAACCTCAACCGCCTGCTTGCCTGGGGCCACGCCCGCGTCATCGAAAACCTCGCCGCCCAGCGTCCGGACTGCCCGCGCGCCCTCAGCGACCAGTTCGCGCGTCCCGACGTCCTCGCCCGCGCCCTGAAAAAACAAGGCGTGGAAATCCAACTCGACCAGCGCACCAAGGGCGAATCCGACATCGCCGTCGCCGCCGCCTCCATCCTCGCCCGCGAGCGCTTCGTCGACTGGATCGAAAAAACCTCCCGCGCCGGCGGTGTCGAATTGCCCTTGGGCGCCTCCGATGCCGTGGTCGAGGCCGCCCGGCAGATCGTCGCCCGCCACGGCCCGGACGCGCTGGGCAGGGTCGCCAAGCTCCATTTCAAGACCACACAAAGGGTTTCCGGCGATTCGGAGGGCTCTGGCACGGATTCCGCATGATTTTGTTGCATTTTTCGCGGGACAAACGGGACTTCCTGTGGTCACCAATCGCCCCGTCGCACGCACGCACTTCACCCGTAAAGCCATGGCTACCATTACCAAGCGCGAACTCGTCATCAAAATCTCGAACGAAACCGGCCTGACCCAGCAGCAGGTATTCGACGTGATCCAGCGCACCCTCGACTCCATCACCGACGCCCTTTCCAACGGCGACACGGTGGTGATGCGCAATTTCGGCGCCTTCCAGGTCAAGGAAACCAAGGCCAAGATCGGCCGCAACCCGAAGGATCCCGACAAGGATGTCCCCATCCCCGCCCGCGCTGTCGTCAAATTCAAGCCCGGCAAGGAAATGAAGGAGCAGGTCGCCCGCACCCTGCCCATCATCCGCGAGCGCAACAAATGAGGATCTCCGGACGCCGGACGACGAACGGTCCCCGCTGGGAAAACTTCCGCGGCCTTCCATTCGTCCTCCGGCTTCTGCCCGTCCTTCTCCTCGCCTCCTGCGCCTACCCGGGCGGCGACTATCAGGGTTACATGACCCGCTCCTACACCATCCGGGGTGTCACCTACCACCCGATGGATGTCGAGCAGGCGGTCTACCACGTCGAATCCGGTACCGCGTCCTGGTACGACGAATCCAGCTTCTTCGGCCTCAAGCGCGGCAACACCTCGCTGGGCGAAAAGGTCATGCCCTGGCATCTCATCGCCGCGCACAAGACCCTGCCGCTGCCAAGCATGGTCCGCGTCACCAATCTGCAAAACGGCAAATCCGTGAAATGCCGCGTGAACGACCGCGGCCCCTTCATTGCCGGCCGCATCATCGACCTCTCGCCCCGCGCCGCGAAAAAGCTCGGCTTCAAGGAGCAGGGCCTCGCCGAAGTCGATGTGAAAGTCCTCTCCGTCGGCGACGGCAAATACAGACGCAGCGCCCGCCGGAAGTGGTTCTTCGGACTTTTTTGAGCGTCGGCGCGCTCCGAACGGTGTGCCGGAGTACCCCGGTATTTCCGGCCCTCACGGCGCTTCCTTCGGCAACAAGGGCAGCAACTCATCGAAATACGCCGGCTCGGCGATGTCGGTGTGCACCATCCCGCCCGGGCCGAAGTACTTCCACTCGTGGCAACCGTAGCAGATCTGGAGCACGCGCCGCCGGCCGCCGTGGGTCCAGACCAGCGCATAGTCGGGGTGGAAACCGGCGCAAGTCGTCTTCTCTGCCAGCGCCTGGTGCGAGTCCGACTTGCAATAAATCCTGAGCACCTTGTCCGCCGTGCCCGCGGGGAAAACGGCGGGCTTGGCGTAAAATTTGAACCCCTGGAACTCCACCCAGCCGCCCCCCTTCACCTGCTCCGCATAGCGATCGGCCTCGCTCTGCGGATGGGCGAGCCCGCGGTAGATTTTTACATTGCGGGCGGATTGGAGAATATCCACCTCCGCTCCCCATTGGGCGCGCATCTCGGTATCGCGCATCGGAATGCCCCCCCGCCAGCATTTTTGGGTTGCGCAGGACGACAGGGCGATGACGCCCGCGATCACGAAAAGGAGACGCATGGCGGAAAACATAGCAGGCGTTCCGGATTTTGTCACGCAGTCCGCGGCGTGCAAGGTGGAGACGACCGTCCCGGTCGTCCGCCTACCGTCGCCGCCCCCGGAAACGGCTCCGAGGGTCTTCTTCCGGCGTGTCCCGGTCCCGGTAGCGCAGGATGCCCTGCTGCTTGAGATTGCGGATGAAAGCCCTGGCGTCATCCGACACCTCGCGGTCGTAGGCCAGCGTGCCAAGCAGCCCTTCGCCCTTTTCCGCCCGGTCGAGCGCGGCGCTCGCTTTGTCCGCGGTGCGGGAGAGCGAAGCCACCGCCGCCGGCACTTCGCGCAGCGCCGGCTTCAATTCGTCGATCCCCTGGCTGGCACTGGCGAAGGTTCCCTCGGCGCCCTTTGCCGCCTTTTCGATCGCTTCGACCGCCTTGCGCGCCTCGGCGATCGCCGGCTCCAGCTCGGCGCTGGCCTTCGCCCAGCCCGCGGTGGTTCTCTCGAAATTCTCGAAAGAGCCATCGATATGGGCGAGGTTCTTCTCCGAAAGGATCGACTCGTTGACCTTCTCCAGTGTGTCTGCCAGCCGGCCGGTGACGATGCGGATGTCGTCCACCGCGGAGTCGATCTTGAGGAAGGTCGACTCCGCCTCCTGCATCAACCGCCGCGCGTCCCGGCTGACCGCCTCGGCATTGTTCTGGATCGCCTCCAACCCCGAGGGGCCGCCGCCGCGCAATACGCTGCCGGGCGGGATGAAGCGCTGGGTCTGCTGCTCCGGCGGAGTGATGACGATCATCTTGTCGCCCAGCAGGGTGGCGGAAGCGATCTGGATCAGCGCCCCCTCCGGGATGCGGATCGCGTCGTCGATGCTCAGCACGACCTGCACCTTGACCTCCTGGTTGAGTTCCGGCTGTTCGGCCACCTTGCCGATCCGGGCGCCGCCCATGCGGATCTCCGATCCTTTGATCAGGCCGGAGGCGTCGTCGAAAACCACCGTGATCGGATACTTCCCGCGCAAGCGGTCGCCAAAACGGCCGAACTGCACGATCAGCCCGCCGAGCAGGACGAGCCCGACGAACAGGAACACGCCGACCCAGAGTTCCGTCTTTTTGGCCGAGTCCGCCATGCGCCCGCAGCATCCTCGGGGAAACCCGCTTTGGAAATGAAAAATCCGGGGGCTCTCCCGGGCAGGTGGCGGCATGGCTGCGCTGCTCCCCTACCTTTAGTCCGATTTCATCCGTGCTTCATCACCGCTTCACCGAAGACGCTTTCCCTCGGCACTGGTGATCCGCCGTCTGCTCCAGCCCGACGCCGCGCTGCTCGACGATCCTTCCCCGCGGAAGATCGCGAAGACGGCGGGCGTGATGGCGCTTTCCCTCGCCGCCTACGGCTTCTCCACCGGCTTCTGGCGCTCGCCGGAAATGGGCCTCTACGTCGCGGTGAAAATGCCGCTGCTCGTCGCCTTCACCCTCGGCTGCAACGGCATCCTCAACGGCCTGCTCGGCCTGCTGCTCGGCGGGCTGGGCTTTCGCGAGTCGCTGCTCGCGCTGCTCAGCACCTTCGCCGCCGCCGGGCTCATCCTCGGTTCGCTTGCGCCGGTGACCTTCATGATGGCGCTCGATGCGCCGCCGCCGGATTCGCCCCAGGCGGCATCCGCCCACGCCGGCTATCTCGTCTTTCACGTCCTGCTGATAGCCCTGGCCGGCATCGTCGGTACGCTCACGCTCCGGCGCATCCTCATGGACCGCTGCTCCGCCCCGGGCGTCGCGCGGATCACGCTGCTGTCATGGCTGGCGGGGAACGGGTTTCTCGGCGCGCAGTTCTCATGGATCCTGCGGCCCTTCTTCGGCTCTCCGACTTTGGAAGTCGCCTTCCTGCGCGACGATCCGATGCGCGGGAGCTTCCACGAAACCGTCTGGTACTCGCTGAGGAAAATGTCCGGCGGCAACGACGTGCTCGCCGCCGCCCTTTTGATCGCCGCTCTTGCCGCCGCCGGTCTGCCGGTTCTCCGCGCCCTTTTTCCACCAATACCACGACCATGAACGAGAACATACCACCCGCCCCGCCCCCCGTACCCGAACCTCCCTTGCCGGAGAAACTCGACACCCGCGCCCTCTTCGAGGGCCTGCTGCGAAGTCCCCGCACCCTCGTCTCCCGCCTCGCCGAGCCCGGCCAGCGTGCGCTGCTTCCCTTCCTCGGGATTGCCGTCGGCTCGATGCTCGTCTTCGGCGCGGTGCTCGGCAGCTTCGCCATGGGCGTGCAGCTCTGGGCGGCGCCTCTGAAAATCACCGCAGGTCTGCTGATCGCCGGAGTGATCTGCTTCCCCAGCCTCTACATCTTCTCCTGCCTCGCCGGCTCGCGGGCGGAGGCTCCCCAACTCGCGGTCACCCTGGCCGGCATGCTCGCGCTGGCCGGGCTGCTGTTGCTCGGCTTCGCCCCAGCCGTGTGGATCTTCACCCAGGCGACGAATGCCTATGGCTTCATGGGCGCCCTCGCGCTCATTCCCTGGCTCGTCGCATTGATCTTCGGCTTCCGCTTCCTGCACAGCGCCATCGCCGGCACCGGCGCCACGTCGAAAGGCCCACTCATCGTGTGGAGCTGCGTCTTCCTCCTCGTGACGCTCCAGATGAGCACCTCGCTGCGCCCCATCCTCGGCCGCTCGGAGCGTTTCCTGACCGACGAGAAAAAATTCTTCCTCCAACACTGGGCCGAATCCGCCGGCAAATCCCTGCCACCCGCGAAAGAAGACCCCGAGCCATGAAAGCCCGCCCCGCCAAGCCGTCGGAGAAACCCGCGCGGCCCCGCCCCGTGAAACCCGCCCCGCGCGATCCGCTTTTCGAAGCTCTCCGCGCCGAACTCGGACTATGACGATCATGCCATGCTTCTTTCTCGCATCCTGCCTCTTTTCTCTGGTTTCTGGATGCCATGTTTCTCGGTCTCGATTCGTCCACCCAATCGCTTTCCGCCGTCGTCATCGACCCGGCGGGCGATAGGGTCGTCTGTGAACTTTCCGTCAACTTCGGCGCCGACCTGCCTGCCTACGGAGTGCCCAGCGGCTTCATCCCCGGCGGAAAAAACGGCGAAGTCCACGCCGACCCCCGCATGTGGCTGGACGCCCTCGACCTGCTGCTCGCCCGGCTGCAGGAAAAGTGCGATCTCTCCAAAATCGCCGCCGTCGCCTGCTCCGGCCAGCAGCACGGCTCCGTGTATTTCGACGCCACGCTGGAGGAGCGCCTCGCCACCCTCGACCCCGCCAAAACGCTGACGGAGCAGATCGCCCCCGCCCTTACCCGCGCCACCGCGCCGATCTGGATGGATACCTCCACCGGCGCCGAGTGCGCCGAAATCGCCGCCGCCCTCGGCGGCAACGCCGAAGTCTGCCGCCGCTCCGGCTCCGTCGCCATCGAGCGCTTCACCGGCCCGCAGATCCGTCGCTTCTTCAAGCTCGACCCTGCGGCCTACGAACGCACCGTCCGCATCCATCTCGTCAGCTCCTTCGTCGGTTCGCTGCTCGCCGGCAAATCCATCGCCATCGACCACGGCGACGGCGCGGGCATGAACCTCCTCGACCTGCAATCGCTCGACTGGGACCAGGACCTGCTCGACGCCACCGCCCCCGGCCTGCGGGAAAAGCTCCCGCCTCCCGCTGCCTCCGCCTCCATCGCCGGGGAAATCGCGCCGTATTTCGCGGAAAAGTACGGCTTTTCCCGTAATTGCAGGATCGCTCTCTCTACCGGCGACAATCCCTCCTCCCTCGTCGGCATGGGCGCGACCGCGCCGGGTGTTATCGTCATCTCGCTCGGCACCTCCGACACCTTCTTCGGCGCGATGGGAAACGCCGTGACCGATCCCCAGGGTTTCGGCCATGTCTTCGGCAATCCCGCCGGCGGCTTCATGTCGCTGATCTGCTTCCGCAACGGCTCGCTGGCCCGCGAAGCGCTGCGCGACGAGCTCGGCGTCGACTGGTCCGCCTTCGACCGCGAGGGCCTTGCGAAAACCGAGCCCGGCAGCGAAGGCCGGCTTATGCTGCCTTTTTACGGCCCCGAAATCACTCCTCGCCGCGACTTCGCCGGCCCCGTCCGCAATTTCCCCGCCGACGCCCCGGCGGAGCAGCAAATCCGCGCCCTGCTCGAAGGCCAGTTCCTCAACATGCGCCTGCACAGTCAATGGATCGGCGAAAAAGTCTCCCGCATCCGCCTGACCGGCGGCGCATCGCAGAATGACGGCATCGCCCAGCTCGTCGCCGACATCTTCCAGGCCCCGGTCGAGCGCTTCTCCATCGCCAACGGTGCCGGTCTCGGCGCCGCGCTGCGTGCCGCCCATGCCTGCGGTCGCGACCTCGCCGGATTGCAGGCCACCTTCTGCAAACCGGCCCCCGGCTCGCTACTGGAGCCCGACACCTCGCTGGCGGGCGTCTACGCCGCGGCCTTAGGAGAGTTCCGGAAATTGCTCGAAACGGATCAAGAACCTGCCTGAACCGGTATTCCCGCCAATTCCCGGCGAAAGCCACTCCGCGGCATTTCAGGCGGGTCCGGCCGGCTTCCTGTTCCGGCGGAGGCCGCAAGCCAATCCGGAGAGGCCCACGAGCATCGCCACCGACGGCTCCGGCACTCCGTACAGATATTGGATACCCGCAATGTCGTTGGCCGAGAGCGTGCGCTGGATATGATGATAATTATCCGGGTTCATGATGTCGTTTTCCCCGAAAGAGTGCGCCAAACCCAGAGCGTGACCGATCTCGTGAATCAGAAGCCCTTCGAGATCGTTGGGGAATCCGGAGGTGGGATCTCCCTCCGCATAACCGGGAAACACGGAAAAGAACGCATTCGTATTCAGGGTCACGTCGCCGAAAGTCGTCGTCATGCCCGTTGCCTCAAGATAGGAATTGAGAGAGGAAGTTCCATTCGGAGGTTCGAAAGCGTGGGCCGCCACCGCATCGAAGGGAGCGGCCAGGCTGAAAGCGCCAATCCTGATGTTCCCTTCGGCTGCATCTGTCAGTGTGTGGCCCAAGGCCGTTCCGTCATCGCCGACCTGGATGAAGGTGAGATCGGCAACGGAGGCCCAGACGTTGAAGGCGTTTTGGAGTGCCGTCTGGAAAAGAGCCTCACCCATCGCAGGGTCCGCATCCAATTGGGAATAGATGCTGCTCAGGTTGCTGGTTCCCTGCCAGTATTCCCAATAAAGAAATCCTTCCGTCGGCGGGAAATCCCGCTGCACGACTCCGGTGCCATCCGGGATCAGACTCCAGGTGACGACAGCGCCAGTGCCAACGTCGGGATTTCCCCATTTCGCGTCGCCATCGAAGGTGACGAACTGAGCCGATGCCGACACAGGGACAAGCAACGCCGGAATTGTCGGCATGCGGTGGAAACAAACGCCCCACATTCCCCGCAGAAAACTTCCGGAGAACCCGCATAAAGACTTTTTCATGACTCTGAGGAGGGGGGGTAACGCTGAGCAGGCGCAGCTCGCGGCACTTTGACTTCGGTGGCAAAGCGGCCAACTTCAACAAATCGCACCTGTCATTTTTCACCCGGTTTGACAAGGATTTTCAGGAATTCGGCGCCGTTCAATCGAACTCCGTCGGCAGCCCCGGGTCCGCCGCGTGGCGGAAGGCCAGCTCCACATAATGCGGCGCATTGCGGAAAGGGCACAGCTCCGGCAACGCATCCGGCGGGAAAAACTCCACCGCATCCGTCTCGTGCGAAACCGCCAGCTCGCCTCCGATGCGGCGGCAAAGGAAAACCAGTTTGTACACATGCTCCGGCTGCCGCGGATGCCCCTGCCGGTCCTTGTCCCAACAGGCGATCAGCTTGAGCACCTCGACCTCCAATCCGGTCTCTTCGCGCGCCTCTCTCGCCGCATTTTCCGCAGGCGAAGCGTTCAGGTCCGCCCAGCCGCCGGGCAGCGTCCACTTGCCGGAGCCCGCCTCGCGGACGAGCAGGATTTTCTCCGCATCGATCACCGCCGCGCGCACATCGACCTTCGGCGTCGCGTAGCCGAACTCGACCGGCCAGCGGAAATCCCGCGCCGTCGCCGCCAGCAACTCCGATGCGATCTCGTGCAGCCTTTCGTAGCGTTCCCGGTCATACATCCCCTCCGAATAACGCAGACCCGCCTCGGCCATCGACTTCAACTCACGGCTGACCGCCAGCAAATCCCGCATGGCGAAATGACGAACCACAAAACCCCGGATGTCGAACCGCATTCCATTCGTCATTCGAAAATCCGAAATCCGGCATTCCCTCCGGCATCCCCTTCCCCTAGGAAACCGCGCATGCACCCGTTTCTCGCCGACGATTTTCACGTCCGCTGGTCCACTCTCGTTCCCCAGGCCATCGAGCCCGACATCCGCCATGCCCTCGCCGTCGCGCGGGAGAAAATCGAAGCCATCTGCCAGATCGAACCCGGCGCGGAGACCTTCGACAACACCTTCGGCGCCCTCGAGCAGGCCACCGAGGAACTCGACCGCGGCTGGGGCCGCCTGAACCATCTCGACGCCGTCTGCGACGAACCCGCCCAGCGTGCCGGGCTCAATGCCATGCTGCCGGAAGTCTCCGGCTTTTATGCCTCCATCCCGCTCGACGATCGCCTCTGGACCGTCCTCAAAGCCTTCGGCGAGTCGCCGGCCGCCGCCACGCTCCCGCCGGTCGAAAAACGCTTCGTCACGGAAACCATGCTCGATTTCGTCCAGGCCGGCGCCGACCTGCCGCCGGACCGCAAGGAGCGCGTCGCCGCCATCGAGGCCGAACTTTCCCAACTGACCAAGCGCTACTCCGAAAACGTCCTCGACTCGACCAACGCCTGGGACCTCGTCATCGAAGACGAAGCCAAACTCGCCGGCCTGCCCGCCTCCGCCAAGGCCGCCGCGCTGGCCAACGCGAAAGCCAAGGGCCTCGCCACCGACGAAAAGCCTGCCTGGCGCTTCACGCTGCAGATGCCCTCCATGTTTCCCCTCATGCAGCACCTCGACGACGACGGCATCCGCCGCCAAGTCTGGGAAGCCTCCGTGAAAGTCGCCGCCGAAGGCGAGCGCGACAACACCGCGCTCGTCTGGGACATCCTGCGGCTGCGCCAGGAAAAGTCCGCCCTCCTCGGCCACGGCCACTTCGCCGATCTCACCCTCCAGCGCCGCATGGCCCGCGACGGCGAAACCGCGCTGCAATTCGTCGAAAACCTCCACGACCGCGTCGCCCCCTTCCTGCACGAGGAATACCGGACCCTCTGCGACTACAAGGCACGCAAGACCGGCGAACCCGTGGACGGCCTGCAACCCTGGGAATTCGCCTACTGGTCCGAAAAACGCCGCAAGGAGGAATACGACCTCGATGACGAACTGCTGCGCCCTTATTTCCCCGTCGACCGTGTGATGGCCGGCATGTTCGAACTCTGTTCCCGTCTCTTCAACATCACCATCAGGGAACGAGAAACCGTCTACTACGAACCTGGTACCAGAATCGACGGCATTCCCGCGGACGCCATCGAAACCTGGCATCCCGAGGTGAAATTCTACGACCTGCTGGATGGCGCCAGCGGCGAGCACCTCGGCTCCTTCTACGCCGACTGGCATCCGCGCGAATCCAAGCGCGGCGGCGCCTGGATGAACTGCCTGCGCACCGGCCTCCCGCACCCGCGCGAGCCTCACCTCGGCCTCATCACCGGCAACATGACCCCGCCCGTCGACGGCAAGCCCGCGCTGCTCACCCATGGCGAGGTCGAGACCATCTTCCACGAATTCGGCCACCTTCTCCACGGCCTGCTCAGCGAAGTGCCGGTGCGCTCGCTGGCCGGCACCAACGTCCCCTGGGATTTCGTCGAACTCCCCTCGCAGATCATGGAAAACTTCTGCTGGGACCGCCGCTCGCTCGACTTCTTCGCCCGCCACCACGAAACCGGCGCACCGATCCCCGACACGCTCTACGACCGCATGATCGCCGCGAAGAACTACATGAGCGCCACCGCCTTCATGCGCCAGCTCGCCTTCGGCAAACTCGACCTGGAACTGCACATCCATCTCGACCGCTACGCCGGCCGCGATCTCGACGAGGTGGACCGCGAGATCCTCGCTAGCTACCGCGTGCCGCTCAAAACCGACACCCCGAGCATGGCGCGACGCTTCAACCACCTCTTCAGCTCCCCCACCGGCTACGCCGCGGGCTACTATTCCTACAAATGGGCCGAAGTCCTCGACGCCGACGCCTTCACCCGCTTCCAGGAAAACGGCGTGATCGACCCCGAATCCGGCCTGGCTTTCCGCGAACACATCCTTTCCAAAGGCAACTCCGAGCCGGTGGACGAACTTTACCGCCGCTTCATGGGGCGCGACCCGGAACTCGAACCGCTGCTGGTCCGCTCGGGCCTGGCCGAGCCCTCGCTCGCGTGAATCCTTCCGCATTCCGCGTTCCGACTTCCCCGCTCCCCATGCGCACCGGCATCCTCTACCTCGTCTCCGGCCCGTCCGGCTCCGGCAAATCCACGCTTTGCCGCCGTCTCGTCGCCGAGGGCGATGCTGCGTTCTCGGTCTCCTGCACCACCAGGCCGCCGCGCCCCGGCGAGGAGGACGGGCGCGAATACTATTTCCTTAGTACCGAGGAATTCCAGCGCCGGGCCGGAGCCGGGGACTTCCTCGAACACGCGGTCGTCCACGGCAACCGCTACGGCACGCTGAGAAGCGAGGTGCTCGACCGCCTCGCCGCCGGCATTGATGTCGTCATGGACATCGACGTGCAGGGCGCGGCGCTCGTCCGGGCCTGCGAAGACCCGGCGATTCGCCGGGCGCTGGTCGATCTCTTCGTGATGCCGCCCGACGAAGAGGAACTCGCCGCCCGGCTCAAAGCCCGCGGCACCGACAGCGAGGAAATCATCGCCCTGCGCCTGCGCAACGCGATCGACGAAATGCGCCACTGGCCGGAATACCGCTACCGCTTGCTTTCCGCCACCCGCGAGGAGGATTATGCCAAATTCAAGGCCCTGCTCGTCGCCGAGCGTCTGCGGGTCTCGCGGCTCGTTTCCTGATCCGACATTCGTATTGGACCTTCGGCGTCGGGCGTTCAGCTTTCTCCCATGAACATCGTTCTCGGCATCACCGGCTCCATCGCCGCCTACAAGGCCGCCGATCTCGCTTCGCAGCTCGTCAAGGAGGGCCACGACGTGCGTGCGGTGATGACCCGCGCGGCGACCGAGTTCATCACGCCGCTCACCCTCCAGGTGCTGACGCGCCGGCCCGTGCTCGTCACGCTGGAGGATGAGAAACAAAGCTGGAAGCCCGGCCACATCGAACTGGCCGACAACGCGGATCTTTTCCTCGTCGCCCCGGCCAGCGCCGACGCGCTGGCCCACTTCGCCAACGGTCTCGCGCCCGATCCGCTTTCCTCGATTTATCTGGCGCTTCCCCGTACGACGCGCGTCGTATTTGCCCCGGCCATGAACGGCAAGATGTGGGATCACCCGGCGACCCGGCGCAACGTCGCACGCCTGCTCGAAGACGGCTGCCGCTTCATCGGCCCGGCCGCGGGCGACCTGGCCTGCGGTTATCAGGGCATCGGCCGCATGGCGCCGCTTGAAGAGATTCTCGCCGCGGTGGCATCGTAGCGGAGCGGCTGCGCCGTTGGATGGAAGATGCGGACCGATCCCTTGCGGAACGCCGCCGCCGCTCCGCTACGTCCGCGCCGCCGCTGTCTCCGGCACTTCAGCCACTTCCATGCCGAGCAGGCAGACATCGTCGTCGAAATGATGGCGCTCGGAATAGTCGAGCACCCGCGCCAGGACGCCATCCAGCATCTCTTCGAGATGGTCGCACCTGCAATCGCGGACGAACTCCATCAGCCGGCATTCCAGAAAGGGCTCTCCTTCCTCGTTCTCCGCTTCGAGGATGCCGTCGGTGAAAAGCAGCAGCCGCTTCGCCTCATCCAGCGGCACCGTGCCGGCGGGAAATTCTGCGTGGGGAAAGAGCCCGAGGCCCGGGCCTTTCTCGTTCTTCTCGGATGCCAGATAGCGGACGCCCTGCGACCCAACCGCCACCGCACCGGGATGCCCGGCACAGGCGTAGCGCAGTGTTCCGTGCTCCAGATCCGCCACCGCATAAAACGCGGTAGCGAACATCGTCGCGCCCGCCCGATCGAGGATCGAGGACAGGCCGTCGTTCAGCCCGCGCAGAAACGCCGCGGGATCGGCCGCGCTGCGGCGCTGTTTTTCCAACAAGCCGCGCAGCATCGCCACCACCAGCGCCGAGCGCACGCCGTGGCCCATCACATCGCAGATCAGCAGGCCGGCCGAGTGGTCGGAGATGCGGAGGATCTCGAAGAAATCTCCGGCCAGGCCCGAGATCGGCAGATAACGCGCGCCGAAACGCAGCGCACTCCCGCTCCTATGGATGTCGGGGAACTGGCATCCTGCCAGCGCTTGCTGGATTTCGCGCGCGAGTTGCAGTTCTTCCTCGTAGGCCTTGTTGCGGATTTGCAGCTCGCCGGCCAGCGCCGTGGCTTCGCGCTGCGCCTTGACGAGTTCGGTCACGTCGCTGGAGACGCCGAAAGTCCCTTTCACCCCGCCGCGGCGGTCCAGCCACGGGAATTTCGAGGTCAGCACCCAGGTGTCCTCGCCGCCGCGCCAGGTCTCGCGTTCGAGTTTCGACCGGATCGGCGCCCGCCGCTCCATGATGCGTTTTTCGTCTTCTTCCGCCTGTACAGCATGCTCGGCGGCGAAGAAATCGCGGTCGTGTCTGCCGATCAGTTCGGCGGGATGTTTCAGGCCCATCCATGCCGCCATCTTCCGGTTTGCCAGCACGAAGCGGGAGTCGCAGTCCTTGAAATAGACCTGGAGCGGGATGTTGTCGATCAGCTCGCGCAGCAGGTGCCGCTCTTCCTCGATCTGCGCTTCGGCCTCCTTGCGTCTCGAAATGTCGATCATCGAACCCGCGATGCGTGTCGCCGCGCCGTCGCGCCCGCGCACCACGGTGCCGCGGATGCGCAGCCAGATCCAGCGGTCGCCGCCGCTGCGCACACGGCAGTCGATGGCGAAAAGCTCCGGCCCGCCCGGTTCCAGGGCATTGGCCAGGGCCGTGGCGAAGCGCTCCCTTTCCTCTTCGTGAACGGCTTCGTGAGGCGCGAGAAAGAGATTCGGCGCCGCGTGGGAGCCGCATTCGAAGAATTCGAGGATGCGTCGCGAGTAATAGACCTCCTTCCGGCCCACCCACCAGTCCCAGATCCCTTCATTCGACGCGCGCAGGGCGAGGATCAATCTCTCGCTGTCCCGTTCGTGCGCTCCCTTCCCCTGCTCCGGCCGATCCATCACCTGTCACTAAAGCGACCGGCCCGCGCAGCGGCAACCGGATTCTGCATCGTTCCCCCTGCCGCGCCGGGCTTGAAGCCGGGACTGCGTGCCTTTTTCCGGAATGCACCCTTCACGCCGCGGGTCCGGGCTGATACAGCGCCCTTGGCATGACCCCCGACGAGGCACGGAAGATCCTCGGCCTGAAGCCGGACGACGACCCCACGAAGTATTTCGCGGAGTTGGCCGACGCGCGCGAACGCATCGCGGAATTGGTGCGCAAGGCTCCGAACGACACGATCGCGCTGCGTTTTCAGGAGGGCTTGGTCGAGTTCGACAAGGCACTGGCGGTAATCCGTGAGGATCTGGCGGCCAAGGAGGCGCACCGCCGGTCCTGGGCCGTGGCGGCGGCGGAGAATTCGCCGCGTGCGGCCGAACTCTCCAAGACGTCCGAGCCCGAAGAGCAACCGCCGCCGCTGCCGGTTCCAGCCCCGGCCCCGGAAGTGGAGGAACCGGAGTTCGCGGCGTCTGCCGGAGCGTTCGTGGAGAAACCCGGCCGGGCGTGGAGGTGGATGGCCGCTTTCTTGATCCTGGCCGTCGCGGCCGGCGGCGGGGGCTTCCTGTGGACGAAGGTGCAGGAGCACGAGCGGCTGCGGAAGACCGAGCGCATCACCTTCCTCGAAACCCTCGGCGCGAAGATGATCGAAGGCCGACAGTGGCCGGAGGCGAGGGCAGCCTACGAAGAGATCGAAGAGCTTTCCCCCGGGTCGAAGATCGCGGCGATCGGGCTGCGCAGCATCGAGGCCGGGATGAACGAGGAGCAGACACAATTCGTCGGCTACTGGTCCGGCGAAGCGCTGGCGGCTTTCGAAGCCGGGCGTTGGGACGATGCCATCCTCGCCGCCCGCACGCTTCTGGAAAAATATCCCCGTGAGAAGGAAACCGCGGAACTGCTGGCCAGGGCCGAAGCGGCGAAAACCACCCAGGCCCGCGAGGATCTGGAGCGGGCCGCGAACGAGGCGCTGCTGCGCCGCCAGTGGGATGCTGCCGAAGCCGCGGCGCGGGAGCTGGCGAGAAACTTCCCCGGCCATCCCGCCGGCCCCGCCCTGCTCGAAGAAGTGCGGGCCGGACGGGAAAAGGAGGCGCACGACCGGATGCGCGCGCAGGAGCTTTTCGCCGCGGCGCGGGTGCGGGACCGCGGGGTTTTCGACCGCGATGCGCTGGAGTGGCTGCGCGAGGCGCTGGCACTGGCACCCGGCGATGCCGAGATCGCCGCGCTTCACGAAAAAATGGCCTCCTATACCCGAACGCTGAAGGTGCCGGGCGATTTCGACGATCTGCGCAAAGCGGTGGCCGAGTCCCGCGACCGCGACCGCATCGTGATCGGAGAGGGCGTCTGGCCGGGGCCCTTGTTCGTGGACAAGGAGATCACGCTGGAAGGGGCGGGCGCGGACAAGACGATCATCGAAGCCGACGCCAACGAAAGCCCCGCCGCAACCTTTGGGCCGGCCGCCTCGGGATCGCGGATCGCCGGGCTGACGTTCCGCCAGACTTCCTTCGACCCGGGGCCGAACCGCTATCCGGCCGTGCTGATCCGCGGCGCCGAGCTGAATGCCAGCGCCTGCCGTTTTGCCGATGCCTCCGGCCATGGCGTCGCGGCCATCGAGGGCGGCGACTTGATCGCGGTCCGCTGCGTGTTCGAGAACAACGGTTGGGACGGCGCCGCCGCCCACGGCCAGGGCAGCCGTCTGGAGCTGACGGAGTGCGAAGCGAATGCGAATTTCGGCCACGGCTTCGACGTCTGGAACGGAGCTTCCGCGGCGATCAACTCCTGCCGCGCCCGCGACAACAGCGGCAACGGGATTCTGGTCGACACCACCGCGCAGGGCATCGTGATCGGGGAGAACGAACTGCGCGGGAACCGCGAATTCGGCATCGTGATCGCCTCCGGCGCGAGCGGCCGGGTGCATGACAACCGCTGCCACGAAAATCTGCTCGGCGGCCTGGTCGTGCGTTTCGCCGCCTCGCGGCTGGCGGTGGAAAACAACCGCGCCGAGAGGAACCGCGGCCCCGGCCTGGTGCTGGAAATGGGCCTGCAACCGCAGCGCTACCAGTCGAACGCGGCGACGGGCAACCAAAGCGGGCGCAACATGGTGACCCACGCGGATTTTTCGGAGGGGGAGTGAGAAGTGCCGAGTGATCAGTGGAAAGGCATTTCGACTCGGGGCGGTGGTGGTCGGGGAAAGAGTCCGAATGGAGAGGGCTGTTTCACTGATCACTCGGCACTCGGCACTTGCTTGACCCCCGCCCAAGGCCTCCGTACGTATCGCCCATGACACCGCTTTACGAGGGCAAGGCGAAACGCCTGTGGACCACGGACGATCCGAACGTCCTCCGCATGGAGTTCAAGGACGACGCCACGGCTTTCAACGGCGAGAAGAAGGCACAGTTCGAGAACAAGGGCCGCCTGAACAACGCGATCAGCACGCTGATCTACGGCTTTCTCGAAAAAGAGGGTGTGCCGACCCATTTCGTCCGCCAGATCGACGAGCGGAATGTGGAGGTGAAGAAGGTGGAAATCCTGATGGTGGAGGTGATCGTACGGAATCTCTCCGCAGGCAGCTTCTGCAAGCGCACCGGCTGGCCGGAGGGGAGGGAGTTTTCGCAGCCGGTCATCGAGTTCTGCATCAAGAGCGACGAGCTGGGCGATCCGCTGGTGAATGACGACTACATCCGCGAACTCGGCCTCGCCTCGCCGGACGACCTCGCCTTTCTGCGCGAAGCGGCGGGCAAAGTGAACCGCATCCTGACCGGCTTTTTCGCGAAATGCGGGCTGAAACTGGTGGACTTCAAGCTGGAGTTCGGCCGCCTGGTGGAAGACCCGGCGAAGATCGTGCTGGCCGATGAAATCAGCCCCGACGGCTGCCGCCTGTGGGATCTGAAGACCGGCGAAAAGATGGACAAGGACCGCTTCCGCCGCGATCTCGGAAATGTGATGGAGGCATACGCCGAAGTGCTGGAGCGGGTGAAGGCGGCGGCGAAGTAAGATAAGCGGACTCTCCGGGAGCGCGGAGTCTCCGCACTCCCGGGCATGCGATTTTACAACCGCGCCAGCACCGCATCGCCCATGCCGGCGGTGCCGACCTTCGTCTCGCCGGCGGCGCCGGTGGCGATGTCGCCGGTGCGGAAGCCGTCGTCGATGGCCTTGGCCACTGCCGCTTCGATGGCTGCGGCGGCTTCGCTTTCGCCGAGCGAGAAGCGCAGCAGCATGGCGGTGGAGAGAATCTGTGCGATGGGGTTGGCGATGCCTTTCCCGGCGATGTCGGGTGCGGAACCGCCGGAGGGTTCGTACATGCCGAAGTAGAGCCCGCCGTCCTTCTGTGCGCCGAGCGAGGCGGAGGGGAGCATGCCGAGCGAGCCGGAGATCATCGCCATCTCGTCGGAGAGGATATCGCCGAAGAGGTTCTCGGTGACGAGCACGTCGAAGCTGTCCGGTCGACGGACGAGCTGCATCGCCGCATTGTCGACATAGAGGTGGCTCAGCTCGACTTCGGGGAAATCCTGCGCGACTTCCACGGCCGTTTCGCGCCAGAGGACGGAGGTGGCGAGGACGTTCGCCTTGTCCACGGAGACGAGCTTCTTCCCGCGGCCCATCGCGGCGGTGAAGGCGACGCGCAGGATGCGGTCGATCTCGCTCCTGCGGTAGATCATGGTGTCGAAGGCCACCGGTTCGCCGTCGCGCTCCTCGCGGCCCTTCGGCTGGCCGAAATAGACGCCGCCGGTGAGTTCGCGCACGCAGAGCACGTCGAAGCCGTTCGGGATGAGTTCGTTCTTCACCGGCGAGGCGTGGGTCAGCGAGGGCAGGCAGACGCCGGGGCGGAGGTTGGCGAAGAGGCCGAAGTGTTTGCGCAGCGGCAGCAGCGCGCCGCGCTCGGGCTGGATGTCGGGCGGCAGGCTTTCCCATTTCGGACCGCCGACGGAGCCGAAGAGGATGGCGTCGCTCTGTTCGCAGGCGGCGACGGTTTCCGGCGGCAGAGGATGGCCGGTGGCGTCGATGGCCGCGCCGCCGACAAGGCGCTCTTCGCGGCTGGTGGCGAAGCCGAATTTCGATTCCACGGCGTCGAGCACGCGGAGGGCTTCGCTCATGACTTCCGGGCCGATGCCGTCGCCGGCGAGGATTGCAATGCGGTGGCTGCGAGACATGGGCGGAAGAGACCAGAGGCCCGCCGCCGGAATCCAGAAGAAACGCGGTCAGCGGGCGAACGAACAGTCGCCCTGGTCGAGGGGAAGCCAGTTGCCAGTGACATAGCGGGTGGTGTCGTGATGTCCTGTCACGGTGGCTTCTCCCACTTGGTCCCAGCCGCATTTCACCCAAGGGACGAACTGCACGCCGCCGAGGCTGAGCGAGGTGTTGGCGATGAAGCTGGTGTGATAGGCGCCGAGGCTCGGGGAGATCGTCTCGAACTCCCCGATCACCGGGCTGCCGCTGTCCGGGATGTACCGGATTTCCCCGCCGTCTCCCGTGTCGTTGAAGGCGAAACGCAGGAAGCCGTTCAGCGACCCGGCCCTCACGGTGATCACCCTGTCGGAAAGACTCGAAACGCCGCTGGCGGAGGGATGGAAAGCGGTGGAGAGGTGATAGAACGCGCGGTTCTCCACGAAGGCGCCGAGGCTGTAGGTTTGCCGCGTGGCGTCGTCGAGACCGATGAGGACAAGAGCCCCATCGACGCCGGACCAGCCCGCAAGATCGGTCGAGCGGGTGGCACGGAAGACAGTCCCCGGCGGCTGGGCGGCGGCGCATTCCCAAGTCACCGATTCGCCGGGAACGGGGCGGAGCTGTCCTTGGGGCCGAACCACGGTAGGCAGCGAGTGGGCGTGCTCGTCGAAATTTTCCGCGGCCGCACCGACGCGGCGGATGCGGATGCTTTCGATGACGACGGGTGTGTTCGGCTTTTCCGCGGTGGTGGGGACATTGTTGATGGCATCGACGACGGCCTGGCCGGAGCTGATCATGCCGAAGACGGTATGCTTGCCGTCGAGATGAGACGCGGCGACATCGGTGATGAAGAACTGCGAGCCGTTGGTGTTCGGGCCGCTGTTGGCCATCGAGACGATGTGCGGGCCGGAGTGAGTCAGGCCGCCGGCGAATTCGTCCCGGAAGGCGTAGCCCGGCCCGTCGGTGCCGTCGCCTTTTCGCGAGCCGGTCTGGCTCATGAAATTGGCGATCACGCGGTGGAAGGTGACGCCGTCGTAAAAGGGTTCGTTTTTCACAGCCCCGGTGAGCGGATCGACCCAGGCGCGGGTGCCTGCCGCCAGTCCGATGAAATTCGCGACGGTGGCGGGTGCGGCGGCGTGGTTCAGCTCGATGGTGAAGTCACCCATCGAGGTGCTTACGTCAGCATAGATCTGGCACAGCGCGGCGGGGGCGGAGGCCAGGAGCAGAAGGCAGGCGAGCTTCACGGGCAGGATCTCGCCACGATTCCCACCGGTCAGGCAAGCTCCGGATGGCGGCGCGGCGTCTCCGGCCGGTCCGACACGCACCCGATTCGGAATTGAAAAACCGGTCCGTCCCGCCAATCTCCCCGCCCCATGTCCGAACGGAAGACCCTCGAAGAGCGCCAGCAAATGTCCGATCTGGAGCGACTGCGCCACTCCTGCGCCCACGTGATGGCCACCGCCATCCTGCGCCTCTGGCCGGACGCACAGTTCGCCTACGGCCCGCCGGTCGAGAACGGCTTCTATTACGATTTTGACATGAAGCACCGGATCACGCCGGAGGATTTCGAAAAGATCGAGGCGGAGATGCGCAGGATCGCCAAGGAGAACCAGAAGTTCGAACGCAAGGTCATCCCCCGTGAAGAGGCGAAGGCGCTGGCCGAAAGCGGCCGCCTCGGCGGGCTTGCGGAGCGGCCGGGCAATCCCTCCCGCTTCAAGCTCGACCTGATCGACAAGATCCCCGAGGGAGAGGAAATCTCCTGCTTCCAGAACGGCGAGTTCATCGACCTCTGCGCCGGGCCGCACGTCGGCTATACGTCGAAGTGCAAGAACGTGAAGCTGATGTCGGTGTCCTCGTCCTTTTACATGGGCGACGAGTCGAAGGGACAGCTCCAGCGGCTCTACGGCACGGCTTTCGAGTCGAAGGAACTGCTCGAAGACCACCTCCACCGCCTGGAGGAGGCGAAGAAGCGCGATCACCGCCGTCTCGGGCGCGAGTTGCAGCTTTTCCACATCGACGAAGCGGTCGGCCAGGGGCTCATCCTGTGGAAACCGAAGGGCGCTCTCGTCCGCCGCGCCCTGCAGGACTTCATCACGGCGGAGCTCGACAAACAGGGCTACTCGCAGGTCTTCACCCCGCACATCGGCAAGCTCGATCTCTACCGGACGAGCGGGCATTTCCCCTACTATCAGGAAAGCCAGTATCCGCCGATCGCCGAGCGCGACACGCTGGAAAAGCTCGCCGACGAGGACGCGACCTGCGCCACGCTCATCAACGGCCTCTCCGACGGCAGCTACGAAGGCTACCTGCTCAAGCCGATGAACTGCCCGCACCACATCAAGATCTTCGCCAGCGAGCACCGCTCGTACCGCGATCTGCCGGTGCGGCTGGCGGAATTCGGCACGGTGTACCGCTGGGAACAATCCGGCGAGCTGGGCGGCATGACGCGCGTGCGCGGCTTCACGCAGGACGACGCCCACCTCTTCTGCACGCCCGACCAGGTGGCGGAGGAAGTGAAAGGCTGCCTCGATCTGGTGAAAAAGGTGCTCAACACCCTCGGCATGCACGATTACCGGGTAAGGCTTTCCCTGCGCGACCCGGACAGCGACAAGTACGTCGGCTCGCCGGAAAACTGGGACAAGGCGGAGGCCGCCCTGCGCGACGCCGTGCGGACGCTCGGCGTGGAATACACCGAAGAACTCGGCGAAGCGGCCTTCTACGGGCCGAAGATCGACTTCGTGGTGAAGGACGTGATCGGCCGCGACTGGCAGCTCGGCACGGTGCAGGTGGACTACAACCTGCCGGAGCGCTTCAAGCTGGAATACATCGGCGCGGACAACACGGCGCACCGCCCGGTGATGATCCACCGTGCGCCCTTCGGCTCGCTGGAGCGTTTCACGGGGCTCTTGATCGAGCACTTCGAGGGGAAATTCCCCACCTGGCTCGCACCGGAGCAGGTGCGCGTGCTGCCGATTTCCGAAAAATTCCTCGAAGCCGCGGAGGCGCTCGTCGCCAGGCTGGCCGACGCCGGCGTGCGCGTGACCATCGACCGCTCCTCCGACAAGATCGGGGCGAAAATCCGCAACACCCGTCTGGAGCGCGTGCCCTACATGCTGGTGCTCGGCGCGAAGGAAGTCGAGGAAGGCACGGTCTCGGTGCGCCACCGCGACAAGGAAGATCTCGGGGCGAAGCCGGTGGACGCTTTCGTCGGGGAGATCGTCGCGGAGATCCGGGAGAGGCGTTTGTGAACGTGGCGCAAGTCGGAGGCATGCGCCACGTTTCGAAAAACGCGCTTGCGACTTGGAGGATCGCCGCTTACATACTCGCCTGAGTCGCACGCGGACTTTGCGGCGGACTCCGGCTCCCAAGCCACACGATGCTTTCTCTGGAACGATATGCCGAACTTCATTCTCCCGGTGATCTCAACCGGGCATTTGCGCATGCTCCCGTATGATCTTTGATCCGGGCCATCGTTCCGCGCACCCCTTCGCAGGCGAAGGTACGGACTCGCCGTGCCCGCCCGCGTCGCATTGAACCCACGGAGGACAAAGCCATCGCCAAGCCATCAAAAGGAAACTTCAGGGGTCGTCAGCAGCGCGACATGACGCGCGTGAACGACCGGATCCGCGCACCCCGCGTGCGCGTCGTGCTCTTCAACGGCGACCAGCTCGGCGTGATGAGTTCGCGCGAGGCGCTCGACAAAGCGAAAGCGCTCGGGCTCGACCTGGTTGAAATCGCCGCCAATGCCGACCCGCCCGTCTGCCGCATCGTCGACTACGGCAAGTACAAGTACGAGCAGTCGAAGCTGAAGAAGGTGAAGTCGAAGAACTCCACGCGCATGAAGGAGGTGAAATTCCGCGTGGGTACCGGCCAGCACGACTACAACATCAAGATGGGCCGCGCCGAGGGCTTCCTCGACACCGGCCACAAGGTGCGCATGGTCCTGCAATTCCGCGGCCGCGAAAACGCCCACAAGGAACTCGGCTTCGTGATGATGAAGCGCATCATCGAGGACCTCAAGACGATCGCCCATGTCGATCAAGAGCCGCGCCTCAACGGCCGCGCCGTCGGCATGACGCTCTCGCCGCTGCCCCAGCACCAGCGCAAGCGGAAGTTCCACCTCTTCCATGGCGAACTGATCGAGGAAGACGACTTCGACGAGGACGAAGAAGGCGAATTCCATGACGACGAAGGAAGCGGCGACCCTGCCGGCGAGGGCGAATCCGCCCCGACCGAAACGGCCGGCGAAGGCTGACCGGGTGACAGCGAAGCTCTGGCTTTTCGACATCGACGGCACCCTCGTGGACACCGGGGGCGCCGGCCTGCGTTCGTTGCAGGAGGCTGCCGTGGAGTGCTTCGGCGGCGCCTGTCCGGAGCCCGATCTCGCCGGCAGCACCGACCTCGGGGTGTTGGCGGGCATCCTGGCCCATTTCGGTCGTCCTGCCGAAGAGGAAATCGCGGAAACCTTCTTCTCCGCCTATTTGCGCCGGCTCGAATGGAATCTGGCGCACGGAGAATTTCCGGGCCGGGTCCTGCCGGGTGCCGCCGCTTTGCTGGAGACCCTGCATGGATGCGACGGGGTGAGCGTGGGCCTGCTCACCGGCAACACCGCGGGCGGAGCCGCAGCGAAGATGAGGCACTACGGGCTGCACGGATATTTCGCTTTCGGCGCCTACGGCTGCGATCACGCCGACCGCAACCGGCTTGGTCCTCTGGCGCTGGAACGGGCCTCGGTTCATGCCGGGCGACCTTTTTCGCCGGACGAAACGCTGGTGATCGGCGATACGCCGAAGGATGTCGCCTGCGCGAAAGCGCTCGGTGCCCGCTGTCTGGCGGTGGCGACCGGCAGGTTCCGCGCGGAGGAGCTCCGCGCCTGCGGTGCGGACCGGGTGGTGGCCACGCTGGAGGAAATCGTGCCGTTTCCGAAGGATCATTGAGCATCTCCGTCCATGCGCCTCGCGATCACCGGAACCACAGGCCGCGTCGGCCGCGCTTTGGCGAACCGTTTGACGGGCCGACATGAAATCGTCGAACTGCCGAAAGTGGTTCTCGATCTCGACTCGTCCGATCCCGCCGTGGCCCTGGCGGACCTTGAGTTCGACGCGTTGATCCACCCTGCGGGGATGACTTCTCTGGAAGCCTGCGAGGACGACCCGGACACGGCTCGCCGTGTCAATGCCGACGCTCCGGCCGCCCTGGCGCGCTTCTGCACGGAGCGCGGGAAGCGGATGCTCGCCTTCAGCACCGACTATGTTTTCGACGGCCGCGAACCGGGGTTGAGAACCGAATCGGACGATCCCGCCCCGCTGTCGGCCTACGGCCGGACCAAGCGCGACGGCGAGCTCGGCGTGCTGGATGCCGGCGGCACGGTCGTCAGGGTTTCGTGGATTTTCGGTCCTGAAAAACCGGCTTTTCCCGATCAGGTGCTGTCCGACGCCTTGGCCGGCCGGCCGCTTTCCGCCATCGCGGACAAATTCTCGCTCCCCACTTTCACTGCCGACCTCGCCGGATGGATCGACACCCTGCTATACCGCGGGTGCCCGCCGGAGATTTTCCACGCCTGCAACAGTGGCGAGCCGGTGTCCTGGCATGACATCGCCCGCGAAGTGGTGCGGTTTCTTCACGATACGGGCCGGCTTCCCGCGATGCCGGAAATCAAAGCGCTGCGGCTCGATGAAACTCCGTTTTTCCGCGCCCCGAGACCCCGCCACACGGCGCTGGCGGCCGGGAAGCTGGCGGATCTCCTGGGCCATGACCCGCGCAACTGGAAGGAGGCGCTGCGGGAGCACCTGGCCGGCCGGATATCGCGTTGACCGGCTTCCGGACGCGTGCCAAGTTCCCCTCATCTTCATGAAGCGGCTTCATTTATTCCCTGCTGCCACCTTGGCTCTGGCCCTCGCGGCTTGCGAGAACGGCGGAACCATCAGTTCGGATGGCTATGATCCTCTGGTGGCTCCCGGTTCCGGCCGTCGCGGCCCCGAGGTCGTCAATTCGGGATACCGGCCCGGCCAGTTCGTCCGCACGAACATGGACAATGTCGCCTTCTTCAAGCAGCGCCCGAAGGGCAACGCCGAGGCCGACAAACTGCTCGCCGGCAACACCGAGGTGAAGGTGATCTCCGACGATGGGAGCTATGTAAGAGTCGAGCTCAACAGCGGCGAAGTCGGCTATGTCCCGTCGGTGCTGGTCACCGATCAGAGCAGCAGCCTGCCTCCTACGGGCGCGGCTTCCGGCAGCGAGTACCAAGTCTACCCGCCCGTGCCCGGGCTGCCGTCGGCGAACGATCCCACGATTCCCGATATCCCGCCGATCATCGATCCGGAAGCGCCCATCGCGCCGCCCGAACTCCCGCCGGCCGCGGACGATGACGTTCCCGTACCGCCCGTCGGTCCCCAAGACTCCCCGGTGGAACAGTGATTTCCATCGGCGCCTGTCAGATGGATCGGGCCAGCCGCCCGGCCGCTACTCCAGATCCCTGATCACGCGGAACCCGAGATCGGGACGGCGCTGGAGCCGGTCGTCGGTCCACTCGCGGGCCAGCGCGCCGCCGGTGGGCTTCAGGAAGGAGGCGCCGATGATGACGTGGCTTTTCACGCCGAGCGGATTGGCGGGATTGACCGCGGGATCGCGGGTCCATTCGGCGACCGAACCGGCCATGCCGAGCAGCCCGGCCGGAGTGCGGTCGGTCGGCGGGATCTCGCTCACCGCGCTCCAGCCGGCGGCCTTGAGTTGCAAAGGATCGTCCAGCCCGCTCCTCAATCCGGCGAACCACTGTTCCTGCGTGGGCAGCTTTACAATCCTCCAGTTGCAATAAGCCGCCGCGTCCCACCAATCGACGTTCACCACCGGATGGCCGGGGCTTATCAGGCGGCCCTGCCATTGACCCCCGCTGCGTGCGGCGGCGTACATCGCGGCCCAGTCATCCGGTTCATGGCCGGTTTTCGAGGCGGGTTGATCTTCGGCATCGTAGCGTCCGCGCTGGTTCTCCGGCTGGCGGGCGATGTCGGCGAGAAATTCGGCGTATTCGCCGATGGTCACCTCGTGTGCGGAGAGTTCGAAGGAAAGCAACTCCACGCTCCCGCCATCGGGCGAGGGGTGGCTGCCGGCGGGGATGGTCAGCGCCGGTGGCAACGGGACCTCCGGCGGCCTGGAGCTCCGGCCTTTCCATATCACGGCGCCCGCCACCACCACGACCAGCACGGCGACGCTCCCGAGCAGGAGGGGCAGTATATTCCTACGCTGCGAAGTGAGCGAAGTCGGCGGCGCCGCGACGGCGGGGATCTCGATCAACTGCTGCTCGATCTGCGAGGCGTAGGAATGCACCTCCTGCCAGGTCAGCGGCCGGCCAAGCTCCTCGCCGCGCATCCAGGCGAGCACGGTGGAAAGCCGCGACGTTCCGGGGTGCCCGTCGGCCACCAGCGGGCGTAGCGCTTCGCCCAGCAGGCGGATGTCGTCGTCGGAGCGCTCCGGGCCTCGTTCGCCGGCACGGGCGAGATTGGCGAGGCGCACCACGCCATGGGAATCGAGATGAATCGACTCCGGCCCCAGCGGCAGGTTCGCCGTGCCGGCGGACTCCAGATACATCTGTGCCTCCGCTGTGCGGCGCAGGACGTGGGCGAGCTGCGCCGGCTTCAACGCTTCCCGCGCGGCGAGACGGTCCGCCAAGCTGGCCCCGGGCAACCTTTCCAGAGCGGCATAGCAATGGTCCTCCCGGGAAACCGCTTCGTAAACCGACCCGATCAACGGGTGATCCACCGCGGCCTTGGCGCGCACGTCGGCCAGAAAATCGCCGTGCCGGCTGAGCGCGCCGGGCTTGAGTTCGATCAATGTCACCGGCCGCCGGACCGAAGCCTGCTCCGCCAGCCATGTGAGCGTGGCGGGGTTCTCCGCAAGAATCCGATCGAGCCGGTAGTCGCCCAAAAAAGTGCCGGCGCGGGAACTGGGGGCGTCCATGAAAAAACTAGCGTTCGGGCAGCGGCGGCAAATCGATGAGATCGGTGGGGATCATGTCCGGCAGATCCTCCCCGCCCGGCAGGAGCGGCAGCAGCATATCATCATGATCCAGAAACTCCGGCACCATGTCCGGCTGCCGCGACTCGACACGCGAATGCGACGCGAGATGCCGCGGCCAAGGATAGCTGTCGATCAACTCTCCCTTGTACTCAACCTCCGCGATCAGTCCGTAATATTTGCGATTACCGAAAAGATGCTCTTGCTGTGAATCCATCGGTGGCAGGATGTAGATCACGCGCAGCAATTCCTCTCCCCCGGCGAAGTCGAAGGCTCCGCTCACCCATTCGTAATTCGTCGTTGCTCCGTCACTCCCGGTTTCCTGGATCCCGTCGCGCTTGGAGGAAGTGAAGAATCTCACCTTCACCGCCAGATCGCGGCTTGGGTTCTCGATATGGGTGCCGGGCGCTGCCTGTACCGGGATCGTGACCACCACCCGTTCACCGGCCACCGATTCGTCGTCGTGGAAAATCCGCGGCCGCCCGAGGGAAAGCTCACCGCGCATGTCGGCGGGCATCGCGATACCGTCGCGCAGCTTCGCCGCCGCCAGTTCATAGAGCGCACCCGCGCCCGTCGTGCCCAACTCGAAAACCGCTTGGTAGGCATCCGCCGCCTGATCGGCCAGCCGAGGATCGTCCACCGCCATGTTTTCGTACACCAGGGCCATTTCGTAGAGCACGCTGGGGTCCTTTGCCGCCTTTTCGCGGGCTTCGTCGAGCTTCACGATGGCAGTAATCATGTCCTGGGCCACCCGGGCCTTGCGCGCTTCGTTCACCAGCCGCTCGACGACCGGATCGGCGATCGGCGGGGCGAGCAGCGGTCGCGGAGACGGCAGGGGCGCCTCTTCCATGATGACCGGCGGCGGCACCACCACCGGCGGCGAGGACGGCGGCGGCGAGGCTTCGACCGCTGCCGGCGCGTTCAGCGTGATGATCTTCGGCACGGGCTTCTCCACCACCTTCACGGTTTGCGCGTTCTCGAAACGCACCGCCAGCGCGATCCCCGCCGTGATCAGCTGCGCGAATGCGATCAACCCCAGCACCCAGCAGGAGAGGCGGAAAACGAGCGGCGAATGTCCGCCATGTGCGACCTTGGCCATCCCCGCGAAGCTAGAAAAGCCCCAGCCCGTAGCAAGCACGGAACTTCCCCTTTCCCGGTCACAATTTGGAATTTGGAATTTGGGATTCGAGATTTCACCCTCTCCTGCGTGGCCGCCGCCCTCCGCACCGCATCGCTCGACGCCCTCGCGCCGGTCGAGGTCGCGGCGGCGCTCGCCCACCTGCCCGGCCTCGTCTTCTTCGACACCGCCGGCAACCTGCCCACCGGCTACGGCGCGCCCGTCTCCGTGATCGCCGTCCGCCCGCGTGAAATCCTGCGGGGCTCCATTTACGACCCGGCGGACCGCGACCTGCTGCGCCGCGCGCTGGCCGCCGGGGCCGCCGCGCCCGCGCCCGACCGGGGTTTCCCGCTCGGCGGGCTCTGCGGCTGGGTCGGCTACGATGGCGCCTTCGTCTTCGGCGACTATCCCGAAATGCTCGTCCACGACCACCGCAGCGGACGCTGGCATCAGGCGGGCTCGCTGGCCGCGGAGATGCGGATGCCCGCCCCCGCCGCCATCTCGGTCGGCGATTTCGCACCCGGCATGTCGCGGGACTCCTTCCTCGCCGCCGTCCGCCGCGCCCAGGACTGGATCGCTGCCGGCGATATCTATCAGGTGAACCTCTCCCAACCCTTCACCGCGGCCGCCCGTGGAGACTCACTTTTCGGACTCTACGAACACCTGCGCGAAAGCTCACCCGCCCCGCTCGCCGCCTACTTCTCCCTCGACGGCAGGGAAATCCTCTCCTCCTCTCCGGAGACCTTCCTGCGCTTCTCCGGCCGCGGCATCGAGACCCGGCCGATCAAGGGCACCCGTCCGCGCTTCGCCGACCCTGACGAAGACCGGCGCTCCGCTTACGAACTGCAAACGAGCCCGAAGGAAATCGCCGAGCTCGTCATGATCACCGACCTGCTGCGCAACGATCTCGGTCAGGTTTGCGAATTCGGCACCGTGCAGGTCGCCGAAATGCTTCAGCTCGAAACGCTCGGCCAGGTCCATCACCTCGTCTCCACCGTCACCGGCGTCCTGCGGCCGGAAATCGACCACCTCGACGCGCTGGCCGCCTGCTTCCCCGGCGGCAGCATCACCGGCGCGCCGAAAAAGCGCGCCATGGAAATCATCGCCGCGCTCGAAAACGCCCCGCGCGGCGTCTACTGCGGCGCACTCGGTTACCTTGGCTATCACGGCGAAAGCCAGTTCAACATCGCCATCCGCACCCTCGTCCGCGACGGCGGCCGTCTCAGCTACCATGTCGGCGCGGGCATTGTCGCCGACTCCGACCCGGAAAAGGAATACGAGGAAACCCTCCACAAAGCCGCTGGCATCCGCCTCGCCGTGGAGCGCTGCCGTCCGCCGGAAAGCATGTAGTCCGAGCGGGACCCCATACCCGGGAGCCGGCTCCGCAGGGAAAATCCGCGCATTCTCCGCGAGGAGATGCGCAGCGTCCGCCCATGTTCCGGGCCATGATCTCCCCGTTCGTCCCGGCATGCCCGCGCCTGTCCAGAAGCATCCCAATCTCGATTCCGTCACCACCATCAATCGGGACGGCTCGCACTTCTATCTCCACCCCGCCGACGTGCGCGGTCCCTGGACCCGCGCCCGCCGGATCTTCGGCATCCTGCTCATCGGCATCTACATCGCGTTGCCTTGGATCCCCATCAACGGCAGCCCCGCGCTGTTCTTCGATGTCGAGATGCGTCGCTTTCACGTCTTCGGCCTCACCCTCGTGCCGCAGGACCTCTGGGTCATGTTCTTCGGCATCACCGGCCTTGGCTTCGCCCTTTTCTTCGTCACCTCCCTGCTCGGGCGCCTATGGTGCGGCTGGGCCTGTCCCTACACCGTCTTCCTCGATCACGTCTTCCGCCGCATCGAACGCTGGACCGAAGGCGACGCCGTCGCCCGCCGCAAACTCGACGCCGCTCCTTGGACCGCCGGCAAGACCGCCCGACGCGTGACAAAACATCTCCTCTACGCCGTTTGCGCCACCCTGATCGCCCATGTCTTCCTTTCCTACTTCGTCTCCATCCCGCGGCTGTACGATCACATGAGGGAGGGCCCGCTAGCTCATGCCACCGCCTTCGGCATCGTTGCCTTCCTCACCCTGGTCCTGTGGTTCTGCTTCGGCTGGTTCCGTGAGCAGTTCTGCGTCATCATGTGCCCCTACGGCCGTTTGCAGAGCGCGCTGACCGACGATGACACCGTCAACATCGGCTACGACGAAAAACGCGGCGAACCCCGCGGAGCGAAGGGCAGGACCACCGGAGACTGCATCGACTGCCGCCGCTGCGTGAACGTCTGCCCCACCGGCATCGATATCCGCAACGGCCTGCAGCTCGAATGCATCGGCTGCGCCGCCTGTATCGACGCCTGCGACGACATCATGACGAAAATTGGACGGCCGAAGGGGCTGGTCCGCTACGATTCCCTCAACGGCCTCACCGGCAAACAACGCCGCATCCTGCGCCCCCGCATCGTCGCCTACACCGCGCTCGGCCTGCTCGGTCTCACCGCCTTTTCCATCGCCGGCTGGCTGCGTGCCAAGCCCTTCACCGCTGACTTCGCCCGCATGCGCGGCCAGCCTTTCTACGCCGATGCCGTGGCGGTGCGGAACCACTACCAGATCCGTTTCCACAACAAGCGCAACCAGCCGGCACGCTTCACTCTTCATCTCGTCGGCGCGCCCGGGGGCTACACGCTCAGCGGAGCCGGAACCTCCGTCGAAGTCCCTCCGCTCGGAGAGATCACCCGCCCGGCCATCGTAATCGCTCCCGGCGGCGCCTATCGCGGCCCCACGACCATCGGTCTCGAAATCCACGCCGAACCCGGCGGCGTGGTCATCCGCCACGAAATGAAATTCCTCGGTCCCGATCCAACCCAGCTCTGAACTACGATGAATCCCATAGAAAACCGTTCCGCATTCCTGATCCGCCACCCCTGGATCTTCGTCGTCCTCGCCTTCGCCCTGCTGCTCGGCGCCTGGAGCACGCTCATCGCCGTCGCCGTGAAGCACTCGCCGCAGCAGGTGGAGGTGAAAGTACCGAGTGATCGGTGAAACAGCCCTCTTTGCGCGGTCCCTTTACCAAACCACCACGTTCCCTCAGTTCAGGCCTTCGCTTTCAAACTTTCGACCTCTGATCTCTGCCGCCCCGAATCAAGCTGCCTTTCCCACTGATCACTGATCACCCGGCGCTTTCCGCTCCCATGTCCCTCACCCTCATCGGTGCCCTGCTCGCCGGGCTCGCCACCAGCCTGCACTGTGCGGGCATGTGCGGGCCGCTCGCCTGCGGCGTCGGCGCGCTGGCGCGGAGCGAGGGCGAACGGCTCGCCGCCGCCTCGCTCTACCACACGGGCCGTCTGGCCTCCTACGCGACCATCGGCGCGATCTGCGGGGCCTTGGGGAAGGAACCTCTCGGTTGGTTCTTCCGCTCACCCGCGGTGCTGCTGCCCTGGGCACTGGTGCTCGCCCTGTTGCTGCTTGCGACCGGGTTCGACAAAAGGATTCCGCGCCCGGCCTTTCTGCTGCGCTTCACCGCGCGCATCCGTTTTAAGGCCCAGCGCCTCCCCGCTGCGGGCGGCGCGGCGATGATGGGGCTCCTGACTCCCCTGCTTCCCTGCGGGCCGCTGTATGCCGTTTTCATCGCGCTGATGGCCTCCGGCTCCGCCGCCCGCGGCGCGGAAACCGCACTGGCCTTCGGCCTAGGCACGGTGCCGCTGCTGTGGCTCGCCCAGCACCAGTTCCAGCGCCTGCGTCTGCGCCTCACACCGCGTTCGATGGCCCGCATCCAGCGAGGTCTGGCCCTCGTCGCCGCCCTTGTCCTCGCCTGGAGGCTGCATGACACGCTGCCCTTTCGTGGGGACGAAATGCGGGATCTGCCCGCGTGTTGTCACTGAGCCGGGAGAGCGGAATCCTGTTCCTACGCGATCGCGTGATGTGCGGGAAACCGCTCCGTGTTAAGTTCAGGGCCTCCCCCCAAACACATGAAAACCGCACCCCCCCTGCGGAGCACCGCACGGGGCGGCTTCTCCCTGCTGGAACTGGCAGTGGTGATCGCCGTCCTCCTGTCGTTGACGTCCATCCTCATGATCGGAGCCCGGGCCTGGAAAAACGGCTCGGACCGCATGGGCTGTCTCCTCAACATCCGGAACGTCCAGATGGCCGTTCGATCGTATCAGAATCTCTACGGGTATTCGCCCGGTGGCATGCCCTATGCCGAAAACGGCACGCAGAACATCGCCGATCATCTGCTGGCGAAGGGCTACATCACCGTGACGATGTACGGCGTGGCCAGCGGCCTCAGCACCTGTCCGGGCGGCGGCACCTGCACGGCGGAGCATCCCGACGTGTTCCCGCCGGTAGGCAGGCTCTACCTGCAATGCTCTCTGGCGGATTCCCGCCGCCACTACCTCGAAGAAAACGCCGAGTGGTGATTCACCCGTCCAGCGCCGAACGCAGATCGGAAGCGGCGGAAAGCGCGTTTTCCTTCGGGTCGGGGACGAAAGCGAAATCATCGCCCGTTATGCCGGAGCCCTGGGTCATCGGCAGCCGGGCGGCTTTGTCGATGGGTTCCAGATCCGGCAGCGCGGCGTTTTCCGCGGCGGCCTGCAAATCCTCGAACTTGCGGGCGGCGCTGAGCACGCGGGTTTCGTAGGAACCGACGGCGGCATTGTAGTGTCCTACGGCGCCATCGAGCGATTTGCCGAGCTTGGCGAAATGTCCGGCCAGGGTCGAGAGGCGCTCATGCAGGGTGCGGCCGAGTTTCGAGATTTCGCGGGCGTTTTCCGCCAGCGCTTCCTGCCGCCAGCCGTAGGCGACGGCGCGCAGCAGGGCGATCAAGGTGGTGGGCGTGGCGAGGATGACGCCGTGATCGACACCGCGCTCGATCAGGCCGGGGTCGCTCTGCAGTGCGGCGGAGAAGAACGATTCGCTGGGCAGGAAAAGCACGGTGAACTCCGGCGTGTGATCGAATTGCGCCGTGTAGTTCTTCGACGATAGCTGGGCGATGTGGGTGCGGACTTGGCGGGCATGACGGTGCAGCGCTTCTTCGCGGATCGTGTCGTCGGAGGCCTCCAGCGCGTCAAGGTAGGCGTCCATCGGCGTCTTGGAATCGACGACGATGGCCTTGCCGCCGGGCAGGCGGACGATCAGGTCGGGGCGCAGGCGCTTGCCTTCGTCGTCGGTGGCTGTGGTCTGGACCTGGAAATCGCAGTGTTCCTGCATGCCGGCCAGCTCGACCACGCGGCGGAGCTGGATTTCGCCCCACTGGCCGCGGCCGGTGGGCTGGCGCAGGGCTTTGACGAGCTGGGTAGTCTCGCGTTGCAGGCCGCTCTGACCTTCGGCGAGGGCTTTGACCTGGGTTTTCAATTCGGCGTACGCGCCTTCGCGGGCCTTCTCGATATCGCCGATGCGGGTTTCGAATTTACCGAGCGATTCGGCGACGGGCTTGACGAGGTTCTCGATGGCAAGCCGGCGTTTTTCCAAGTCGCCCTTTGCTTCCTCGGTGTGAGCCCGGAGCGAGGTGCGGGCGAGTTGGAGGAATTGCTCGGCGGAGGATTTCAGCGCGTCGGCGGAGAGTGCCTTGAAGGTATCGGAAAGCCGCTGCTCCGCCCGGTCGAGCAGCGCCTGCTTTTCGGCCGCGGCCTTCGTTTCCTGCTCCAGCCGGGTGCGGATCTCGGCGAGCTGGGTGCGCAGCGCCTGGACATTGCGCTCGCTTTCCTCGTGCTGCGATTCGGCGGCGGCGATGCGGGCCTCCAGCCCGGTGGCGAGGCGCTCGCCGGCTTTCACCTGCTCGTCCAGCCGGGCGCGGCGTGACGAGGTCGCGAGCAGGGTGAAAAGCCAGCCGAAGAACAGCCCGCCGAGCGCGGCGCCGATCACGGGCAGCCAGGGATCGATCTCCGGCGAAACGACGACGGAAAGGAAAGCGCGGAGGATTTCGGGTTCGGGCGGCATGATTGTTCCTTGCGGATGGGCGGACGTGGGCCATCGTGGAGGCCGTCAGGCGCGTTCCATCCGGTTACCGGGCGTGGCGCGCGAACGCAAAACCAAACCAACGACCATGGCTCATTCGCTTCCCGAACTCGGCTACGCCTACGACGCGCTGGAACCCCACATCGACGCGCGGACGATGGAAATCCACCACACCAAGCACCATCAGACGTATGTCACCAATCTCAACAACGCCATCGCCGGCAAGGCCGATCTTGAGGCCAAGAGTGCCGACGAACTGATCCAGGACCTCGGTTCCGTGCCGGAGGACATCCGCGCTGCCGTTCGCAACAACGCCGGCGGCCACGTGAACCACACCTTCTTCTGGAAAGTCATTGCCCCGGGCGGCGCCAAGGCTCCCAGCGGCGAACTCGCCGCGGCCATCGACAAGGCCTTCGGCTCCTTCGACGCCTTCAAGGAAGCTTTCGCCAAGGCGGCCACCACCCGCTTCGGCTCCGGCTGGGCCTGGCTGAACAAGACGGCTGACGGCGGCCTGGCCGTCTCTTCCACCGCCAACCAGGACAATCCGCTCATGGGTGCGAACTTCGGCGGCGGCGTGGGCACCCCGATCCTTGGCCTTGATGTATGGGAGCACGCCTACTACCTCAACTACCAGAATCGCCGCCCGGATTACATCACGGCCTTCTGGAATGTCGTGAACTGGGACGCGGTGGCCGAGAACTTCGCCGCCTGAGTTTCCCGTCACCACGATCTTGAAACGGCCGGAGGGAAAGATCCCTCCGGCCGCGTTCTTTGGTCGGTGAGAACACAACACAAATTTCAGTTCGCCGGGGGGAAGAATGGCCGGTTTGCGGCACCGGCGAACTGAAGTTTATGCTCTCATCCAAGAATCCGGCCGGTACCGGAATCACCGATACCGGCCGGTGCTGTCTCAACAGAAAAACCAGTTCCAGTGGAGCATCCATGCCGGACCTTCCCCCCATGGTATCGGTCACGGCGTGCGGGAAGACCCTTGAGGGACCGGTCTTTCCTGAAAGGTGGCTTCAGATCCGATCTCTCCGCCGGCGGCCCGCCAAGGTGAGCACCGCCAGCCCCGCGAGCATCGGCACGCCGGGTTCGGGTACGGCGGTGAACGATATGTTCGAGAAAGTTGCCACATTCGAGCCGCTGCCCAGCAGGCTCGTGTTCACGAGGCTGACGGCTTCGAAGCGCATGGTCAGACCATCGGTTTGTGCGCCCGCGCCGGAGAAAGAAATCGTGCCGTTGCCCACCGCGGTGCCGGACGTGATATCCAGCACTCCCAACAGATCGAGCAGCTCCGCGCCGCCGACCGAGTGGACGAGATTGTCGTCGCCGTCGCGCACGCTCACCCGGAGCGCTCCGGCCACGTCGGCGAAATCGCTGAGAAAACCGGCCGGCGTGGAGAAATCGAAGTTCAACTCATAGGTGGGCGCGATATCCCAATCGAAGTTCGCGAAAGTCAGGTCCGCCTGCCACCCCAACACGACGCCTGTGCCCAGCAGACCGTCGAGGTCCAATGCCCCGACATCGGCCCAACTGTCCAAGTCGAAGCTGAGTGACTGGCTGCCGGCATTGACCGTGGTCTGGGCGCGCGTGCCGATATCCAGCAATGTGATTTCGGGCACGAGTGGCGGAACCGCGGGGGTGCCGACCCGGGCTTGAATGATGCCGGTGGCGCTGAGGGACCAAGGCCCCGCCGTGTTGGAACCGGAAGCATTGCTTACGCTCGGAAGCAGAGTGATTTGGAGCGGAGCGGTGCTTCTGGCCGGAGCCGCGCTGCCGCTCGCGGTCCAGGGATTGTAGGTGCCCGGGATCAGCTCCTGGGCTTGCAACGACCCGCCGAGCAGCATGCCGGCGGCGAATACGGGAACTCCTGAGAGGAATGTTTTCATTGGGATAGGGCGGGGTGAAACAATCGCCGCTATTAGACTTCTCATTCATGCGAATCATCAACAAGACCGTGCATGAACCATTTGTTTATAACCTGATAAACATTTCGTCCAAGGGGAGGCCGCGGGACGGTGGAGAAGGAACTCCCGATGCCACGGGAGGGGAGATGCATCGGCATGTCCTCCCCGGCCTTTCAAGCCTCGATCCGGAGGTGCAACTCGCTCACCTTGAGTGCCGTTTGGAGCACGTTCTGCTTCCGCTCGTCGCTCCGCATATAGACCGAATAATGGTAGGCGTCCGGCAGCAGGAATTCGAAGGTCTTCATGGTGCCGAGCCCCGTGGAATCCAGATTCATCCGCCGGCGGGCGTCGCCGGGAAAAACCAGCACGCCCAGCCCTGCAATGCAGGCGTCGCGGGCCGACATCTCGTCCCGGAAGGTTCGGATGTCCGGCGGCAGCAGACGGTAGGCTTCCAGGCACCATCTTTCCAGAAAGCCGGCGTATCCGCTGACGAGCTGCTCGTCCGGGATCAGAATGGTGGAGCGCAGCGCTTCGGGAAAGCTGAAGCTTCCGGCGTCGAAATCGAAGTAGGAGCGGTTCCAGGCGATGGTCGTGCCGCGCTGGGTTTCCAAGCCGAAGCGGCGCAGCCCCGGCACGTCGCCGGCGTGGAGAAAAGTGCCGGCGATGACGAAATCCACCATTCGCTCGTCGAGCGCCCGCTTCCAGTCCATCGTCTCCGTTTCGGGGCGGAGCACTTCCAGCGCGGTTCGCAGCTCCTCATGCCCCGCCACCCGGCAGGCGAGCGCTTCGCCCGCCATCGAACGGTCGATCCACGCCCGCACGGAACCGCGGCTTTCCCGGACGAAATGCTCCATGCGCACGCACAGATCGTCATGCTCCCGCACCACCTGGCGTGCCAGATTGAGCAATTGGGAACCTTCGTGGGTCAGCCTTACCCCCTCCTGGCCGCGCAGGAACAGACGCAAACCCACGGCGGACTCCAGCCGGGCGACCCGCTGGCTGACCGCCGGCTGGGTGATGCCCTGCCCCTTCGCCGTTTCCGAGAAACTGCCGCAATCCGCCAACCGGACGAACGTTTCAAGGCTGGGGAGATCGAGATCCATGGGGGGAGGGGGAGGCATCGAGCGCGCGGGCCATCTGCTCGACGATGGTGGGGATGAATTCGTAGGGGTGCTGTTTCAGCCAGGAAACCCGGAGAGGATAAGCGGTGTCGATCCGCAGCGGCAGGAACGATACGTGCGACAGGCGTTCGCAGGCGGCGGGCCGGATGCACACCACCGCCCGGGTCCCGGTCTCCTCCGGCACCTCGGCCCAGCGCAGAAAATCCTGATGCCGCCACAACTGCCCGCGCCCGCCGCCGCAGTGCTGGATGCGCTCCAGCGTTCTCCGGGCGAGCCCCTGCGAGGAAAAGGCCGCCAGAGCCCAGTCCATCGACGCCAGGCCCTCCGGCTTGATCTCCGTTCCCTCCGGCGCGGACCCGGCGCAGGCGACATCCAGCGGCAGCGCCGGGAGCTCGCGCGCCTCGAAGCGCCGTCCGCCCGGGCTTTCCTCGGTGAACAGGAGATCGCAGGCGCCGGATTCCAGGGCCGTCCGGCCCTCCGGCGGGGAAACTTCAACAAAGGAAATCCGGAACCGATGGTCGTGGCGCAGTGTGTTGAAAAGGCTGCCGAAATGACTGGTGTTGAAAAGATGACGGTCCGCACCCAGTCGCAGCACCCTTCCCGCCTGGTGAATCTTCCTCACCGCATCCTCGAAATGCCGGATCTCGCCGAGCAGGCGTCCCATCTCGCGTTCCAGCCGTCGCGCCGCGGTCGTCGGCTCCGCAACACCGGGCGCCGGAGCGGCGAAAAGAGGCTCGCCCAACTGCTGTTCCAGCTCATGCCATACCCGGCGCACGTTGCCCGCGCTGGTCCTCAACTCGACGGAAGCCCGGGACACCGTGCCCTCGCTCATCAGTGCGCTGAAAAACCTCAATTGGCTGGGTTCGAACTCCATCTCTCTTTCCCTCACTCAGTTCATTTTCTTGGTTTCCCACTAACCGATACGATCAAGTATTCTGAATATTGCTAGAGATTTTGCATAACTGAGTCAAGACAAAGCAAAGAGCGATGCATGATGCACGAAGTGCACCATTTTGCGCAAACCCGCGCTTGAGAATATCCTTCGACCGTGCGACAATCTCAGTCGCCCGTCCCCTTTCCGCAACGGAATTTCGGCGCGGGCCGCACCGGAACGCTACTCGTCGTCCCCCCCGCCGCCCTTCACCCGGACCTTGCCGCGCAGCTTCGCTTCGATGAAGGCGTCGATATCACCGTCCATCACATGCTGGATGTTGCCGCTTTCCTCGCCCGTCCTCAGATCCAGCACTTTCTGATAGGGCTGGAAGACATAGGAACGGATCTGGTTGCCCCAAGCGATGTCGCCCTTCTCGCCGTAGGCCCGCTCGGACTCCGCCTTGCGCTTGTCCTCCTCCAGCTGGAAAAGCTTGGCCTTGAGGATTTCGAAGGCGAGCTCGCGGTTCGCGCCCTGCGAGCGCGCGTTGGTCGAGCGGATCAGGATGCCGGTCGGCAGGTGGCGCAGCAGCACGGCGGTTTCCACCTTGTTCACGTTCTGGCCGCCCTTGCCGCCGGACCGCGTGGTCGTGATCTCGATGTCGGCCGGATTGATCTCGATCTTGATCTCGTCGTTGATCTCCGGCGTGGCGTCCACCGAAGCGAAGGAAGTGTGGCGTTTGCCCGCCGAGTCGAAGGGCGAAATGCGGACCAGCCGGTGCACGCCGCGCTCGTTCTTCAGATAGCCATAGGCATAGTCGCCGGTGATCTTCACCGTCGCGCCGCGCAGGCCGGCCTCGTCGCCGTCCTGCCAGTCCACCGTTTCGCAGGTGAAGCCCTTGCGCTCCGCCCAGCGGGTGTACATGCGGAAGAGCATCTGCGCCCAGTCGCAGGCCTCCGTGCCCCCCGCGCCCGCCTGGATGACCAGGTAGCAGGAGGACGAATCGTTCGGCCGGTCGAGCAGCGTGATCAGCTCGAAGGAGGAAATGTCCCTGTCCAGATCGTCCGCGGCCTGGACCGCCTCGGCGGCGGCATCCTGGTCGTCGAACTCCTTCGCCAGCTCGATCCCGGCGAGCAGGTCGTCGTAGCGGCCCTCGAGCTTTTCGAAAGCGCCCAGCTTCTTCTTCAATCCGGCGATCCGCGTGTTGGTGGCACGGGCCTTTTCCTGGTTGTTCCAGAAATCGGGGTCGCTCATCGCGGCCTCCAGCGAGGCGATTTCGCGTTCCAGGGTGGGGACGTCAAAGATACCTCCCGAGCTGGGTCAGACGGCTCTTCAGAGCATCCGTATCCAGCGCCAGGAGGTCGGCGGTTTGCGGTTCGGCCATAAGCGGGCGGCAAGGTGGGGAGGAAGGAGCGGCGAGTCAAGGGGCGGGATTCGGAGGCGGCAGGAGATTGCGGACGAATCCAATCCTGGAAGCCATCTCCGGATCCGGCCAGCCATGCCGACCCAAGCTCAGCGAACCGGCCTGTGGGACGCGTGGATGGCAACCGGAGCGCGAGAGCCGGATTCGCTGCGGCGCCTGGTTAGGCCGCTTTGCGAGCCAGCCCGTCATCTTGGGATGCTCGAAAGCGCGAACATGCGTGTGAGCTTCTGAGCGGCGAAAGCACGAGCCTCTTTTTCGGAGATGACTCCATCGTGGTTGCTGTCCGCAGTCCGGACGGCAGAGTTGAAGCGAACATTGTCGGTCGAAACCGTCCGGTGCTGATAGGGTAGTGCCACAAATAAAGCCACAGATCCGTCCCCCTCCGGACTGTTGGCAGAAAGATAGGCATCGTAAAAGGTTTGCGCCGCCTGTGGGCTGCTGAAGCGCACGCTTTGGCGGGGCTCGTTCTTGATGGCAGTGTGGGTGACACAACCGGACATGAGGCAGGTGAGCAGGGCGATGGTGGCTGGGATGATGAGGTGTGTTGTTCTCATTTGGTCTTCGGGCATTCTGTCATGCTGCTTGTTCAAAGTGAGTTGCGCGGATAAGCGACCTAACGTGGCTTTTCATTCCCCCGTTTGCCTCTCGTTCAATTGGAACAAGGCGGGGACCAGGGCCTGCATCAATTCTTCCATGGCCTGGTTCATCGCCTCATCGCTCGCCATTCGCGCTTCCGTCGCCAACTGGAAGCCCACTTTCTGGTCATCCCCGAGAATCTCCGCGATGTCGTCGCTCAGGTCGACACGGATGCCGGCGGTTTCCAGAGAAGCCCGGGGAATGACCTGCATCTGTTCATATTGGCCGTCGGGAAGCCGCGCTTTCTCTTCCAGCGATCCCACCAGTTCGAGATACTGGCCTTCGCTCAGGCCCACGGCGTCATCCAGCCGTTTGGCGGCATCCTTGGCGGATTCGGCTGCGGCGGCCATCGCGGCCATCTCGTTTCGCTCGTTCCAGGCGTCGAAAATCTCCTCGCCCAAATGCGCTTTCACCCACTCCAGCCGCCTGGCGTCGAGCGCCGTCAGGCGCTGCTCCCGTTCTTCGCCCGTCAAGGTCCCGTCGCACTTGATGACATAGGATTCTTCGAGGAATCGATCGAAGGCGAGGCGGATGGCCTCCCACTGTCCGGTTGCCACACCGGGCGTTGTCATGAGGCGGAACATCGTCTCCCTTTTTCCGTCGATGTGGGAGATCGTTTCGGGACGGATCGTCTCCGCCAACATTTTCCCGAGCAGGTCGATCGCCCGCGCACCGGTTCTGGATTCCCCGGCGCGCGCTCGATCGGAATCGGTTCCCGGCGCGAGCCTGCGATGGCCTGCGGATGTGGGCTGTTGCTCCGCGGCATTGAGGGTTTGCAGCGTGCGGTTCTCGTGAGCGAGCCAGGCCCAGCCGCCGGCAATGACAAGGAGGAAGGTGATAAAGAAGCAGGTGAGCGGTTTCATGGGATCGAATGGCGGGGTGGGGAATCAGTCGGTATCGGTGGCGGCTTCGTTCATGGCTTTCTCGATCTCCTCCGGAGGAATCTGCTGGAGAAGCGTGACGGTCCTGGAGAGAACCCGCTCGGGGAAATGGGTTTGCAGTTCGCTGTCCCGTTGCCGGGAAGCCCGCCACAGATCGCTCTGCTCCGGGGTGAGGATGGCGTTCACCACGGCCTCTTCGCGCTGCTCCAACGGCAGGGATGGAATTCCGAATCCGACGCTGAATGAAACATTCATCGGGCGGGCGATGGGCGGAGTCCACTGCTCTTCGGCCTTGGCCACGGCGCGTCTCGTCAATTCCGCGGTCTGCTCGTCGGTCAGGATGGCGTGCTTTCCGGTGTTCTCGACCGCTTTCATGGCCGCGTCGTGGATCTCCCTCGCACGATTCCGCTCCTGCATGGCCGTGTACTTCGCGGTTTGCCCGGGATTGAGGTGGTCCTCATACCAAGCTTGGGTTTCCTCTATGGCCTTTTCCCGGAGCGCCATCCCTTCAGGCGAGTTCGGGTCGAATTGGCGTTTACGATATTGATTCACGATCATCCGCCTCAGCGATTCTTCCTGTTGCGGGGTGAGATTGAGAACCTGCGCCATTTTGCGGGCCTGGATCCAGGCATCGTGTTCCTGCCACCTCGCGATGCCGGTCTGGATCTCGGCGACGATGAGTTCGCCGAACTCTTCGAGCGTTTTCGCCTGCTGTTCCGGCGAGATGGAAGTCCGCCGGAGGGAACTCCTGGCGGCTGGGAGCCCGTTGCCCGCATTCGATGCGGATACCGGGGCGGCGTGTGCCCGGGACCCTGCCGGTTTCTCGCCGGCTGCGCGGACCTCGTGGCGCTTCTCCACGATCGGTACGGACATGAAGAGAGCCGCCAGCACGCCTCCCGTGAGGATGGATTGTTTCGTTGTCATGGTCAGAAAGGTCAGCAGCAGCATCTGCCCGGAAGTGAGGGACGCCTGGATCGAGAGGGACGCGGCGACGATCCTTTCCGCCGCTGCAGCGGTTCCGGCTCCCTTCAAATGCACGCCCAGCCCGATACCCAGCGAGGCGGTGGGCGCGGTCACCCCCCTGCGTTTCAGCATCGCCTGCAGTTTTTCGAGAGCCCGCTCGACCTGCTTGCGCAGGGCGGCCTCCCGGCGTCCGGTCCGCGCCGAGATCTGGTCGAAGCCGAGACCTTCGCTGAAGCGGAGCAGGATCACCTCGCGATCGCGCTCGGGCAGCGCCTCCAGGGAATCATCCAGATGGGGAAGCCATGCTTCCCACGCATCGGACTTCTCATCCGGGATCAGGGCTTGCCCTGCGATCCGGTCCCGCTTGAGGCTTCGGAGCTGTTTGCGCATCATGGCCTTGCACTCGAAAAGGGCAACCTTGTAGAGCCATCCCGAGATGGAATGGTAGCCGGTCAAGCGGTCCGCCCGTTTGGCGAGAGCCGCGAACACCTGTTGGGCCACGTCCTGGGCTGAGTCCGGCCCCACCTTTCGCGAGGCCACGCCTTGGACGAAATTCAGATGACGTCTTACAAGCTCGGTGAATTCCCGCTGCCGCTTCTCGCGGACCCATGCCAGCAGCAACTCCGCGTCCGAAAGGCCGGCGAGAGAAACGGGAAGGGGAAGGTGTGTCCTGATGGGCATCGACATCCATGAACTGCCGCCCGGTTTCCGTTTTTGACAAAAAAATTCCGGCAAATTTTCCAAGCTCCCCTTGCGCAAAACAATATACCCCCTATAGGTATATTCATGGAGCGCGACTGCCACCAGAGCAAACCCCTCCTCGGACGCGTCAACCGCATCGCCGGGCAGGTTCAGGGTATCGGCCGGATGATCTCGGAAAACCGCGATTGCCCGGAAATCCTGCACACCATTTCCGCCGTCCACGCCGCCCTCCGCAGTCTGGAAGCCAAGCTGCTGGAAGATCACGTCCGCCACTGCGTCCACGAAGCAGCCTCCGACCCGAAGCACCTCGACCGCCGCCTGGAGGAACTCATCGCCCTCTACAAACGCCGCCTCGCCTGAACCCGCCATGAGCTGCTGCAATCATCCGAAACCGGAACCTCCTCATTCGTGCTGCGCCCCGAAGCCGGAAGTGAAGCCATCGTGCCATGGAGAAGCCGAAACCTCCTCCTGCTGCGCGCCAAGCCGCAGGATCGACTGGCTTCTCTGGAGTTCGCTGATCCTCGTCGCCGCGGGCATCGCCGGGCATTTCCTCCACATCGGCCCGGCCTGGTGGCACACCTACTCCCACGGCGCTGCCGAATTCATGTCGAAGGCTTGGTGGGGGCTGCTTGCCGGCATCCTTGCTGTCGGCATCATCGGCCGGCTGCCGCAGGATCTCGTCGCCGGCCTGCTGGGCAAAGGCGGCAGCTTTACCGGCATCCTGCGAGCCACGCTCGCCGGAACGCTGCTCGACCTCTGCAACCACGGCATCCTGATGATCGGCGCGCAGCTCTATCGCAAAGGCGCCTCGCTGGGGCAGACGATCGCCTTCCTCATCTCCAGCCCATGGAATTCGCTTTCTCTCACTCTCATCCTCGCCGCCCTCATCGGCTGGAAGTGGATGCTCCTCTTCATCGCGCTTTCCATGCTCATCGGCATCCTCACCGGCTGGATTGCCGACCTGCTGGTGAAGCGTGGCACCCTGCCCGCGAACCCGAACGCCCGCGAACTCCCCGCCGACTTCCGCTTCGGTCCGGCCTTCCGCGAAGGTTTTGCGCGGATCAAGCCGACTCGCGCGAATCTCAAAAGCATCGCGATCGACGGCCTGAGGGACTCTCGCATGATCCTGCGCTGGATTTTCTTCGGCGTCGTCCTCGCCGCCGCGGTCCGCGCCTTCGTCCCCGCGGAGATCTTCTCGCAGTACTTCGGCCCTACCCTGCTCGGCCTCTTCCTGACCCTGCTCGCCACCACCCTCATCGAAGTCTGCTCGGAAGGCTCCAGCCCCATCGCCGCCGACCTGCTCACCCGCGCCGCCGCGCCGGGGAACTCCTTCACCTTCCTGATGGCCGGGGCCGCCACCGACTACACCGAAATCATGGTCCTGCGCGAAACCACCCGGTCCTGGAAAGCCACCCTCGCCCTGCCCCTGCTCACCGTGCCGCAGGTGCTGCTCATCGCCTGGCTCTTGAATTTGTGAAGGAATAAGCCTTTAGTAGCGAAGCTCCCATCCGCGTCTCCTCATGAACATCCTCCGCAGCCTGCTCGCCGCGCTGTTTGCGATCGCCGTCGCAAACCCGGCCTGCTGCTGCACGCTGCGGCAAGCGGAGGATGCGATATGCGCCAGCCACTGCTGTGGCGCGAAGGAAGACCCGGAAACTCCCGCCGCCTGCAACTGCGCCGCGGAGAACCCGAAGCAGCTCGAAGACCCGCCCGCCGTTCCCGGCCCTCTGGCGAAGGCGCTTCTGCCGCTCCTGCCGTCCGCGGTGGATGTCCTCCTCCCGGCGGCGCCCGCCCGCGAAACCTCCCGCCCGGATTTCCGGAGCGGCACCGGCCCGCCGCGACAGCGGCTCGTCCTGTTGCAGCGTTTTCTGATTTGATGCGACTCCGGCGTACGGCACACGCCGTACTTCCCCGTGCTGGGTTCCCTCGTGTCCCGGCGGGAACGACGCGCTTCCGCGTCCCTCCTCCAATCCATCGCATCATGAAAACCATTTCCACATTCCTTCTCATCCTTCTGACAGCCGCCGCCCACGCCCGGGTGGTCGAATACGACCTCCACATCGCCGAGCAGCGCTGGGCCCCGCCCGGCCACCGCGAAGCCCGCGCCATCACCGTCAATGGCGGCATTCCCGGCCCCACCATCCGCTTCCGCGTCGGTGACACCGCCCGCATCCGCGTCCACAATCACATGAAGCACGAGGACACCTCCATCCACTGGCATGGCCTCCTCCTGCCCAACGAACAGGACGGCGTCCCCCACGTCACCACCCCGCCCATCCTGCCCGGCACTGTCCACACCTTCGAATTTCCCATCACCCACGCCGGCACCTACTGGTACCACAGCCACACCGGCCTCCAGGAGCAACTCGGCGTCTACGGCTCCATCGTCATCGAGCCGAGGGGCGGCGAGCCCGTCAAAGCCGCCCGCGATCACGTCGTCGTGCTCTCCGACTGGACCCGCGAATCCCCGGAGGAAATCACCCGCAGCCTCGTCCGCGGCACCGAATGGTACGAATTCAAGAAGGGCAGCACCCAGAGCCTCCTCGGCGCGGCGAACGCCGGGGCCCTCAAGGACTTCTTCGAGCGCGAGAAAAGCCGCATGCCCGCCATGGACATTTCCGATGTCGCCTACGATGCCTTCCTCGCCAACGGCCGCGAATCCCTCGAACTCCCCGGCAAACCCGGCGAAACCGTGCGCCTGCGTTTCATCAACGCCTCCGCCGCTACCTACTTCTACCTCGAATCCGCCGCCGGCCCGCTGAAAATCGTCGCCGCCGACGGCCCCGCCGTCCGACCCATCCGCGTCAAACGCCTGCTCACCGCCATCGCCGAAACCTACGACGTCCTCGTCACCATCCCCCACAGCGGCAAATGGGAAATCCGCGCCACCGCGCAGGACGGCTCCGGCCACGCCTCCGTCTGGCTCGGCCGGGGCGAGGCCCACCCCGCGCCCGACATTCCCAAGCCCGACAACTACCGCATGGACGACCACCTCATGGCCGCCATGGAGGATATGGATGCCAAGCCCATGAGCGACGCCGAAGCCCTTGCCAACGAGCCCGAGCGCCCGCTTTCCCCCTACCCTCGCCTCCGCGCCCCCCACTCCACCGAACTCCCCGCCAAGCTGCCGCGCCGCACCATTACCCTGCGCGCCACCGGCGACATGGAGCGTTACGTCTGGTCCTTCAACGGCAAAACCTTCGCCGAAGACGGCATCATCCCCATCAAGAGGGGTGAAGTTCTCGTCCTCGAACTCATCAACGACACCATGATGCACCACCCGCTGCACCTCCATGGTCACTTCTTCCGCGTCCTCATGGGCCAGGGGAAATACTCCCCCCTCAAGCACACCATCGATCTTCCTCCCATGAGCCGCCGCACCGTCGAGTTCGAGGCCAACGACTCCGGCGACTGGCTCTTCCACTGTCACATCCTCTACCACATGCATGCCGGCATGACCCGCATCTTCTCCTACCAGGACGAAAACTGGGACACCCCCGGCAAACTCAAACCCGGCACCAACATTGTCTGCACAAGCGAATGCTGCGTCCCCGGCGCCGGCCCGGAAGACGGCGGCACTGCCGACCCTTCCAGCCTCTCCCACGTCCCCCACGCCGGCGGCCACGACCACGATCACCTCTACTTCTTCATCGACGGCTCCCTGCAAAGCCACCTCAGCGAAGGCCGCCTCACCTTGCGCAACACGAAGAACGACTTCTTCGCCGCCTGGGACATCGGCTACACCGACGAGTCCGAATACGAAATCGATCTCGCCTGGAGCCGTTACTTCAACCCGAACTTCTCCACCGTCCTCGGCTGGCGCTTCACCGACAAGCACGGCGCAGAAAACCGCGCCTTCGCCGGCGTCGAATACCGCCTGCCCTACCTCATCGACAGCTTCGCCCAGCTCGACAGCGAAGGCGACCTCCGCCTCGGTCTCGGCAAATCCCTCCAGCTCACCGATCGCATCAGCGCCTTCGCCGAAGTCGAATACGACACCGGCAGCGGCTGGGAATGGAGCGCCGGCGCCGAATACCTCCTCAACAAGCAATTCTCCCTCATCACCCAGTACCACTCCGACCACCACTTCGGCGGCGGCATCCGCTTCCGCTTCTGACCATCAACTACCACCAACCATGAAAACCACACTGACCCTGATCGCATCCGCCCTTCTCGTCTCTTGCGCCGGCACCTCCGCCGTCGCGGGGAACGTGAAGCCCTACACCAAGGACACCTGCATCGTCACCGACAACAAACTCGGCTCGATGGGCACGCCCATCACCAAGGTTCACGGCGACCAACAGGTCAAATTCTGCTGCAAGCCCTGCATCGCCAAATTCGAGAAGGATCCGCAGCGCTACCTTGCCAAGCTCTGACAAAATCGTACGTAGTCCCGCCTTCAAGCGGAACGAACCATCCCGCGCGCCGTTTCTCTCGAAGCCGCTCCATCCATGCTTCGTCCGGCTGAAGCCGGGACTACGTACCCCTTCCGACAAACCCCGCAATCTCCCATCATGAAACCGCTTCTGCTGCTTTCCCTCGTCCTCCTCTCCTGCGCCGCCCCGCCGCCGGCCGAACCCGCTCCCGCCGCAGCCACCGCCAAAGTGACGAAAAAAGCGACTCCCCCGAAACCCAAGCCCTATCCGCTGAAAACCTGCCTCGTCACCGGCGACGATCTCGACGAAATGGACGAGCGTGTCTCCACCGTCCACAACGGCCAGACCTTCGAGTTCTGCTGCAAGCCCTGCATCGCGAAATTCCGCAAGAACCCCGGCAAGTACGTGCAAGCGCTGGCAAAAGCGAAGCGTTGACTGCGCCCGAACGGCACGCCGCCCTCAAACCCGCGGCATGAGGCGGCTTGTGGCAGGCGAGGCTTCTCCGGCGGAAAAATCTTCAAGTTCCAAAAGACAAGCATCTCCGAAGCATCTATCTCCAAATCCTTCACCCGGATTGGAAATTCAGGATTCTGTAACGAATCTTTCGAGGATCAAACCCCTGGAGCCTTCGGCCTTTTGAATTGACAGTCAGCGTCTTTTGGAAAGAACTATCGCAAAATAAGCCCCAGCCAGCATTGTTAGATATCTAGCTGGGCGTGGGATAACAAACACTGTTCTGCAAAAAACATGCACCTACCACAGAACAAGCACATCGCACCACGCTTGGCTCTGCTTTGGGCCATCGCATTGTATTCGTGTGACCGAACTCCCGCTCCGTCGAAGTTCAGCTTCCCACAATCGGGTACGCCAGTCACGCCAGCGATAAATGTTGGGGATTCGTTTCCGCCACTGTCTGGAACAACGCTCAAAGGCGACGAGCTCTCAATCGACTTCTCAGGGAGCAGGGTGACGCTTGTCATCTGCTGGGCGACATGGTGTGGGCCCTGTATGGCAGCGCTACCGAATGAGATCGAACTGTGGCATCGTTACAACAAGATGGGTTTGCAAGTGGTTGGAATCAATGCAGACGACGATATCGACACTGCCAAAAAGGCAGAGGCGTCACTGGGCATTCCGTTTGAATCGTTCGCGGATCGGAAGTCCGGTCCCATTCAGGATACTCTGGGGATCGACTCATGGCCGACTTTGTTGCTGGTGGATTCGTCCGGCACTGTGATTCATGGATCCCCTGTTCTCAGTGCCTCCACAGTGAGAATTAATCAGCAGGGCACGAAGGAAGAGGTCAAGTTGCTCAATTGGGCACTGGAAGACGTTTTGGGCAAGCCACCCCCACAGAATTGAATCTGCAGAACAAGGCGTCGCTCCTAACACCTGCCCCGCCGCGAGTTCAATCCGCCATGCCAATTCAACCTCCAACCCGCAGTCGAGGCCGCTCTCAAGGGCAGGTGTAGGAGGACTTCGACGTTGCCCTATGAAAATGATCGCCTTTATGTGGATCCCATTTCCTTCTCCGAATGAAATCCCTGCTTGCCCTCATCGCCCTCGTCTCCGTCGCCCGTGCGGACTTCATGTTGAAGGACGGTGACACCGTCGCCTTCCTCGGAGACAGCATCACCGCCGCCCGCGGCTACTCGAAGCTCGTGGAGCACTACACGCTCCTGCGCTATCCCGACCGGAAGGTGCGTTTCTTCAATGCCGGCGAAGGCGGCGATACCGCGCAGAAATGCCTTTCGCGGCTGGACCGCGATGTCTTTTCGAAGAACCCCACCGTCATGACCGTGGCCTTCGGGATCAACGACATCGGCTGGGGCACTAAGGCAGATGCCGAGCACAAGCAGGCCTACCTGGACGGCATCCGCGAGATCATCCGCCGTTGTCGCGAAAAGAACGTCCGCCCGGTGATCTGCTCGCCGGCGATCACCGCGGAAGATCCCAACACCGCGGAAAAGGGCTTCCTACAGACGATGACCGACGAAGGCCTCGCCCTCGCCAGGTCGCTCGGCGCCGACACCATCGACCTCCAGCGCGGCATGCGGGAAATCCAGCACCGCGTGATCGAGTCGAACCGCGGCAAGGAACCGGAGGACCAGCAACGCCTGCACGTGAAGGACGGCGTGCACCTCAATGACTTCGGCCAGCTTGCGATGGGCTATGCGATGCTGAAGGGCCTGGGCGCGCCGGGCGAGGTCTCGGCCGTGGAGATCGACGCCGCCACGGGGAAAGCGACCGCCACCGGTTGTCAGGCGAGCGACATCGCCGCCACGGATGCCGGCCTGGCTTTCACCCGGCTCGACGATGGCTTGCCGCTGAACCTCGGCTCGCTGTGGCAGCTCCAGCATGGGTGGATCCCCTTTCCCGATGGCCTGAACGGCTATCGCCTGACCGTGAGGAACCTGCCCGAAGGCAGCTACGAGCTGAAGGCCGGCGGCCGTCCGCTCGGGAAAACTGACGCCGCCCAGCTTGCGAAAGGCATTAACCTTTCCTCGATGACGGAGAACGGCTGGGAGCCCGGCGGTCCGTGGCATGTGCAATCATGGGTGGTGAAGCAGCTTGTGGAAGCGCGCGACGACCTCTGGGAGGCGGGCATGCAGGTCGCGCGATTCGATTTGAAGGATCCCGCCGCACTCAAGGCGGCGCTCGCGAGGGAGGAGGACGCCATCGTGGACCTCCAGCGCCTCGCCGCGAAGCCGCAACCGTATCGCATCGAGCTTCAGCGCGTCGCGCCATGATCCCACTTCGCTCCGTCCGCCCCGGGCGGTGCAGGGAATGAACAATCTCCGGATGGAGAGCGGGTTTGCACTCCACGCCCCGCTCCCTATCTTCCGCGGGCATGCATCCGCTCCGTCTGGCAGGGATTCTTCTCGCCGCTTCCGCCGCCGCGCCCGCCGATGAGGGCATGTGGCTCTTCAACAAGCCGCCCGTCCGCAGGATCAAGGAAGCCCACGGTTTCGAAATCACCCCGGCGTGGCTCGATCATCTGCAAAAAGCGTCCGTACGTTTCAACAATGGCGGCTCCGGCTCCTTCGTCTCCGCCGCCGGTCTCATCCTCACCAATCATCACGTCGGCGCCGGCGTCATCCAGAAACTCCGCGTGCAGGAGCGCGATCTGATGAAAGACGGCTTTCTCGCCAAAACGCGCGACGAGGAACTGAAATGCCCCGATCTGGAACTCAACATCCTGATCGACATCGAAGACGTAACCGCCCGCGTGACGGATGCCGTGAAAGAAGGCATGTCCGCGGAACAGGCCGCCGCCGCCCGCCGCGCCGCCATCGCGGAAATCGAGAGAAGTTCGTTTTCCGAAACCGGCTTGCGCAGCGATGTCGTCACCCTCTACCGGGGCGCGCTCTTCCACCTCCACCGCTACAAGCGCTATACCGATGTCAGGCTGGTCTTCTCGCCCGAAAAACAGGCCGGCTTCTTCGGCGGCGATCCCGACAACTTCGAATACCCCCGCCACACTCTCGATTTCTGCTTCTTCCGGGCGTACGAGGACGGCAAGCCCGCCGCCATCGGGCATTTCCTGACATGGAATCCCAAGGGGGCGGCCGAGGGCGAGCTCGTCTTCGTCTCGGGCCATCCGGGGCGCACGAACCGCTCCCTCACCCACGCGCAACTCGTCTCCCTGCGCGATGTGTCCCTGCCTTTCTCGTACGAAAGAGCCGCCCGCACCGAAGCGATGCTCGGTTCCTGGGCCAGCCGGAATCGGGACAACCGCCGCCTTGCCGAGTTGTCCATTTTCTCGTTCCAGAACGCGCGGAAAGTCATGCAGGCGAATCTCGGAGCCCTGCTCGATCCCGCCTTCATGGAGCGGAAAGCCCGGAACGAAGATAGGTTGCGCAAAGCATTCGAGTCCGGCCACCCCGAGGCGGCGGCGGCTTACGACCGCATCGCTGCTGCGGAGGAGGAAAGCAATGCCCACCGGCTCCGCACGGAAATGCTGGAAGAGGGCCGCGCCTTCGCCACGGCGCTCTTTCCCATCGCCCGCACCCTCGTCCGCGCCGCCGACGAAGAAGAGAAAGCGGACGGCGAACGCCTGCGCGAATACCAGGCGGCGGGCCGTGTCTCGCTCGAACTCCAATTGTTCTCCGACAAGCCGATCTTCAAGCATCAGGAGATCGTCACCCTTACCGACTCGCTAGCCTTTCTCTGCGCCAAGCTCGGAGCCGACGATCCGCTCGTCCGGCGCATCATGGATGGGAAGCCGCCGGAAAAACGCGCGACGGAACTCGTCGCCCGCACCAATCTCGATGATCCGGAATACCGCCGGGAACTTTATCTTGGCGGAAAGGATGCCGTCTCCGCTTCCAGCGATCCGATGATCGTCCTGGCCCGTCTGGTCGATGAAGAAGCGCGCGCGCTCCGTGCCCGCCAGGAAACCTGCGACGAAATCCGCAACCAGGCGCATCAGGCGATCGCCGCCGCACGCTTCGCCCTCGAAGGCGACGACTCCTATCCCGATGCCACCTTCACCCTCCGCCTGTCCTATGGTCTGGTGAAAGGTTACCTGAACCATGGAGAAAAGCTTCCCGCCCATACCACCCTCGGCGGTCTTTACGAGCGCTCCGAAGCCCAGGAGGCAACCCCGCCCTTCGACCTGCCGGAGCGTTGGATCCGCGGCAGGGATGCGATCGACACCGACACCCCGTTGAACTTCGTCTGCACCGCGGATATCACCGGCGGCAACTCCGGCAGCCCCGTGGTCAATCGTGCCGGCGAGCTGGTCGGAGTGATTTTCGACAGCAACCTCGATGGCATCGTCCACAGCTTCGGCTACTTCGAAGGAAACGGCCGCGCTCTCGCCGTTCACACGGCGGGGATGCTGGAAGCGCTGAAAATCGTCTACGATGCGGGAGAGATTGTCGAGGAGCTCACTTTCTCATCCAACCCGGAGTGACGGCGATATTTCAACCTGGAAAGGAAAAGGGGGAACCATGAGAGGCACGGCGAACACGGAGTTTCAGTGAACTGGGCAAATCGGGCCGCTAACCCAAATGGTGAGTCGAGCGCATCGCGCAAAGCATTCATGTTTCACGTGTTCTGAGCATTCCATGGGTTCCGTTGCTCTTTTTTAGGTTCAACCGCTCCCTCGTGAGTGGGCCGGAGCCACAGGAGGCGGAAACCCCGCTCACGGGCGCGATCTTTTGGCACGATCATCCCGGAGAGGGTCCGCGATTTCCTCAAAGAAAAAGAAACCACAGCGCCAGTGCGAAACCTCCCACCCACACGGCGGCGATGTGCGCGATCCCGAAGCTGCGGGCTCCTGGCGACTCCGAACGATGTTCGGGATTCGGCCCGAAGAGTGCGCCATACTTCACAATAAGCCAGACGCCGAGGGCGACCCACCCGAACAGGAAGACGACAATAAGGAATTTGATCAGAACGGCCAGGAGAGTCATGCCCAACGGGGGAAATCTACCGGAATGCTCATGCGTGCAACAAGCGCCACGTGCTTCCGGGAAAATTTTCACCCCGGTAGCTTTCTCATTTTCAGTGAAAAACATCCGAATCGAGAGCCCGGCCCGGCGAATGCGATCGAATGGATGCCCCGCTTTCCGCGTCTCACCCGAGTCAGGAGGAATCATCATGAAATCGCCGAACCCTTTCCGCATGCTGCCCGCGCTCGTCGCCGGCTGGATCATGCTTTTTTTCCCGTCCATGACGGCGGCCGCAGCCGAGGACGGCGTCGAAGTTCTCACCCGCGGGCCGGTCCACGAAGCTTTCGCCGAAGCCGTCAGCTTCGAACCGCAGCCCGGTCTCATCGTCACCGTCGCGCCGCCCGAGGCGATCGAGGAGCTCCCGCCCGACGAGCGGCCGGACGGCGAAAATGTCGCTTGGATTCCGGGCTACTGGGCCTGGGATGATGATTGGAACGAGTTCCTGTGGATCAGCGGTGTCTGGCGCAATCTCCCGCCGGGACGCCAATGGGTGCCCGGCTATTGGGACGGGCTCGATGGCGGCCGCTATCAATGGATCTCCGGCTATTGGGCCGATAGTACCATGACCGAGGTCACCTACGTTTCCACCGCACCGCCCCAAAGCGTCGATGCCGGTCCGAATATCGCGGCACCCTCCGACGACCATAGCTGGGTGCCGGGCAACTGGATCTGGATGCAAACCCGCTACGTCTGGCGGCCCGGCTACTGGCTCGCCCTGCGGCCGGACTGGACCTGGGTTCCCGCACGCTACTGCTGGACGCCCCGCGGCTACATCTATATCGACGGCTACTGGGACCACGCCGTGGCTCGCCGCGGCCTGCTTTTCGCGCCGGTGCATTTCCATCGCCGCGTTTATCTCGCGCCCGGATACTGCTACCGGCCGTCCATCGTGGTTGGTCTGAATGTCTTCAGCCACCACCTCTTCATCCGCCCGCGCGGCGGCCACTACTACTTCGGCGACTACTATGCGCCGCGCTATCGCAACGCCGGTTTCTATGCCTCCTTCGTCTGGCATTCGCGGCGTCATTGCTACGATCCCATCTATGCCCACCATCGCTGGCATCACCGCCACGACCGCGGCTGGGAACGCCGCCGGTACGACGACTTCAACTACTTCCGCGACAACGAGCGCGCCCGTCCGCCGCATACCTGGGCGGCGATGCGGAACTTCCGGGAAGACCGTTTCAATGACGGCCGCAATCGGCGTTTCGCGCGGCCCTTCGCCGACGCCATCCGCACGCCGGAGCGCGGGCAGCGGTTCGTCGCTCTGGAAAGGGAGGGCCGCGACCGTCTCGTCGCCCAGCGTCAGGAAATGAGGAATTTCGGCCAGCAGCGCCGCGAGATCGAGTCCCGCCGCGCCGCGCCGCGCGGCGGCGACCGCCAGGCGGCAGTGTCCCGCGAAGCCTTCCGTCGCTCGCCGCTGGTCGGCCGCCAGGCGGAGCGTTTTGCCCGCAACGAAGCCCCGCCGCGGCGTCCCGAAGCGCGCGGTCCGGATTTCCGCCCGCAACCGCCTGCCGATCGTGACCGGGCTCGTCCGGTTCCCGGCGTCACCCGCGGCGGAAACGTCCCCGCTCCCGGCGAACGCCAGGCCCGCCCGCAGCCCGGACGCCCGCAGGATGCGGACCGCGGCTCTGCCAGGCGTGGCGCCACCCGCGAAACGCCGCAGCGCCGGCCGGAAGTCGTTCCTCCGCGCCAAGTTCAACCGCGTCCCGATGTCCGCCCGACTCCCGAACGGGGTCGGCAAGCCATCCCGGAACGCCCGGCTCCCCGGCGCCCGGAGGTGACACCGCCCCAGCGTCCGACGCAGCCGCAAGCGCGGCCCACGCCGGAACGCAGGCCCCAAGCGATTCCTGAACGCCCGGCTCCCCGGCGTCCGCAGGTGACACCACCCCAGCGGCCCGCCCAGCCGCAGGCACGGCCTGCCCCGGAACGCAGACCGCAGGCGGCACCGCCGCGCCAAACGCAACCGCGGCCTCAAGTCCGCCCGGCTCCCCCGCAGAGACCGCAAGCCGCGCCGCAGCGTCCGGCGCCCCAGCGACCCCAGGCCCGTCCCGCGCCGCCGCAGAGGCCCCAAGCTTCGCCTCAACGTCAGGCTCCACCGCGCCCGCAGGTCCGACCCACTCCACAGCCACGCCCGCAGGCCGCGCCCCAGCGACAAGCGCCGCCACGCCCTCAAATGCGCCCGGCGCCCCACCAACGTCCTCAGGCCACCCCCCAGCGGCAGATCCAGCCGCGTCCCGCTCCCCAGGCCCGCCCGGATTCCGGCCAGCGCGAGCGGCGGGGCCGGGATCGATGACCATCGGCGGACTACCGCCGCTTCCTGGCCTGAAGGTGCTTCAAAAGATCGAGAAGTCCGGCGCTCGGCAGCGTGGGGTCCACGTAGGCATGGAGAACATGGAACAAGAAATAGTAGAACCGGCACGCCGCCCAGACGCAGATCGCAAGCAGCACTCCGCGTTGCAGTCTCGGCAGCTCCACAAAAACGATCAGTGTCCCCGACAACGCGACGAGAAGAGCGAAAAGGATGCCCTTGGCGACAATCCAGCGTTTTGATGTGAGGTCAGGGCCCATCGGAGTTGCGGAAAAAAGAGGACGGAAGCTGCAACCCGCGATCCCTATGAACGCAGTGCTCTGCGAGGCACTTCATGGAGCGGTCTGGACTTGGATGAACCGGTGACCGGCAGGAAGGAGTATCTCGCTCGATGTTTCGCTTTGCGCTGCCATGACATCCGAGCCGGCCAGCGGCTCGAATGCGGTGAGATCCCGGGAGGTAAGAAGGCGGTAGGATACGCCGGGGACGCTACGCCAAGTGATGGTGACGTGGGGATTCGATTCCGGATCGAAATCGGACAGCGGCTCGATCGAGAGCACCTCGAAGCGGTCGCGTGGATTTCTGGGATCCGTCATTGCGTCGAGTTCGTCGGCATCCGTCTGGCCGTCTCCATCGAGATCGTGGCCGCGATTGTTCACGCCCACGGTGAGACCGAGGGCGGGCTCAATCCGGTCGTCGATGCCGTCGTCGTCGGTATCGACGAGGCCGAACGCGTGGAAGGGACGCGCCTCGACCGCGCCGAGGTCGGGAGCGGAGCCGAAGGGGCGGCCGAGACCCGGTTGATCGATGGATGCGACAGCAAGCAGGCGTGGGTCGGTGGTCGCGTTCGCCGGCGCCTTGCCGATGACAACAGAGCCTGGAAGCGGCGGACGGCAGAGCTTCCCGCCGTAATCCGCAAGCGGGGCGAGCCAGGGATCGAGCGGCACGGCGGGCGAACCGACGAACTGACCCCGGAAATTCGGCGAGCCCGTGGTGAAGAATGAACCGGAGAGGGAGCTGCTGTTGCCGATCAGATTCACGCCCTGCAGGGTGGCGGAGAGAAAGATGTCGCTGCCGATGCCAGCCGTGTTCCCCGCGACCACGGAGTTGATGAGCGTGTTTCCGGAGTGAAGTCCGCCGCCTTGCGAAGCGCATTGGTTGCCGGTGATGGTGGTGTGGAAGAACGTCGCCCAAGGGGTATAGCATGCGCCGCCGTTCATGCCTGCGGTGTTGCCGGCAAAGGTGCAGTTGGCGAACCAATTGGAGTTGGGGGAGCCGCTGGGGAAATACGCCGCCCCACCATTCGAGCCGGCCTGGTTACCGGCGAATGAGGATCGGTCGACGCCGAGTTGGTTTCCCGAGAAGTGAATCGCTCCGCCATGGCGTCCGGCCAGGTTTCCGGAGAACACGACATCGCCCAGCGAAGCTGTGGACGTACCGATGCTGAGCGCACCGCCATCGCTGTTCGATCCGTTGGTGATATTGCCGGAGAATGTCGTCCGCGAGATGACCGCGGTGGGACCCGTGACGACGACGGCGCCTCCGGCTCCGCCGGTCGAGCGGTTCGAATTGAAGGTGCAGTCTGCGATGGTGAGAGATCCCAAGGCGAGATGGATCGCAGCGCCGGTCGAGGCGCGGTTCCAGGTGAACTCCGAGAAGGAGATGGAAAGGTTGCTTGAAGAGGATGCGGAGATCGCACCGCCCGGTCCTGTGGTGCTGCCGTTTCTGGAAAAGCGGCAGCCGATGACGGTGAGTCCGGATTGGGTCAATTGCACCGCGGCCTTGGGAAATGAAGTGAAACCGCAGTTTTCCAGGTGAAGGGTGGACTGGGACGCTTGGATGGCCCCGGCGCCCGGCCCGGTGATGGCGGCGAAGTCGATATCACGGATAGTCAATTCCGCACCTGAAACGACGATCGCCTCGGTGTTTGTGGTGGTGGCGATCGAGACCCGGGACGAGAGCCCGCTGCCATCGATCTTCAAGAGCTGGGCGGGGATTATCTGGCTGCTGGACAGGATGATCGTCCGGCCGGCAAGCCCGGGCGCAAAGACGATCTCGTCCAGGTTGGCGTCGGCTGCGGCCGCGAGAAGAGCTTCGGGGAGGGAAGTCACTCCGTCGCTGGCATCCACCGCATCGCTGGCGGTATCGACCACGATCCGGGGCCGGGCCGTGAAGCGTTGAACGGGTCCCTCGACGGTGGAACCGTCGTGGATCGCATCAATCCGCCAGTAATACTCGGTTCCCCAATCGAAAGGTCCCACCGCGTAGCGGCCGATGGCGGAGGTGCCGATCACGGCCAAGGCTCCAGGATCGGTTCCCAGCAGGATCTGGTAGTGGCTGGCTTCTTCTTCGAAGCACCATTGAAGCGTCACGCCCTCGAGAGGCAGCCCTCCGATATTCGCGGGGTGGAAGTAATCGTTGTCCGCGGAGGACGCCTCCACGGCTCCGATATCCGCGGCGGCTCCCTGCGGGCGGGGGAGCCCGCGTTGATCGCGCTCCGGGAAATCGGCGGTCACATGATTCCGTTGAAGCGCGCCGGAAAGAAATAGATGGGTCGGCGCACTGCCGCCGTTGTCGGCGAGGGGAATAAGGAGAGGGTCGAGCGGCGATGTCTGGGAGCCGACGTAGTCTCCCGATTCATTCGGCTCCGAAGCGGCGGCCGGGAGCGGGAAGGGAACTTCGACCGATGTGTTGTTGCCGATGAAGTTGCCGCCCTTGCTGAGCACCGTGATTGCGGCATGAGAGGCGTCGATGTCCCTGTCGGCACCATTGCCCGCCACAATGCATCCTCGCAGGGAGAGCAGCGAGCCGGAACCCGGCAGGGCGATGCCGCCCGCCCCGGAGTTGTGGGTATTGCCGTAGATGGTGCAGAACCGAAGATCCAGGTTTCCTCCCTGGAACTGGATGCCGCCGCCACCGGATCGGGCGAAGTTCGTGGAAAAGGTCGCGTTCGTGGCGGTGATGATGGCGCTGCTCGCGTATATCGCGCCCCCTTGGGAGTTCGCTGCGTTCGAGGAGAAGGTGGAGTTCGCGATCGAGATCACGGCCTTGTGTTCGTCTTCCAGCCATCTGTCCCCCACAAAAAGCGCGCCGCCGTTCCTCGCGGTGTTGGCGTCGAAATGGCATTCGTCGATCCACAACGCGATCAGTTCCTCGCACCAGAGGGCTCCGCCGAAGTTCGCGGTATTGGCGCGGAAGCGGCTGCCCGTGAGGGTCAGTTCCGTCAAGGGATCTGTGCTGAAAGTGGGCGCATCGAAGATGATCGCACCGCCTTGGCTGTAGGCGCTGTTTTCCTCGAAGATGCAGGACTCGAACGAAAGCGGCCCGTTGACGCCATCGATGAAGACCGCTCCTCCATAAGATGCGGTGTTCATCGCGAACCGTGTGCCGGTCGCGGTGACTGACGAGTGGCCCGAAATCCACAGCGCCCCTCCCTGTTGGGATGCATTGCAGCCGCTGATTCCGCCGCCAGCCAGGATAAGATTGGATCTCCCGGTGAGAGAAACGGCCGCGCCGAACGTGTCGGAACCGCCGGACAAAGTGAGATTTTTCAGCGTAAGCTCACTCCCCCCGATCATCCTGAACAGCCGGGTTGCCCCGCCTGCGGAGAGGGTGACGGGAGCTGCCGATGAAGAAGCGTCGATCTCTATGGATGGGTCGTCGATGACGATTTCCGAGGCAAGGGTGATGGCTTGTCCGTCCAACACCGGCGAGAAGACGATGCGGTCATGGCCGGCAGCCAGCGCCGCCCGGGCGACCGCTTCGCGGAGGGAGGTGAGCCCGTCGGATTCATTCACGACATCGTCGGCGGTAGTCACCACCAGATCCCGGCGGGTGGTGAAGGTGAGCAGCGGCCCCGCGGGTCCATCGGACGGGATGACCTGCCAGTAGTAGGTGGTCGATGGATCGAGCAATCGATCCAAGGCGAGCAGGCCCACCGTGGTGGAGCCTGCCGGAAGGAGGAATTCCGGATCGGTTCCAAGCAGGACGGTGAAGGGACCCGATGCACCCCCGGCGATCCACGAGAAGATGGGGGATCTCTGGACATCCGATTCGGAATTTTCCGGGAAGAAGGCGGTGATGCCGGGGTCCAGCTCGACGGCGCCGATGTCGGCGAGCGGTCCTTGGGGCCTGGAAATGCCGCGCTGATCGGTGGTCGGCGCGTGGAGTGGATCGATCCGGTCAAGCGCCGGGGAGCCCGAACGCGGTAACAATGCCGGGAAGCTCCCGCCATAAGAACCGGGCGGGGAGAGGAGTGGATCGAGGGGCTGGCCGGGTGTGCCAACGAAATCTCCATCGATATTCGGAGCGCCGGGAGAATCGGGTTCGGGAAAATGGCCGGAGACCGAGTCGTTGTTGCCGATGAGATTCGCCCCGTTGCGGACGATCGCAGCTCCCAAAGTGGATTGGTAGGCGTCCGGCCCGTACGAAGCCCAGTTCCCTGCCACGAGGCAGCCGCTCATTTCCAGTCCGCCGTATAAATCGAGGAACACACCGCCGCCCACACTACTCGCCCGGTTCCGAGTGACCGTGAGATGACTGAAAACCACTCGGCCCGATGCGTGGATCGCGCCGCCCTCATCGGCTTGGTTATCGATGAAAGTGCTGTTGGAAACGTTGGAGATCAGCCCGCCCGTCAAACTCACGGCTCCTCCTCGACCGGAGGTATAGTTGCCTTGGAAGAAGCATCCGGTGATCGTCGCCGGGAAAGAGGAGATGGCGCCGCCGCTGCCACTGTTTTGAGCCGAATTCCCGATGAAGGAGGAATTCTCAACCACGCAGATCCCGAAAATGGCGCGATTTGCATTGTTGCGGAAGATGCTGTCGGTGACGAGAATGGGTCTGGCCGGCATAATCACGGTGATTCCGGTCCCGGGATTGTCCTCGAAGGTGCATTTGCTGATCTCGCAGGTGCCACCGCCGAACCAATTGAGCGCGCTCTGGCTGTGGTTGCGGAAGGTGGAGGAGGTGACGGTGGACGGGACGTTGAGGAAAATGCCGTTCGCATTCCCATCAAAAAGGCAGCCGGAGAGTTGGCTGGCGACCTCCGTTGCCGTGGATATGATACTGACGGCGTTACGATTATGGCCGGTAAAAGTGCAATCGACGAGATCCGCTCGACCGGAGGAGGCCAGGAAACCGTTGGCGGTGTTCGCGAAGCTGCAGGAAAGCAGCTCCACCACCGCATTCACGGAAGAAAGAGAAAGCTCCCGGTTATTCGAAAAGCTGCAATCGGCGGCCTTCAGGCGGCTGCCCCTCCGGACTTCCACCGCGGCTTGGTCCAGGTTGGAAGAGGCGTTGGTGAATCCAAGGTTCCGCAACTCGATATCCGAGAGGAAGGAGATGTTCAGAAGTGTGGGAATCTGGTTTCCGGAAAGCGTGATGGGAGTGGCGAAATCGGATCCATCGATGAGCAGTGGCTGATCGATCACCGGGATGGAGCCAGAGCCGATGACGAGGGAGCTGCCCGCAAGCGATGGCGAGAATCCGATGCGGTCCCAGCCGTCCATCTCCGCCGCCGCGGCAACCGCTTCGCGCAGGGTGGTGACTCCGTCGTTGTCGTCGATGGTATCGGCGGCGCTGGTGACGAGCAGGTCGCTTCTTGTCGTGAACGTGTGGATGGAGCTTTCGACCGGGCCATCCGGGGTCAATGCGACCACTTTCCAGTGATAGGTCGTGGCGGCATCCAGCAGGCCGGGCTCGAAAAAGTGAAGCTCCGATTCTCCGGCAAAGGCGGGCGATGTTTCCGTGCCGAGGTGGATGCGATAGCCGGTGGCATCCGGCACGGGAGGCCACACTAGCGTCGGCCGCCGCGTGATTGCCAGCGCGTCATCGGCCGGATGGATGGAGCCATCGGAGTCCGTCCGCTCCACCGCGCCGATGTCGGCTGCGGCTCCCTGAGGCCGCGCGATGCCCCGTTGATCGAGCGCGATGGCGGAAACAGCATTGTCCACTGCGGGGGAGCCAGCCAGCGGAGGGCGTGTCGGAAGCGGCCCACCGAAATCGCCGAGAGGCGACAGCAGCGCTCGAAGCGGGGACGCTGCGGTTCCCACGAAGTCTCCGGCTGCATTCGGGTGGCCCGATGGGAATACAGAAGTCAGGGCGCCCGGATCGCCGATCAGATTGTTCCCCGAGCGGGACAGGAAAGCGGGGGCTCCATCGATGTCGTGAGCCGCGGAAGCATGACAGCGGTTCCCGGCGATGATCGAGTTTCTCACGAGGGTATCCGCCTCGGCATGGAGCCCTCCCCCGGAAGAAACCGCCTTGTTGTCCACCAAGGTCACGCTTTCCAGGGTATAGGCTCCGGCGATTGTCCGGATGCCACCTCCGGACTGGGTCGCCCGATTGCCGGTGATGGTGCAGTTGGTGACGGCGATGGCTGTTCCTCCCATTATGTCTCCCAGAAAAAGACCTCCTCCGTTGCTGGCCTGGTTTTCCGAAAAGGTCGAATTGCTGACCGAGCCCGTGACGTTCGCACCCAGATGGAGACCGCCGCCCCGCGATGTGGCGGTATTGCCGGCGAAAAGGCAGCCGTCCGCCGTGAATGCCGAAGACAAAAGGTGGATGGCCCCGCCGCTTTGGGCGGAGTTCCGAGTGAAGCGTGAGGAGGTGAAGCTCAATATCCGGCTGCCGGGTCCGGCGCCATCCACCGCTCCGCCCCGGAAACCTGAATCGTTGTCGTCAAACGTGCAATCCGTGCAATGAAGCTCTCCCGCCCCGGCAAGGTGGATCGCACCGCCCGATGAGAGGGATCGATTGCCGGCAAACCGGCATTGTTCCGCCACCAGCTTCGCTCCGCCCTCAAGCCATACCGCACTGTTGTGGCCCTGGACGACCCCCAGGCCGCGGAGCGTCAGTTCGACAGAAGGCGCGACGGCGAAAATTTGCGAGGTGCCCCCTCCGGAAATCTCAGGCGGATGAGCGAGGCCGGTGGCGTCGATCGTCAGGTTTCCGGTGATCGCGATGGCTCCGGAACTCAGGGTGAAGGTGGCGCCGGAGAGTGAGGGCGCAAAGGTGATGGTACCTCCGGCCGGGGTATCCCGCACCGCTTCGCGTAGCGATACGCTGGTGCCTGCCGGGGAATCGGATTCGTCGTCGGTGGTGGTGACTTCCAGGGCGGGAGTCGTTGCGGTCAGCAAAACCAGCACGAAAGCGCCGGTAATGGATCGATGGTGAGGGCCAAACATCCCGTATAGCCATAGAGATGTATTGAAACGACGGCTAGAACAAATGCGGGTCCGCCTCAGCCGCGGAGAGCGGCTTGAAGGAACGGTGCGGTGCGGGATTTTTTCGATTTCGCAACCTGCTCCGGCGGGCCTTGGGCGACGATTTGGCCGCCGGCATCGCCGGCTTCGGGGCCGAGGTCGAGAATCCAGTCGGCTTCGGCGGCGATGGCCATATGGTGCTCGATGACGACGACCGTGTGGCCTTCATTGACGAGACGGTGGAGCACGTCGATGAGGCGCTTCACGTCTTCGAGGTGCAGGCCGACGGTCGGTTCTTCGATCAGATAGAGATTCTTCAGTTGGAATTTGGAATTCGAGAGTTGGGATTTCGCGCTGCGGCCTTTGGTGAGTTCGGTGACGAGCTTGATGCGTTGCGCTTCGCCGCCGGAGAGGGTGGGCGAGGGCTGGCCGAGCTGGAGGTAGCCGAGGCCGGTGTCGGCCAGGAGTTTCAGCGGCGCGGCGATGCGCGGCTGGGAGTCGAAAAATTCCGCCGCTTGTTCGATGGTCATGCGCAGCACTTCGCCGATGTTCTTTTCGCGGAAGCGAACCTCGAGGGTGGCGGGGTTGTAGCGCATTTCGTTGCACGCCTCGCAGGGAACCCAGGTGCTGGGGAGGAAATCCATTTCGAGCTTCACGCGGCCGTTGCCTTCGCAGACCGGGCAGCGGCCGTCGCCGGTGTTGAAGGAGAAACGGGACGCCTCGTAGCCGCGGACGCGGGAATCGGGAAGCTGGGCGAAGAGTTTGCGGATGTCGTCGAAGACTTTCACGTAGGTCGCCGGGCAGGAGCGGGAAGTCTTGCCGATGGGGGATTGGTCGACTTCGTAGATGGATTGGATCTTGTCGAAGCCCGTCGCTCTCTCCCATTGCCGGTTTCTGATTGCCGATTTCCGATTGGCCGAGTGGCGGGCGGCGTCGGCGAGGCAGGAGTGCATCAGCGTCGATTTCCCGGAGCCGGAGATGCCGGTCAGCACGGTGAGGCGGCCGAGAGGGATGGCGGCGTCGATATTTTTGAGATTGTTCGCGCGGCAGCCGGTGACGGTGAGGAAGGGGTGGTCTTTTTTCACCGGCCGGCGGGCGCCGCGGGTGGGGTGGGAGATCGGGTTGCTCAGGGCGTGGTAAGTTGGGGAAGTGATCGGTGCCGGGTGATCGGTGATCGGTGGTTCTTTCTTCCTGCCTTTTCCACTGATCACCGATGACCGATCACCCGGCACTTGGGGCGGAGCCCCTTGATAGACGACTTCGCCGCCGAGCCGTCCTGCCCCCGGACCGAGATCGATGAGGTGGTCGGCGCGGGCGATGGTATCTTCGTCGTGCTCGACGACGATCAGGCTGTTGCCGCGGTCGCGGAGGGCGATGAGGGTTTCCAGCAGCGCGGTGTTGTCGCGCGGGTGGAGGCCGATGGTCGGTTCGTCGAGGACGTAGAGGACGCCGCGGAGGTTGCTGCCAAGCTGGGCGGCGAGGCGGATGCGCTGGCTTTCGCCCCCGCTGAGGGTGCGCGCGGAGCGGTCGAGCTGGAGGTAGCCGAGGCCCACTTCCCGGAGGAAGGCGAGGCGCTGGCGGATTTCGGGCAGGATGTCGCGGGCGATGAGCGCATCGCGGTCGCCGGTGATGGAGAGCTTCGCGAAATGCCCCGACGCGTGATCGACCGGCAGGCGGGCGAGATCGGCGAGCGGAGTGCCCTGGAAGCGCACGGCGCGGGCTTCGGGGTTGAGGCGGGCGCCGCGGCAGGCGGGGCATTCGACGAGTTCCTCGTCCTCCATGCGCTCGATCTTGCGGTCGGCGTCCATTTCGGCTTCGAGCACGGATTCGAAGCGGGAGGTGTCGAGGTGATGGCGGTGCTTCGGCACCATGCCGTGGCCGCGGCATTCGGGGCACCAGCCATGCGGGGAGTTGAAGGAGAAGAGGCGCGGGTCGAGTTCTTCGAAGGATTTGTGGCAGGAGGGGCAGCTCGCTTCGCTGGAGAGGAGCAGGAAATTTTTGTCGGGGGTGAAGAGTTTGAGGACGCCTTTGCCGATTTCCAACGCGCGGGGGATGAGAGTGCCGAGTGCCGAATGAGAAGTGAGAAGCGGTCCTGTGCCGGGCTTGGTCTTTCCACTTTTCACTTGGCACTTCTCACTCGGCACTTCGGCGACGACGACGTCGATATCATGCTCCTTGAAGCGTTCGAGACGGGTGAAGGTTTCGGCATCGCGGAATTGTTTATCTACCAGAAGTTTCGTAAATCCCTGCTTGAGCGCCCATTCGGCGACTTCGGTGTGGTAACCTTTGCGGCCGCGGATGACAGGGGCGAGGACGGAGACGGGGCCTTTTTTGAGGAGGTTGCGGATGCTTTGCTCGATGGCGGCGAGGGATTGTTTTTCGACGGAGACCTGGCAGTCGGGGCAGTAGCGGGTGCCGAGCTTGGCGTAGAGCAGGCGGATGAAGTTCCAGAGTTCGGTGACGGTGGCGACGGTGGATTTCATGCCGCCCTGGGAGACGCGTTGCTCGATGGCGACGGTAGGCGGCAGGCCGGCGAGGGAGTCGAGTTCGGGTTTTTCGAGCTGCTCGGCGAATTGCCGGGCATAGGCGGACATGGAGTCGAGGAAGCGGCGCTGACCTTCGGCGAAGAGGATGTCGAAGGCGAGGGTGGATTTGCCGGATCCGCTCAGGCCGGAGACGACGACGAAGCGATCGCGCGGGATGTCGAGGGAGATGTTCTTCAGGTTGTGCTCGCGGGCGCCGCGGAGGGAGATGGAAGTGCCGGGTGCCGAGTGATCAGTGATCAGTGGCGATTTGGCGGCTTTGCCCCGGGGGTTGGATGGGGCGACAGGAGTGTCGCCGCTCCTCAGGGCGGGTTTGAGGAAGCGGGCGGTTTCGGTTTGGAGGGTGGCGATGTGTTCGGGAGGGCCTTGGGCGACGAGTTGGCCGCCGTTTGCGCCGGCATCGGGGCCGAGGTCGAGAATCCAGTCGGCGCATTTGATGACGTCGAGGTTGTGCTCGATGACGAGTAGGGTGTGGCCGGCATCGACGAGGCGCTGGAAGACGCCGAGCAGGCGCTCGATGTCGGTGAAGTGAAGGCCGGTGGTGGGTTCGTCGAGGATGAGGAGTTTGGAGCCGGCGGCGGAGCGTTTGGGATTTGGAGTTTGGGATTTGGAATTTGTCTCCGCGAGGAGCTGGCAGAGCTTGAGGCGCTGGGATTCGCCGCCGGAGAGCGTGTTGAGGGGTTGGCCGAGCTTGAGGTAGCCAAGACCGACTTCGGAGAGAGGCTGGAGGAGTTTGACGATTTGCTGATGGCGCTTGGCGTGGGCGGCAGGGAGGCCTTCGGTTTCGCCGTAGAAGGCGAGGGCTTCGTCGATGCCGAGGTCGAGGATGTCGGCGATGGATTTGCCGAGGTAATGAAGATCGAGGGTGGAGGGTTTGTAGCGGCGGCCGTTGCAGTCGGGGCAGGTGACGTGGAGGTCGGAGAGGAACTGCATCTCGACCTTTTCGCTGCCGGCCCCGGCGCAGCGGTCGCAGCGGCCTTCGCCGGAGTTGAAGGAGAAGAAGCCGGTCTGACAGCCGCGGGATTTGGCTTCCTCGGTCTGGGCGAAAAGCTGGCGGATGGGGTCGAAGGCGCCGAGGAGGACGGCGGGGGTGGAGCGCGGGGTGCGGGCGAGCGGGGATTGATCGACTAGAAGGACGTCGGAGAGGTACTGCGTGCCTCGTAGTTCCTTGAGCGGGGCGGGGTCGAGATCGGCGGTTTCCTTGCGGAGCTTGCGACAGAGGTTGGCGTAGAGGACATCGTGGGCGAGGGTGGATTTGCCGGAGCCGGAGACGCCGGTGAGGCAGACGAAAAGGCCGAGGGGGAGGTCGAGGTCGAGTTTCCTGAGATTGTGGCGGCTCGCGCCGCGGAGTTCGAGTTTGGGTTTGCCGGGTTTGCGACGCTTTGCGGGAATGGGGATGGATCTTTCGCCGGTGAGCCAGGGGAGGGTGCCGGGTGATCGGTGATCGGTGATCGGTGAAGACGCTTCGCGTTTGGCGGACCTTCTGCCTTTGCTTCTCGCCTGGCACTTTTCACCCGGCACTTCGGAGAGGGAGCCTTGGTAGACGAGTTCGCCGCCGTGGATGCCGGCGGCGGGGCCGATGTCGAGGATCCGGTCGGCGGCGCGCATGACGGCTTCCTCGTGCTCGACGACGACGAGAGTGTTGCCTTTGTCGCGCAGGCCGTGCATGACGCCGACGAGGCGGTGGATGTCGCGCGCATGGAGGCCGACGGTGGGCTCGTCGAGGACGAAGAGGGTATTCGTGAGGGAGGCGCCGAGGCAGGTGGTGAGGTTGACGCGCTCGATTTCGCCGCCGCTGAGGGTGCGGGCGGGGCGGTCGAGGGTGAGGTACCCGAGACCGACTTCGTTCAGGTAGCGGAGGCGCGAGGTGATTTCGGTGAGTACGAGTTTGAGAGAGGGATCGGGGGCGGTGCCGGGTGCCGAGTGATTTGAGCCGTGCGGTTCAGAAGCGGTCAGCGGCTCCATCTCGCTGCGCGCGGTTGTGATCCATGAAGAGAACCAGGGGAGCAGGTCGGAGACGGAGAGGCGCCAGAGGTCGGGGAGGATTTTGTCGGCGATGCGGTAGCAGAGAGCCTCGGGCTGGAGGCGTTTGCCGCGGCAGGTGGCGCAGGTGGTGTAGGAGCGATAGCGGCTGAGGAAGACGCGGACGTGCATCTTGTATGCCTTGGTTTCGAGCCAATCGAAGAAGCCCTTGACGCCATACCAGCCGCCGGAGCGCCAGAGTTCTTCGAGGGCTTCCATGTCAGGCGGGTCGGAGCGGTCGGATTTACGGTCGCCATAGTAGATCCATTCGCGGGTTTCTTCGTCGAAGTCCTCCCAGGGGGTATGGATGTCGATCCGGCGCTCCTTGCAGCAGCGGAGGAGGTCGCGCAGGCATTCGTCCCCGCGTTCGCCCTGGAAGGGTTTGATGGCGCCTTGCGCGAGGGTGAGGGAGGGATCGGGGACGGATTTTTCGAGGTCGAGGCCGATGATGCGGCCGAAACCGCGGCAGGTCGGGCAGGCGCCGAGGGGGTTGTTGAAAGAGAAGAGGGCGGGGGAGGGCGGGCGGAGGGAGTTGCCGGTGGCGGGGTTGGTCCAGGTGTTGGAGAAATGGCGAATATCGAACATCGAACGCCCAGCATCGGACGGTGAGTGGATGGAGACGTGGCCTTTGCCGAGGGTGAAGGCGTGTTCGAGGGCTTCGAGGAGGCGGGAGCGGTTGGCGGGAGTTACCTCAAGACGATCCTGGATGACGGAAATCCGGGATTTGGAGTTTGGGATCTGGAATTTTGAGGGCTCGTCGGTTCGGGTGATCTGCTCACCGAGGAGGATGCGGAGGTAACCTTGACGGTTGAGGAAGGGGAAGAGGTCTTCGCTTCGGGTATCGGGAGGGATGGGGACGGGGAAGGTGACGAGAATCTGCCGGCCGGGGAGGTTTTCGAAGGCCCAGGCAGCGGCGGAGTCGGGGGAGTCGGGGCGGATTTCCTCGCCGGTGTCGGGGTCGTAGCCTTTGGCGGAGCGGGCGTAGAGGAGTTTGAGGTAGTCGTTGATTTCGGTGAGGGTGCCGACGGTGGAGCGGCTGGTGCGGATGTTGTTCTTTTGCTCGATGGCGATGGCGGGGGGGATGCCGTCGATGCGATCGACGGCGGGTTTGTCCATACGGTCGAAGAATTGCCGCACGTAGGGGGAGAAGGTTTCGACGTAGCGACGCTGGCCCTCGGCGTAGAGGGTGTGGAAGGCGAGAGAAGATTTGCCGGAGCCGGAGGGGCCGGTGACGACGGTGAACTGGCCGAGGGGGATGTCGAGATCGAGGCCCTTGAGGTTGTGCTGGCGGGCACCGCGGATTTGGATTGCGGAGTTCGGATTGCGGACCTGTCCTTCGGAGCCTTGGCGGAGTAGGATTGCGGATTTCTTCGCAGACACGGCGGGAGAGTAGGCGGGAGCGCGAAGGGCGCCAGCGGAGTTTGCGGGTGCGATGGGAGGCTTGCGCGGCGGCGGTCCGGATGAGATGAGGGCGCGGATGGAATCGATGGAGGAGATTGTGGCCCGCGAGGTGGGGGAGGAGGGGCTGGCGGCGATGGCGGCGGCCTTTTACCGGCGGGTGCGGACGGATGAGGTGCTGGGGCCGCTGTATCCGGAAGAGGATTTCGAGGGGGCGGAGAAACGGCTGCGGGAGTTCCTGCAATTCCGCTTTTTGGGGAAGGAGGACTATATCGCGAACCGCGGCCACCCGCGGCTGCGGATGCGGCATTTCCCCTTCGAGATCGGGGAGAAGGAAGCCGCGCGTTGGGTGGAGCTGATGGAGGCGGCGATGGAGGAATGCGAGATCAGCGGAGAAGCGTGGGCGGTGATGTCGCCGTTCTTCGGGCAGGTGGCGGAGTTTTTGAGGAACCGATGAGGTTCTCTTCAGTTGGGGGCAACGCGGACCGCCGAGATCTTGCCACCGGATCGTTCATGCGTCCCACTGAGTGATTTGCGATCTTCGCTGAGGGAAACGATGTCCGTCGAACCGGATTTCCAAGTGAGTTTGTATGTGCGAGCCGGCTTTTCTGATAGAAACTCCCATCGTCCGGAGTCCCATGCGACCGAGGTGGCGCCATCGGCCTTGAAAGTGAAAATGGCCTGATTGGAGTTCCACAGCCAGTGGCCAACCAAGGGATCCGAATCCGGTGAATCCAATGGTTCCGGGACGAGGCTGCCCGGTTCGACCCGGGAGTTCTCTCCCCAGCTCCGTATGATTGTTAAGCCGTACAATTCGTAGGTGACCCGGAGTGATTTATTCCATCCGGGATTGGGATCGGTGCCGAGGTCGGCAGGCGTGACGCGAAAAGGTTCTCCTTTTTCGAGCATCCATTCGCGGACTTTTTCCGTTACATCGGCGTCTTTTCCGCGGGTGCCGTAGATCGCCGAGACGATTTTGATCTCAAGATTCAGTTTTTTTTTACGCCAAACCCCATTTCATCCAGCCATGTGTCGATGTCGGAGGCGGTCTGGATTTTCGCGTCGATTTCGCGGGCGATGCCGGCCTGGCCGCGGCTCTCGGCGCTGGTTTTGGCTTCGCGGAGACGCGCCAGATAGGCGTCGCGGATTCGGACGGCCTTGGTTTTGAAGGCGGCGTCGATGGTGACCTGTTTGGAGGCGGAGTATTCGGAGATTTTGGACATTCTCTCCGAAAGCCGGATACCGCTGGACTTGTCGACCTTGCCGGGGACGCGGTTGTCGCTGACGAGAGCCTTGAGTTTTTCGATTTCGGGTTTCCAGCGGGTGTTTTCGTTTTTGCTGAGATCGCGCAGCCAGACATCGAGGTCCCAGGCGAAGGTGCGGGCGTTGGCGGCGAGTTCCTTCTGCCGGTCCTTGTCGAGTTCGGCGAGGAGCTCCTTTGCCTTGGCGTCGAGGACGGCGATGTCGCTGTTTCCGCCGCCCATGTCGGCGGCGCCGGCGGTTTCTGCATTTTCGCGGTCCTTGCTCCATTCGATGATGAAGCCGGTCATTTTCGCGGCGGGGTCGGCGCTTTTCCAGCCCTGGCCGGGGACGATGACGGCGGCGTCGCCGGTATCGCCGGGCTCGCCTTCGGCCCATTGGGCGAAGTCCCATTTTTCGCCGGTGGTCCATTTCCATTCGGCGCCTTCCCGGACGGCGCCGATCCAGTAGCCTTCGCCGGCCATGCCTTCGAGCCGGTCGGAAAGCCAGCCGGCTTCGTCGCGGGAGGCGGGGACGGCGAGGTGGCCGCCGCCTTGTTCGGCGAATTGCGCGGCTTCTTCGGCGGTGGCGAGGTGGGGGATGACAAGCACATGGCGGCCCTGGTAGGCGAGGGTGCCGGGCGGGAAGATGGAAACGGAGGTATCCAGGCTGTCGCGGGTGCGCTGGAGCATGGCGGCGAGGGTGCCGGGGTTCGACCCGTCTTCGTGCCACTGGATGAGGAAGGGGAAGCGTTCGCTGACGCGCCGGGCGCGAAGCAGGCCGAGTTCGTTGATGACGGCGAAATGCCCGGTGCCAACCGGCGGCCGGGAGATGGTCCATGGGGAGCCGTCGACCATGATCCAGAGGTCGCGGCCGGCGCGGCCGGCACCGATCCAGAGGCCCGCTTCGCCGTCCTCGCCGTCCGCTTTGGGAACGAGGGGGGCGAAGCGGTTGAGGTCCTCGTCGGAATGGAGGACGGCGAGGTGGGCGCCGTGGTCCTCGGCGAAGGCCGCGGCTTCATGCCAGGTCATCGGGGTGGAAACGGCGAAGTAGTGGAAGTCGCCGTGGCGGACGGTTCCTTTCGGGAGTTCGCCGCGTTCGCCCCCGACGAGGGCCTCCTTGAGGCGGGCGAGGGATTCGAGCGGGGTTTCGTTCGCGTAGCGTTGTTGTTCGACGAGTTCGGCTTGGCGTGCGGCCTGGCGTTCGCGTTCTTCCTTAGCGGCGAGTTCGGCGGCTTCTTTGGCGCGGGCTTCTTCGATTTCTCTCTGGCGCTGGATTTCGGCGGTCTCTTCGGCGCGGTCGGCTTTGACTTTCTGGTAGTGTTTCCAGGTGAAGGCGATGACGACGAGCAGGCCGGCGATGATGACGAGGTTGCGGGCGAGAGTGGCGTTGCCGCCGGTGTGGGCGGGAGCGGAGGAGGTGCCGCGCGCGGACGGGCGCGGGCCGGGGCGGCCCCCGGCGGGTATTTTGCGGGGAGCAGCGACGGCGGCGGGAGGGGCGGGGGCGCTACGCAGCCAGTTGTCCAAGGCATCGGCCATGACCTGGGCGTTGGAGTAGCGGAAGGCAGGGTTGGGATGGGTCGACTGCTGGCAGATTTTGTCGAGTACGGCGTCGCAGGCGATGACGGAAGAGGGAGCGGGGACGAGGCCTTCCTCGGGCGCCCTTTGGCCGGTGAGGAGTTCGTAGAGAATGACGCCGACGGCGTAGATGTCGGAGCGCTTGTCAGCATGCTCGGGGTGGCGGAGGATTTCCGGCGCGGTGTAGCCGGGGGTGCCCATGACAAGGCCGGGACCGTCGCTGCCGGCGGGGCGGGCGAGGCCGAAGTCGCCGATTTTCGGCTCGGCCTTGGGGGTGAGGAGGATGTTGGCGGGTTTGATGTCGCGGTGGACGACGCCGTTTTCGTGGGCGTGGGCGAGGCCGTCGCAGATGGCCTTGACGATGATGACGGCCTGCCGGGGCTCGACGGCGATATTGTAGGAAGAGTGATACAGGGATTTCCCGTTCACGTATTCCATGACGATGTAGGGCATGCCATCGACATCGCCGGAGTCATAGACGCCGATGAGGTTCGGATTGTTGAGCCGGGCCATGGCACGGGCCTCGGTCTCGAAGGATTGGCGGAATTCCGGGTCTTCGCCGAGTTCGCGGGGAAGGATTTTGATGGCGACATCGCGGTCCAGGCTGCGCTGGCGGGCCTTGTAGACCGCGCCCATGCCGCCTTGCGCGATGAATGCCTCGAATTCGTAGGCCGGCAGGAGCCGGGCCAGCAATTCGAGGGGGGGGGCTTCAAAGGATGGGGAACTCATCGGACCAGGAAGGGTGCTAGCAGTTCGTGCAATTTCTGGCGAGTGGAAGAATGGCGCCTATTTCATAACGACGCATGATAGAAAATCCATTCAGGAAGTTTGATGGCGGCATTGTAGAGGGCGTGGAGGGCGATGGCTGTGGACAGACGCCCGCTCGCCGCGAAGCAGAGGGCGCAGGCAATACCGGTGATGGCGACGGAGGCAAGCCCATAGAGGTTGTAAAAGTGCGCCAAGGCAAATACCGCGGCGGAGAGGATGGTCGCGGCCGGGACCCGCAGGCGATTGGCGAGGGAGCGGAAAAGAATGCCGCGGTAGAGGATTTCTTCGGCGATGGGGGCGGCCAGGCAGACGGAGGAGAGGGCGAGGGCGAGGCCCCAGAAGCCGGCTTCGGATGAGGAGAGGCCGCCGGCGGGGTCGGGCGGCATGGCTTCGCCGAGGGTGCGGCGGAGGATGAAATCGGCGGCGGTGAGGAGGGCGAAGCTGCCCAGTATGAGGCCGATTTCCGGGGGTGCGCCCAGGCCCAGCCGGGAGACGGCGTGGCGGGCTTTGCGGAAGAGAAAGGCGAGGGCGATGAGGGCGGGGAGGAATTGTGTGGCGCCATACAGCAGCGCCAGGACGGGGGGCGGCAGGACAATCGAATCGGGCGCATCGGGGCGTCCCGAGAGGAGGGTGTCGATCAGCATTCCGAACCCGATGGCGGAGAGGTAGGCGAGGAGGAAGATGCCGAGGCCCGTGCCCAGATTCCACGAGCCGGTGTAGCCGCGGGGTTCGGATTTCAAGGCTCGCCGCCAGGCGCGGAGGGTGGCGGGAATGAAGGCGAGGCCGAGCGCGGCGATGGCAAGGACGGCGCCGCGGGCGAGGGCGGTGCGCTTGAGGAGGTCGAAGTTCCGGGCATCGTCCATTCCCGCGAGCAGGCGGGCGGAGTGCTCGAGGCTGCCGGATTCGCCGACGCCGCGCAGGTATTCGCGATCCCACCAGCGGTCTTCGCCTTCGATGAAGCGCCGCATGACGCCGCGCGGGTCCGGCGGTCCGGGCAGGCCGAGGGAGGAGAAGGGGCCTTCGACGGGATTCTTGCCGTGCGCCACGGAGTGCAGGATGACCAGGGCGTAGGCGCCGTCTTCGTCGAGCGCGTGCTCGCGGGCGAGGAGGCTGAGGCCGGCCACGCCGTCGTTCACGATTTCCGGGATTTCCCCGATGGCCAGGAGCTTGCGGACGAGGGGCGGGAGGTGTTGGGAGGATTCGGCGAGGCGGAGGTCGCGGTCGAGCTTCAGGAGGGCCATGCGGCAGGTGTCGCGCTCGTAGCCGGCGGTGGGGCCGAGATGGTTGTCCCACAGCCACACGCCCATGAGGAAGATGAGCAGGGCGAGGACGGGCTCGGGGAAGTGACGGCGCAGGATCTGCCGGTAGGGGTTCTTCACCCGGGATGGGGGACTCGTTTCGATGCGAGCGGTTTAGAGGATTTTTAAAAAATCTGCAAGTGTTGCTGATTTTACCGGAATCCGAAGTTCCAGAACCCAGGCTCCCCATTTTCGTTTTCCGCTTTTCATTCTTCTTCCGCCATTTCCCACTGGCGGGCAATGGGGCCGGGCGGCACATTGCGTCCGCCGATGGACAGCGAAGCTCTTGTCGTTCAACTGACTTTTTTCGCCGCCGCGGTCGTTTTCGGGGTGGCATGGGTTTTGAGGAGGGCCGGCGAGCGATCGTCGGGAAAGATGCCGCCCAGCGAGTTGCCACCGCCGCTGCCCGCGCACGCCGCCGCGGCGCCGGTGGAGCCTTATGCGGCGCCTGCGGAGATTCCGGGGGTTGCGGTTTCCGGGCCGGTGGCGACCCGGGGGGTTTCGGTGAGTTGGTATCGTTTTCTCGATCTGCCGCTGATCGGGCTGGTTTTCCTGATCTTTTTCTCGCTGGTGGGCATGCCCGGCGGGCAGGAGGAGGTGCCGCTGGAGCAGAAGTACCGCCCGGACGTGCTGATTTTCGCGATGGTTTTCCATGTGACGATGATGGGGATGGTGTGCGCCTTCATGTTCCGGCGCGCGTCGCCCGGCGAATGGCTGGGGCTGCGCTGGCGGCAATGGCCGCTGGCTTTCGCGATCGCGCCGGTGACGGTTTTCGCGATGTGGTGCGTGATGGGAGTGCTGCATTTCAGCGGGTGGAACGAGTGGCTCCAGCGGGCACTGGGCGCGGACGGTCTGCAGGAGTCGGTGCGGTTGCTGATGGAGACGAAGGATCCGGCGATCCTCGTACTGATGTCCCTTGCGGCGGTGGTCGTGGCGCCGGTGGCGGAGGAGGTGGTTTTCCGCGGCTATCTTTACCCCGCGGCGAAGCGTTTCTGCGGCGGGGCGGGGGCCGTCCTTTTTTCGTCGCTGGTGTTCGCGGCGGCCCACGGCAGTGCGATGGCGCTGCTGCCGTTGTTCATTCTGGCCGTCGTTTTGTGCCTGCTCTACGAAGCCACGGGGTCGATCTGGGCGCCGGTGTCGGTGCATTTCCTCTTCAATAGTGCGACCGTGGGCATTCAGTTGCTGGCCCGTTCGGGGCTTGTGGATCTGCCCGCCGAGTGAATGTCATGAAATGCCTGAGCGATCTTGGCGAAGATGCCCTCGTCGCCCGCATCCTGCGCGGATTTCCGGGCGGGAGGACGCTGGCGGTGGGACCCGGCGACGATTGCGCGGTGGTCGATGCCGGCCGCGGGCCGCTGCGTTTGTTGAAGACGGATGCGATCGTGGAGGGCGTGCACTTCCTGCGCGAGACGCCCGCCGAGAAGGTCGGATGGAAGGCGGTGGCGCGCGTGTTGAGCGATTTCGCCGCGATGGGTGGCGCGCCGGAGCATTTGTTGGTGACGGTGGTGGTGGATGCGGGGCGGCCCGTGGCGTGGATGGATGGACTCTACCGCGGTATTCGCAAGTGCCTCGCGGTGCACGGAGGGGTGCTGGCCGGCGGCGAGACATCGAGCGCGCCGGACGGGGCGGTGATTTCCGTGGCCGGCGAGGGGGCGGTGGCGCGCGGGCATTTGGTGCTGCGCTCCGGTGGAAAGCCGGGCGATCTGCTGCTCGTCACCGGCCGGCTCGGCGGTTCGATCCGCGGCAGGCATCTGAGCTTTGCCCCGCGTCTCGCCGAAGCGGCCTGGCTGGTCCGTCATTTGCGGCCCGGGGCGATGATGGATTTATCCGACGGTTTGGCGAAGGATCTGCCGCGCCTCGCCGCGGCGAGCGGCTGCGGATACCGGCTCGATGCGGCGGCGCTGCCGCTGAATCGTGGCTGCACGGTGGAGCAGGGGCTTGGCGACGGGGAGGATTATGAACTGCTGCTTGCGGTGCCGCCGGGGAGATGGAAAAACACCGCCACCCAATGGGCGGCGGTGTTTCCGAAGCTTCCGCTTACTGTGGTCGGAGAACTGACTGAAGCGGGGAAAGGGCAGTCTTTGCGAGGCGGGTGGGAGCATTTCCGCTGAAATGTCCGCTCCGCGGATAGCGGCTGGAAAGCGCGCCATGCCACGGAGAGATCGGATCGTCCCGAAGGACGATCAGGCGCCGAGCTTCGGCTTGCCGGCGCGGCGGACGGCGCCGAAGCGCTTCTGGAATTTGTCGATGCGGCCCTCGGTATCGACGAACTGCTTCTGGCCCGTGAAGAAGGGGTGGGAATCCGAGGTGATGCCGATGGAGATGACGCTGTGCTCGACGCCATCGATGACTTCCTTTTTGTCGGAGGTCTTGGTGGAGGCGCAGACGAAACGGGCGCCCGTGGTCATGTCGACGAAGACGGCCGGTTGGTATTTGGGATGGAGATCCGGTTTCATGACAGGTGTGAGTCCCTCCACGTTTCCGACGCGGCGGGGAGGCGGAGGATGCACGGGGAGCCCGGCCTGTCAAGCGGGCGGGAGGGAAACCGCCTGATCCTGAACAATACCCCCACCGCCGAATGTTCTTGGCACGGCGGGGCGGGGAGTTATGCTCGTGGCAATCGCCAAACGAGGCGTGAACTCCCAGGCGACCCGAAAAGCAAATTCCAGCGAATCGTCCAAGTCCTTGGCAGTCAATTCAATCCTCCACCCACCATGAACCACGGAAGCAAAATTTCCACCGTCCTTGCTGTCGCTGCCGTGCTGACCTTCAGCGCGCCGTGCCATGCCGTCAACGTGATCTGGGCCGACTGGGAATCGAGTACCAGCACGACCGTCGAGGGGATGCTGGCGACCAGCACGCCGATTGCGATCGAGTTCAGCAGCCCGGCGGGCTTCGCATTCGTGCAGACGGGATCGGGCACCAATTACTGGACCGAGCCCAATCCGACCGCAAGGCCCTATACGGGTGGGGTCGTGGAAAATGCGCCGCCCGCCGCCGAGTTGATCGCGCTTAGTGGAGGCGGCCAGAAAACGATCACTTTCGGCGAACCGATCAGCGGGCTTTATCTCGCGATCATCAGTTGGAACGGCAATACCGCTCAGTTCGACCAGCCTTTCACTGTCATCAGCCAGGGACAGGGCTACTGGGGCAACGGGACCATCGCCTTGGGAGACGACAACACTTTCGTCGGGACCGGAGAACCGCACGGCATTCTCTATTTTCCCGGCACCTTCTCGTCACTGACCTTCACCGACGCGACCGAAAATTGGCATGGCCTGACCGTCGGCGTCGCAAGCCTGGCATCGGACGTCATCCCCGAACCCGCCAGCGCGGCGGCGCTCGCCCTGCTGCTCACGTCTTCCGCCGCCCTGCACCGCCGCCGGCAGGTCCGCGCAACAACCCGCTGATCCCCGGCGTGATTGAGTATTTCTCAAGTGCGCCCAACGAGCGTTTAAGCGCCGTTCCCGAAAGAGCAAATTCCTACCAGTTCAGTCCGCGCAGCCAGTCGAGGACGGGGGCGCGGTAGTGGAGGGGGAGGGAGTAGTGGCCTTCGCCGGGTTCCCAGTGGCCGCAGGCGCCAGGAATGCGGGCGGCGAGGCGCTTGGCGACTTCGCAGGGGAGGTTCTTGTCCTCCAGCCCGTGCCAGAAGGCGACGGGGACGCGGATGTCCTCCGGGGAAAAATCCCAGGTTTCGAGGTAGAGTTCGCCGTCCTGGAGCACCGGGCCGGGGCCGGAACGGACGGCTTCGAGGTAGCTGCGGGTCACGCTCTCCCAGCAGCCGGAGTCGGCGATGGCGGCGCGGTCGCTGGGAGGGATGGTTTTCATCATCCAGGACATGGGGGGGTGGTCGGCACCGCGGGCGATCATCCAGCGGCTGGCACCGATGACCGCGGGGGTGGCGGCGCGGCGCAGGCGCTTCATCCCGGCGAGGGTACGGTAGGCCCAGTGCATGTGGGCGCGGTCGGAGGCATCGCGAAAGGGCGGGGCGCCGCAGACGACCGCCGCGCCGAGCACGCGGTCCGGCAGGGCGGCCGCGGTGGCGAGGGTGTAGGGGCCGCCGCCGGAGATGCCCAGCAGGGTGAAGCGCTCGCAGCCGAGCGCATCAGCCAGCCCGGCGACGTCCCGCGGCCAGGAGGAGAAGCCGCGGGACGGCAGCGGGTCGGAGAGGCCGATGCCGGGCCGGTCGGGGGCGATGACCCGCAGGCCGCGCGCCGCCGCGAGGTCGTGGATCAGCTTTCCCTGATAGCGGCTGCTCGGCCAGCCGTGGAAAAAGAACAGCGTGGCGCCGGTGGGGTCGCCGTATTCCGCGTAGCCGATCCGCCGCCCGTCGGGCAGCCTCACCGTTTCGTCTTCCTGCATCGGCGGCGATATTAGCGGATGTCCGGGCCGGACGCACATCGAAGTTTGGGAGAGGAATCATCGGTGCGGGCGATGATCAGGAAGCGCCGGCGCTGCTTGAAGGTTCTTCGGGATTGGACGCGGGGCGAGGGTTGTTCATCATCGGGGTGTGTCGGGAGGCATGGATATCAGAGCGTTTTTGGAGGAATTCGGCGAGCTTGCGGCGGCCCGCGGATTCGCGCGGCGGGTGCTGGGGGAGACGAATGCGGGGCCGCTGGTGGTGTGGGAAAGGCCGGGGGCGGGTCCCTATCTTTCGGCCGGGATGCACGGCGACGAGCCGGCGGGAGCGATGGCGGCGCTGGAGTTGCTGCGGGGCGGGGCGTTCGATGAAGGGCCGTGGGCTCTTTGTCCGGCGCTGAATCCCACCGGGCTGGCCGCCGGGACGCGGGACAATGCGGAGGGGATCGATCTGAACCGAGATTATCTGGCGCGCCGAAGCGCCGAGGTCAGAACCCATGCGGCTTGGCTGGAGGCTCGTCCGTGTCCGGTGCTTTTCCTTTCGCTGCACGAGGATTGGGAAAGTTCGGGTTTTTATTTCTACGAGATCAATCTCGGCGAGGACCGGCCGGAGCGGGCGGAGTCGATTCTTGCCGCAGTGGCTCCCTGGCTGCCGCGAGAAACAGCCGGGCGGATCGACGATCATGAGGTCCGCGAGGCGGGTTGGATCTATCATGCGGCGGAGGCGGATCTGCCGGATTTGTGGCCGGAGGCGATTTTTCTGGCGAAGCTCGGGTGTCCTTTGTCTTTCACGTTCGAGACGCCCAGTGCAGCGGCGCTCGCGGATCGCGTATCGGCGCACATCGCGGCGGTGGAGGCGGCGGTGGGGGGGATGGGGTGAGGGACAAGGGGCTTCCACCCGAAATGTCCTGCGACAGGAGTGTCGTCGCTCCTTAGCGCTCGATGGTCGCGGTTTGGCGGAGACGGGCGGCGAGATTTTGGAGGATGTTGCGGCGGCGCTCGGTTTCGAGTTCGGCACGAACCGTTTCGGCGACTTCTTCGAAGGGCTGGATGGAGGCGGCGCGGACTTCGACGGCTTGGACGAGGTGGTAGGCCTGCTCGTAGTGGAAGACAGGGCTGATTTCGCCCTCGCGCAGGGAAAAAAGCATTGCTTCGAAGGGGTTGAAAGGGCGCTCCAGCTCGATCCAGCCGAGATCAATTTCCCTGCTTTTTTTCGCGGTGTGTTCGCGGGCCAGGGTGGTGAAGTCTTCGCCATCGAGGGCGCGGCGGCGGAGATCGAGCATCCCGGCATAGTCTTCCCAGGGATCGTCGCCGCCGGGAAAACGGACGAGGTGGAGAACCCGGGCGGCGGGGGCTTGACGGAAGCGGGCGGCGTGGTCGCGGTACCAGGCGCGCAGGTCGTCGCCGGTGAGCGGGGGGAGTTCGTGCCAGAGGGAGGCGGTGAAGCGTTCCATGCGCAGGTCGGCCACGGTTTCGTCGCGCAGGGAGTCGCGTTGCGCATCGAGCAATTCCCACGAAGCGCCGTGTTCGCGCCAGCGGCGGAGGGTGGCTTCGAAGGCTTCGCGGATTTCTTCGGCGGAGAGGGGCGGAGCGCTGCGCTCGGCTTCCTGGGCGAGCAGGATACCGTCGATCATTTCTTCCTCGGCCCGGGCGCGGAATTCGGCGTCGCGCTCGCAGCAGGAGACCTGGCTGAGCGCTTCGGCTTCGGATTTCAGCCGGAGGAAGGCGTCTTCGATCAGCGAGGGATCGACGGTTTCGCCATTGATGCGGAGCATGGGGCGGTCAGCGGTATTCTTCCTCCGGCAGCGGGCCGGGGGGCGGGAGGGGTTCGGGTACTTCGGGCGGGGCGCCGATCATGGCGACGTGGGAATCGAGCGCAGCGTGGTATTGTGAGAGCTGCGCGGAGGTGAGGATGGGTTCGAGGAGTTCGAGTTTGGCTTCGTTGATTTTTCGCTGGGCTTCGGCGTAGCGCCGCTGGAAGTCACCGGGATCGCTGGAAGCGCCGAAACCTTGGAAAGCTTCCTGCAGGGCGGGGTCCATGACGGCGACTTTCGCTCCGGCGAGCTGTTCGAAGGATTCGCCTAGGATGGACGAGCGTCCAGCGGAGGCATGGGCGGCGCGGGATTTGAGGAAGGCGGCGAAGGCTTTGTCGTGTTGTTCTTCCGAGAGGTCGATCTGGGCGGAGAGTTCGGCCATGTCGCGGTGGGCGAGGGCGGCGGCCTCGTTCCAGAGGGCGCGTTCGCGGTGGCGGGAGAGGGCTTCGATCTGGTTTTTGTCGAGGAGGTCGAGGACGGCGGCTTCGAATTCTTCCTCCAAGGCCGCGATTTTGCCGGGGGCGGTTTCGAGATCGACGGAGGCTTCGGCGAAGTCGGAGCGGCGCTTGGCCAGCAGGCTCTCAATGGCGGCGTGCTGGGTTTGATTCAGGCCGAGGGCTTCGGCGATGCGGAGGATGCGGGTGCGATCCACGCGGTTGGAGATGCCTTTGAAGGCGTTGTCGAAGCGGCGGCGGACCTCGGAGCTTTCCGTGGCGGCGCTTTCGCCGGGAGCCGCCGGTTTGTCGCCGCGTACGGCGAGGACGAGCGGGCGCAAACCTTCGCGCGGGATCTTGCGGCCGGCCGGAGCTTCGGCGGCGGGGGAAGGCTCCGGCGCGGGTTTGGCGAACCAGGCGAGGGCGAAGCCGAGGGCCAGGGCGGCGAGAGCGATGGGCCAGGATTGTTTCATGGGTGCGATGGAGAGAAGGGTGGCGGGAGTGCCGCCGGGTGGTCGGAAGATCCCGGACAACGAAACGCACGGAGTGGACGAAATTCAAAAACCGGTTTGAGACAAATTCATCCGTGATTTCGTTGTTTCTTGAATCGTTTCAGGCTTGGCGGATGGCGGTGATGGCGGCGGCCATGTCTGGGGCGCGGAAGGTGGAGGAGCCCGCGACCATTGCGTTCGCGCCGGCCTGGGCGCAGAGGGCGGCGGTTTGGGCGTCGATGCCGCCGTCGACCTCGATGTGAAAGTTGAAGCCGCGCTCATCGCGCCAGCGGGCGGCGGCTTCGATCTTCGGCAGCACTTCGGCCATGAATGACTGGCCGCCGAAACCGGGGACGACGGTCATGCAGAGCAGAAGATCGATGCGGTCGAGATAGGGTTCGGCGTCGGCGAGCGGGGTGGCGGGGTTGAGGGCGAGACCGGCCTTGCAGCCGGCGGCGCGGATGGCGTCGAGAGTTGCGGCGACGTCGTGGTCGGCTTCGACGTGGACCGTGATGAGGTCGGCGCCGGCGGCGACGAAACGCGGCAGGTAGTGGTCGGGCCGCGAAATCATGAGGTGGACGTCGAGGAAGATGTCGTTGGTTTCGTGAACGGCCTGGATGACGGCGGGGCCGAAGGAGATGTTGTCGACGAAGTGGCCGTCCATGACGTCGAGGTGCAGCCAGTCGGCGCCGGCGCCGATGGCGCGGGTGACTTCCTCGCGGATGCGGGAGAAATCGGCGGCAAGCAGGGATGGGGCGATGACGCGGTCGCGGCAGGTGGGCGGAATCACGGGGGAAGCTTGGCGGCGGCCGGCGCGGGAGTCCAGCCGGGGAGACCAGAAACCAGAATCAAGAGACCAGAGGGAAGAGGGCGGGGCATTTTTCTGGTCTCTGGTCTCTGGTCTCTGGTTTCCTGCTTCTGATTTCTCATGCCGCCGAAAGATCACGAAACGAAATTGGGAGCTGTGCTGGTCCGTAATCCGACGGTCGATGATATCCCGGCGATGCTGGCGCTGCACCGGCGTTGCTTTCCGGGAGCGGACGAGGCGGGCGGGCCATGGAACGAGAAGCATTTGAGGTCGCACTTGCAGGTGTTCCCGGAGGGGCAGCTCGTGGCGGAGAAGGACGGGAAACTGCTTGGGGTGGCGTCTTCGCTGATCGTTTCGCTGGGGCGCAATCCGCTGCGCAAGCACACGTACGACGGGATCACGGACGACGGATTTTTCTACAATCACGATCCGCAGGGGGATACGCTTTATGGCGCGGATGTGTATGTCGATCCCGGGGCGCGGGGGCATGGGGTGGGGGCGGCGCTGTATGCGGCGCGGCGGGAGCTTTGCCGACGCTACAATTTGCGGCGCATTCTCGCCGGGGCGCGGTTGTGGCACTACGACGAGCACGCGCCGCGGTTGACGCCGGAGGAGTATGTTTGGCAGGTGCAGGACGGGAAGATCCCCGATCCGGTGCTCGGATTCCAGATCCGGCAGGGATTCGCGGTGCGGGGGATCATGCCGAACTACCTGCACGATCATCGTTCGCGGGATCATGCGGCGCTGATCGAGTGGATCAACCCGGAGTATCAGGCGCACAGCGAGCAGGGTGACAAGGTGCGGGTAGCCTGCGTGCAGTACCAGATGCGGAAGGTGGCGGATTTCGAGGATTTCGCCAATCAGGTGCGCTATTTTGTGGAGACGGCGGGGGAAGATTATGGGGCGGAGTTCGTGCTCTTTCCCGAGTTTTTGACGGTGCAGTTGTTGAGTGCGCTGCAGCCGCTGGGGTCGCGGGAGGGGATCCGCAAGCTGGCGGAGTATACGCCGCAGTTCATCGAGTTGATGAGCGGGCTGGCGAGGCAGCAGGGATTGTATCTGATCGCGGGGTCGCATCCGGTCGAGCAGGCGGACGGGCGGTTGGAGAATACGGCGATGGTTTTCAAGCCGGATGGGAGCTACGTTTCGCAGCCGAAGCTGCATATCACGCCATCGGAGAAGACGTGGTGGGGGATCACGGGGGGGGATTCGCTGATCGTGCTGCAGACGCCGAAGGCGAAGATCGGAGTGCTGATTTGCTACGATGTGGAGTTTCCGGAGGCGGCGAGGTATCTGGCGGACCGGGGGATCGAAATTCTGTTTGTGCCGTACTGCACCGACAACCGGCAGGGGTATCTGCGGGTGAGCCTGTGCTCGGCGGCGCGGGCGATCGAGAACCAGATCTACGTGGCGACGGCCGGGGTGGTGGGGAATCTGCCGGATGTGCCGGCGATGGACATCCATTACGGGCGGGCGGCGGTGTTCACGCCCAGCGATTTCGAGTTCGCTCGCGACGGCATCCAGGCGGAGGCGGATCCGAATGTGGAGACGATGCTGGTGACGGATCTGGATATTTCGGATTTGTACCGCTCGCGGTTGAATGGGAGTGTGACGCCGGTGACGGACCGGCGGCGGGATTTGTTCGAGTTCCAGAACAAGCTGTCGAACGAGGTGATCGCGCCGGGGGTGCAGGAGGGGCATTTGTAGTGGCGCATCCTCTGGCTTGCGAAAAGATAGCGCTCCTCTGGAGCGCCCGGCGGAGCCGGGGAGGTCCTTTGGCAAGCCGGAGGCGTGCGCCACTTTGATGCTTTCCGAGGGCGGCGTGGTTTGGGAGGAAGGGAAATGCGTTTTCGGCCGTTCCGTTCGCGGACTTTCTGGTTCGGGGTGCCGGGGCTGGTGTTTTTGCTGTGGGCGTGGGGGGTGTCGTATCGGTACCAAACGATGCTTGAGATGGGTGGTCTCGACAGCGCGGGATTCATGCAGGTGGGGGGCAAGGTGTTCGCCTTTCATCACTTTCCGGGGCTTCCGGCCCGGCGTACGCCGACGTTTTCCCATGAAGCGTTGGCCCTCGAGGACATCCTCAAAGTCGAGCGCGGATGGTCGGGATACAGCAAAGTCGGAAACCGGGGATTTGAGGCTTACTCGATCCCGCACTACGCACTGGTGTCCGCCTACGTGCTGGTCTGGGCGGGCTTGGTAGCGTGGCGGGCACGAAAATACCGGGCGGTAGGGTTGGACGCCCCGGCCGACCGGAACGGTCCCTGACGGCGGGCAATCTCCGTGCCGCCGACCGAAGCGGATCGGCCCTACCTTTCGCGCTGCCGCGCGTGCTTTACTGCGCGACGAGCGCGAACTTCAATTCGGCTTCCGACGCCACTTCATTGCCCACCATGCAGCGGCAGCGGGTGGAGCCGATGGTGCCGCGGATTTTCAGGACTTCGGCCTCGATGTGGAGGGTGTCGCCGGGGAGGACCGGGCGGCGCCATTTCACGTTGTCGGCGCTCATGAAGTAGCCGATTTTGCCGGCGTTTTCGGGTTTTCTCAGCATCAGGACGCTGGAAACCTGAGCCATGGCTTCGAGCTGCAGGACGCCCGGCATGATGGGGTGGCCGGGGAAGTGGCCTGGGAAGTAAGGTTCGTTGATGGTGACGTTTTTGACGCCGGTGCATTTGGAGTCGCCCTCCATGTCGACGATGCGGTCGACCATGAGGAAGGGATAGCGGTGGGGGAGGATTTTGAGGACGTCGTTGATGTCGAGGACGGTTTCGCCGCGTGGCAGGGCGAAGGGGGCTGCGAGCGAGCGCATGCGGGCGTATTCGCGCTTGAGGGTGGCGGCGAGCTTGGAGTTCGAGCCGTGGCCGGGCTTGACGGCGATGACGTGGCCAAGGATACGCTTGCCGCTGAGGATGAGGTCGCCGATGACGTCGAGCGCCTTGTGGCGGGCGAATTCGTTGGGGAAGCGCAGGGTTTCCTTGCTCATGACCTGCTCGCCGCGGACGACGACGGCGTTTTCGAGCGAGCCGCCCTTGATGAGGCCCTTGTCGAGGAGGGGCTTGACGTCTTCATAGTAAACGAAGGTGCGGGCAGGGGCGATTTCCTTTTCGTAGGTCTCGGGGGTGATTTCTGCGGAGAAGTACTGGGTGAAGCGCCCTTCGGGGCCGACGTTGGTGACGGAGACGCGGAAGGTTTTGCTGGGGACGATGGTGATGAGGGTGCCGTCGCCGCTTTCCTGATGGATGGGTTCGCGGATTTCCCAGGTTTTGCGCGGGGCGTCCTGGGGGGCGAGGCCGGCTTTTTTGATGAGTTCGACGAAGGGCCGGGCGGAGCCGTCGCCGATGGGCGGCTCGTTGGCGTCCATTTCGATGACGGCGTTGTCGACGCCCATGCCGGTGAGGGCGGAGAGGACGTGCTCGACGGTGTGAACTTTGACTGAGCCTTCGGCGAGGGTGGTGGCGCGCTCGACGGTTTGGACCTTGTCGGCGTCGGCGTCGATGAAGGGCTGGTCGGGCAGGTCGACGCGGCGGAATTTGAAGCCGTGGCCGGCGGGCGCGGGCTTGAGGGTGAGGGTGACTTTCGCTCCGGTGTGGAGCGAGGTGCCTTCGAGAGTGGCGGCGGAGGCAAGGGTGTGCTGCGCGTCGGCGGACATGCCGGAGAGGGGAAAGTGCCAAGTGAGAAGTGCCAAGTGCCAAATTGTCAGGGGACGGCGGATTTCGAGGTTGGAACTTGGAACTTTTTACTTGGAGCTTCGGGTGGTGAGGGCGGTCTGCGATTTCATGGTGATCGACGAGTCGGAGGATTGGATCGTGGTGGAGAAGGCCGCGCCGCTGGCGGTGCATCCGGCGAACGGGAAGGCGGAGGCGACGTTGTTGGGCGGGTTGGAGGCGTTGCTGCGCTACGAGATCGCGAACGGGGCGCGGCTTTCGATCCTGACGCGGCTGGACCGGGAAACGAGCGGGCTGGTGCTGGTGGCGAAACATGCGGCGGCGGCGCGGCATTTTTCGCGACAGTTCGAGCGGCGAACCGTGGAGAAGGAATACCTGGCGGTGGTGCATGGCTGGCCAGAGTGGGAGGAGCGGCGGGTGGAGGCGCGGATCGCACGGGCGGGCGGGGCGATCTGGCTGAGGCAGGCGGTGAGCCCGGAGGGGCGAGATTGCGTGACGCGGTTCCGGGTGGAGCGGCATTTTTCGAACGCTCTGGGAGATTTCGCGGTACTGCGTTGTTTTCCGGAGACAGGGCGGATGCACCAGATCCGGGTGCATCTGGAGCATGCGGGGCATCCTCTGGTGGGGGACAAGATCTACGGGACGGACGGACGGGCATACTTGGAGCAGATGGCGGACGGGCTTTCGGAGGAGTCGGTGGCGCGGTTGATCTTGCCGCGGCATGCGCTGCATGCGTGCTTTCTGGCGGTGGAGTGGGGAGGGGAGAGGGTCGAGTGGCGGTCGGAGCTGCCCGCGGATCTGGCAGGATTCGCGGGAACCTGAATCAATCCGCAATCGCCAACCCGCAACCCGCAATCCAAGATCGGGCATGGCAAGTTTGCGGGAGATTGTGGCGTTTTTGGATGCGGAGCTGCGGATTGCGGAAATCCCGGACTATTCCGGGGCGGTGAACGGGCTTCAGCTGGAGAACGGCGGCACGGTGACGAAGGTGGCGGCGGCGGTGGATGCTTCGCTGCCGGTGGTGGAGGCGGCGGTGGCAGGAGGCGCGGATTTGCTGGTGGTCCACCACGGAATGTTCTGGCAGGGAGCGCAGCCGTTGACGGGGGCGTTTTACCGGAAAATCAAGGCGGCGATGGATGGGGGGCTGGCGATTTATTCGGCGCATCTGCCGTTGGATGTGCATCCGGTATTGGGGAATAATGCATTGATGATGAGTGAACTGGGGCTTTATCCGGAGAGGTCTTTCCTGCCCTCGAAGGGGGTGGAGATCGGGCTTGTTGCGGCGGCGGATTTGTCCCGCGAGGAATTGACGGCACGGGTTTCGGCGGTGGTGGAGGGGGCGGTGCATGTCTGTCCCGGAGGTCCGGAAAGGGTTCGGAAGATAGGCCTTGTGACCGGAGGAGCGGGTTCGGAAGTTGCGATTTGCACGACCGAGGGAATCGACACATTCATCACAGGAGAGGGGCCTCACTGGAGCTATCCTTTGGCGGAAGAATTAGGCATCAACGTGTTATATGCTGGGCACTATGCAACGGAGGTGTTCGGCGTGAAAGCTCTCGCCGGGCGGCTGGCGGCGGATTTCGCTCTGGAATGGATCTTCATCGACCGCCCGACGGGACTTTGAAGCGATGGACGACTTGGACGCTTCCTTTTTCCGGCGGGCACCGGTGGTTTGTGCGCAGGAGCTGATCGGAGCCGTGTTCCGCTGGCGGGGCTGCACGGGGCGGATCGTGGAGACCGAAGCGTATGCCGCGGCGGGCGATCCGGCCTGCCACACGTTTTTCCGGCCCGGCGCACGTCTTTTCGTGGAGAATCACGCCGCCGGAACGGCCTATGTGTACCTGAACTACGGCGTCCATTGGCTTTTCAACGTGCTGGTGAAGGGGCCGGAGGGAGCGGGGTTCGTGCTTTTCCGCGCTTTGGAGCCGGTGGAGGGCATTTCGCGGATGGCGAAACGGCGGGGCCGGACGGGGCCATGGCTGCTTTGTTCCGGCCCGGGACGGCTGACGCAGGCGCTGGGGATCGACGGGTCGGCCCACGGTCAAATATTCCTCGGACGGGCACGGACCGGGATTCTTGGGGGAAGCGCCGCCGGTGTGGCGGCGGGCAGGCGGATCGGACTCTCGCGGGGGCAGGATCTGCCCTGGCGTTTTTACGAACCGGGCAATCCCCATGTCAGCCAATGACTTGCAGGTGGTACGGGTGATGGGAATCGAACCCACGCCTCAAGCTTGGGAAGCTCGCGTTCTACCATTGAACTACACCCGCAAGTCCTTGCAGGTGCGGCGGCAAGTAGCGGGCGGTCGGGATCTTTGCAACTGCAATCGAGGCAGGACTTTTCTCGCCGGATTTTTTTTGGCAAAAAGAGCTTGCCGCCCTTGGCATTGGGCTGTTAGTCCTTTGTCGAGTTCGCGGGTATAGCTTAGTGGTAAAGCTCTAGCCTTCCAAGCTAGCTATGCGGGTTCGATTCCCGCTACCCGCTCCAGCCCAGATTCCGACATTCGATTCCCAACATGAAAACGACCTTACGATTCGCCATTGCAGCGGCCGTCCTTGGTTCCCTTCCCGCGGTTGCCGTGGCGGAGCAGGATTGCCTCAAGCTCGCCGTCTCGGTGAAGCACGCCATTGAAGCCAACCCCGCCGCCGTTCTTGAAGTGGTGGAGGCGCGGGTTTCCGCTAATCCGGGCTGCGCCTGCGAAGTGGTAAAGGCGGCCATTGAAGCCTCGAAAGCCGACGCCAAGCTGGTCGCGGCGATCGTCGAAACGGCCGCGACCGCCGCTCCCGACAAAATGCGCCTTGTCGCCCAGTGCGCCGTCGCCGTGGCTCCAGACGCACTTGCCAATGTCCAGTCCGTCCTGAATCGGATCGATCCGAACAAGGGTGAGAGCGGCCACAGCGCCAAGAGCGCCAAGAGCCCGAAAGGCCCCATCGAAACCGCCCCTGCCTGGAATCCGCTCGATTTCCCGGGCGAAGGTCCCATCGGCCCGACTCCCGGCGGTCCTCCGCTGTTGCCGCCTGGCCTGCCGCCGGGCTACCCGCCGGTAATCACTCCGCCTGGGGATACCGAAATCGATTACGGTCTTGATTCTCCCGGTGAACCTGGGCCGGGGACCGAAGGATGAAGCGTTCAAAAACGGCAAATTCCATTACTAGCCCGAAGATTTTCATCAAATGAAACGAGCCTTTCTCTCAACCCTTGCGATCGCTTCCTCGATCGGAGCAAGCCAAGCCGCTCCCATCTATTACCCCGACGAAGCTCAGGAAAGCCTGCCTCTCCGTTGGACCGTGGGTGTCAATCTCACATGGGACGACAATGTGAACCCCACCGTGCCGAGTGGATTTCCGGGGCACGAAGACGACGTTGTCAGCATCAACCCGTATGTGGGGCTGTCCTTCGTTTCCCTCACTCCGCAGACGACGATCGACGTCTACGCGCGTCTCGGTGCCATCTATTATTTCGATAAGCCTGCGGCCGCTGGCAGCGATGACCTCTATGCTCAAGCCCGCGTCGGGGCGAACATCACCCATCGTGTCAACGAGCGTCTGCGCTTCTCGACCCGGAACTTCATCTCCTACGAACTGGAGCCTGACTACTCTCATGGGGTCGCCACCACCCGTCAGGCCGGCGAGTACTTCTACTGGCAAACCGACAATTCCGTTGGTTACCGCTGGTCGGAGCGCTTGGCGACCTATACGGGTTTCACCCTTACGGGCTTGGACTACGAAAGCAATGTCCCCAACCAGGACCGCTTCACATGGTCGCTTTACAACCAGTTCCGCTACCAGTTGACCCCGCAGACCGTTCTCACCTTGGACTATCGCTATGCGGATACGGAAGGGGATGGTCTGGCGGCTGACTCGACCGATCAATACCTTCTGATCGGCGCCGAGCATCGCTTCAGCCCGAACACGATTTTCGTCGGTCGTGTGGGTGCCCAGTTCCGCGATGTCAGTGGAAGCGGGGGCGATTCCACCTCGCCGTATGCCGAGGTGATCGTGCGTTCACAGATCAACGAGCAGTTCTCGATCCGTTCGTTCGTCCGTTACGGTCTTGAGGCTTATGACACGGTCCGCTCGGTGGGCCCTGCTTCATATGACTTTTCCGAACGCGAAACCCTCAGATTGGGTGTGGCGCTGGAGTACGAGATCTCCCAAGCGTTGACGCTCTTCGGTGGATTGGACTACATCCCGTCGACTTTCGACAGTGGTCGCAAGGTTGCTGGTCCCGTTGCGGCTCCCAACAGGGTCAGCGGTTTGGACGAGGATGTGTTCAATGCCTATATCGGTCTGTCGGTCAAGTTCACCGAGTTCCTCTACGGCACTCTGTCCTACAACTACACGCACTCCAGCTCGGACTTCGATTCCCCGTTCTACGACGGCGACTACAATCGCAACCGCGTGAGCGTGGGCATCCGTGCCGAATTCTGATTCCACCCAACGGCAATATTTTACCAGCGTTACAGAATCGAAACGTCGGAACTCCCGCAATGGCATCCATTGCGGGAGTTTTCGTTTGAACCCCGGTCGATCCGCGACCATAAGAACTCCAATCGTTCTGCAAATCATGAATCCATCTCAATCCTCGTCGGAGGCCGCCCTCCACGCCGTCGATTACTGGCAGGTCATCAAAAACCGCTATGGGGTGATCCTGCTCACCTTCATGCTCGTTTTCATGACCGTCCTGGTCGTCACCTATGTGATGCCGAAAAAATACGAGAGCACCGCGACCGTGCAGGTGCGCCATCACGGGACGGGCCAGGAGATCCTGTCCTTTTCAAACAACCGTCCCATCGAGTCGCTGACGCGCGAGTATCTGCCCACCGAGTTCGAGGTCATCAAGCAGCAGAAGACCTTGGATATGGCGATCGCCCGCCTCAATCTCACGGACCGGTGGAACATGGACGTCGACCAGGTCAGAAGGACCCTGAAAAAGATCGTCGATGCGCAGAACCTCCGGGGAACTTCTTTGATCAAGATCCGCGTGCGTTACAATGACCGCAACGATGCGAAGCTGATTGCGGAAGCGGTGGCCGATGCCTATCGCAAGCGCCGCAACGAGCTTCAAAGCGCCCAGAACGAAAAGGCGCTCAAGGAGCTTCGCGATGCCGTGGAGAAGCAGACATACGAGGTGGAGGAGAAACGGAAGGCGCTTGCGGGCATCGTCAATCGCCACAGAATCATCTACCCGGGCAGCAACACGGGGGCGGTCTATGGGCAGGGCGGACTCACGCCGGGGGAAAAGGCAGGACAGGCCGCCCGGTCTCTCGAAGATCTGAAAAGATCGATGATCCTGCTGGGAGGGCAGATCGACACGCTGCTCAAGTATGAGGGCGACGAGTTGATGGCCAGAGCGGCGGGCTTGGATCTTCCGGACAACATCGTCCGCACTCTGTATCCCCAGTATCTTGATGCGAAGATCCAGCTCGATGAGATGAAACAGCAGGGTCTTGGTGAGCGGCATCCCATGATCTTGTCGCAAAGCGAGCGGATCAGTGGAATGAAGCGGGATCTCGACAAGGGGGTTCTGGATCTGCGCGAGACGCTCAATACACAGCTTGCCATGTCAAAAGAGCAGCTGGAGCGCATGGAGAAGAATGCGGAGGAACTGGAGGATAGCGCCATCCAGGATGGGATCGAAAGGCACACCTACGACGACGCGAAGAGCGAACTCGAGAATGCCCGCCGTCTGCTCGAACAATTGTCGCTCCAGGAGGTGGCCGCGAAGGTGAACGGCGGCGTCACCGAAGAACCGATCATCATCCACGAGGAGCCGGTCGTTTCGAATGTGGCGGTGAGTCCCAACGTGCCGCTCCATCTTGCACTGGGTGCCGTGGTTGGCCTGATTTTCGGAGTCGGCGTGGCTTTCTTCCTCGAATATCTCGATACGTCCGTGAAGAGCCTGGAGGATGTCGAGCGCTATCTCCAGGTGCCGGTCCTGGCGGTGATTCCCAAGGATGTGGGAGTGCTCTACAAGCAGAGCGGCATGAGCCCGGACGCCGAGGCGTACCGGATTCTGCGGACGAACATCGAGTTCAACCGCAAGAATCCGGAGGACAACGCGATCACGGTGGTATCGGGCGGCGCCGGCGAGGGCAAGTCGACAACCTTGGTGAATCTCGCCTACATCTGCGCGCAGGGCGGCTACACCACGCTGATGATCGACGCGGACTTGCGCCGTCCGCGTCTCCATACCTTCTTCGACATCAACAATTCGGTGGGTCTCACCAATTACCTGACCACCGAACTGATGCTGGAGGATGTGATTCTCCAGACGCCGGTGGACAATCTGTATTTCATGCCCTCCGGCATCCTGCCCGCGGATGCGGCCGGCATTCTGAACTCCCGCCGGATGTCGGAACTCATCCAGGATGTGAAGCAGCGCTTCGACCTGGTTCTCGTCGACTCCCCACCCATCCTCGGGGTGAGCGACGCTTCGGTGCTCGCGAGCGAGGTGGACCTGACCATGATCGTGGTGCAGCACCGCAAGCTGCCCCGCAACATGCTGATGCGGGTGAAGCAGGCGGTGGAAAATGTCGGCGGCCACGTGATCGGCGTGGTCCTCAACAACGTCGATGTGCGCAGCGACAGCCAGTACCAGTATTACACCAGCTACTACACCTACTATGCGCCCGCGGAGTCGCAGCCTGCGATTCCCGGAGGAGCCGCATCGTCACCCGCGCCCAAGCCGATGCAGAGCGGCGGTTCCGTGAAGGGAGATCAAGACCTGTATTGACAGCCGGAAGAACCCCAGCATGATTCGAAACATGAGAAAATTCCTTGCTATCGTCGCCTGTGCTGCCGCGCTGATGCCGGCGCTTTGGGCTCAAACGACCATTTCGGCCGGCCGTGCCATCGAGATTCAGATCAAAGGCGTGCCTCAGACGGAGATGGCGTTGATCAACGGAACCTATCCGGTTTCGGAAGCGGGCACCATCCGCATGCCTCTTCTGGAAAGTCCATTACGGGCGGCGGGGTTGAGCCCGGACGCGCTTGGCCGGAATATCGAGGCCGCTTACCGGGCTGCCAAAATCTACACGCGACCCAATGTCCAGGTGCTGGCATCCAGCAACGAGACGATGGAGAAGCACTTCGTGACCATTGGCGGTCAGGTGAAACGGAACGGCCCAGTGGACTATATGCGCGGGATGACGCTCTATCAGGCCGTTCAGGCGGGCGGGGGAGCGACTGAGTTCGGCAGCATGCGCCGGGTTCGCCTCCAGCGGGGGAAAACCGTGCGTGAGTACGATCTCACCCAGCCGCAGTTCAGGAATGTCCTGGTCGAACCGAACGATATGATCGAGGTTCCTCAGAAGGATTTTCTGGGCCGCTGACCGGTCTCCGGTCGTGAAAGCCGTGTTCCATCGTGCGATCCGTTCGTTTGCCGGGATGGTGCTTGCCGCCGTCCCGGCGTTTTCGTCTGAACAGGATGCGGAGTTCCAGAGCTTGTTGGAAGGCTTGGCATCCGAAGTTTTCCAGGAGCGGGTGGCGGCGGAAGAAAGTCTTAGAGCGTGGGCGATGCGTCAGCGCGATGGCGGCAAGAATCTGCTCGCCGGGAAGATGGAGCGGAGCGAGGACCCGGAAGTGACTTCCAGGCTCCGCCAAGTGTTGATGGAGGCCGTGGTGCGCGACGAGATGGCCGCCGGGCCGGGCTATGTCGGGATCGCCCCGGCCGATCTGTCGATACCTGGCGGGAAGGGCGGGGAGCGCGGCGCGGTTTCGGTGCTTTTCGTCGCGCCCGGAACGCCCGGCGAGCGGGCGGGGTTGAAACCGGGGGATGTCATCATTTCGCTGGATGGCGGGCAATGGGAGGTGGGAAAGGCGGCGGACGCATTCCGGGCCGGGATTGCCGCGAAGAGACCGGGAACCAAGGTGCGTTTCGAAGTGCTGAGGATCGAGGACGCCCAACCGGGGGAGATCGAAGTGGAATTGGCGCCCAGACCCCTGGTGCTGCCCAACCCGGCGGCGGGAATGTTCGGTGCTCCCCGGGAGCCTCTCGATCCGCGGGTGGCGGAAGAGCGGGCGCGCGAGAATTTGTTCAGGGTTTGGATGGACAAGTGGCGTCTCGAGAATCGCTGAAACTCCAGGCCCCGGATCGAATCCGGCGCGGAGGTTTGCAGAAATCGAAGAGGATATCCCACGCTCCAAGTTCATTCCCATGGCGATCTTTTTAAAAATCGACATTTCGAAGACCTGTGCGACGCTCTCCCGGCTGATCCAATCCCCCTCCGATTCCATTTTCCCATGAAATTGTCCCGCATCCGCAGTGCCGCCACGGCGGCAGTCTTTTCGGCGACCTTGATGAGCGCGTGCGCCCAGCAGGCGGACTTCAACGAAGTTGGCAGGCATATGGCGATGCTGCTGCAGAACAACCATTTCGCGCGGCTGCCGTTCATCCAGCTCAGCGACCGCTTTCTTGACAGCTACCTGCGGGATCTCGATTCGAGCCGGGTGTACTTCACCCAGGCGGATGTGGACCGCTTCAAGCGCGAGTACGGCGGGCAGCTCTCCAACATGCTCATGCAGGAGGATAGCATGCGCGCCGCAGTGGACATCTACGATGTGTTCAAGAAGCGGGTCGAAGCACGCGTCGCCGAGGCCAAGCGGGTGCTCACGGAAAACGATTTCGATTTCACCAAGGACGAGCACATCGAGCGCAGCCGCAAGGATGCACCCTGGCCGAAGGATGAGGCCGAGGCCATGGCGATCTGGCGCAGACAGATCAAGGATGCGCTGCTCTCCGAAATGCTCCGCCGCGACATGATCGAGAAAATGGCGAAGAAACAGGGCAAGGAGAACCCTCTCAAGAATGAGAAGGAGCCGAAGGAGAAAATCGCCCTGCGCTACGAGCGCTTCCTGCACAGCGTGACCAAGGATGTCGATTCGGAGGATGTGGCGGCGATTTTCCTCAGTTCCGTCGCCCGGTCCTTCGACCCGCATACGGACTACATGAGCGCCCGTGAAATGGAGCGCTTCCGGGATGGAATGAAGAACGAACTCGTCGGCATCGGCGCGCTGCTGCAGGGCGAAGAGGATGGCGCGACCCAGATCAAGGGGATCGTGGTCGGCGGTCCGGCGGACAGGCAGGGCAAGCTCAAGCTCAACGACCGTGTCGTGGGGGTGGACCCCGACGGCGAGCAGGGTCCGCGCGAGATGGTCGATATCATGTTTATGAAAATCGACAAGGTGGTCGATCTGATCCGCGGCGAGCAGGGAACTTTTGTAACGCTCAAGGTCGAGCCCGCGGGGGGCGCGCCCGGTGAGACCGTGCTGATCACCATCCAGCGCGAGAAGGTCGAGCTGAAGGACGAGCAAGCCAGCGCCGAAATCATCGAGTTGAAGGACGATTCCGGCGAGAGCACCCGCCTGGGGATCATCACGCTGCCCTCCTTCTACGCGGATTTCGAGGAAGGGAAAGTCCGCTGCTCGGTCGATGTCGAGCGATTGCTCGAACGTCTCAAGGAGGAAAAAATCGACGGCCTGCTGCTTGATCTCCGCAGGAATGGCGGCGGCGCGTTGGAGGAGGTGCGTCGCATGACGGGCTTCTTCACCCGCCGCGGGCCGGTGGTGCAGGTCAGGAGCGCCCACAACCGGATCCAGACCAAGGAATCGGAGCACCGGAATCCGCTCTACGACGGCCCGCTGGTGGTGATGACCGACAAGAGCAGCGCCTCGGCCAGCGAGATTCTTGCCGGCGCGCTTCAGGACAACAAGCGCGCCGTGATCTTGGGCGAGTCCTCCACCTTCGGCAAGGGCACCGTGCAGCAGCCGATGGACATCGGCCGCATGCTCCCCTTCTTCGCGGCGAATAACAAGGCGGGCACGCTGAAGGTGACCATCCAGAAGTTCTACCGTCCGTCCGGCTCCTCGACCCAGAACGACGGGGTCAAGCCCGACATCGTTCTGCCCAGTCTGACGGACGCTCTGGAGGCCGGCGAGGCATTCCTCGAACACGCGCTCGATCACGACAAGATCCGCCCCGCTCCGGATTTCAAGCCGCTGGATGGCGAGCAGCTTTTCATTCCCCGCCTGAAGGAACTGAGTTCGGAGCGCATCGCGGCGTCGAAGGACTACGCTTACATCATCGAAGATGTCACCCGTGCCAAGGCGCGCATTCGTGAGAACAAGGTGTCCCTGAATCTGGCGGACAGGAAGAAGGAGCTGGACGAGATCGACCAGCGGCAGCATGAGCGGAATGCCGAGCGCCGGACCCGTTTCACCGAGGTGGAGAAGAACGATGGATCGACCATGTCCTTCTACAAGCTCACCTTGGACGACCTCGAAAAAGGTGGCGACCTGCGGAAAGTCGATCCGACCAAGGAGAGCGAGGAATTCATGCACCGTGCCAAGGACGAGACCGCGGAACTCGACGACACGCCGAAATGGCCCAGCGGCCTTGATCCGGACAAGCGGGAAGGCCTGATGGTCCTCGGCGATCTGGTCGAGATCACCCGGAACGCCCGCATGGCCGGGCTGCTGCAAAAGGCCGAAGTGCGCTGATGGCTGGGGTGGCCGGGAGATTGGCCGCGATCCGGGAAAGGATCGCGGCGGCCTGCGGACGGGCGGGCCGGGCCGTGGAGGAAGTGGAGTTGCTCGCCGTTTCGAAGACCTTTCCCGCGGCCGCGGTGCTGGAGGCGTACGAAGCCGGGCAGCGGCTTTTCGGCGAGAGTCGTCAGCAGGAAGCGGCGGAGAAGATCGCCGGGCTGCCGCGCGACATCCGGTGGCATTTCATTGGCGCGCTCCAGCGGAACAAGGCGCGGAAAGTGTTGGCGGATTTCGCCTGCATCCACAGTGTCGATTCGCTGCGGCTGGCGGTTCATCTCGACCGGATTGCCGGGGAACTGGGGAGGCGGTCCGAGGTTTTTCTGGAGGTCAATGTCGGCGGGGAGGCGAGCAAGGGCGGATTCCCGCCGGATGGATTGCTCGCTTCCGCAGGGGAGCTGGCGGGGCTGGCCCATCTGGCATTGCGCGGTCTGATGGTCATTCCTCCGGAGACCGATGACAAAGCGGAGACCCGGCGCTGGTTCGCGATGACCCGGGAACTCCGTGACCGGCTGGAAAGGAAGAGCGGGCTTCGTCTGCCCGGATTGAGCATGGGCATGAGCGGCGATTTCGAGGCCGCCATTCTGGAAGGCTCGACCATCGTTCGCGTGGGTTCGGCGTTGTTTGGAACGAGAGAGTATCCCTGATGAGCACTCTGGAGCATGCGGCCGTGATCGGGTCTGAATTCGCGCTCGCGTTTTCGGATGGCGAGGAAATCTACCTGCCGCTCGACTTGCTTCGCCGAGCCTGTCCCTGTGCGGCTTGCCAAGGGGAGCCGGATGCGCTCGGCCGGGTGCTGCGGCCCGTGCAGCAGATCGGTCCGCGGGGATTCGAGCTCCTCAGGACGGAGCGCGTCGGCGGCTATGCGCTTCAGCTTTTCTGGGCGGACGGACATTCGACGGGTATCTACACGTTCGATTATTTCCGTCGGCTTGCGCATATTTGAGGAGAAGCGGCGCTTGCACCCATGTCATACAGCCCGGCCGGAAATGCTTGATCCGGCCGCTGCCGGAGGCAGGTTGCCGGGAACCATGGCTCGGCATCGGCCGAGCGATCGACGAAGCCCTGTGAAAAACACACCCCAGCCATCCCTCGTCCCGTCGACTGCCATCGCCGCCGGCCTCTGGCTTTCCGCCGCCATTGCCGCGGCCGATCCGCAGGAGAGCTACAAGAAGGAGATCGCGCCGCTGCTGGAGCACTATTGTTTCAGTTGTCACGGCGAGGGGTTGTCCAAGGGCGATTTCTCGATGGACAAGTTCAAGGATCTCTCCGCGCACGTCCAGGACCGCGAGCACTGGATGGCCGTTTGGCGGAACGTCCGCAGCCAGATCATGCCTCCGTCGGACGAGGATCAGTTCCAGCCCGCGGAAAAGCGCAAGCTGCTCGAATGGATTGAGCGCGACGTCTTCAGGCTCGACCCGGAGAACCCCGACCCGGGCCGGGTGACGATCCGGAGGCTGAACCGGACGGAATATCAGAACGCGGTCTTCGACCTGCTCGGCGTGGAATACGATGTGGCGGACGCCTTTCCGCCCGATGACACCGGCTATGGCTTCGACAACATCGGCGATGTGCTCTCGATCTCACCGCTGCTGATGGAGAAATATATTGCCGCGGCCGAGGAGGTGATCGCGCTGGCGCTGCCCGAGGGCTCGGCGGCGCAGGTGCCGCGGGTCGACATCGAAGGCACGGCGTTCCGGGCCGCCGGCGATCCGAAGAAAACCGGCCGCTGGCTGGCTTTCGCCGGACCGCAGGAAGTCCTCGCCAGCCAGGAAATCCGCTGGGACGGCGAGTATCAGGTGAAGGTGGAGTATTCCATCCATGGCGCTTCCGAGGCGACCACCCACGAGGCGCTGATGGAAGTGAAGGCCGGTGGGGAGAAGGTCGGCGAGGTGTCCCTCGGCTGGGATCAGCGGCGGGTGATCGAACTGAGCGGCACCGTACCGCTCAAGAAAGGCAGACAGACCTTCGAGGTGAAACTTTCCCCGGAGAGATCCCCTGCGCCGGGCGAGGAGGAATTGTTCCTGACCGTGCAGCGCGTGATCGTGCAGGGGCCGCTCGGCGGCGAGCAGCGGGAATACGGCAAGGGCTACCGCATGATTTTCGTCGATGGCCCCGCGCCGGAGGACCCGACCGCGGCGGAGCGCTATGCGCGCAAGATCATGCGCAGCTTCGTGAGCCGCGCCTTCCGCAAGCCGCTCGACGAACCGACGATCAACCGTCTGGTGGCGCTGGTGAAGGAAGTGGATGCACGGCCCGGCAAGACCTTCGAGGATGGCATCAAGCAGGCCATCGCGACCTGTCTCGCCTCGCCGCGCTTCCTTTTCCGCGTGGAAATCCAGCCGGAGCCGAACAATCCGGCGAAGATCGTGCCGCTCGATGAGTATTCGCTGGCGGCGCGGATGTCCTTCTTCCTGTGGGGCTCGGTGCCCGACGACGAGCTGTTGAGCCTCGCCTTCAACAACAAGTTGCGGGAGAACCTGCACGCCCAGATCGACCGGATGCTGGCGGACCCGCGTTCGGAGCGCCTGACGCGCAACTTTGTCGGCCAGTGGCTTCAGACGCGGGATGTCGCCACCGTGCCGGTCAGCGCCCGCGACATCCTCGGCGTGGGGACAAACCGCGAAGCGGCGAAAATTTTCGATCCGCGGCTGCGCGACGACATGCGGCGGGAGACGGAGATGCTCTTCGATTTCGTCCTGAAAAAAGACCGTCCTGCCGAGGAGTTGATCTCCGCCCGCTACAGTTTCCTGAACGAGCGGCTGGCGGGCTTCTATGGTATCGAGGGTGTCGAGGGAGAGGAATTTCAGCCCGTCGATCTGACTGAGCATCCCGAGCGAGGCGGGGTGCTGACCCACGGCGGGTTCCTGCTGGTGTCGTCGAATCCCACCCGTACCTCGCCGGTGAAACGGGGGCTCTTCGTGCTCGACAACCTGCTCGGCACTCCCGCCCCGCCCGCGCCGCCGGATGTGCCGGAGCTTGAGGAAGCCGCCGAAGAAAAGGGCGGTAATCCGACGATGCGGGAGATGATGGAGATCCACCGCAAGAACCCGGATTGCCGCGGCTGCCATGCGCGCATGGATCCGATCGGTCTCGGGCTGGAAAATTTCGACGCACTCGGCCGCTTCCGCACCCGCGAGCACGACAAGCCCGTCGATGCCGCCGGGCAGCTTCTCACGGGCGAGAAATTCGCCGATGTCGCCGAACTCAAGGAAGTCCTCGCCGTGAAGCGACGGGGGGACTTCTATCGATGCCTTTCCGAAAAGCTGCTCGTCTATGCCATCGGGCGGGGCGTGGAGTATTACGACTCCACGACGATCAACCAGCTCGTCGCCCGTCTGGAAAAGAACGACGGCAAGTTGCGGGAGCTGATCTACGGTATCATTGAGAGCGCCCCGTTTCAGAAGCGGCGGGGGGATGATTGAATCGGAGGGCGGCGCTCCGCACCGCTTTGGATCGGAGCGGCGGAAACGTCCGAACGACTTTTCCGTTGACCGGCGCTCCTTCGACGTCCGGTCCAAGGCGGCGGAACCGTCACACTCCAAATCCACGATTTGATCTTGATGCGCGGCGCATGTGAGGTCATCCTTGCTCCGTCCGTTATCGGAAATTTCTTTTCCCGGTTTCTCCACCCCATGCCCTTCCTCCGCATCTTGGTTCTCTCCCGATGCGGGCGATTCTTGTTCTATGTCCCTCCTGCAACTCGCGCTTGGAATCCTACCCTTGGTTTTCATCGGCTCACTTGGGGCGACGGCGTTGATGATCCGGATCGCGCCGCGCTTGGGCTTGTTGGATCAGCCCGGAGAGCGACGGATTCACCATGGCGCGATTCCCCGGGCCGGCGGCATCGCCGTGTTTGCCTGCATGGTCCTGGGCTTCGGCATCCTGGTGCTGCTCGGCAGGGGATTTTCGGGAAGTTTGTCCGGTTCCTGGCTGACCAACTTCATGATCGCGGCCACCCTGCTGGTCGCGGTCGGGGTGATGGATGACCGCAGAGGACTCTCGGCGTGGATCAAGCTGGGCGCGCAGATCGCGGCCGGCGTCATCATGTTCCTCCATCGGTCGGAGTCCGCGGGAATGATGTTCGGGAGGGAGGTTCCCTGGGTGATCGACCTCGCGATCCATGTCGCTTGGTATGTAGCGCTGATCAACGCCTTCAATCTGATCGACGGTATGGATGGGCTCTGTGCCGGCCTCGGTATCATCGCACTGACGATTCTCGCCGTGCTCAGCCTGGCGGGGCCGAATCCGGAGCACGCGCTGGTGCTCGGGGTAACGATCGCCGCGCTGGCGGGATTCCTGCGCTACAATTTCCACCCCGCCAGAATTTTCCTCGGCGATGCGGGGTCGATGCTGATCGGCTTTTTCATCGCCTCCGCCGGCGCATCGACGGTGGGCAGGAATGCGGTGGTCAGCGGCCTGATGCTGCCCCTGCTGCTCGCCGGAGTGCCGCTGTTCGATGTCTTTCTCGCGGTGTGGCGGCGTGTGGCCCGCCGGATCGCGGCCAGCCGCCCGGGGCAGGCGGCGATCCGGGTCTTCGATCCCGACCGCCATCATCTTCACCACCGGCTGCTGGGTTGGGGGCTGAACCAGCGTCAGGCCGCCTTCGTGATTTATGGGATCGCGTTGGCGGGTTCGCTGGTGGCGCTGATTCCGGTGCTCGGGGGCAAGAGCATGCTTGCCGTCTCGCTCGCCGGGCTGGTTCTCGTGGGGATCGTCGGACTGCGCTACATCGCCCCGATCGAGTTCCAGCACACCGGCGAGGGCCTGCGCGCGGTGATCCGCCGGCCGCAGGGGCTTCGCAAGACGGTTTGCTTTTATTTCCTGTTCGATCTCGTCGCGCTGCTGGCCGCCGCGGGCGCCTCTTCATGGGTGCTGGCGAAGCTGTTCGCGGAAAGATGGGAGCTGGCGAAAGACGCTTCATCCATCGGCATCCTGCTGGCCTGCGGGATGGTCGGGCTGCGCTGCGGGCATGCCCACACCCGCCGCTGGATGCGGGCCAGCAAGCACGATTTCGCGGAGGTGATGGTGTGGGCCGCGTGCGGCATCCTGATCAGTTTCGCCGTCCAAAGCATCGCCTATGTGGACATCAACTACCGGAATCTCGCATTCCACTGGCTGGCCGCGGCGATGGTGATGCCGTTGATTCTGCTCCCCCGGAGCATCGGCTTCGCGTTGCAGGAAGGGGTCGTCGATTCGATGCACCGCAAGCGCCGCCTGAAGACCAAGCGGTCGAGGCGGACGGTGTTGCTCTACGGCGCGGGCGATCTCGGCGAGTTGTTCCTGAGTCATCTGCGCCTGTCGGCGCCGTCCTATTGGGAGGATTTCCATTTCGTCGGCTTCATGGACGACACGCCCGAACTCAAGGGGCGCCGTATGAGAGGGTTCCCGGTTTTCGGCGGTTTGGCGGATCTGCCGAAGATCGTCGAAAGGACGGGCGCGAACTGCATTTTCATTACTTCGAGCGTGCTGCCCGGGCCGGTGCGTGCCGAGCTGCTCTCCATGGCGGAAACGCTGGGGCTTGAGGTTCGCGACTGGCGGCCGGAGCTGGAGCCGAAGCTGCTGTTGCCGGGCTCCTTCGATCCTCTGACCAAAGCGTCCATCCCGCGGCAGGCGAGCTCGCCCGATCTGCGGGTTCCCTCATTTGGGGAGGGAGAGGTTCCGAATGCGGACTGATGTAACCGGAGCCCGGGAAGCGCCGATGGAAAGCTGGGGAAACCGCCGGAGCACTGAAAAACCGAAAGCCGAAGACTTGAAACATCCGCTGCCCCGTATGGACTGGCTCGGCCCCCTGCTGCTGGTGCTTTGGGGGCAGCTCTATCTCGCGGCGATACCCGCCTGGCGCTTCGGGGACTATTACGACTACGGCTGGTACGTCCCTCCGCTGGCCGTATGGTTCTGTTGGGTTCGCATCCGGTCGCACGCGGGACCGCTGCGCGCGCCTGCCGGGGGCGCGTGGATGCTTCCGCTCATCGCTTTGCCTCCGCTGTTGCTTGTCCTGCGGGTCATGGAGCGAGTGGATCCGCGCTGGACGCTGCCGATTTGGCTGCATGCCATGCTGGTAGTGGCCGTCAGCCATTCCGTTCTCGCCATGCGGATGGATTGGAGGAGTTCTCTCCGTTTCCTGCCGCTCACGGCCTTCGCATTGAGCGCGATTCCGTTGCCGACCATCGTGGAAAGCCGGCTGGTTCATGGACTGACCGATTGGGTCGTGGCTTCGACGACCTGGCTTTTCCAGTGGGTTGGGAAGCCGGTCACGGCAGCGGGGGATTTGCTGTTCGCCAATGGCACTACGGTGAGGGTGGCGGAGGATTGCAGCGGTATCCGTTCGATCCAGAGCTTCCTGATGAGTTCGTTGTTCTTCGGCGAATGGATGCGCCTGTCGCTGGTGCGCCGCGGGCTGATGGTCCTGGCGGGCGTAGCAATTGCCTGGTTCATGAATATCCTGCGGGCATTCCTGCTGGGCCAAATCGGCTTTACCTACGGGCAGGAAGCCCTCGACCGCTGGCACGATCCATTGGGCCTGTTCGCATTCGTCGCGGGCGCCGGCGTGCTGCTCGCCCTTGCCCATTATTGGGACGATGGCAAGGCCGCGGTCAAAACCCCGTTTCGCCTCCCCGCCGGTTTGTGGCGAAGGTGGGCCCGGGCGGCGATCTTTCCGCTGCTGCTGGTCGCGGGCATCGAGGGATTGGCCTTCCTGTGGTTGCGGCCCCCGGCAGCCGGAAAGGAAATGGTCCGGCAGATTCCCTTCTATGCGTTTCCTGTCCATCGGGAGGATGTGGAGATGGACGCCGGTGCCTACCAGGCGATCGAGCGCAAATTGCGCAGCGACCGCGGGCTGATGGGGCGCATCGTGCCGGAGCATGGTCCGCGCATCCAGATCGCGTGTCTCGAGTGGGAAGGGGGCGACATGGGCAGCACCTTGGAGGCCTTCCGCCATCTGCCGGAGGAGTGTATGGGAAGCATTGGGTTGAGGCTGAGAAAGCATCACCCGGATCGTCTCCATCGGCTCGGGGAGACGACGTTGGTTTTCGATAGCACGGAGTTCTCGGCCAGATGGGGAGACAGCCCCTATTTCGTTTTCAAGGCGGTATGGATGCCCGGCGATGCAATGGTCCATCTTCGGGACGGCCCCTCCAAATGGGAAAATCGCAGGAGCTTGCGCGAAATCCGAATGGCGGCGGCCATGCGGCGCTTTACACCCGATCTGGCCCGGGTCTTCATGTTCACCGTCTCCGGCGTGCCGACCGAGGCACTGGCATGGTCTGTCGTCCGCGATGAAATCCTTCCGGACCTCCGGCTGGTCGACGCCTGCTCCTCGCCGGGCGGGTGACTTCTCTTTCAACTTTCATTTTCTTTCGAACTTATGCGTTGGTCCAGCCTGTTGGATTTCTGGCATGACCGTCATCCCGCCATGCGGGCGCTGGTGGTGCTGGTGGTGCTTGGTGCCATCGCAGCGTTATCCTACCGCCCCGCCCGGGCTGCATGGCACCGCTTCGATTCGGCCCGTCACCTGAAATCCGCCACGGAAGCGGCACAGGGCGGCAATTTTTCCGCGGCTAGAGAGCATGCCCTTTCCGTGCTCCGGCGCGACCCGGGGAGCCTCCCCGCCCTGCGGATTTTCCAGCGATCGACCACCGCTTTGAACGACCCGCGCCGGGGGGAGATCTCCCGCATCCTGCTGGTCCACCCCGAAGCCGGTCCCGACGACCGCCTGGCGGCTTGGCAGGTGGTCACCGCCACCAGTCCTCTCGGCTGGGTGGCGATGTCATGGAAGCGCCTGCCGGCCGGGGAGCAAAGCCAGTCCGATTTCGTCGAGGCATTTTTGAAGCGCCTGATCGACGAGCGGCGGATCGGCGACGCGGAGATTCTCCTCCGGGACCACATGCCGGAATCCCCGACATCGCTCTTCGAGGCCGAGGTATTGCGGCTCGAACTGGCGCGCGGCACAGCCAGCGGACGCTCGAAATTCCAGACGGAACTCAGGCGGTTGCTGAAAACCCGCAGCCCTGTTGCGCCGCATGTCATTCCCCTGATCGACGAGCTTCCGCAAGGTTCGCTCGCGGGAGCGTTGTTACCCGCGCTTTCGGCATGGCAAAAGCAGAATCCAGGGCCTGTCGACCGTCTGCGTGTGGCACGCTACGAGATCGCCGCCGCCCCGGAACGGGCCGGGGAGATCGTACAAGCGATCCTCGACGATCCCGGAGCGGAATTCCCCGAAGCCGCCGCCGCATGGCTTGTCGCCCTGGGTATGCCTGCCAAAGTGGGGCCGTTCCTGGATGCACGCCCGGATGCCAGCAGCGAGGCGTTCTGGCGCGTACGGCTTGTGAGCGCCTGGCGTATGGAAGACTGGTCCGCCGCCGCTGCCCTGCTTGCCGCTCCGCCGCCGGATGCCGAGCTGCTCGAAGTCTATGGCGATCGGGCCATCGTCTCCCGCCGCCTTGGGGACCGAGCCAGGGAAGCCCCCGCATGGGCGGAGGCCACCCGGGAAGCAACCCTGTCCAACACCGACGATGCCTGGATTCGCCTGGCGCGGAAAATGGAGCGCGAAGGGCTCGATGACCTTGCAAATCAAGCCTGGGTCGAGGCCATCCGTCACGGCAGGGGACCGCTGCCTCTCTACGAGGATATCGCGCCACTCCTCGTCATGCTTGCCGCGAATGCGAAAGAGCGGGAACTCATCGACATCACCCGGGTCTATCAGGAATTCGAAGCAGGCAATTCCGCCCTGACGATCCAGCGGACTTATCTCGGCTGCCTCAATGGCTTCGATTCGCCGGAGGCGGGCATCCTCCGCTTGACACCGCTGCTGGAAACCCAGCCGGACATCAAACCCCTCCGGGTGGTTCTCGCCCTCCTGCATCTTCTCTCCGACCAGCCGGAGCGGGCGTTGGCATTGCTGGACGATGCAGAGATCGACTGGACGGAAGCACCCGCGGCTTATCGGGCGATCCATGCCCTCGTTCTACTCGGTTGCGGTCGCACCGATTCCGGTATTGAACCCCCGGGTCTCGAAAGCCCCCCTCTACTCCCTTCCGAGAAGCGAATCTTCACCGCAATGGCCAGAGAATTAGGAAGCAAGGAGAAATGATCCCGGCACCGGGCCTGAAAAACCCGCCTGCTGTTTGAAGCGAGTTTCGGATCATTTTCTTCGTTTTGCCGCTTTGCTCCTTTACACCCGGCACACCCTCTGCTACTCGAAGTCCGCCCCCGGCAACCGGGTGCGGAACTCTACAGAACAGCCTCCCCGCTCATGAAAGCTCGTACCACCATCCTTGCTGCGGTTTTTCCGCTTCTCTTGAGTCACGCCCACGCGATCACCAATCTTCTCATCAATCCAAGCTTTGAGGAGTGGACCTCTGGGAGTCCTCCGCTGTCAGGCAATAATATTTCAGCGTCTGTGCCTGGATGGACGTTGAGCTCAGGACTTCACAATTTGGTGTATCCAGACCCTAGCTATGCTGGCGGTCCCACGCAAGCACAGAGCGGCGATTTCTATTATGATTATGATGCCCCTGATGCCTATCTTTACCAAAATTTCACCTTATCCGATCAGGCGAATGACATTACGTTTGGAGCATGGTTCAGTCGCCGCGATGATGACGATGGGCAAGGGCAGGTTGAAATCTGGGATCTGGGGACAAATCAGCTCATCGCTTGGACAAGTGTCGTCGATGTACCGGTCGGCTCGGATGTTGCCGGTCAGAAGATCTGGGTGGAGACCACTACCTCTGGCGACAGCCCATCATTGACAAGCCTGGCACCCGGGACCTATCAGTTTCGTATTCTGATGACGAATCCGACCAATGTGGATTCAGCGTATTTCAATGCCAATGTTGTTCCCGAGCCCACCGGGGCTCTGGCCGGGTTGCTTCTGGGCTCGGTTCTGTTGCGCCGCAAACGGCAGTGAGTTCCTCTTAGAGAGATTTATTCGTGGCTCCTAAACCCGGACCGCAGCCCGGCAGCTGCCGGGGAGTGCCTCGCGAAGTCCGCGACGCGCTTACCAATCGGCGAGTTTATCATCCCCGTCGTTCAGGGCAACGCTGGCTCGAGAAAGTCCACGGTGTAAGGCGGCGCAGCTATCAAATCCCCTCTGGCCTGGTTACAGCATTTTGCGGAATTTCGTAGCAGCTCCAGTAGATTCCCGCTTTTTGTTCGACGGATTCCCCTTACAGGATCCCACCGTGAGATGTGGCAGCCACAAAACGGCTACGAAATTTCACAAAATGCTGTAATGGCTTGGGTGGGATGGCCATTTGTCCGCCGACCCGGCAGCCGGCTGATGGGAAGCCCGCTCCATCCTGCCGCCCCGCTTCACGGAAATCCCTCATATCCCCCGCATGACGCGTCCTTCGCTTTCGCGGATTGCCGGAACGATGGAACCGCACCCATAAAGGTGCGCGCCGGAACATTTCGTTCAGCCCGGTTCGGAAACCGGATCCTGGCACTTCGATGCTCTACCACTCCACCAGCAACTCTGCCCACCGTGTCGACCTCAAGGAAGCGATCCTCCGCTCCCTGCCGCCGGACAACGGTCTCTATATGCCCGATGCGCTCCCCGTCCTTGGCCCGGACTTCTGGACCATCTGGCGCGGACTCTCCTTTCCGGAAACCGGCTACGCCGTGGCCCATGCCTTTTTCCACGAAGACGTACCCGCCGCGGCCTTGAAAGAAATCGTCGAGGGCGCGCTGACCTTCGACGCCCCGCTGGTCACGCTTGCTCCCGGCGATCACATCCTGGAACTCTTTCACGGCCCGACGCTCGCCTTCAAGGACTTCGGCGCCCGTTTCATGGCCCGTCTGATGGCCTGGCTGGTCCGCGATGACGACCGCGACCTGACCGTGCTGGTCGCCACCTCCGGAGACACCGGCGGCGCGGTCGCCTCCGCCTTCCACCGGGTGCCGGGCACGCGCGTGATCATCCTTTACCCGAAAGGCAAAGTCTCCGGCCTCCAGGAAAAACAGCTCACCACCCTCGGCGACAACATCGCCGCGCTGGAGATCGACGGCAGTTTCGACGACTGCCAGCGGCTGGTGAAGTCCGCCTTCCTCGACCGCGAGCTGTCCGAGCGCCTCAACCTCACTTCGGCGAACTCGATCAACCTCGCCCGCCTCGTCCCGCAGAGCTTCTACTACATTCATAGTGCCCGCCGGCTCCCGGAAGGCGTCGATCCGGTCTTCGTCGTCCCTTCCGGCAACTTCGGCAACCTCACCGCCGGCCTGCTCGCGATGAAACTCGGCCTGCCGGTGGGAAAATTCATCGCCGCCACCAACATCAACGACGTGGTTCCCGCCTACCTGGAAAGCGGCGACTACCAGCCGCGCCCCAGCGCCGCCACCATCTCGAACGCGATGGATGTCGGTGCCCCCTCGAACTTCGCCCGCATGCAGGCGATCTTCGCCCGCTCGTGGGATGCCATGCGCAGGATGATCGAAGGCTTCTCCTTTACCGACGATCAGACCCGCGCCGCGATTCGCGAGGTGAAATCGCTCTACGGCTACGAAATCGACCCCCACGGCGCCGTCGGCTGGCTCGCCGCCCGGGCGTGGCGTGCCGCCCATCGCGCCACCGCCACCATCACTCTCGAAACCGCTCACCCCGCGAAATTCATCGACGTGATGGAACAGGAAATCGGCTCCGTCGAAATCCCCGAACGCCTCGCCATCCTCGCTGGGCGGGAAAAATCGGCGGTGCGGCTTCCGGCGGACGAAAACGTGTTCAAGGACTGGCTCCTCTCTCAACGCTGAACGGGCACCTTGGAATAAACCCGGGTATTCCGAAGCTCTCCGGCCAGATCGAACCGGTCGTTTCTCAGCATTCCCTCCAATTCGAAACCCGCCCGCTCGGCCAGCTTCCAGCTTGCGACATTCCGATCGTCGGTGGTCAGAAACACCCGGGCAGCCCCGAGTTCATTCAGCGCATATTCGGCCAGGGCACGTACGCCTTCGGTGATGAGGCCCTGGCCCGCATGCGAGGCGCGGCCCCAGTACCCGACTTCGAAGCTCCTGAGCTTCCAGTCGACATCGTGAAGCCCGCTTCCCCCGACGAGCGCGCCTCCATCCTTCAGGAGGAAAAAAGCCATCAGATCCTCGTTCAGAAGAAACCTCGCATAAGCCCGGCGGCACGACCGCTCGGAATCCTCTAGCGTCGGCGGTGGATCGACCCATGCCAGCCACGGCGCAAGCCGGTCGATGGAACCGACAACGGCTTCGTTGAACATCGCTCCATCCCCCGGGCGTGCCACCCGTATGATCAGGCGTTCGCTTTCGAGCCGTTCCGGCAGCGTGGAGGATATCCGGCGCACCGAAAGCGAACTACCAGGAACCTCCGGAGCGTCCAAGCGAGAAAACGGCGCTCTCGTCTGCGACCTTGTATCCTTTTGCCGGCAAGGGGAAACTCCACCGATGCACCGCGTCCTTTTCTTCATCCTCGCCTCCGCCCTTCCGCTCTCCGCTCAGACGGGAAGGGAGGATCGCGAGTTTTCCGTCAAAACCCTCGACCGCATCGCCCGGCCGGTCATTCAATCACTGGCGGAGGGCAAGCTCAAGGAGCGCCTGCCGCTCGGCCGCGGCGAAAAGGACCGCGCTCGCTGGACCCATCTCGAAGCCTTCGGCCGCACGATGGCCGGTATTTCCCCCTGGCTCGCCCTCGGTCCCGATCCGACCCCTGAAGGCAGGCTGCGCGCCCGCTACATCGACCTCTCCCGCAAGGCGCTGGTTATGGCCACCGACCCCGCTTCGCCGGACCGGATGAATTTCTCCGACGGAGCCCAGCCGCTGGTCGATGCCGCCTTCCTCGCCCAGGCTCTGCTGCAAGCGCCCGAAATACTATGGACGCCGTTGAAGGAGGAGGAAAAGACCCATGTCATCGCCGCGTTCAGGGAAACCCGCGCGATCAAACCCTACGAAAGCAACTGGCTGCTCTTTTCCGCGCTCGTCGAAGCCGCCCTGTGGCGATTCACCGGCGAATGCGAAATGCCGCCGCTCCAGCGCGCCCTCGACAAACACGAGCAATGGTATGTCGGCGACGGCACCTATGGCGACGGGCCGAAATTCCACTGGGACTACTACAACAGCTTCGTAATCCAGCCCGCGATGCTCACCGTGCTGGATGTCTGTCGCGAAAAAGAGCACCCGCTCGCGGAACGCCTGCCCAAAGTCAGCGGCCGTGCCAAGCGCTTCGCCGCGGTGCAGGAGCGTCTCATTTCGCCCGAGGGAACCTATCCGGTCATCGGCCGCTCCAGCGCCTATCGTTTCGGCGCGTTCCAGCATCTGTCGATGATGGCCTGGCGCAGGGAGCTGCCCGCCGACGTGAGCCCCGCCGCCGTCCGCGGCGCCCTGACCGCCGTGATCCGCCGCACCGTGGAAAGCCCCGGAACCTTCGACAAAAACGGCTGGCTTCAGGTCGGCGCGGTCGGCCACCAGCCGTCGATCCGCGAAGGTTACATCTCCACCGGCAGCCTCTACCTCTGTCTCGCCGGCCTGCTCCATCTCGGCCTGCCAGCGAACGATCCCTTCTGGACCGCACCCGCCGCACCATGGACGCAGAAGCGCATCTGGTCCGGCGAAGACGTGAAGGCGGACAAGGCATGGAAGGATTGAGAGAAGAATACGGGCGAACCGCCCCGCAGGTTCCATCTTGAGATCTCCGGCTCGATGAGTGAAAACGCAATGCGATGAGCGCCATCCGCACAAACCACAGATGCCTCGGATGGTTCCTCCTGTTCGGGATACCGCTTCTGATAACCATCCTGTGGATGGGCATCGTCTCCAATGCGCCGTGGTGGGTCCTGATGCTCATGCTCCCACTCGTCCTGCCCTTTTTCTATCTGATCCCTCTTTTTCTCACTGATTACGCGGTCATCGTCATCGGGGACGGATACATGCTTCTGCCTCGTCCATTTCTTAAGTCCGTTCGAATACCGCTCGATCACATTCGAACCGCCCGGATCATGGAGCCGTGGGCGGACGAAGGCCGCGCATACTTTCTGGAGATCGCTTTGACCAACCTCACTCCCGAATTGGAGCATTGGAGCCATACCGTCACCAAGCGCCAGACATTGAAATGGTGCCATCGACCCGGCGGTTACGAGCCGCCTCCGGAGCCTTTTCTCATTTTCCAGATCCCTCCATTGAATGTCTCAGACCGGGAGCTCTCAGCCATTGTCGAGCGCGAGCGGACTCTGGCGGGAAGTATCCGTTTAGCGTGAATTTCATATTCTTTTTCGGCGAACTGATTTTCGACATTCGCTCGTGCGACATCCACCGGAACTTCGGCCAGCCGTATTCTGGAAATCAGGGAGGCGGTGAATGGAGGGGCTTTTGATTTCTCCGCCGGCAACCCCGATCATATCTCGCGGGAGTCGCCTGCCAGGGCATCGATTCCATGATCATCGGACTGCTCGGATTGTTGTATCGCCGCCGCATCTGATTCCCTTCCGGATCGAACGGAAAAAGAGATCGACGTCCGGGATTATGGTTCCAGACGGCGTTTTCGTTTATATGCCGCGCGGGTGATTGTCGCGCCGCACCAGCCTGAAAGCAGCGATGCTTGCGGCGTTCCGTGGCGCTCCGCCACATCATTTCTCCAGCTTCTCCAACAGTCCGAGGAACTCCGCTCGGTGCTCGCGAGCATCGTCTGCCAGCGCGGGCTTCGCCATTTCACGGATCGCCGCCCAGGAAACATCCTCCACCTCTTTCATCCCGCGCAGCTTCATGCCGAAGAGCGCGACCGAGGACGCGAAACGGAAATCCAGATCCGTCTTCTCCCACGCCAGTGGCTCGCCGCGCACCGTCATCTCGGTCAGCGAACTGACCTCGCCCATCGGCGGCTTGTGGCGCAGCTTCAGCGTGAACCAATCCTCGCTCGGTACCGCCTCGCGGCCCGCGGGACGCTGGTAGCGCAGGGCGTCCACCTTGCCCGTGTCGGGCATTTCCACGCCGTGCGGCACGATTTCGTAGAAGGCGGTGACCGTGTGTCCCGCGCCGATGTCGCCGGCATCCACCTTGTCGTTGGCGAAATCCTCGTGGCGCAGCATGCGGTTGGCATACCCGATCAGGCGGTACGCCTGCACCTTTCCGGGATTGAACTCCACCTGGATCTTCACGTCTTTGGCGATGGTCAGCAGCGTGCCGGTGAGTTTCTCCAGAAAAATCCGCCGTGCCTCGCTGTCCCGGTCGATGTAGTAACTCTCGCCGTTGCCTTCGTTGGTAATCGCTTCGAGCATCGCATCGTTGAAATTGCCCGTGCCGAAGCCCAGTACGCTCAGCGACACGCCCTTCGCCGCGCCTTCCTTGACCAGCGACACGAGCTCTTCCTGCCCCGTCACGCCTACGTTGAAATCGCCGTCGGTCGCCAGGATCACGCGGTTCACCCCGCCCTGGATGAAACGATCCGCCACCATCCGGTAGGCGCGGCGGATGCCCGCCCCGCCGTTCGTCGAGCCGCCCGCCTCCAGCTTCTCGATGGAGCGGATCGCCCGCGAACGGCCTTCCACGGTGATCGTCGTCGAATCCAGCGCCACGCCTTCCGTCCCGGCATAGACGATCATGCCGACCCGGTCGCGCTCGTCGAGCTGGTCGAGCAGCAGCTTCATGGAGCGCTTGAGCAGCGGCAGCTTGTCGGGCGACTGCATCGAGCCGGAAACGTCGATCAGGAAGACAAGGTTCGAAGCGGGCCGCGCCTGGAGCTCCACGTCCCGCCCCTTGATCGCCACGCGGGCGAGCAGGTGCCCCGGCTTCCAAGGGCAGGTCGCCAGCGTGCCGTGGACGGCGAAGGCGCTTTCGCCCTTCGGCCCCGCGTAGCGGTAGTCGAAATAGTTCAGGCATTCCTCGATCCGCACCGCGTCCGGCGGAATGGCGCGACCCGACTCGATCATGCGGCGGACGTTCGTGTAGGAAGCCGTATCGACATCGATGGAAAAGGTCGAAAGCGCGTCCTGCCACGGCGACTTCCACGGTTGGTCGATCAGGCGGCCGTATTGCTCGTGGTCCTCCGGCGCATCTCCGGTCCGGCCCTCCGCTTTAGCCGGAACCAGTCGGGGAATCACGCGGGGCCGCACTTTCTTCTCCAGCTCTGGGGAGAACCGGGATGCATCGGCCCGCCCGAAGAACGCATCCCCGCCGCCACCGTCTCGACCTTGCCAGCCTTCCCCGGAACCGGCGCCAAGACCGACTCCACTCCCTTCCCCGGAATAGGGCATGCCGCTCCTCCCCCTTTCCAGTTCGGCTTTCATTTGGGCAAGTCGCAGCGTCCTCGCGTCTTCACCTGAACGACTTTGCGCCTCCTCCTCCGGCAGCACGAAACTGCCGCCCGCGAAAGCATCCATGGATGCGGCCGCTTCCTCCACCGGCACGGCCTGCAATTCCTGCGAACCGCTTTCCGGCGAGCCGGCAAGGCCGGTTTCCGGTATTGCCTCGTCACCGCTTTCATCACCTGGCAGCACGAAACCAACACCCGCGAAGGCGTCTACGGACGCGTTCGCCTTCCCTTCATCGGCAGCGGCCGCCTGGGGCGTTCCTGCCGCTTGTTTCCAAGTGTCATTCCCGCCATAGGGCACCCATTTCCCATGCTCGTTCAAGGCGAGCGTCCCCAGGGGTTCCTCCCTCGCCGCGGCCAGCGTGGCCTCGTCGAGTCCGGCGCCCTCCGCCTCCGCAACCGATAGCGACGGAGCTTCCCGCTTCGTTCCACCCTCCGCGGTCGCCGATGAACCCGCGCGCTGCCCCTTCGCCCACCATGCGATGCCGCCGACGGACAGGAAAACCAACGCCGCCGCGGCGGCGAGCGGAAGAAACGTTTTCCTTCCCGGTCGCGCCGCCGTACGGGTCGCCGGATGCGCATCGAGCGCGGCGCGGATGCCGGCAAGCAATTCATCGTCCGCTTCGCGGCGGCGGGCCTGCTCGCGGAGCAGGGAGTCGATCAGTCGATCGGAGGGATCTTCGGAATGGTTCATGGCATGAAATGTTAGAGATTCTTGGAAAGGCAGAGCCGCAGCGCTTCGCGTGCGCGCTCCAGGCGCTTGCGAAAGGCGGCGGGCTGGACATTGAAAAGTGCGGCGGCCTCCTCGCTGGTACGACCTTCATCGTAAGTCACGCGCACCGCCTCGGCCATCGGGCCGGGGAGTTTGTCGCGGCATTCGGCGAGCCGGGCGAAGAGCGCGGTGTCGCCGCCGGGGTAGGGGGCCAGCGTTTCCTCCAGCCGTGACAGCGCCGCTTCGTCGAGCATCGTCTCGCGGGCATGGAGGCGGCAGTGTTCGCGCCACTTGTTGCGCAGGATGCCCCGCATCCACGTGGCGAAATCCCGGGTCACGTCGAAGGTGCCGATGCTCTGCCACGCGGCGACAAAGGCATCCTGCACCAGTTCGCGAGCCGTGCCCTCCGACCGCGCGAGCGCCCGGGCGTAGGCGAAGAGCGAACGGTGGTGGCGGTGGATCAGTTCGGAGAAGGAGGACCGGTCCATGGGCGCGGGAGCGGACATTCGGGCGGCATGCATGGCGTTTCATCCATCATTGCAAGCCGGGGGAAGGATTGTGACAGGAAATCTCCGGCGCCTCCGATAATTTCGCGTCCACGGGAAAGCACCGCCTGCAAAGATTCGAATTTCCGCTGAATTCCGGGATGTCATATGGATATCCGAATAGGCCCTGTATTCCCCATTTCATGAAGGCCCTTCACTCCCTCATCTCATCGCTTGTCATATGCGGCACGGCCGCCTGGCCGGCTCTGGCAAAGGGTCTCTACTACAAGCTCGAAACCGTGGCCAGCCACGGTTCCAGCACCACGGCGGAGGGCGAGACGATTACGGCCTTCCATCGCGCTTCGATCAACGAATCCGGAATCGTCGCCTTCACCGCGGATGCGGAGAAAGGCACCACAACGCTCCGGCGGGTGTACATCTCAGGCACGACACCGGATGTTCCGGTGGCGTTGGGGGACGTGGACGACAACCGGACCACGGGATTTGCGCAGATCAATGCGGAAGGGAAAATCGCGGCATGGGAGGGTTTCCTGAGCGGCACGCCGCGGCATTCACTCGTCCGCGTGTGGGATGCGCTGAATCCCACGGTCACACCCACCTACCTCACCTCCACCCAGACCAACTGCCTGACCAACGTGCTCTCCCCTGTATCGATCGCCAACGATGGGGTCGTGCTCTTCCCCGGATTTTCCCCGCGCCAGATTTTTCTCAACACCAACGGAGTCCGGGATTCGAAGAATCAGCGTCGGCACGATCATTCCGAACGGCCAGCCGTGGCTGGCGAGCGGACAGACCTACGTGCTGCGCGAAGGACAGACGACCGCCGGCACCCTGAGCGTGAAGCGCGGCGCGGCCGAGCAGCAGACCATCGGGAGCACCTCCGGCGGCAGCTGGTATCGCATCGGCAACCTGCCGGGGATCAGCTAACAGCGGCAAGGTGATCGCCTTCGTCGCGGAGGATTTCGAAGAGGGCGAGGGTATCTATCTGGCGATCGACGAGCCCTCCGACCCGCAATTTGACCAGCCGGTGAAAATCCTGGGCTTCCCGGACGCACTCGATGGGCTGGGTTTCGACGACAGCGACGATTTCATCAATTTCGACACCTTCGACTTCGAGAGCCGGGTGGGTGTCGAACATCGCAAGGGCGGACCTCCGGGTATCGAGAGCGACAGCATTATCGTGACCTTCATCGCCTCGACCACGGGCCCCAGCTTCACCAATCACCGGACTGCCAAGCCCATGCTCTACACCGAAAAGCCCGCTCTCTGGATTGTGCATCTCACGCCCAGCCGCGATCTCACGGGTACCGGACCGCTGCGTCTCGACAACAAGACCAGTCCGATGCCGGTCGTGCAGGTCGGCGATTTCATCGACGGCGAGGAAGTGACCGCCATCTCCACCTGAGACCCCATCGCCTTCGCATTGAAATCCTCCTCCGGATTCGGCCGGGTGTCGATCGGGCCCGCCGACCACTACGTGACCTGCCAGATTTCGACCCAGGACGGCGGCGGGAAAATCCTGCGCGCCTCGCAGTTCGACTCGGATTTCGACGGACTCTTCGACCACTGGGAGGAGATCGGCGGCGGCGTGGATGTGGACAAGGATGGAATCCCGGAGCTGGTGTTGCAGGATTTCGGGGCGAATCCCTACCGCAAGGATCTCTTCATCGAGATCGACTGGTCCGTGCCATGGCGCCCCGAACCTTTCACCGACGCCAACGGCAATGGTGTCCTGGCCGGAACCATCTTTGAGAGCTATCGGGCGATGCCGGGCAACAGCATAATCATCGGTTTGGGCGGCGTGACAGGGAGGTTGACGGAGAGCGGCCGCATTCCCGTGATCTTTCCCAATCCCGCCGCTCCCAACGACATCTCTGTGCCTCCCGGATTCCTGCATTATCAGCTGCTCTACCACGAACCCGGCCATACTCTCTCGCTCATGCATGGAGGGGCGGACAATGTAACACGCTTGGGCAATCTGACGCCGAAACCCGAATACCTCAGCATCATGAATTACGGCTATGTCGAATTCCCGGACCGGAACGGCGTGCTGATCCGTGATTACTCATCCGATCCCTCGACCTACAACGATTGGGCGAATGCCCGCCTGGACACAGCGAGATATTTCGATGCACTGAACGGCCACTTCGTGGGTGGCCGCTACCAGGGAGGCAGGCCCGATCGTCACCATCATTCCGACGGAAGAACCATGAAGAACCTGGAGAAATTTATCGGTCCGCTGCATCCGCCGGAGAGGGCCGTCACCACCTTGATCGAGGGCTCGCCCGGCGACAGCAACGACCAGGATCGCGATGGTTTGCCCCTGCTGGTGGAGGAAGCCTTCGGGACGGACCCCGCGGTGCCCGACCGCCATCTCTATCCGGTGAAAGCGGATGTCGCGCAGGGTCCCGGCGGCAGGGCTCACCGGCTGCGTTTCCCCCCAAACACCGCGTCGGGCATTCTTTATGTCGTGGAACGCAGCGGAAATCTCGTCGATTGGACCAGCGAAGGCATCACCGAGACCGTGACGGGCACCCAGGGAGCCGTTCAGAATATCGAAGCGACCTTCCCCGCCGGGACGTCTCCCGGGTCCATGTTCTTCCGCATCAGATTGACCCGCCAGCCGTGACCGCTTTCACTTCACCTCCCAATCCTCCTCCCGGTGCTCGGCGGAGCGGGGTTCGAGATGGGTGATCACGCGGCAGTCCGGCTCCAACATCGCGGCGATCTTCGCTTCGATCCCTGTCGCAATGTCGTGCGCTTCGCGGACATTCACCCCATCCGGGAACACGAGATGGAACTCCACCCAATGCGTCCGGCCCGAATGGCGGTGGCGGAGATTGTGGTAGGAAAGGCCCTTGGCGGAGGTTTGCTCCTTCAGACAATCGCGGAGGCTCTTTTCGACTTCCGGGTTCGCTTCGTCCATCAGGCCGCCGAAGCTCTCGCGCATCAGCTTGCCACCGGACCAGATCAGCTTGACCGCGGCGATACCGGCGAAAAGCGGGTCCCAGCCGCGCCAGCCGGTGAAATGGACGAGGGCCAGCGCGACGAGCACCGCGGCGCTGGTCCACACATCGGTGAGCACATGCTGACCGTTCGCGCGCAGCACGGGCGAATGGCGCTTTTTCCCGACGCGGACGAGTGCCAGCCCGAGCGCGAGATTCACCAGCGCGGCCACCCCGGTTAGAACCATTCCGAATCCCATTCTCTCGATCTCGCCGCCGAGGATCGCCTTGCGCGCGGCATCGAAGCCGATAAGCAGCGCCGCCGCCGAGATCATCGCCCCCTCGAAACCGGACGACAGAAATGAAACCTTATCGTGTCCGAAGTGATGCGTTGCGTCCGAAGGCTTGTGCGAAAGCCGCAGCGCCCATGCCGCAAAGGCTACGGCGAGCACGTGGGTGACCGACTCCGCGGCGTCGGAATAAATCGCCGACGAACCGGTCATGGCTGCGGCGATCACCTTCACCACGAGCAGCACGATGGCGATGCCGAGCGACAGGTTCATCACCCGCAACTGGTCGTCCGAGGGGCGTTTGCTCATCTCATTGATGGGAAAAAAACAGATCCAAGCCGAACCGCCTTAGCGGACAGCCCCTTCGGGAAAATGCAAGCCCTTGGGCGGCTCCCTGAGCCCGTTTCTCAAAAGCGGCAGCAGCAACAAACGGGACGCGGTATTGGTGAGATGATCGTCATCGTAATAAATCGAAAGTCCATCGATCTCGACACGATAGCGATCACTGCCCGCCTCGAGAAACAAGGGTGCGGGATCGAGAAACACGGCCGGGAGATCTTCCCCGGCCAAGCGATCCATCATCTGATTCTTGCTCCGGTGTCCTGCCACGGTTTCCTTCCAGAAATCGAAATCTCTGCCCCCCAATTCCCTCATGGCCAAAGCCTTCGGAGCCTCCATCCCGATGCTTGGGATACTCTGCACAATCCAGACACGGCAGCCCTCGGCATGAAGAGTCCGGATGGTTTTTGTTAGAGATTTCTCCAGGAGCGTCGTATCCGCCTCTTCATACATGCTCCAGCGCGCGGCCAGGATCGCGCGTGGAATCCGATGACGTCTTACGTAGTCCAGAACCGCGGCGGCGAGCCCGGGAGTTTCGCTCTCAAAACCAAATCTCGCATCGAGCACCGGAGCTGTCGCGGCGGATACGGCAGCGCGACCGACAATGCCCAGTTCCCGGCAAAGTGCGTCTGCCGCGGGGATCGCATGCCTCGCATGACTGTCTCCCCACAACAACAACTGCGGAGAAAGCGTGGAGTCTTTTCCAGCCCCGAGGACATACAAGTGATCCTGCCGGACGTCGTCGGCTTTCACATCGACCCGTCCGCCAAGCTTGTCCCCCGCCGCCCGATCTTGCTTGGCAACCCGCTCAGGCAAACGCGCCGGCAGGCCTTCCGATAGATCGAGCACGGCGCCCAGGACGACCGATGCCAGCGTCACCACACCCGCGAAACGGAAAGCCGGCTTTCGCGCCGCCATCCACTTTTTCTTTCGAAAAGGCGTTTCGACAAATCGCCAGGAAAGCACCGCCAGGACAGCGGCCAAAAGCACCATGCCAATCCGGAAACGCAAGGGCGTCACAGGATCCACCCACCAGTATTTCCCCAGGACCAGCACCGGCCAATGCCAGAGGTACAGGGAGTAGGAAATCAGTCCGATGAAAACCACCGGCGGCAGCGCAAGCATGCGTCCCGCGGAAGTCAGCCCGATGCCCTCCCGCCGGGTATTGCCGAGGATCACAAGAGCCGTCCCCAGGCATGGCGGGAGCGCCGCCAATCCCGGAAAGGGTGTCTCTTTCGAGTAAAGCCAGAAGGGGATCACGATTCCCGCCAGGCCGAGCCACGAAGCGGCTTCCCGCCAGAGGCGCCGCCTGATCACGAAGCCCGCGGGCAAGGCCGCCAGCCAGGCCCCCATCAACAGCTCCCAGGCCCGCGTCGGCAGCAGATAAAAAGACGCGGCGGGATTGTATCTGACACCCATCTCCGCCAGCAGCAACCCGCCGGCAACGCTCAAGCCAAGCACCCGGCCCAACGCCCCGGCCTGCCGAAGGCGGCTGAAGCGGAACAAGAACAGCATCAGGATCGGAAAGATCAGATAGAACTGTTCTTCCACCGCCAGCGACCAGGTATGGAGCAGCGGCCGCTCTTCCGAGGCCGGACCGAAGTAACCTCCGCGATCCTCATCGTTGCGCCAAAAGAAAAGGTTCGCAGTCAGCAAGGCCTGGGCAATGACCGATTTGCCGAGCTGCTCGAAGTCTTCCGACAGATACATCACTCCGGCCACCGGCAGGGTCACGAAGATCATCACACTCAGCGCAGGCAGGATGCGCCGGATCCGCCGCTCCCAGAAACCGGCCAGGGAAAACTTCCCTGCCTCGAGATCCCTCAGCACCAGCGAGGTGATGAGAAAGCCGGAGATCACGAAAAAGACATCCACCCCGACATAACCTCCCGGACACGCCAGCGGCGCATGGAAAAGCACCACCGCAATGACTGCCAGAGCCCTCAGCCCATCGATCTCCGGCCGATAAGTCAGAGCCTGAAAGCCATGCGTGTTCCCGGGGGCGCTCATTGCGACCGTTCAGAGACTCCGCGGATCACACGCCATTCAGCTGGCGCGCCGCTTGCAGGGTGTTTTTCATCAGCAGAGCAATGGTCATCGGACCGACCCCTCCGGGCACCGGAGTGATCGCGCGGCATTTCGGCGCGACTTCGTTGTAAGCGACATCGCCGGTCAGACGATAGCCTTTCTTGGTGGATGGATCATCGACCCGGTTGACGCCCACATCGATCACCACAGCTCCCTCTTTCACCCAGTCGACCTTGACCATTTCCGGTCGTCCGACAGCGGCGACAATGATGTCGGCGCGGCGGCAAATCGCAGCCAGATCCTTGCTGCGCGAGTGGGCGACGGTCACGGTGGCGTCCGAACCCTTCGCCATCAGCAGCAGGGCCATCGGCTTGCCGACGATCATGCTGCGGCCGATCACCACCGCCTCCGCGCCGGAAGTTTCGATACCGGCTGCTTTCAGCAGCCGCATGCAACCGGCTGGTGTGCAGGGGACGAAGCCACTGGCATCCTCCAGTGTGAGCTTGGCGACATTCTCCGGATGGAAGCCATCGACATCCTTGCGCGGGTCGATGGTGCGGATCACCGCCTCCTCGTCGATGTGCTTCGGAGGAGGGCTCTGGACCAGGATGCCGTGGATGGCCGGATCGTCGTTCAGCTCGCGGACCACGGCGACCAGTTCCTCCTGCGTGGCGGAGGCGGGCAGCTCGATCTTGCGCGAATAAATGCCCAGATCGCCGCAGGTGCGTGCCTTGGAGCCGACATAGACCTTTGAAGCCGGATCGTCGCCGACCAGCACCACGGCGAGGCCGGGGACGACTCCCCGGGAAACCAGTTCCTTCACTTCCTCGCGGACTTCTTCCAGGACCGCGGCCGCCACCGCCTTGCCATCTATGATTACGGGATTCATCGTACTTCTTCGGAAAGGGTTTCGCCCGCGCCGCGGCGGAGGATGCCCTCCAGCCTGCGCCGCCACGCTTCGAAATCATCGTCGGCAAGCCCGGCGGGCACGGCAAGCGCCTCGTCGAAAATGACGCGCACCCGGCTGAACGGCCTGGGAATCATGAAGCGGTCCCACGTTTTCAGGCGCCAGGCGGAGGAACATTCGACATGGACCGGCACCAGCGGCGCGCCGCCGGTTTCCGCAAGCTTCAGCACGCCGGGCTGTACGACGTGGCGCGGGCCGCGCGGCCCGTCCGGCGTGATGCAGATATCGGAACCCTCGCGCAACGCCTTGCGCATGCCCACCAGAGCCGCCACGGCGCGGCGCGACGAGGAACCGCGCACCGCGTCGATGCCGAAGACCGACATCGCATGCGCCAGCACCGCCCCGTCGTGGCTGGCGCTGGTCAGCACCGCCAGACGGCGGGGCTTCCGGCAGATTTTCCGCCACGCGTACGGCACCGACAGAATGCCGTCATGCCACAGACAATAGATGACCGGGCCGGAGACCTCGCCCCGGGAGAAGCCGCAGCGGTCTTCGATATCGTAGCGGAAAGTCGCGCAATAGAGCCGCATGAGCCACCCCGCCGCACGGCCGGAAAAGGTCGATTTGCGGCTTTCGCGGATCTGGGTGCGCTTGTCGGACATCAGATGAAACCGCCGCTGTGGAGCGTCTCCACGAGATACTGCTGGCGGGCGAGAAGCTCCTGGTAGAATTCGTGCCGCGCGAGATCCGGCTCGCGCCGCGTGGCCTCGTCCACGGTCACGATGTACCCGGCGATCTCGTCGAAGCCGAGCGTCTCGCCATTCTGCCGGAAATACACCACCGCCGCCTGCATCGCCGCGCCGAGCAGGGGCCCGCCCGCCCCGGCCACCGCCACGACCGGCACGCCGAAAACATCCGCGAGAAGCTGCTGGAATGCCGGTCCCGCATCGCGGGCGACGCGCACACCGCCGGGCTCGAAACCGAGATCGCACAGCCGGCTGAAGGCGAAACCGAAGCCGAGCGCCAGCCCCTCCGCCGCGGCGCGGGCGAAATTCCCCGGCGTGAAATTCCCCGGCGTGATGCCGTGGAGCACCCCGCGCCCGTCGGGCAGGCGCGGCGTCGTCTCGCCGCACAAGTAGGGCAAAAACAGTAGCCCATCCGCCCCCGGTTCGGCGCGCTCCAGTTCGTGTTCGAATTCCGCGGTGGACCAGCCGTAGTGGCGGCGCACGAATTCGCGGGAAGCGATCGCATTCGCCATCGCCATGCGGACCATCCAGCGGCCGGAAGCGTCGCAGAGCGCCGCCGCCTCGCCGCGGAAATCGACCACCGGCTTGCCGGAAAGTGCCGCAAGCGATCCGTCTGCCGAAAGATCCGCGACCACCGCACCATCCGTCGCCGCTCCCACCGCCAGCGCCGAAAGCGCCGGCGCGCTGGAACCGGGCGCGACCAGCACGCCCTCCGGCAACCCCCACGCCCTGCAAACCGCCGGCCGCAGGAAACCCCGCGGCTGGGCCGGCGAAATCAGCGGCGGCAGCATGTTCTCCAGGCGGCTGTCGATGAACCCGGCGAGATCGCCGCACCATCTCCGCGCCGGCACGTCGAAAAGCCCGGTGACCGCCGCGGAGCCGGCCTCCGTGCCGCTTTCGCCGGTGAGCCAGTAGCCGATGAAGTCCTGCGTCGATAGAATGCGCGAAGCGCGCTGGAAATGATAGGGCTCATGCTGCTTGAGCCAGAGGCACTGGGCGGCGAGCGAAGAGACATCGAGCGCATTTCCCGCCAGCTCGATCAATCCCGGCGAACCGCCGAAAGCGCGGCCGATCTCCTCGACCTGCCGCGCGGCGGAGCGGTCGTTGCCGAGCTTCGCCGGGCGGACGATGCGGTTGCCCTCGTCCAGCACCACCATCCCGCCGGCCGGGGCGGTCACGCCGATCCCGGCCACGCCGGAGCGCGCCTCGCCGAGTTTTTCCAACGCCTCGCGCACACCGTGGTCCACGGCGGCGATCCACCCGGCGGGGTCCTGCTCGCAGTAGCCGTCGGGCAGGCCCTCGATCCAGGCATGGGCGGTCACCGCTTCGGCCGCCACCGTGGCGGCTTCGAGGTCCAGCGCCACCACGCGGGTCGCCGCATGGCCGATCTCGATGCCCAGAAAATACATGGTTGCCGGCGGGGGAACAGGGGGCTCCCGTGGTCGCGCCCAGACTTTCCGGCGTGGCGGTGCTTGGCAAGGACGGGAATGGGGAATGTTAGGACGCCGAAAGCCCGAATCCGACCCGTCGAATGCCGCGTGAATCGATGGAAAGATCGTTATGCGTTTTATCCATCGATATGAGCACCGTCACCCTTTCGCCCAAATTTCAGGTGGTCATTCCCAAAAAAATCCGGGAGGGACTCGCTTTGGCGCCGGGCCACAAAATCGAGATGGTGCAGATCGGGGACAGGATCGAACTGGTTCCGCTGCGTCCCATCGAATCGCTGGAAGGCTTCCTGAAAGGCGTCAAAAGCACCTTCGAGCGGGAGGACGACCGATGCCTGCGGTAGTCGACTCTTCCGGCTGGATCGAGTATTTCACCGGGGGGCCCGACTCTCTCCCGTTTTGCCGCCGCAATCCGGGCCATCGCCGATTTGATCGTCCCTTCCATCTCGATTACCGAAGTATATCGCTGGATTTTGCGCGCCGAGGCGCTCACCGCTGCCGCCGCCATGAAGCAGGGTCGGGTCGTCGCCCTGGATGATCGGCTCGCTGTCATCGCCGCTGAGATCGGTCATCAATACAAACTACCCTTGGCGGACGGGATCATCTACGCCACCGCCCGCGATGCGTCCGCGGGCCTTTTGATCCAAGATGCGGCTATGGATGGCCTGCCGGGAGTCACCTACATCAGGCACCCGCATCGCAAGCGATAACCTCTCGATCCCAGCCGTGTCTTGATCCTCCGTCTTTCCCGCCGCATCCTCCCGCCATGAGCGATTTCGAAGAAAAAGTCCGCGAAGCCCTCACCGAGCCGAAAAACCAGGGAGAAATGGCCGATGCCGACGCTGTGGGAACCGTCGGCTCGCCCGACTGCGGCGACATGCTGCGGATGTGGCTGAAATTCACCGAGAAGGACGGCAAGCGGGTCATCGACCGCGCCTCCTTCCAATCTTTCGGCTGCCAGACGGCCATCGCCGTGGCTTCCATGGCCACCGAACTCCTCAAGGGCAAAACTCCCGAAGAAGCCCGCCAGCTCTCCGCCGACGAGCTCTCCGGCGATCTCGGCGCGCTGCCGCCGATGAAAATCCACTGCGGCCAACTGGTCGAAGGCGCGCTGAAAAACGCACTCGACCAGGCCCCCGCCGCACCGTCACCCGATCTCGCGCCGACGCTTTCCTCCGCCCTGCAGAAACCGGCCGGCAAGATCCGCATCGTTCCCTTGGAGGACCCCAAGTGACTCCGTAGGAGAATCGCCATCGGATCTGTTTGGATCATTGTGGAATTAAATGGCGCATTTAAAATGATCCAACGCCCCGGAAGGGCGTGGGAATCAAGCCGCCGGGCGGATTGCGGATTGTTTTTTGAAGGCGGCGCTCCGCACCGCCTTGGGCCGGAAGCGGCAGCCGACTGACAGAGGAGCGAGGGCGCTCGTCTCTACCTCTTCCCTCCGTGACGAGAGCGTAACCCTCTTTTCGTTCTGGTTCCCGCCTCCCTTGCCAAGCTCCCCCCGGCTGGGGTCGCCGGACGATCCGGCATCCCGGCTCCCCATGACCGGTCCGCACCGGACCGGCTGTTTCCAGTCCCAACACAACCAAACCAACCTATCCGCATGAAGCCCTTCCTTCACAAGGCTCTGCTTGTCGGAGCCGGCACGGCATTGGCAGCCTTCCCCGCCAATGCCGCGTTCGTCTTCAGCAACGGCGATCTGATCCTCGGCTTCCAGGCCACCTCCGGCCAGGGAGAGTTTCAGAACGTGTTCCTCAATCTCGGAGATCCGACCGCCTACCGCGACGGAACCAATCCGCCGGCGGCAATCGGCAACATTGGCGGCGTCCTCTCCTCCGTCTATGGCGCGAACTGGTACGACCGCAGCGACCTCCGCTTCGGGGTGATCGGGAATTACAGCCACATCGTCCCCGGCTTCGGCGCTCCCGGCCCGGTGAACGGCGACCCCACGGCCACCCTGTACGTCTCCCAGCCTACGGTGAGCATCGGAGCGGGCGCCCTGCTGAGTGTCGGCTCCTCCACCGCGCTTGGCAACGCGGGAGGCCGGGTCACCGGCCTGGAAAACATCCTCTACACATATGTCGGAAATCCCGACGATGCGGTGGTTCTGGGTAATACCATCCCCGCCTCCTGGCTGAACGGCTGGACCGGCAACAATCCCGCATCTCCCGAACCTTCCTTCGGCGTCTTTTCCAACATCGAGCAGACCTTCGGTCAGAGCGGGGATGTCACCTATGTGGATCTCCAGCGCATCCTGGCCACCAGCACGGGCGCGGACCCGTCCGGAACCCCGCTTACGGGCGAATACATCATCACCTTCGGCATCGACCGGAACGGGAACATCAGCGCCGTTCCGGAGCCGTCCACCACCCTCCTCGTGGCCGCCGCCGCGCTCGCCTCCACTGTCCGCCGCCGCCGGCCGGGCAAAGCCTGAAGCTTCATATTCCGGGAAAGTCCTCCAACCAAACCATCACCGATCCACGAAAACCATGAAAACGAAAACCACGCTTGTATTCGGAGCGCTCGCCGCGCTCTCCCCCTTCGCCTCCGCGCAAACCGTCATCGACATCTCCGGCGCCACCGCTTTTCGCGCCGCCGCCCACGATGCCATCGTCGCCGTTCTCGGCGGCCAGGGCACGACGCAATACGGCTATGTCGGCAGCAGCCTTGGCGGTGCGAGCCGCGCGATCTTCAAGGGCAGCATCGGCGGGCAGCCCTATATCGTCCGTACCAATTTCAGCGGATCGCTCGCCGGGATCGCCGACGTCGCCACCACCAACAGCATCGCGGGCTTCATCACCACCGATACCGCCGTCACCACCGCCGGCGGAGCGCTGGCGAGCCCCAGCACCGAATCCTCCGTTCCCCGCTGGGCGTTCTCCGACGTGGACAAGGCGCTCTCCAATCATCCGAACTCCACGCTCGGCGGCGGCCCCGTCGGCATCGTTCCCTTCATGTTCGTGGCGGGCAGGGGCGCTCCCGCGGGCATCACCAACGTCACCGACCAGATCCACGAAGCGCTCTGGGTCAGGGGCAATTTGAGCGCCTCCTTCTTCACCGGCGCGCCCAGCGATACGACCGTGCTCGCGACCGGCCGGAACTCCAGTTCCGGCACCCGTGCCACCATCCTTTCGGAAACCGGATACGGCGCCTTCCGCCCCATCGTGCAGTGGAATGCGAACACCTCCACCGGCGAGCTTTCCCTCTTCGCCAACGAGGGCAATGAAGGCCACACGGGCAACGCGGCCGTGGCCGCCGTTCTCGGGATCGACCGCTCGATCCTCACGCTGGGCGGAGGCCCCGTGGATGCCGTTTTCGTGGGTTATCTCACCATTTCCGATGCGGTCGCCATCACCGGATATGACGAGGCGACCGGCAGCTATCCCGGCAACCAGGCCATCCCGCTGACCTACAACGGCGTCCGCTACTCGGTGGAGAATGTCCGGAACGGCTCCTACACGCTCTGGGGGTACCAGCAGCTTTACACCGCGCCGAATCTGAACCCCGCGGAAACGTCCTTCGACACCGCCCTGCGCAACGCCATTCCGAATACGCTGACCGCCGCAACCGGCATCGCCAACGACGCCGACATGAAGGTCACGCGTGAAGGCGGCGACGGCGGCCCGGTTTACCCGAAAGACTGATCCGCAGGAAATCCCAAGCCCTCCCGGGTGCCGTCGGGATTCGCCGCCGGCACCCGCTTTCCGGTTCATGAAACATCCTCTCGTCTGCGGCACGGTTCTCTCCGCCGTCCTTGCAGCGGTGTGGATGGCCACCCTTCGTCCCGGAGACAATGCCCCGGGACACGCGGATGGTGAGGGGGATTTCCGCACGTCCCGCGACGCGGCAGAGCGCGGGGTCTCCCGGATCTCTTCACGCACGGCTCCCGGCATTCCCCCCGTGCGGCCGGGAACTGCCGATGCGGATTCCCACCAGCGGCGGCCGCGATCTGCTCCCGATCCTGATCCCCCCGGGCCGCCGGCCGGTGGAGCCTCCTTCTCCGGGAGGCATGCCCAAGCGCTCACGCGCGCTTCCTTGGCCGAGCGGGCCCGCCGCGCCCGGCCCGCCGTGTCGGTCGAGATTCCGGATTCGGCCTACCTTTCCGATGACGGACAACGCGCCCTCCAGCGTTTCGCGGAGGACTGGTATGATGAAGTCGGTTCATTTCCGGAAAAACCCGGCACGCCCGCATTCGACGAGCGCTGGATCAACGCGGTACAGGCGGCCGACTTCGCTTTCCGCCAGCGTTTCGGCCAGCACGCCTGGCGTCAGCATCACATCCAGGCGCACCAGCTCGCGCAGGGCGGACAGCATCCCATGCCGCCGGGGAAAGTGACGCAATCGCCACAATCCGCGGATTGAGGGCGGGTCCCATCGTTCCACCTTCGGGCCGTTCCCTTTCCGCGCGCCCGCTTCCAAGCCCCATTCTTTTTCCCTCATGAATCCCATTGGCAAAAAACTCCTTTCCGCCGCCATTCTCGCGGCCTGCGTTTCCGGCGTCTCCGCCCAGCCTGGCACCGCGTTCGAAGACGGCGATCTGATCCTCGGTTTCCAGGTCACATCCGGCGACGGCAACGAAAAGAACGTATTCTTCAACCTGGGCTCCCCGATCGATTATCGCGACGGGACGAACCAGGCCTCTCTCGGCAACATCAACGCGACGCTTTCCCTGATCTACGGCAACGATTGGTTCGACCGCGCTGAGCTGCGGTTCGGAGCGATCGGGAATCGGAGTCACCTCGCCCCCGGCTTCGGCGCCCCCGGCCCGGTGAATGGCGATCCCACGGCCACCCTGTACGTTTCCCAGCCTGCGACGAACCCCGGGCAGGGCACTGTGTTGAGCGTCGGCACCTCCACCGCGCTTGCCGATGCGGGAGGCCGTGTGACCGGCATGGAAAACGCGATCTTCGAACTCGATCTGGAGAGCGACGGCGCGGCCATTCTGGACCAGAACGAGCATCTTCCGATCCAATGGCAAAACGGTTGGAGCATCAATAACCCCGCATCTCCCGCGCCTTCCTTCGGCGTATTCTCCAATATCGAGCAGCACTTCGGCCAAGGCGGCGCTGCCGTCCACGTGGACATCCAGCGCATCCTGGCCGCCAGCACGGGCGCGAACCCGTCCGGCCCCGTGCGTCAGGGCGAATACGTCGTCACCATCTCCATCGACAGCGCCGGGAACATCACCGCATCCAAAGCCGGCGGCCCTCCCGCCGGAAACTTCACCTCCTGGGCGGAGACCAACAACGTCACCGGAGGGCCCGACGGCGATTCGGACAGCGACGGAATCCCGAACCTGCTCGAGTACGCGCTCGACCTGAACCCGCATGGCTCCGACGAATCTCCGGGAACCTTTTCCGGCAGTGTCGTTTCGTTCGCGAAGCGCGCCGAGGCCGTGGCCAATGGCGACGTGAGCTATGTCATCGAAACGTCCGATGACCTTGGCATTGAAGATCCCTGGGCGCCCGTCGCCGCCACCGATACACCGGGGGAAATTTCCTACGCCCTGCCGCCGGGGAAACCGAAAAGCTTCGTACGCCTCAAGGTAACGCCCATTGCGGAATGAATTTCCCTTTCGAGGGAGTTTATCGAATCGCCCCCCGGATTTCTCCGGGGCTCAGCGCCCGCCCGATCAGTGCGAACTCGTCGATCCGGCCGTTGAAATTCCGCACCGCCCCGCCGATTTCCGGGCGGACGGGGATGGCGGCGTCGACGTTGCCGAGATTCGCCATGCCGAGGGGGACGGGAGTGGGCCGGCCGATGCTTCCCGACGCGACCTCCTCACCGTTGACGAAGTGCTTCATCACGCCCGCCTCGCCGTCGATCACCGTGGCGAGGTGCATCCATCGGCCGAAATCCTGTTCGGTCACGATGCGCGGGCTTTCGAGCCGCTCCCATGAACTGAAATCGAAGGCCGCTTCGGCGCGCAGCCCGAGCAGCAGCTTGCCGGTCCTGTCGATTTTCCAGTGAATCTCACCTACCTGATCGGGCGCCATCGAGAGCAGCGCGTTGTGATCGAGCGGCAGGCTGTCCACGCGCACCCAGGCCATCATCGTGAGCGATGGCGTGGTCCCCGCCACGCGGAAGCGGATGCGGTCGCTGGTCTTGGCGAAGCCGAAGGCGGCTTTTTCCGCCCAGCGTCCGGCGAGCCGGTCGCAGCCGATCACCGTGCCGAAGCTGTCCCGCTCCGCGCCGAGCGCCCGGTTCGGCACGATGGGCGTGCCGGATTCCAGATCCTCGAAATCGAAATAAACCAGCAGGTCCGCCGTCGCGCGGAATGTCTCGGACGATTCGCGCCATGCCCGCCGCCGCGCCTCTGTCTCGCGTGCGGCAGCCTCGAACAAGGTCGCCGGATCGGTGAAGGATCCCCGGTCGGCGGCGAAGGCCGTCGCCCTGCCCTCACGGATCGCCACCGCGTCGCCCTGATAGAGCGCGCGGGCCGCGGCCTCCGGCACTTCGCCCTGAAGCTCCACCTCGCCGTCGAAGACATGCACCTCGCAATCGCCGGGGCTGTTCACGCTCATCCCGAACTCCGTCCCGCGGTCCACCACGCGCAGGTTCGCGCTCAGCACGGTGAACCCCTCCGCCGGCGGCGGCACGCTGGCCGTCAGCCGGCCTTTTTCCAGCCGGGCGAGATCCTGCGAGATCAGTTCGAGCGAAGCCGGGCCCTGGAGAAACACACGCGCGCCGCTGTAAAAATCCAGCCGCAGCGTCCCTTCGCGGAGGTTCAGCCAGCCCTTCGGCAATGCACTCCCCACGCTGAAGGAAGCACCGTCTTCCCACACGACTCCGATCGCCTGGCCGAGCAGGGCAACCTCGTCGCGGGCCGCGACTGGCTCCTGCCCGGCGATGTCGTTTCCAGGCGTGCCGCCGCGGAAATGGAAGACCGACCATGCGAGCGCGAGGCAGGCGGCGAGCCCCGCTCCCAACCAGAGCCGACGGTGGAAAGGAACCACCTTTTTCCCCGTTTTCGCCGGAGCGTCGCCCATGAGTTGCAGCGCGTTTTCCCGCAGAGCCCATTCGCGGGCGAGCCCATGCCATTCGGCGTGTTCGAGGAAGATTTCCCGCGCCCGAGCCGAGCCGAGCAGCATCGCTTCCAGCTCACGCTTCTCTTCCGCCTGCAACTGCTGGTCGAAGTAGGCGGCGATGAGGCGCTTCAATCTCGCTTCGTCGAACATGGGAAAAACGTCAGTGGGCGCTGGCGGCCATTTTGCGCAGCACGCATTCGCGCAGGAAGGCGCGTGCGCGGGAAAGCGTGACATTCACCGACGGCACCGTGCATCCCATAAGGCGGGCGATCTCCGGCGGCAAGTGGTCGTTGCGGTAGCGGAGCTCGATCGAGCGCCGCGCCTGCGGCGCGAGCTCCCCGATGCACGCGGCGAGCAGGCCCAGCCGTTCGTCGGTCCGCACCGGGAGGTCCTGCTGCTCCGATCCCAGGGCTTCGAGCACTTCCTCGGAAAGACTCTCGAAACGGTTGCTCCCCGCGCGGATCGCCTCCAGCGCCTTGAAGCGGGCGATCGTCTTCACCCATGCGGGGAAACTCGTCCCCAGTTCGAAACCCGCCGCCTTGCGGGTGACGACCAGGAAAACCTCCTGCATCACATCGTCGGCGAGCGAGAAGTCGGGGATCATCGAAAGGATGTAGCTCCGCACCGCCGGCTGGTACTGCACGAAAAGTCCCTGCACCGCGGCGGTGTGGGCTTCCTCCCGGGTCTGGCGGATGTCGGGCATCGTTTCGTCTCTGCCATAGAATGATCCGGGCTGCGCGGAAATTAGCATGAAAGTGGGAAAAGGGGTCCGCACAGACCTCTATGCGGACCCCTTTTTCCGGTGCTTTGCTAAGTTTGCCGCCCTCCCGTGCATTCAAGCGATGAACCGCGCGTTTTCCGCCCCGGTGAAATCCAAGAATCCCATGAAAAAAATCCTGCCCCTCGCCTCCGCATGCCTCGCCCTGTCCGGCGGGTTCGCCTCCGCCGTGAGCCTCATGCTCGATTTCGGACCCACCACCGTCACGGGAAGTGACGCCACCTTGAGCCCGGGGCACGATTCGGGGGTCATTCCTGCCGGCGAAACCTCCTGGAACTCCCTTGCCAGCTCGGCTTCCACCGATTCCCTGGTATGGTCGGACGGAAACGCCGCCAGCGGCATCACCCTGACACTCGGCCGCTCTGCCGCCGCATCGACCGTGATCGATTATACGACCGCCGTGGTGAACGTCGGTCTAGCCGGCAGTGGCGGTGCAGGCGGCCGGCAGAATCTGGTGTCCGCGGCCAATTCCATCTACGGGGGGACTGCTCCCGGCCGGGATGCTTTCTTTGGCGCACCCACCGGAAGCAGCGGTACTTCCGACAGCGCCATCGGCCTGCGGCTCGATGGATTGGCCGCAGGCCAATACACCATCTACACGATGGCCCGGAACACGAATACGAACGGCGCCGACACGCCGATGACCGTTTACGTTTCCACCGGTACGCTCGGCACGACATTCGATTTCAGCACCGCATTGGCCAACGCCACCCAAAGCAACATCGCTTATTTCAATCCCGGTTCCCCCAACCCGCCGGCCTATACCGACGAGTACTCCCGTTTCATCGAAGGTGAGAACTACATCGCCCTCTCCGTGACCATCGCGGCCGGTGAGTCGCTCTTCCTCGCCGTGGATGGAGCCAGTAGCACGGAAACCCGCGGCTTCCTCAACATGGTCCAGGTCGTCCAGGTTCCCGAACCATCCATTGCCCTGCTCGGCGCCTTCGGATTTCTCGCTCTGTTCCGCCGCCGCCGCTGAGCGGCCGCACAACCCAAGTTCCGTTTGCGACGCGCTGCCTTCCGGCGCGTTCAGGAACCTCATTCGCCCACGATCATGAGAAACCCGCATCTCCGGCTGTCCATTGTCCCCGCATGCCTCGCCGCCTGCGGAGCCCTGCATGCCTCCGAACTGGTGGTATACGAACCCTTCGACTACCCCGCCTCCGAACCCCTCACCGATTTGGACGGAGGAAGCGGCTGGTGGTCCGGGTGGTATGAAGACGGGCAGGCGCTTCCCGCCTCCGTCCGCGGCGAGGGACTTTCCTATGCGGATGCCCTCGGCAACGAACTCCACGTTTCCGGCCTCGCCGCCGACACCTCCGCCGCGTCCACGACGCGGAGCTTCCGCGTCGTCGAGAGCGAGGCGCTCAACGACGTGTGGATTTCCTTCCTGTGGCATCTGCCGGGAAGCAATTCCCTCTTCGAGGGCGTGACCTTCTACCGCGGCTCCCAAACCCTGTTCACGGTCAGCAATCCGAGCACCACCACCTCGTCCGCCATCCACCTCGGCACCGCCTCGTCCTCGACCTCCACGGGGCGGGGGGGATTCGGCGTCACCCACTTCATCGTCCTGCGGCTTGCGAAAGGCGCGGGGACGAACGGCAACGATCGCGTGGAAATCTTCGTCGATCCGCTGCTGACCGGAAACCCGTCGTCGCCCCAGCACACACTCAGCGGCGCCAACTTCGACTTCGACACCATCCGCTTGGCGGCGCAGAACGGCGCGCCGTTTTACTTCGACGAGTTCCGCGTCGGCACGACCTTCGCCAGTATCACCCCGCACGATCCCGCGCCCGACGGCGACAGCGACGGCGACGGCCTCTCCGATGCACAGGAAGCCATCCTGGGCACCGATCCCGGCGTGCCCAATACCGAGCTTTTCGCCGCGATCCGAACCCATCCGCATTTTTTCGGCCTCTACGATGCGGCCGGCATCCTGCAACAAGGGCAGGGCGGCGTGATCATTCCGAAAAGCGGCTCCTCGCCTGTCCCCTTCTCCTTCGAGATCCAGCAGAGCGAGAACCTGCTCACCTGGCCCCAGGTCGAAACCATCAGTCGCTCGATCGAACTCCCGGAGGGGAAAAACTTCCTGCGCGTCACCCTGGAAAAATGAGCACGGCCATGAACAAAACCTCATCCCTGCTGTTTCTCGCGCCGCTTATCGGCGGGATCGCCTCTGCTGAGCTGCTGATCCACGAAAATTTCGACTACCCCGCCGGCGATCTCAGCGGGCGGGACGGCGGCGGCGGTTGGTCCGGCACCTGGTTCGACACCGGCAACTCCACCGTCGCGACCGGGGCGATTCTGAACTACGCCGATGTCATCCGCAACACGCTCGTCGCCTCCGGCGGCGCGGTGAACACCGCGGACGGCGGCGCCGCCACCACCATCAGCGGGCGCGAAACCGGGCAGCGCGACGGCGAGCTGTGGATCTCCATGCTCATCCAGCCGCAGAACAGCGACACCACATTCTTCGGCGTTTCCTTCTATCAGGACACTCTCGATCAGGCCAACGCGCGCTTCGCCATCGAGTCTGTTACCGCGGGCGCTCCCGGCAAGGACCTGCGTCTCACCCGCCGCGCGCCGGCCGGGACGGCTACTCATACGGGCTCCTTCTCCACCACGATCGGAACTCCGGTATTCGCCGTACTTCACCTCGTGCCGGATGGCGGCGCGAGCGAAGATCTGCCCGACCGCATCGAAGTGTTCTTCAACCCCCGGCTCGACACGGAACCCTCCGTGCCCCACGCCTCGATCGGTATCAACGGTCTTCACTTCGACCGCATCCGCGTGGCCGGGCAGAACGGCCGCGCCGCGCTCGTCGATGAAATCCGCATTGGCACCACCTACGCCGACGTCGCGCCCTACACGTCCGCGGAAGACCCCGACAGCGATGGCGACGGCCTGACCGATGCCCAGGAGGCGATCCTCGGCACCGATCCCCACGTTCCTGACACCGCCCTCATCGCCGCCATCCGAGCGAATCCGGGTTGGTTTGATCTTCACTCGGATGAGGAGATTGCGGACGTGAAGATCGGCGGCATCGCGCTCGAACCGCTCAGCCCCACCACGCTGGACTACCACCTTCACATCAAACGCGGCGACGGCACCGTCATCGAACCCATCTACCGCTCCCTCGGCATCCCGCCGGAGAGAAAGTTCCTCCGTCTTCATCTCGATACTCCCTGAAATTCCTGAAAGATGATAAGAAGGGCACGGGCTGGGCCGCTCGTGTTCGGGAAACTCTCCGATCCGCCCCACGGGCGGGCCGCTCGTGCCTCCTTTTTCCCACAACCATCCACCAGTCCCGGACAGCTTTTCCATTTCCCATGAATCTCCGCTCTCTCTGTTTCCTGCTTCCGCTCGCCGTTGCCTCCGCCGACCCGGTTTCCTACGATGTCGTGGTGTACGGCGGCACCTCGGGCGGCGTCGCTGCAGCGGTGCAGGTGGCCCGTTCCGGAAAATCCGTCGTCCTCATTTCGCCCACCGCCCATCTCGGCGGCCTGACCACCAGCGGGCTCGGCTGGACCGATCTCGGCAGGAGTTCGATTCTCGGCGGGATCAGCCGCGAGTTCTATCACCGGCTCTACCTGCACTATCAGGACGACGCCGTGTGGAACTGGCAGACTCGCGCCAGCTTCGGCAATGCGGGGCAGGGCGGCCCGGCCTTCAATCACACGACGCAGATCGCCTCGGTCTTCGAGCCCAAGGTGGCGAAGACGATCTTCGAACAATTCGTCGCCGAAGAGGAAGTGCCCCTCATCACCGGCAGGCTCGATCTTGCGAATGGCGTGGTGATGGACGGCGTGAAAATCAGCCGCCTGAAACTGGAGGACGGCCGCGAGTTCGCCGGGAAGATGTTCATCGACGCCAGCTACGAGGGCGATCTGCTGCCCGGCGCGGGCGTCACCTTCACCATCGGCCGCGAGGCGAACGCGAAGTACGGTGAAACGATCAACGGCATCCAGGCCGGCCGCGCGACGAAGAACCAGTTGCCCGACGGCATCGACCCCTACGTCGTTCCGGGCGATTCCTCGAGCGGTCTGCTGCCCGGCGTCGAGCCCGATCCCGGCGGCGAGGACGGCAGCGCCGACGAAAGGCTCCAGGCCTATTGCTTCCGCATGGTGCTCACCAATGTCGCGGCGAACCGCGTCGCGATCGCCCAGCCGCCGGGTTACAACGAAGCGGACTACGAACTGCTCTTCCGCGCGATCGAAGCGGGGCAGACCTCCGGTTTCTTCAAGTTCGACCTGATGCCGAACCGCAAGACCGACTCGAACAACACCGGCGGCATCTCCACCGATTTCATCGGGAAAAACTACGGTCCCGGCTGGAACTGGGCGACCCTCAACCACGACGAGCGTCTCGCCCTGGCCAAGCAGCACGAAAACTGGCAGCGCGGTCTCGTCTGGACGCTCCAGAACCACGCCCGCGTCCCGGCGTCGCTCCGCAACAACTACTCGCAATGGGGCCTGCCCGCCGACGAATTCACCGACAACGGCAACTGGCCGTGGCAGATATACGTCCGCGAGGCGCGGCGCATGGTTTCCGACTACGTGATGACCCAGCATCACTGCAACGGCGCCACGGTCGCGCCGGATTCCATCGGTCTCGCCGCCTATGCGATGGACTCGCACAATGTGCAGCGCCATGTCAAAAACGGCATGGTCAAGAACGAGGGCGACGTGCAGGTTTCCGTGGCCGAACCCTATCCCGTCTCCTACCGTTCCATCGTCCCGAAAAAAGGTGAATGCCCGAACCTGCTCGTGCCGTGGAGCCTGTCCGCATCGCACATGGCCTTCGGCTCGATCCGCATGGAGCCGGTCTTCATGATCCTCTCCCAGTCCGCCGCCATCGCCGCCGGGCTGGCGATCGACAAGGACATCGCCGTGCAGGATGTCGCCTATGCCGATCTGCGGGCGCTGCTGACCGCCGCCGGCCAGGCGCTCGGCGAGCCGGTCGCAGGCGCGCCGACCTCGGTGATCGACAACAGCCATCCCTCGCTCGTCGCCATCACCGGCGAATGGCTGGCCAGCTCCTCGACCGCCGGATATGTCGGCGACGACTATCTCCACGACAACAATACCGGGCAGGGCGGCAAGGAAGTCTTTTACCGCATCCCGCCGGAGCTTTCAGGGCTCCAGCGCATCTTTCTGCGCTGGACCTCGCACACCAATCGCGCGTCGAGCGTGACGGTGGAAATCCGCCATCAGGGAGGAGTATCCACCGTCACAGTCGATCAGCGGGTCGATGGCGGGAAGTGGAACCTGCTCGGCTATCATTCTTTCACCGGCGCGGCGACCGAGGGTGTCGTCATCAAGACCACCGGCGCAAACGGGTACGTCATTGCCGACGCGGTAGGGTTTTCCGCGGTCGGCGAGGACGACGACACCGATGGCGACGGGATGAGCGATTTGCGCGAGCTGATCCTCGGTCTCGATCCCGGCGTGTCCGATGCGCCCTTCATCCAGGCGGTGAAGGACCATCCGGGCTTTTTCTCGCTCCACGCGCCCGGTGAAATCCATGACCTGCTCCTAACCCGCCCGCGTCTGACGCCGGGGTTCGATCTCGATTTCTCCCTGGAGGAAGGCGCAGGCGCGTTCTGGCAGCCAGTGGAGGATTTTCTGGTCCCGATGCCGGCATCCGGCGGGCGCGGCTTTTACCGCATCTCGCTGCAGACCGAGCCCTCACCGTTGGTACAAAGCCTCGCTGCGGGACAGCCGCGCAAGATCGTCGTCTATGGCACCAGCCTCACCGCCGGCGGCGCCTGGGTCGGCGACATGAGGAATTGGCTGGGCGCCACCTGGCCGGGCACCGTCACCGTCATCAACAGCGGCCTGAGCGGCAAGAATTCCGCGGAAGGTGTGGCGCAGCTCGAAACGAAGGTGCTGGCTCACAACCCGGACACCGTCTTCATCGAGTTCGCGATGAACGACGCCTTTCTCTACAGCGACGGCACGCCGCAGCTCTCCGTGGCGCAGGCGCGGGCGAATCTGATCGCGATGATCGAGGCCCTTCGCGCGCGGAACTCCGAAGTGGAAATCATCCTGCAAACGATGAACACCGTGTGGGACTCGCCTGCCGGCAGCAACCAGTCCGCCACGTTGCGTCCGAATCTCGCGGCCTATTACCAGATGTATCGAGAGGTCGCCGCCGAGCGGGGATTGATGCTCATCGACCACCATGCGAGCTGGAAGCGGCTCCACGAAAACGATCCCGCCGCTTTCCAGGCCCATGTGCCCGATGGCGTCCACCCGACCGTCGCGGGCATCCGGCAAGTGGTCATGCCGCTGCTCAAGTGGAAGCTCAGTGCGGGGAAATCGTGATTCGGACGCACTCTCAAACCTTCTTCAGCTTCGTCACCCGACCGGACTGGTTCCACTCCTGGATGTAGAGGTTGCCGTCCTTGTCGAAAGACAGCCCGTGGGGGGAGGTGAAGACGCCGGGCTTCATTTGATCGAGAGGCACGGGGAATTTCGCCCATTGCTCCTTGTCGGGATTGTCGCCCGGGGCGGCGAGGTGGGAGCCGTCCTTGTCGAGCACGGACACGCGGCCTTCCAGCTCGGCCACGGCGCAGGCATCGCCGAGGATGGAAAGGGTGCAGGGGCGGCGCAGGCCGGTGGCGTGGACGCCGATCCATGCGCCCTCCAGATCGAAGTGGACGAGCCGGCGGTTCTCGCGGTCGCAGACCAGCAGGCGCGGTGGGCCGAAACGGGTGTCGACGGCCATGCCGTGCGCGCAGTTCATCAGGCCGTCGCCATTGCCGCGGCCGCCGAAGGTTTTGAGATGCTTGCCCGCGGCGTCGAATTTGTGGATGAGCTGCGAGCCGTAGCCCATGGAGCAGAAGATCGCGCCATCCGGGGCGACGGCGATGGCGGTGATGCCGCCCCAGCCGCCCTCGATCTCGCCGGCGGTGGCCTGGGAAATCTCCAGCAGCAGCTTGCCTTCGGTGTCGAGCTTGATGACGCGCAGGGGCTTCGGCCCGGCGAGCTGGATGCCGTAGAGGACCGCTTCGCCGTTTTCCTCGCGGAGCGTCAGGGCATGCGTGCCCCGGCATTCCGGGGCGATGCTTTTCACGAAGGAGCCGTCCTTTCCGAATACGAGGATCGAGTGCTCCGCATCGGTCGAGATGTAGACCCGCCCGGCCTTTTCGTCGACCGCCACGCCGCCGTGGGTGGGGCCGGGGTTTTTGCCATCCGGCAGGGCGCCCCAGCCGTCGACGACTTCGAATTTCCATGCGCCTTCCGGGGCGTCCCCGCCGAAGGAGGGGCGGATGAAGGTCAGGGCGGGGATGAGTTTCAGAAAATCGCGGAGTTTCATCGGTGGGGATTGGAGGTTGCCGGACCGATTCAGGCGATCCGAAAAATGCGGCCGCTCCGGCGAAAATCATGAGGCTTGAACAATCGGGTGCATTCGGATCGTTTTGAGGGCGTGAAAGTGATTTCGAATGTCGTTTTCGTGGGTTTGCTGGCGCTTTCCCACGTGTCCGCCGATCCGAATGCGGAGATCGCGGCCAAGGTGCCGGCCGCCCTGTCGATCCTGGATGAGTGGCAGGCGGAGAAGCCGGTGAAAGCGGAGAAGAAGGTGCACATCGTGTACTGGACGCCCGCCGACCGGGAACCGGCGCCGCGTCACCGCGAACGACTTGGGGCGATCATGGAGGACATCCGCGATTTCTACGCGAAGGAGATGAAGCGCCTCGGTTTCGGGCCGCGGACGGTGCGGCTCGACTACGACAGCGACGGCCTGTTGAAGGTGCATCTGGTGGCGGGCCGCAAGCCCTATTCCGAATACGATGTCCGCTCCGGCTCCGAGATCCGCACCGAATGCCTGCCCACGCTGCGCGCCGCCGGGCTGGACCCCGACCGCGAGACGATCGTGATTTTCTGCAACATGTCGAACTGGGACGAGGAGAAGCGGACCATTTCCCAGAACAGCCCGTACTACGCCGGCGGCAGCAACCGCCAGGGCACGGCATGGCAGGTGGATTCGCCGATCCTCGATCTCGACTTTCTCGACAAGAAGGAGCCGCGGGTGATGGACGGCCAGTACGGCGACATTTCCATCGGCCGCTACAACTCGATCTTCATCGGCGGCGTGTGCCACGAGCTCGGCCACGCGCTCGGCCTGCCGCACAACCGCGAGCGGCCGGACGAGCGGGAAGCTTTCGGTACGGCGCTGATGGGCAGCGGCAACCGGACCTACGGCGAAGATCGTAGAAACGAGGGGCGCGGTTCCTTCCTGACGCTGGCGCACGGCCTGAAGTTGGCCTCGCACCCGATTTTCTGCGGGTCGGTGAAGGGGATCGATCTGCCGCCGAACGCGGAGCTCGCGGAGGTGAAGATCGAGGGGAAGGGCGGGGGCTTCGTCTTCTCCGCCAAAGTCAGCGCCGATCCGCCGCCCTACGCGGTGCTCGGCTACATGGACCCGGAGGGCGGCGGCGACTACGACGCGACGACCTGCACGGCGATCCCGGACGGGGAGGGACGCTTCACGCTCGAAGCGAATGCGCTGGCGAAGGGCAAGCCGGGCGTCTTCCGGGTGGTGGTGGTGCAGGCGAACGGCGCGGCGAGTTCCTTCGCTTCGGCGACGACAAGCTTCATTTATCCCTACCATGTGGCGGCCGACGGTGCGGTGGATCTCTCCGCGGCGCAGGCGGCCCTGCGGCTGGCGCCGTTGCTGGAGGCGGTGAACTCGGGCAACCGGACAAAGGCTTCCGGCGAGTTGACCAGGCTGGAGAGGGAGAAGCCCGCTCCGGTGATGCTGGAAGCGGCCCGCGTGCTCGCCGGAACGCTGACCGCCAGGCCCGGGCCGCCGCCTGCCGGGGCGAAGGGGCCGAAGCTCCATCTATCGGATGCGGAGGCGAAGTCCGCCCGGGTCGGCTGGGGCCGCGCCCAAGCGAACCGCCTGCCGGAGAAGTCGATGCTCTTTTCGGCGGGCTCGCGGCTTTTCCCGCGCGGCATCTATGCCCATGCCCCGGCGCGGCACGTGTGGGAGCTGGGCGGAAAGTGGAAGAAGCTCGCCGGCCACGCCGGTCTGCCCGACGGCAACGGCGGCGGGAGCTGCGTTTTCGTGGTGAAGGCGGACGGCAGAGAAGCCTGGCGCTCGCCGAAGACCGAGCCGGGGGCCCTGCGGGAATTCGAAGTGTCCGTCGAGGGGGTGAAGGAACTTGAGTTGATCGTCGAGGACGCGGGTGACGGCAATGGTTCCGACTGGGGCTGCTGGTTCGATCCGCGACTGGAGAGGTAGCGGAGCGTGGCGCATGCCTCCGGCTTGCGCCACGTTATGGCGATTCCTCCTCGAATCCGGCGAGTTCGGCTTGCCATTGGGGAGGGATGGGGGTGCCGGGAGGGAGGTGGGCGCGAGCCTGGGCGAGCGTGGAGCGATAGAGAGCGGCGGATTCCCGGGTGAGGCCGGCGGCGGCGAGGCCGCGGGCACGGGCGATGGCCACGTGGTGGGTCTGGAGATGCGCGGGGCCGAAATGGCGGGCGGTTTTCTCGGCGGTTTCGGCAAGGGTGGCCAGGGCGGCGTCCTGCGCGGGGCCGGGGATGTCGTAGCCGGCGAGGTTGGTGAGGGTGTTCCAGACTTCGGGGTGCTCGGGGCCGTAGGTTTGGCGGAGGAGGGTGAGGCGGCGCTGGTGAAGGCGGCGGGCTTCGTCGAAGCGGCCGAGGTTGTGCTCGATGCGGGCGAGGGTCCAGAGGGCTTTGGCGAGGAGGGCGGGGTCGGCGGGGTCGAGTTCCTCGGCGAGGGAGATGGCACGGCGGGCGATTTCGGCGGCTTCGTGGTAGCGCTTTTGGTCGGCATCGAGCACGGCGATCTGGCAGAGGGTGCGGATGCGCATGAGATGGTGCTTCTTTTCGGGAAGGGCGGCGAATTGCGTTTCGGCGCGGATCAGGAGATCACGGGCGCGGGCAGGGTCCCGGACGGCGATGGCGGTGTTGAAGAGGAGCCAGGGGTGGAATTCCTCCGAACGGGAGGAAGGAATGCGATCGGCGAGGGCGAGGGCGGCTTCATACTGGGCGAGAGCGGTTTCGGTTTCCCCCATGCCGTGAAGGGCGTGGCCGAGGGTATGGCGGGCGTGGGCTTCGGTGAGGGGATCGCGGCGGAGTTCGGCGGGGAGGCGATTGGCGAAATCGATGACGGCTTGGTGGAGAGGGTAGTCTTTGGGGTTTCCGAGTTCGGGATTGCCGGCGAAGATCAGGTGGGAAAAACCGTGGAAGAGGTCTTCGGCGCGGGCGCGTTCGGTTTCGGCGGTTTTTTTTTCGAGGATGGCGCGCTGTTCGGAGCGGAGGATGAGGAGGGTGGCGGCGAGGATGCCGAGCAGGGCGGCGGCGGCCGTGGTGGTGGCGAAGGGCCGGCGGCGGATGAAGCGCAGGAAGAGGTAGCCGGGGGTGGGATGGCGGGCGGTGACGGGACGGCGGGCGACGAAGGCGCGAAGATCCGCGGCGAGAGCGTCGGCGCTGGGATAGCGGCGGGAGGGATCGGTTTCGAGGCACCTGAGGGTGATGGCGGAGAGGTCGCCGCGAAGAGAAGCGGGAAGAAGTTCGCGCAGGATGACGCCGAGGGAGTAGATATCGGTGCGGGCGTCGAGGGCGGCGGAGTCTCCGGCGAGTTGCTCGGGGCTCATGTAGGCGGGGGTGCCGGGGAGCTGACCGGGACGGGTGTGGAGGGGGGAAGAGACGCCGGTGATGCGGGCGATGCCGAAATCGATGATGCAGGGGCGCGGAAGAGCGTCCGGGCGGGCGGCGACGAGGATGTTGGAGGGTTTGAGATCGCGGTGGATGACGCCTTTCTGGTGGGCGTGGTGGACGGCGTCGCAGACTTCGGCGAGTAGGGAGGCCCGGTCTTCGAGGGAGAGTCCGTGGGCGTCGCACCAGGCGGTGATGGATTCGCCGGGGACGTATTCCATGGCGATCCAAGGGCGGTTTTCGTCGGTCAGGCCGGCATCGAGGACGCGGGCGATGCCGGGGTGGTCCATGCGGGAAATGGCCTGTTTCTCGACTTCGAAGCGCCAGCGGGGTTCCTCGTCCTCGATGGCGGTGCGGAGGAGTTTGAGGGCGACTTCGCGAGAAATGGGTTGGCGCTGGCGGGCGAGGAAGACGATGCCGCTGCCGCCGGAGCCGAGGCGGAGAAGGATTTCGTAGGGGCCGATGGCGGAGCCGGGGGCGAAGCGGGAGCCGGGTTCGTCGGGGATGGCGTTGCCGGAAGCGTCGAGGGTGGGGCTGCGGAGGAAGTCGCCGGCGCGGCGGGAGCTTTCGAGGAGTTCGAGGGCGCGGCGGCGCAGGGCGGGATCGGGCGTGGCGTTTTCGAGGAAGGCGGGCCATTCGTCCGGTTCGAGGTCGCTGGCGGCATCGAAAATCTCGTGGAGGGTGGACATGGAGAAGTGCCGAGTGATCAGTGATCGGTGATCAGTGGTTTTTACTCTCAACTCTCAACCATCCACCATCAACTCACGAGCGAGCCAGGCGCGGGCGAAGGCCCAGTGGCGAATGACGGTGCGCCGGGAGCAGTCGAGGGTGCGGGCGCATTCTTCGACGGAGAGGCCGGTAAAGAAGCGGAGCATGACGACCTGGTGGGCCTCGGGGGACTCGGCTTCGAGGGTGGTTAGGGCTTCGTCGAGGGCGAGGACGCGGCCGGGGGCTCTGTCTTCGGCGAGGTCGAGGACGTTTTCGATGGAGAGGGCGGCCTGGCTGGAGCCGCGCTTGACGGTGGCGCGGGCGCGGGCATGTTCGATGAGGATGCGACGCATGGCGGTGGCGGCGGCGGCGAGGAAGTGGCGGCGGTTTTCCCAGCCGGTGCCGCCGCCATTCGGCCCGCCGAGGCGCAGCCAGGCTTCGTGGACGAGTTCAGTGGCCTGGAGGGTGCGACCGGGGTGTTCCGCGGCCATGCGGGCGGAGGCGATGAGGCGGAGCTGCTGGTAGACGGCGGAGAGCAGGGCGGAACGGGCAGTTTCCGAGCCGGCGTTCATCTGGCGGAGGAGAAGGGTGAGGTTTTCATCCGCTGCGCTCATTGCAGCAGGTTAGCGGGAGAAGGGAGGAGTTCAAGGAGCGTCGGCGTTCCCGGAATCACTCCGACAGGACGAGGCGGAGGAAGAGTTTGGGGTGCAAGGCCACGGAGTGGAGGGCGGGGATGGTGAGTTTCACCTTGCCGTTGCCGAGATCTTCGGTGGTGACGGGGACGAGGCCGGTCCAGGCGGCGGGGCCGGTCTTGGAGGCGATGGTCAGCCAGGGGTCTTCGATGCCGAGGTCGGTGCTGGTCTGGATTTCGAGGCGGGCGCTGGCGGGGAGTACGGCGTCGATTTCGAATTCGGCGGCGAAGCGCCGGCCGAGGGGATCGTCGATGAGGAGGGCTTTCAGTGGAGCGGTGAGGCCGATGGCGGCGGGGTCGAGAGGCTGGGTGCGGATAGCGTTGCCGGTGGTGTTGGCGGGGGTGAGGGCGACGGCGGATTGGAGGATGGCGATGAGTTCGTCGGCGGCGGGGTCGAGTTCGCCGTTGCCGTTGCTGTCATGGTAGAGGGCGGTGCCTTCGATGTCTTCGAAGGGGGATTCGCCGAGGAGGTATTCGGCGGCGGAACCGGCGAGTTGGAGGCGGTCGGTGGTGGATGGGCTGGCGGTGGGGGTGAAGTCCTCGATGAGGGCGTAGCCGCCGTGGCCGGGGGAGGCGGGGTTGCCTTCGTCGTAGTAACGGACGCCGGCGGAGCCGAGGATGAAGGTGTCGGCGCCGGGGCCGCCGTGGAGGCGGTCGATTTTGTTGCCGCCGCCGCCGTCGAGGGTGTCGTTGCCGACTTCGCCGCGGAGGTGGTTGGGGCGGGTGTTGCCGGTGAGGCGGTTGCCCTGGGAGTTGCCGGTGCCTTGGATGGCGTTGCCGGTGAGGACGAGGTTTTCGACGTTGGCGGGGAGGGTGTAGTCGATGGAAGAACGGACGGTGTCGATGCCTCCCGCTTCCGTGTTGTAATCGATGACGATGTCTCCCGGATCGTTGACGATGAAGGTGTCATTGCCTCCACTGCCGTCCATGGTGTCGGCGCCGGGACCGCCGTCGAGCCAATCGTTGCCGGGGCCGCCCGACAGGGTGTCGTTGCCTTCGCCGCCATCGAGCCAGTCGTTGCCGTCGCGGGCTTCGAGGTAGTCGTTGCCGGGGCCGCCATAGAGCCGGTCGTTGCCGTTGCTGCTGTATAAGGCGTCGTCGCCCCCCGCGCCGTACATGACCGCGTCGCCTGAGAAAGCGCCGGGGGAGATGAAGGTATCGTTCTTCGAGGTTCCGGTGAAATGGACCCGCTCGAAGTTGTTGGCCCTGATCTGGTCGAGCACTTCGCCGGTGCCGAGGCGCCGCCTGACGTGGTAGGCGCCCTCGCGCACGACGCCGCCGGTGTCGGCGTCGTCCATTTCGGAGTAGTCGACGATCAACAGGTCGTCGCCCGCGCCGCCGAGCGCATCGATGACGCCAAGGGTCGCGACGAGGGTGTCATCGCCGCCGCGCAGGGAGATGCGGCGGGGTGCGTTGTGCCGGCCGCGGAGGGTGATGACATCGTTGCCGTCGCCGGTGGTCAGGTCGCGGAACGCCTCGAAGTTGCGGATGTAGCCGCCGTTGGGGAGATTGAAATTGATGGAATGGGCCTCATCGACGACGAGCGGCCCGGTCAGGTGGCCGAGGTCGATGGAAAGCGCGTCGAAGCCGGGGCCGCCGTCGAACTGGAAGATGGTGGTATGGTCGGCATAGGTGGAGTCCGCGCCGGGCGAGCGGATGTTGGTGACGATGTCATCTCCGGGACCGGCGTCGCAGATGTCGTGACCGTAGGGGGTGAGCGGCTGGAGATCGCCGCTGGCGAGGAAGACGATGGTGTCGTTGCCGGGGCCGCCGATGACGGTGTCGTTGCCGGTGCCGGCGAGGAGGGTGTCGTCGCCCTCGCCGCCGTCGAGGTAGTCGTTGCCGGCGCGGGCATCGATATAGTCGTCGCCTCCGAGGCCGATGAAGCGGTCGTCGGCGGTGTAGGTGTAGAGGCCGTACATCCAGTCCTTGGCGGCGGTTCCAGTGATTTCGAGCCGCTCGACCTGGCTGCAGGCGACGAGCTGGCGAAGACTCACCGCGAGCGAGATAGAGGTGCTGGGGCCGGGAGACAAATGCGGGTACATCCAGATGCCCTCGGTGCTGAACAGGTCGGATTGGGAGAAGTCCATGCGGAGGGTGTCGATGCCGCCCCCGCCGACGACGATGTCGTGGTTGTTGTTGACGGCCCACGTCAGGCCGTTGGTGTTCGGCAGAGGGGTGAAGATGTTGTCTCCATCATCGCCCGCCAGCCGGTCGGCGCCGTGGGTGCCGATGACGTTTTCGAAGCCGGTGACGGTCATTTCCGCGGCGGCGTTCTGGCCGAAGCTGCCCGCCGCCTGATTTTCCCGGAAGAGTTCGATGTGAACGGGGGAAATGGATTGTTCGAAGGAAATGGTGTCGTTGCCCTCGCCGCCATGGATGCGGTCGGCGGTGCGGAGTGTCGTGCCGGGATGAAACCCGCGCCAGTCGGCGATGACGAGGTCGTCGCCGGGGCCGGCGTCGATGTTCTTACTGTGGTAGGCGGGCTCTGCGCCGGGTGAGAGACGGATGACATCGTCGCCCGGGCCGGTGCGCAGGGTGCCGAGCGTCTGGATGTTGTGGAACTGGTCGCCGTCGGGGAAGATGTGGGAGTTGTCCCCGCCGACGGTGAAGTGGAGGGGCGCGGTCTTGTCGGAATAGTCGGCGGAGAGGCGGTCGTAGCCTTCGTTGCCGTCGAGGTGGTCGGAGTTTTGGAGGTCGAAGGTGATGAGGTGGTCGTTGCCGGGGCCGCCGTGGAGGGTGTCGGAGCCTGCCTCGCCGTCGAGTTCGTCGTCGCCGCTCTGGCCGTGGAGGGTGTCGTTGCCGGGACCGCCGTAGAGTTTGTCGTCGTCGTAGCCTTCGGGGGTGAAGGTGGAGATGTCGGGGTGGTGGCCGTAGAGGATGTCGTTGCCGCCGCCGCCGCGGAGGGTGTCATTGCCGGCCATTCCATAGATGATGTCGTTGCCGGGGCCGCCTTCGAGGATGTCGCCGGAGAAATTGGGAGTGGGTATTTCCTTGGGCAATCCCGAGCCCATGAGGATCTCGATGCCGGTGAGGGTGTCGCCGAGGGCGTCGCCGCGGGTGCCGATGCCGGTTTCGAGGCTGGCGGTGACGGGGGATTCGGCGCCGAGGTAGGAGGCGATGTCGATGCCGGGGCCGCCGTCGAGATGGTCGGCGCCGGGTCCGCCGGAGAGGTAGTCGTTGCCCCCGCCGCCAAAGAGCTGGTCGTCGCCGGAGCCGCCTTCGAGCTGATCGTCGCCGCCGTGGCCGCGGATCGTGTCGTTTCCGGAGAGGCCGTTGAGGAAGTCGTTGCCCTCGCTGCCGTCCATGGTGTCTTCGTGGGAGGTGCCTTTGTAGCGCTCGATGGAGATGAGGGTGTCGCCCGCGGCGGCGCCGGCGAAGTGGCCGGTGCGCAGGTCCATGACGAGGGGGATGGAGGCGCCGAGCCATGAGGCGGTGTCCTCGCCGTCGCCGCCGTCGAGGGTGTTGGCGCCGTCGCCGCTGATGAGTTCGTCGTTGCCGGGGCCGCCGCGGAGGGTGTTGTTGCCGCCGCGGCCGTTGAGCAGGTCGGGGCCGTCGCCGCCTTCGAGGGTGTCGGCGGCAGAGCCGCCGCGGAGGATGTCGCGCCCGTCGCCGCCGGTGAAGTGGACGGGGATGTGGGTGTCTTCGTGGACGGAGAGGAGGTCGCCGCGGAGCTTGCCGTGGCCGACGATGCGGGAGGGGACGGGGTAGAGGCGGAGGGTGTTGAAGCCTTCGACGACAAGGATTTCGTCGGTGACGTGAAAGTCGCCGAGGTCGTCGAGGCTGTATTCTTCGTAGGCGTCGTCGGAGACGATGTCGGAGTAGTGTCGCTTGCGGATGAGGAACTCTTCGGCGCGGTCGTCGGTGTCGCCGTGGGTGCGGAGGTGGGCGCGGTCGCCGACGTTGAGATGGAGGGCTCCGGGGTCGAGAAGATCGACCCCGGCGAGGATGGGCCGGTTGGGGTTGCGGGAGTCGAAGTTGATGAGGATGACGCGCGGGCTTTCGAAGTCGAATTCGAGGCCGAAGGGCGGCCAGCCGATTTCCACATAGGCGCGCAGGCCGGCGGAAAGGCTGCCGGCGGCATAGAACCATTCGTCCATGTCGAGGGTGGAGAAGATGTCGCCGCGGACGCGGCCGAATTCGTCGCCGAGCATGTCGTCGAGGTAAATGCCGACGGTGGCGGTGAGGTCGCCTTCGACGCCGGCGGAGGCGAGCAGGAGATTGAGCTCGATGCCGGCGGTGATGCCGGCGGAGAGGGTGATGCCGGTGAGGGGCGCGCCGCCTTCGTCAAGGGCCATGGCGTAGAAGCCGTTGAAGAAGAGGGAAGTGTCGGGGACGGCGGCGGTGCGGTAGTCGATGAGGCCGCGGGTGTCGTAGCCGAAGCCGAGCTGGGTTTGCAGGCCGACTTCTCCGCCGAGGGTGATGCCGAGGGGGCCGAGGACGGGGAAGTACTGCTGGAAGCTGGTGGAGAAGCCGAATTCACCGGAGCGCCAGGAGAAAAGATCGGCTTCGCGGCCTAGGAGGAGGGCGACGACGGAGTATTGATCGGTGAGAATGGGGAAGGAGAGGCCGGGGATGGTATTCGCCTGGTTGATGAAGGAGTTGACCTGCCATAGGTGGGGGCTTGGCGGGCGGGAGGCGGAGCCGGTGAGGTCGTCGAGCCGGTCCATCCGGAGATCGCCGGAGGGGAAGGACCAGGTGCCGAGGTCGATGGTGGTCTGGGGAGCGACGGAGAAGGAGCTGGCGAGTTCAGCGAGGTCGAGGAGGGCATCGATGCCGCCGATGGCGGCGACGGAGGTGGCGTCCACGCCGAGGATGTCGAGGATGGTGACCCGATCCGAGCTGAGGTCGCTGAGGAGGGGGATTTCGGCGGTGAGGACGTCGGTGACGGGGCGCAGGGGACGGGTGACGGTTTCGATCTGGCCGAGGACGCGGCCGGCGAAGCTGTTGAAGAAGGAGTCGAGGTTGAGGCGGTTGTTTTCGAGAGTGAGGAGGGGGCGGGATCCGAACGTGGAGTTGTCGTCGGTGGGATCGACGGGAACGTTGGAAAAGTTCCAGTGGAGCACGAGGTCGGTGCCCCCACGGGGGAGCATGATGGAAGGATCGATCGAAGATGCGATTTTGATCGAGGTGAGGGTGTTGCCGGTGAGGGTGGCGTCGAGGAGGTCGGCGCCGGGGGCTTCGGCTTCGGCGGGGCGGAGGCGGCCGTCGTTGTTCGGGTCCTTGAGGGTGACGGCGAAGTTGGCGGGGATCTGGGTACGGTTGGCGGAGTCGTTGCGGGTGAAGGTGACGGGGAGGCCGGCGAAGGTGCCGGGGGCGTTGAGGGCGTAATAGTGGATGGTGGTCGTATCGAGCTGGAAGGAGGCGCCGGCGGTGTCGAGGTAGAACCCGGCGGGATCGACGCCGATGGTGAAGGAGAGCGCGGGGCTGGCGGTGGTGAGAGCGACAGGGGAGCCGGAGATTTGGACTTCCAGATTGGGCAGGCCGAGGTCAGGGGCGATGGGGGTGTTGCCGGACAAGCTGCGGGAGACGGCAAAAGAGAGCTGGGCCTGGTCGTTGAGGGTGGCGGCGGTGACGGAGACGGTCGCGGCGGGGAAACCGGCTTGGGTGGTGATGCGATTCCTGATGGCGGTGGCGACGGCGGCGGGGTCGTAGTCGGGTTGGCCGTTGAAGGTGGCGAGGGCGGCGGCGATGTGGGTGCGGAGGGCGGTGAGAAAACGCAGGGAGGCGACGTTGTTTTCCCAGGCGGTGCGGAGGTTGGGGCCGATGAAGGGGAGGGTCTCGGCGAGGACCTGGTCGGCGAGCTGGTTTTCGATGGCGGTGAGGACGGAGGCGACACCTTCCTCCATGGCGTCGACCTCGGCCTGGGTGAAGCGGTTGTTGATTCCGGAGGTGGCGAAGCTGTCATCGGGAAAGAGAGGGGAGATGACCGGGCGAGGAGTCCGCGGAACGGCGAATGCTTCGGCAATCGTCAGGGGCGGGCTCTGCGGGAGGAGGAAGGGAGGCCATGCGGGAGCTGATGGTGGCGACCACAAGAGGCTGCCAATCGGCGCGAAAGCCGCCGACGAAGGGGGCATCGCCGGGGAAGTTGGAGAGCGATCCGTTTCCGTGGGAGCTGGGAGCGGACGGGAAACGTCCGGAGAAATCGTGGTGCCACGCGCGGGTTCGGGTGCGGGCGGAGGCTGGGATCCGGACGGACTGAAGCGGCTGTCAAGCGTTGCAGCGATCCACAACGCGGAGATGAAAAGGACGGAGAGAAGCGAAAGAAATGCCTTCATCTTTTATCCCAATGCGAGAAAGGGTTGGGAAAGGTGACAAGCGGTCTCGAAAAATGAAGTCATGCCGGCTTCAAGGGGAGAAAAAGTTGCCGGGAAGCATCCTTTCAGGAAAGAATGAAGCGTGCCTTCAAGGAAACGCGCCGGAACGCCGGCCGCCACCGCGCTGGTGGTGGCGAGCATGATCGGCACCGGGGTGTTCGTTTCGCTGGGATATCAGTTGGTGGATTTCCACTCTGCGCCACCGATCCTCTTCCTATGGGTGCTCGGCGGGGTGGTCGCGCTGTGCGGCGCGCTCTGCTACGCGGAACTCGCGCAACGGCTGCCGAAGTCGGGCGGCGAGTATCATTTCCTCGGGACGATTTATCATCCGGCGCTCGGTTTCATGGCCGGGCTGCTCTCGGCCATCGCGGGCTTCGCGGTGCCAACGGCGATCACGGCGCTGGCGATGGGGGCCTATCTGCACAAGGCCGCGCCCGGGATCGGCGCCAGATGGGCCGCCGCGGTGGTGATCGTGATCGGAGCCGCGGCGCATGGCCTCAGCTCGAAAACCAGCGGGCGGGTGCAGGTCGCCGCGACCGCATTGAAACTGCTGCTGATTCTCGTCTTTCTCGTCGGGGTCTGCTTCGCTCCGGGAAAAGGCGACATCCGCTGGGCCTTCGTCGCGGGGGAGGACATTCCGCAGATCCTCAGCCCGATGTTCGCGGGCGCGGCGTTTTATGTTTTCTATTCGTACAGCGGATGGAATGCGGCGGTGTACGGGCTGGAGGAATGGCACGAGCCGGGCAGGACGGTGAAGCGAGCGCTGCTCGGCGGCACGCTGCTGGTGACCCTGCTCTACGCGGGGCTGAATGCCGCCTTCCTCAAAGCCGCTCCCGCGGCCGATCTCCGGGGCGAAATCGAGGTCGGACACATCGCGGCGAAGGCGCTGCTCGGGGAGGGGGCGAGCCGCGTGATTTCCGGGCTTTTCGCCGTGGGGCTCTTCGCTTCGGTCAGCGCGCTGCTGTGGGCGGGGCCGCGCGTGCTCGGCGCGATGGCGCGCGATCTGCCGGCGCTGCGCTTCCTTTCGCCCGGCGGCGAGGTGCCGCTCAAGGCGCTGGGGCTCCAGGCGGCGCTGGCGCTGGCGCTGGTTTTCGCGGGCGAGATCGACTGGCTGCTGAACTATACGCAGACCGGCCTCGCACTGTGCACCTTCCTGACCGTGCTCGGCCTGCTCGTACATGGAAAGGGAAGCGGCCTGTCGCCCGGGATCGTCGGCGCGGCCTTGATTTTTCTGGCCGTGACGGGATTTGTCATCATGCGCATGTTCCTGCTCGGCTGGGGTCCGGCGATGGTCGGCCTCATGACCGCGCTGGTTTGCGCGGCCCTTTGGTTTCCTCTCCAGCATTCGAAGAAATGAAACGTCTCCTGCTCCTCGCTCCGCTGCTTTTCGCCGCCTGCTCGCCCGCGCCGCCGCCGCGCGGCCAGACCCAGACTCTCGCGCCGTCCGAGCCTTTCGTGCCGGCGACCGGACAGGCCTCGGCGGACGACATCGCGCGCTTCCTGGCCGGGCGGCCGGTGCGGCGGGGGGAAACGCTTTCGCAATGGCAGCAGAGCGGCAACTACCGCCGCCATTCCGACGAGATGGCGATGCGCTGGCGCGTCTTTTCCTCGAAGCGCACCGGCGACCAGCGCGCCTGGGCGGAGGCGAATCTGCGTCCGCTCGTCGGCACGCCGCGCACGCTGCTGTATCCCTTCGGCGGTCCTGATCTGCTGCATGCCGTCGCGCTTTTCCCGCAGGCGTCGAACTACGTGCTGCTCGGCCTGGAGCCTGCGGGCCATCTGCCCGATCTCGAAAGCGCCGACCCCGGCGAGGTCTTCGCTGGGCTTTCCCGGCTGGCGATGGCGACCGAAACGCAACTTCGTCACGGCTATTTCATCACGAAGGATATGAAAGGCGACCTGAGCGGCGGCCCGATGCCGGGCGTGACGCCCATTCTGCTCGCCACTCTTTCGCTGATGGACGCCACGGTGGAGAGCGTGCAGCCGTTGAACGCCGCGGGCCGCTCCGGCGTCGATATCCGCTTCCGCCTGCCCGGCGGCGGCTCGCGGCGGGCGATCTACGTGTCCGGCGATCTTTCCAACAGCGGCTTCAATGCTTCGTACCGTAGCTGGATCTCCAGCTATGGCGGCAGCGTGGCTTATTTCAAGGCGGCTTCGTACCTGATGCACGACTCTTCCTTCTCGGGCATCCGCGACTGGGTGCTCGGCAACTGCCGCGCCGTGGTGCAGGACGACTCGGGCATTCCCTTCCGCCACTACGATTCCGGTAGTTGGGACGTGCATCTCTTCGGCGATTACCACGCGCCGATCGAGCTTTTCGCCAAGCACGCCCAGCCGGATCTGCGCGCCGCGTACGCGGCCACCGGCGGCGCTCCGGTGCTGCCCTTCGGCTCCGGCTACCACCTGCGCCCGGACAATGCGAATCTGCTGGTGGCGAGGAGAAAGTAGCGGAAGATAAGCGTGACATCACCCGCCGCGCCGGTAAGCTTGTCGCGATTTCCCGATCATCCGTACACATGAACGATCCGCTGCGCTCCATCGGCTACAAATTCCTCGCTGCCTCCCTGGAAAACGGATCGGGTGGTCCGGACCTGCCGAAACTCTCACGGCGCGGCTTCATGCTGATGACGGCGTCTCTGGGCACGAGTTGCTCCTTCGCCTCCTCCGCCAAACCGGGCGAGGAAGCCGCGGCTGCGCCGGCCGGCGCCGCTCCGGTGAAAACCGCTCCCAACAACGCCTACCGCACCCCTCCGGTCCGCGGGCCGGTGCCGCGGAATCCCGACATCAACCTGCCTTCGGGCTACGGCCGCACTCCGGGCATCACCTATTCGCGGGTCTCCATCGCGGAGCCTTATGTCGCGATGACTTTCGACGACGGGCCGCACCCGGCGAACACGCCGCGCCTGCTCGACATGCTGCGCGTCCGCAACATCAAGGCGACTTTTTACGTCATCGGGCGGAACGTGGATCTCTACCCGAACGTCGCCCGCCGCATCGTCGCGGAGGGCCACGAAATCGGCAACCACACCTATACCCACCCGACGCTGAGCCGTCTGAGCGACGACACGGTGCGCGGCGAACTGACCAAATGTCGCGACGCGATCGCCCGCGCCACCGGCGTGCAGCCGCGCACGATGCGCCCGCCCTACGGCGCGCTGCTCCAGCGCCAGCGCGAGTGGATTCACTCCCAGCTCGGCTACTCGACGATCATGTGGTCGGTCGATCCGCTCGATTGGCGGCGGCCGGGGGCCTCGGTCGTCACTTCCCGCATCCTCGCCGGGACCACGGCAGGCTCGATCATCCTCGCCCACGATCTCCACGCCTCCACGGTCGATGCGATGCCCGCCACGCTCGACGGCCTGCTGCGCAAGGGTTTCAAATTCGTGACCGTCTCGCAGCTGCTGGCGATGCAACCGTCCTCGGCCGTCGCCGGGGCTTCAAATCCCTGAAAACGGGAGAACGCGCAGCGCCTTCCTCCCGATGCCCGGCGAGCGTTATTTCGATGCGCGCGACCGCCTCGCGGAAATCTCCCGCTGCATCGCGGATCTCGTCCGCGAGACGGGGCTGGAAGTGCCTGGCCACGACGAGGCGCCGGATCTCCACCGGCCGATCCTGATCGTTGCGCTGGGCGAAGTGAACGCGGGGAAATCCTCGTTGCTCAACGCGCTGGCCGCCGCGCCGCTCTGCCCGGCCGGGCCGCTGCCGCTCACCGGCGACCTGCGGCTCTACCGCCACGGCCCGGTGAACGAGGAGGAGGCGGACGGGCACTTCGTCTGCACCCGGTCCGCGGAGTTTCTTCAAAAATTCGAGCTGCTCGACACGCCGGGCGCGAATGTCATTTCGAAGCCGCAGATCGCCGCGCAGGAGCCGTTCCTGGGCCGGGCTGAATCGATCCTGATCGTCTTCACCGCGGAAAACCCGTGGACGGCGGCGACCTGGGATGCGGTGGGAAGATTGAGCGACGAGGAGCTGGAGCGCACGGTGCTGGTGGTCCAGCGCATCGACCTGAAACAGCCGGAGGACGTGCCGATCATCCTCGGCCACATGCGCGATTTGTGCCTGAAGCGCATCGGCCGCGAGCTGCCGATTTTCCCGCTTTCCGCAAAGCTCGCGCTGGAGGCGAAGGCGGCGGGCGAGGGCATGGCGGAGGCCTGGTCGGCCAGCCGCTTCGCCGCGCTGGAGCGTCATCTTTCGGAGCGGGTGTGCGAATCCTTCGCCCGCCGCCAGTTGCTGCACGATGCCTGGCACCATGCGGCGCGGACGCTGCGGCGGATGGACGATCGCTTCGATGGCTTGCGCCGCGGGATGGACGACGATGTGTGGTTCCTCAGCACGCTGGAGCACGAGGCGGACAGCCTGCGCGACGGTTTCGCCGCGGAGTCGGAACGCTCGCTCGCCGCGGCGCTGGACCGCTACCGCGAAGGGGCGGACGATGTGGTGCGGCAGCTCGGGGTGCGACTCGGTTTTTTCCGCTCCCTGTGCCGGCTGTTCACGGGCGACTCGACCGCCGGGAGCATCGAGGCGGCGCTGGCGGCGCGTTTGCAGGATGCGGGAGAGGTTTTCGCCCGGGAAGACGCGGAGCGCCTGCTGGATGCCTGCGTGCGGCATTGGGAAAGCGTCCGCCCGAGGGTGGTCGAGCGGATGGGCTTCGATCCCGGCGCTTCGACGCTGGAGGGTTCCGGGCGGGAGGCGGTCGCCGGGCGTTTCGTCGAGCGGCTGGGCAGGGCGGTGCCGCAGGCGCTGAGTCAGTTGCGGGTGCGCGGGGTGCTGGACCCGCTGCTGCGCCGGCGGAATGCGACGCTCAAAAGTTTCACTGCGGTGGCGCTGCTGGTGCTGACGGCGGCGGGCGTTTGCGGTGGGCTCGGTTTGCAGGAAACGGCGCTGTTCCTCGCGGCGGTGGCGATGGGCGTTTTCATGTTCGCGGCCGGCTTCGGGTGGATCAGCCGGGCGTCGGTGAAGGCGGCCTATCGCGAGCGCCTGCACGATTCGGCGCCGATGTTCGCAGAAGGGCTGCGGGCGGAGCACGGAGAAGCGATCCGGGTCTTGTTCCGCGACTATTCGGGCAGCCTGATCGAAGTGCGCCGCCAGCTCGCCACGCGCAAGGCGGCGCTGCAACCGCAACTCGCGCGCTGGAACGAGCTGTTCATCGCGCTGAAGGCGGTGGAGCTGGAGATGTGAAGCATCCTCACCACAGCCCGTATTTCCCGTAGGCCATCGCATAGAGGCCCATCAGCAGGTTCGCCACCGCGTGCATGATCACGCAGGCGCCCAGATTTTTGCTCCAGACGCACAGCAGATAGGTCAGCGAGCCGTAAACGAACGCCCCGGCATAGTCGATGGGCGCGTGGGCGATCATGAAAAGCCCGGTGACGATCCCGTAGGTCTTCCAGCTCGCTTCACCGAAGGGCCGCTTCCAGTATTCCCCCTCCCAATCCGCCGCGAAGCGCATCACGAAGCTGCGCCAGAAAATCTCCTCCACCAGCGCCACCACCACCACGGCGCGCAGGAAGCGCAGCAGCAGCGCCGCCCAGAACGCCGCCGTGCCTTCGCCGAAGGCCTCGGCGGGATTGAAGCCCTCCGTCCGCTCCGCGATTCCCAGCCGCTTCATCCAGCCCTCCGGATCCTCCGTCAGTCCCAGCCAATCGTAGAGTGTCGTCGGCAGCAGCCAGAAGCCGATCCCCACCGCGCCGAAGACCACGCCGGCCGCGCTCCATTTCCACGACCAACGGAATTCGTAGTACTTCCAGAAATACCCCAGCACCGCCAGCGTGGCCAGCGTCTGGAGCGGATAGAAAAGCTGCTCCGGCCATTGCCGCCACCACGGCGCCGACGGATGCTCCCAGGTGAAAAACGTCGCGAAGACCTGAAGCAGCAGCAGGAAGCCCATGAACACCGCGAAGGGAATCACCTGGGCACGGATCCAGGCATCGGGCGACTGGAGACGCAGGGCGGCGGCGGGCGGGAGGGAGGGGGAGTCGTCCATGGTCGTCAGGCTCTCCACAACCCGCGGCAGCGCTCGATTGCTGTTTCCAGTGCCGCCGGACGGCTCTTGTCCACGCAGGCGTCGATCGTCTCGCGGATGATCTTTCCCGTCGCTCCGGCGGGCACCGCCAGGCCGGCGCCCTCTTTCCCGGTCTGGTAGATTTGCGTCCGCGGCATGCGTTGACGATGGATGCCCGGCGGAGCACCGTCAAGCCGGCCTGCCCGCGAAGCCGGAGCCCCTCCGCTTATCGAGAGCAGGTCGATACCGGGAACGGGCATCGCCCCGAAAGAGCGAAAAATGATCGAAGCAGGGTGCCGGCTCGCAGAAGCTATTGCCCTTCCTCCACCCTCACCCGGCCGAATCTCCTGGATTCCTGCCCGGTAGCGGTGAGGTCATATGCCCTCCGGCGTATCCATTGCCAATCGACCTCCGTATAATCGTAATACATCCAGCCTTCGGTGAAGGTTGAAAGGTCGCTGCCGAACTCCGGGAAATATTCCAGAGACGCGTTCCTCCTGACCAAAAACTCGATCTCCATGGATCGCCAGCCATCCCCGAAAATGGGAATCATCCTCGGCAGGCCTCTCGCCGAAGGATTCTCCGGGTCGAATACCCGCGCATCGGCCCGGGATGGATCGAGGCCGAAGGCGTACTCGAGAATCTGCGGGATGCCGTCGCCATCCGTATCCGCGCCGCGGGCCTCCTCGGAAGGATCGACCCCATGATTGATCGCCCACTGCTCGTAGGTATCCACCAACTCCAGCAGAATCATGGCGGAAGCATGATTGGGCCGCCCCTCCGCATCCTGCACGGCCCCTTCCTTCAGCGTCACGGCGATCTCGCCGGGCGAGTAGACAAGCTGTATCCGGTATTCGCTCCCCGATCCGCTGATGCTCTCGATCGCTCCGCCAATGACCTCGAAGTCATCGATCTCCAGCCCGCTCACTTCCGTACTGAAGCGCAGGGTTGCCACGTACGGCAGGTCCGCCCGTTTTCCGCTCTCAACCCATATCGGCATGGGGCGCACCCCGACGAATTCCAGACGGTCGATCCGGGTCCCGTCGTCCCCGGCAAAGAGCTCCAGCACATGCGTGCCAGCCGTGAGGTTGAAAATGCGCGGGCTGCCATCGGCATTCACCGCATTGCCATGGAACCGGCCGGACCCCGTTTCGCCCGCCGCCTGGTTCGTCAGCCAGCGGGCGGGAGTCGTTTCGCCATCGATTCCCACATAAAATGAATTGCTCGCCGCATCGTCGGAGCGTGTCAGGCCGATCAGGCGGTACTCCGCGGTATGCGGCACCGTCACGTGGAAGGTGGTCTTCAATGCCGGGTCCAGCGAGGAATCTCCATCCCGCGCGCCCTCCGGCACCCACAGGTAGGCCCCGCCGCTCGCCGAAGGGTCCTCCACAACCACAAAACCCCCGGCCACCGTGCCGCTCTCGGCTTCCACCGCCATATTCGGGCTGCCGAAGGGGATCGTCACTTCGATGCTTTCGTTCATCGGCAGCCCGTTGACGCCCGTCGCGCCGGCTTCCAATCTCACCGTCACATCGTCCGTCCCATGGGGATCGATCAACAGCGTAAGATCGTCCTGCCGGACATACCAGTGACGGATCGATCCACCGGTCACCTTGAAATCGAGGGTATGGACGTGGACCGGGCTGTCGAAAGCGACGTCGATCATAAAACCGCCTGAAACTATCTCCGGCACCCGGACGAACCGGGGAACAGGGGAAGTTTCCCCGATATTCTGCACCACCCAGGTGTTCGAGGCGCGATTGCCCGCGTGACCGGCGCTCACCACATGTTCCGGGACGGAGATCTCCACGGTCGTTTCATGCGCCAGCACGGTGGCGACATAGTAGTAGCCTTTCCCGCGAAAGGCGGTGATCACGCCGCCGTCCACCGCGATATTTTCGGCCGTGAAATCGGTGACAATCGAGTCGAAGACGATGGTCGCCTCGAAGGCGGAATCCACCGGTTGCGACGGTCCCGCGATCTCGCAACGCACCGGCCGGGGCTTGTTGAAATCGTCGGACCGGATGGGCGCCGCGGAGGCCTGCCAGGTCCCGGAACCAGCCACGGTCCAGTCGCCGCCGTCCTGCGAAAGAAGCACCTCGTAATTCGTGATGCGCCCCGTGGGACCATCCTGGCGCGGCGTATAGATAAAGCCGCCGACCTCGCGCACCGATCCCAGATCGAGGGTCAGAAAATGGGGGGGCGGCGAATTTCCACTCATCCAAAAGGTCATAGGGTTCCCGTCAAGAACCATGCTTGCCGGTAATCCCGCAGCTTGGCTGCTCACGCCCGCGACCGCAATTTCCTGCGCGGGGATCGGCATGCCGCGACCGTCGAGCACCGTCAGTTCGGCGATCGCGGCACGACTGCCAGCGGTACCAACGGCCGAGATTCTCAGATAGCGGGCCTGCGGAGTCGGCTGGCCGGAGAATTCATCCGCGCTCAGGCCCGAAATGTACTCTGCGAGCATCGCCACGGCCGCTTCATCCGCGCGGTGTTTGGCGAGCGGCGGCATGGCGATGCCCGGCGTCACGCTGGCGGTGCGCGCATGGATGGCGGACAGCAGCGGATCGCCCGGCCGGATGTAGCGGCCGTCCGGGCCGAGATGGAAGTGCCCCTCGATCAGCCCGTCGATCAGGTTCTGGCCGCGCAACGGCGTCGTCAGCCGTGCGTCGAAATAGGGAGCGCCCGCTCCCGGCTGATGGCAATGCGCGCAGTTCGCGTCGAGATACGATCTCACGCGGTGTTCCAGCGGTATGGATTCGTCATCCGGCGGGCTGGCTTTCAACATCCCGGTATGGGCAGTTGGTCCCGGATACGATGAAAAGTAACCTGAGGAGCGGAAGCGCTCGAGCTGGTTCTGCACCACGCCGCTGTCAGGGTCCGTGACCGGCCGGTTGATCTGATGGGTGCGCAGGCCGAGCGCCTGCCCCGAAACATCGCTGTGGCACTGCATGCAGTCCGCCCGGGAAGGGATGCTCCAATGCCGGGTCTCCACCTCCCCGCTCTGCGTGGTGTGGTCGTAGGCGATCTCCTCGCCGCCGGAGAGCAGCGTCGCCTCGGTGCCCTCGGCATTCCATTTGTAGGTCAGGCCGTATTTGCCGCCCGTGGCAGTGCAGACGATCACGCGCGTCTCCAGCCGCCGGATTTCACCGGGGTTCCGCTCGTCGATGCCGGTCTCGAAGTGCTTCACGAACACCGTACCCGCCGGAAAGCTCCAGTTGCCGTCCTCGCTGAAGGCGATCTTCTCCGCCGCGGTATTGTGAACACCGTCGTTCGGCAGGATCAGCCAGCGTTTCTTCTCCGCGCCGTCGGACCAGAGCGGACTGGCCACGTCGTAGGGGATGAGCGGCGCCGCGGGCTGGAGGGTCTCCATGTCGGTGAAAAGCCCGGTGGCGGACAGCAGCGCGGGAGGCTCGGGCTGGCTGCCGGTCTTCACCAGCCGGTGAATCGTCCCGCCGTCCTGACCCACGCCGTTCAGTTTGAGCATGTAGATTTCCCCCGCCGCATCGGTGGCGATCGCCGAGAGGCCGCTGTAAATGCCGGGGCCGAATCCCGTGACAAGGGAGCGCAGGAAGGGCGGCTGTCCCTGCCGCGGCGTGGCGGCGGAAAGGTCGCCCTTTCCATTGTCGCCGAAAAGAATGTCGCCGCCGAGTTCTCCGGCCCACTTCGCGCCGCGGTAGCGGAATCCGCCGATCACGCAGGTGCCGGCGGACCGGCCGTAGCTGTGGAACGGCACCGTCTCCGCGCCGATCAGGTTGGCGGGAGACGGTCTTGGCTTCAAGTTCCAGCCGCTCATGGTGCCTTCGAGGAAAGGCCACTGGCAATTCGCTCCCTTGAAAATCCGGGTGATCTCTTCCTCCATGCTCTGCCCGACATCGCCGACCCAGAGTTCGCCGGTCTCATGATCGAACTTCGCGGAGTGAGGGCTGCGCAGACCGATCGCATAAAACTCTTCGAGCACGCCGCCATCGGGATCCAGCCACGGATTGTCGTGGGGAATGCCGTATCCCTGGGAAAAACTCGCCGGGAAGGAGGCAGGCTTCCCCGCCGGGTCCAGCGGCTGGCGGCGGATGGGATGGGATTTCTCCGGCCGGTTGTCGGGATCGATCCGCAGAACCCCGGAAAAGAACCCCAGGTTGATCTTCTGGGCGAGATTGAACTGGTCATAGGCTCCGCCGCCGTCGCCGCAGGTCACGAGCAGGAAACCCTCGTTGTCGAAATCCATCGCACCGCCGTTGTGCCAGGAATGCGGGTCGTACTGCTGGATGAGCACTTCTTCGCTCGCCGGGTCGATGGTTCCGGTCGCCGGGTCCCATTGGAATCGGGATACCCGCCACATGCTCGCGTTGGGCGACGCATCCGGGCTGTCCGGCCGGTGGTTGTAGCAGGCGAAGACATCGTTCGTATGGAGCGATTCCGGCGCGCCGAACTCCGGATGAAAAATCACACGGTAGAGTCCCTGATCCTGCGAGGTCTGCACCTGGGGGCCCAGGTCAAGCACCAGCACTCTCTGCTCCGGGGTCGTAGCGGCGTCGTTGGGAAGGCGCCAAATCTGGCCGTTCTTGCAGATCACCAGCAACTCGTCTCCGCCCGGAATCGGAGTCAGCCACAGGGGATCGACGAAAGTCAGATGGGGAAAGGCATTCTCAGTGCTCCATCCACTCGCGCTGCCGGGCGCGGTCTCGGGAAACACACCGTTGAAATAGGGAGCCACCGGACCCGCTGCGCGCATCTCCCCGGCAGCGAGGGCGAGGATGCCCGCGACGAGGATTCCCACCGCCCTTGAAAGCCGGAGCATAGACCGATGCATCGTTCCTGGACTTAACTCCGAAGCGGAATTCCGTGCCAAGCTCAAATCATATTGCGGCGAATCCCGGCCTGCCTCCTCTGGTCCCGATCTTTCGCCGCGTTCAACCCAGCCCGCCGACGAAGCGCTCCATCTTGTCCATCGCCAGCTTCAGGTCGTCGAAGCCGGTCGCGTAGCAGCAGCGCAGGAAGCCTTCGCCCGATTCGCCGAAGGCACTCCCCGGCACCGCGGCCACGCCCTCCGCTTCGAGCAGGCGCATCGCGAAGTCCTTGCTGGAAAGCCCCGTCTGCCGGATGTCCGGAAAGACGTAGAAGGCCCCGCCCGGCGAGTGGCAGCTCAGGCCCATCTGGTTGAGCCGCTTCACGAGGAAATCGCGCCGCTGGTGGTAGGCGTCGCGCATTCTCGCCACTTCGGGCGCACCGTTTTCCAGCGCCTCGATGGCTGCCATCTGGCTCATGATCGGGGCGCAGAGCATCGAATATTGGTGGATTTTCATCATCGCCTCGATCACCGGCTGCGGCGCGCAGGCGTAGCCGAGGCGGAAGCCGGTCATGGCGAAGGCTTTCGAGAAACCGTGCAGCAGCACGCAACGCTCCCTCATCCCGGGCAGGGAGGCGATGGAGACGTGCTCGCCGCCGTCGTAACGCAGTTCGCTGTAGATCTCGTCGGTCAGCACGAAGAGATCGTGCTCGATGCAGAGTTTCGCGATGCCTTCGAGATCCTCGCGGTTCGCGGTCGCGCCGGTCGGGTTGGTCGGGAAATTCAGCATCAGCACCCGGCTGCGCGGGGTGATCGCCTTGGCCAGCGCCTCGGGTTTCAGCGAGAAGCCGTCGCGCTTGCGCGTCTCCACCGGCACCGCCTTGCCGTAGGCCATGACGATGCTGGGCGAGTAGGAAACGTAGCAGGGCTCGTGGTAAATCACTTCATCGCCCGGATTCAGCAGGGCGCGCAGGGCGATGTCGATGGCTTCCGAGACGCCGACGGTCACGAGCACTTCGGTCAGCGCCTCGTACTCGACATGGAAGAAGTCCGCCACATAGCGGGCGATGTTCTTTCGCAGCGCCGGGAGGCCGAGATTCGAAGTATAGCTGGTGTGGCCTTTTTCGAGGGCGTAGATGGCTGCCTCGCGGATGTGCCAGGGGGTCGTGAAATCCGGCTCGCCCACGCCGAGGGAGATGACCCCCTCCCGGCCTTGCACGAGCTCGAAGAAATCGCGGATCCCCGAGCGGGGGATGCCGGCGATCTGACGGGCGATCTTCTGCGAGTAGTCCATGGAAAAACCCGGGCTGCGCCGGGCGGCGCATTTCAGGAGGGAATCCCGCCGCCGTCAACGGCGGGCTCCATGGAACCAAATGCGAACGCGGAAGCTGGAACGCGGAACGGCATTTGGCCTCCGCGTTCGCACTTCCGCGGTCCGCGTTTCAGTCCTGCGCCTGATGCGAGACTTCTCTTTTGAGAACCTCGACTTTCACCGGGACGATGCCGCGGGAATAGAAGCCGAGGCGATGGGCTACGCCTTCGGTGACATCGATGACCCGGCCCTTTTTGTAAGGACCGCGATCGGTGATGCGGACGACTTCGGATTTGCCGTTGGCGAGATTGGTGACGCGCACCTTGGTGCCCATGGGCAGCGTTTTGTGCGCGGCGGTGGATGCGTGGTTCTGGAGACGTTCGCCGCTGGCGGTGCGGGTGCCTCCGTTGCAGCGGATGCCGTACCAGGAGGCTTTTCCGTGTTCGATGGCGGTCACTTTCCAGGAAGTCTCCGCTTTGGCGGGCTCGCTGGCGGTCTTCGTATTCGCCTGCGTGGTGGCGCAGGACGGGATGAGCATGGCTCCGGCGATGGCCAGGGCCGCGGATTTGATGGTCCGGGTCATGGTTTCGTGTCGGTGTTTTCCCCCGCTCCGGGCGGGGGCGGCGTGGGTAACCGCCTCTCCAGCAGGGCGCAAGCCGAATCGTAAATTTTTCTTTAAGGAGGATTTTAAGGATTTTCAAGGGCTGAGAGCAATCTACTTCGGATATCTTAAGTTTTTTGTGGGCAATTCGGCCCTTCCTCTGCTAACGGTCGAGGTGAAATGAGCTCTTGGCTTCCATCCAGCCGGGACCGGTTCACGCCGGCCGATTTCGCCTTTCTCTCCGCGGCGCTGGCTCCGAGGGGGGAGCAGCGGCATCTCTGGACGCTCTGGGAAGATCCGGAAGCGCTGCGGGAAATGCTCGATCTCAAGGAAGTGCTGCGGGCGCTGCTGGATGCTCCGGGCGCGCTCTCGGTCTCGCCATCCTTCTATTTCTACGTGCTGGTGCGCCATGCTTTCATGGGTGCGGGCATCGAGGACACCGGCCTGGCCGATTATGTGGCGGGGGTGCTGGTCCAGCGCCTGGCCAACGATCATGGCGATCCGCTGCGCAATCTGCCCGCCGGGCTGACGCATGCCGCGGATTTCGTGGCGATCCTGGAGTCGGCGCCCGTCCGGCTGCGCTTCCACCTCCAGCTCGAAGCGGGTAACCAGTTCCTGGTGCTGACCGGGATGTTCCCCGGTTTTCTCACCCGCCGCTGCGAACGCCGCGGAGCTCCCGGGGTGGAGTTCTACGAGGATTTCGCCCGCCGCGCCTTCCGCGAAGCGGCGGACAACCGCAGCGCCCCGCCGGATGCGCCGCGCCGGATGTTCGGCGAACTGGCGGAGTCCCTGCCGACGGCCCGCCGCTCGCTGAACCGGTTGGCGGAGGAGTTTGTCTTCCTCGGAGATTGAGAAAGCGTCGACGGCATGGAAATCCGGGCTCTTGAAGAACAGCCGCCGTTCACGACCAAGGACGGTTCGACGATCCGCAGCATTCTCGATCTGGCGAACGCGCCGGTGAGGAACCAGAGCCTCGCCGAAGCCGGCATCCCCGCCGGAGGAAAAACCCAGCGGCACTGGCACAAAGAGAGCGAGGAATTCTATTTCCTGCTCGAAGGCCGCGGCACGATGGAGATCGACGGCGAGACGCGCGAGGTCGGCCCGGGCGACGCCATCCTCATTCCCGCCGGGGCCTGGCATCAGATCGCGGCGGAGGAGGCGCTGCGTTTCCTCTGCTGCTGCTCGCCGCCCTATCGGCACGAGGATACGTATTTCGAGTGAACGGATGCGGATTCTTTTGGGGACCGAGATGGATGGGGTGTTTTGAGACAGGCCTCCGGTTGCGATCTTCCTCACATTCCCATCCCATTCATTCTATGCACCCCAGTCCATAAACCCATCATGGCTCCTTCTCCGCGATGCGGGAGTCCGGCCTTCCGTCCGCGAAACATCTCGACTCCGGCAGCCCCGCCTCCTAGCCTGCGCGGTGAATTCATGAACGGTTATTACGAACTGAAAAAGACGGCGGGCGGCCAGTTCCGCTTCAATCTGAAGGCCGGCAACCACGAAATCATCCTCACCAGCCAGACTTACGACGAGCGGCGCGGGGCGGAGGCCGGGATCGAGTCCGTCCGCAACAACGGTTCCAATGACGCCCGCTTCGAGAAGAAAACCTCCGTCGCGGGCGAGCCCTACTTCGTGCTCAAGGCCACCAACGGCCAGATCATCGGCACCAGCGAGATGTATTCGGGAGAAGCGGCGCGCGACAAGGGAATCGAGTCGGTCAAAAAGAACAGTCCGAGCACCGAGGTGAAGGATCTGACCGGCGCGTGAACCGCCGGGTCCCGCCGCCTCAATCTTTCAAATACCTCCCGATCATCATCGCCGCGGCGGCATCGCATGCCTTGGCCCCCTCGCCGCTGTTGCAGGCGGCGACGGCGGCGAAATTCCTCTCCGGGGCCAGCCAGATGACGGCGTAAAACATGGTGTTGCTCCCCGTGTGCGTCAGCGCCGTGCCGCCGGCCCATGGGCGTTCGGTGCGGAGCCAGCCAAGAGTATAGTTCTCCGCGGGCTCCACCCGTTCGTGCAGGTGCCGGATTTCTTCGTCGGTCAGAGGCGCCCCTTCCAAGCCGCCGAGGTGGAAGCGGGCGTACTTCGCCAAGTCGAGAATCGAGCAATGGACGCGGCCTGCGGGCGTGATCGCGGGGGGATTGTCGCCGGCGGGCAGCGGGTCCACGGAGACGAGTTTTCCCTCGTGGACATGATGGCCGTAGGGCTGATCCACCTTGCGAGGAGTCGCGGGCGCGCCGAAGCCGGCCGATTTCATACCCAGTGGCTTGAACAGGCGGGCGGTCAGCAGTTCGTCGAAGGACTTGCCGGCCGCTTTTTCCAGCATTGCGCCGGCGATCGAGAATCCGGCATTCGAGTAGGCGTATCCGCCGCCGGGGGGATAGGCGGGAGCATCGGCGAGAATGTCGCGCACGAGGATGCTCCGCTGCTTCGTTTCCGGCCCTCTGGCCTCCCACAAGCGAGTCCATAATTCGCCGGGCACATCGTCCGGAGCGCCGCCGGTGTTGGAGAGCAGTTGCCTCAGCGTGGCGCCGCGGAAACTCTCGTGAATTTTGAGATCCGGGAAAAGTCCGGCAGTGGTGCTTTCCCAGCGGATTTTCCCGTCCTTCACCAGGATGGAGGCGAGGCAGGCAGTCATCGACTTGGTGCAGGAGCCGATGTGGAAAAGATCGTCGAGTTTCACTTTTTCGGGGCGCCCTGCCTTGCGGATGCCCGCCACGCCGGCGGCGACGATTTCGCCATCCTGCACCGTGGCGGCGGCGATGCCCGGAACCTGCGCTTCCCCGGCGAGGATGGCGGCCAACTGGTCGTCCAGCGATTCCCGGGCGGCGAGTGTCATGGTCAAAGCGGCCGGAATCCATAGAAATCTCTTCTGCATCCCGGCGGAACGCATTGATGAAGTGTGTTCTATCACTGCGCCGGCATAGCACGCGGGGCGGTAGACGGCAACGTCGGAAAGCCGCTCCGCCCCGCGGCGGAATCGGACCGGAAATGGTTCCGGATCCGAAAAAGAAATCGCCTGATTGACACCCGCGCAGGCACATAAGATTGCGCTGCGCGGTGCGTTCGAGGAAGAATCTTCCTCTGCCATATATCCGCCGGTGGGAAGTCGCGGGTTTCACCTGTTAGAGAAATTTTTTCCGCCGACCGGCCGGGAGTTTCAGTTCCTTTTGATCTCTGCGAGTTTGGCGGCGAGCTCCCTGATTTTGCCGGGATGTTCCTTGGCGAGATTGGTCTGTTCGCCAGGGTCTTTTGAGAGGTGGTAAAGTTGATCCTCCGGATCGTTGCCGAGTTCTGTGTTGGTCCATTGGCTGACCTTCGGACCCGGGCCGGCGGGGATGTATTTCCAGTCGCCGACCCGGATGGCGAGACGGCCCGCGTGATGGATATGGTGATCGCGGCCGGTGGCGGATTCGCCGAGCAGTGCGGCGAGCTGGTCCTGGCTGTCGGGGAAGGCATCGGCGGGCAGGTCCCGGCCGGCCAGTTTCGCGAAGCTGCGGGGGAAATCGACCTGGCTGACGATCGCGGCGCTGGTTTGGCCGGGTTTCACGCGGGCCGACCAGCGCAGCACGGTGGGCACGCGGGTGCCGGCTTCGAAGAGACTGTACTTGCCGCCGCGAAAGGGGCCGGAGGGTTTGTGATTGCCGAGTTTGGCGACGGCGTCGTCCTTATAGCCGTCGTCGATCACCGGACCGTTGTCGCTGGTGACGAGGACCAGGGTGTTTTCCGCGAGTTTCAGTTCGTCGAGAATGCGGAGGATTTCGCCGACCTGCCAGTCGGCCTGGACGATCGCGTCGCCGCGGGGCCCCATGGCGGTTTTGCCGGCGAAGCGCGGGTGGGGCACACGCGGGACATGGGGATCGTGGAGGGCGAAGTAGAGAAAGAAGGGGCCGTCCTTCGCGCCGCGGATGAAGTCCACTGCCCTGCCGGCGAAATCGTCGGCCATGTCCCCGTCCTTCCACAACGCCGCGGCGCCGCCCCTCATGTAGCCGATGCGGCCGATGCCGTTGATCACCGCCATGTTGTGGCCGTGGCTCCAGTCCATCTTGAGTTCGGCCCGGTGGCTGACACCCGTCGGCAGGCCGGGAAAGGGCTGTTTATAGGAAACCTCAATGGGATCGGCGGGGTCGAGATTCACAACCCTGCCGTCTTCGACATAGACGCAGGGCACGCGGTCGCCGGTGGCGGCCATCAGGAAGGAATGGTCGAAGCCGGTTTCGTTCGCGCCGGGTTTGAGCGGCCGGTTCCAATCGACGCCACCCTTGCCGCCGAGGCCGAGATGCCACTTGCCGACCGCGCCGGTGCGGTAGCCGGCTTGTTTGAGGGTGGACTGGAGCGTCGGCTGGGCGAGATCGAGAATGAGCGCCGCGTCGCCGGGCAGCACGCCGGTGCCCTGCTGGCGGAAGGCGTACTTGCCGGTGAGCATCGAGAAGCGTGACGGCGTGCAGGTGGCCGAGGTGCTGTAGGCGGAGGTGAAGTTGATTCCTTCCCTCGCGATGCGGTCGATGTTGGGTGTGCTGACGGCGGTGGCGCCATTGATGGAAACGTCGCCGAAGCCGAGGTCGTCGGCATAGATCAGGACGATGTTGGGCTTTTCGGCGGAGAGGAGGGTGATTGGTAGCAGGGTGAGCAGCGCGAGAAGTTTCATAGTGGCGAGGAAATACGTGTCTTCCCCGGAAAAACATCGTGAAACGTCCTCCGGGCGCTCCCTTGCCCCCCGGTGGCAAAGCTTTTGAGGCAATAGGCGCCCAGATCGTTCTGTACATAAAGGGCGGGTAAATCCATGGGGTGTGGCCAATGATCGGGGTTCTCATCCGCTAGAGAAAATTCTTGTAAAGATTGTGCGGATGGCTTCCCTTCCCCAGCGTTTTCTTTCTCGCCTCTCTCCGGTCCGGTCAATGATTGTCTCAGAGACCCGGCTGAAAATCAGTTCCTAACAGTCAATTGAATCGTATGAAAAAAATCCAAAGTCGCATGGCAGCCCTTGGCTGTGCTTTTATCGGTTGTGCAGCTCCCTCTCAGGCCGCCTTGGTTTTCGTGGGGCAGTGGCAGGTGGATGAGGGGCCTAATTGGAACACAGGTCCTGCAATCTACTCGGCGCTTCAGGTAGCCGCTATGTTGTTTGGAGGATCTCCATCGGATTATACCATTTCGACCGTCGACAGTAATCCTGCCAACGCCAATATGATGGCTTGGTACAGCGGATACGGTTCCGGGGATCCGGGCATCGCGCCGATTCTGCCGGATGGACCTGGGAATTTTCCTGCAGGCTCCATTTTGTCGCAGGATGCCTTTATCGATGCTGGGGGCGATGGAGTATATACAAATGTCGGTGATTATTCGGCGTATGTCGCTGACTGGGCAGTGGGGAGCGCCTTCACTAACTATGCTTTTAGAAATACTTCCAGCCCGGTTCCGGAGCCGAGCGGAGCGATTGTGATGACCGCATTGATGGGAGCCGGTTTCATGTGGAGGGTTCGGCGCTCCCATTGAATGCCGGCACCAGTTACCCCTCGTGGCCTTCAAACACCTGGTAGCGGAACGGATGCGCCGTTCCATTAGGACTGGGTGTGGAATGGGATGGCGCCGCAGTGCCGGAACGGATCCGGCTTCGGATTGAGTTCCCGCTTTTCATTCCCACCACCCGCAGCATTCGTCCTGCGGGGCGCAGGCGATTTCCGGGCAGGCAGGGACACCGTTGCGGATGGCGGCGATGGCCTTGTCCGGGCGGTTGCAGTCGCGGCTGAGGTGGCCGAGCACGACGCGGCGCAGGCCGGCGGGGGCGAGTTCGGCGACCAGATCGGCGGTCTGTTTATTGGAAAGGTGGCCGTGGCGGGAGGAGATGCGCTGCTTGGTGGACCAGGGGCGTTTCAGATCGGCTTCGAGCAGGGCGTCGTCGTAGTTCGCTTCCACGAAGAGCGCCTGCACGCCGCGCAGGCGCTCCATGATGAGCCGGGTGACGTGGCCGGTGTCGCTGAGCAGGCCGAGGGATTTGTCCTCGTGGCGGAATACGAAACCGACGGGCTCGACGGCATCGTGCGGGACGGAGAATGACTCGACGGCCAGCGTGCCGATGCGGAAGGAGGAGCCGGATTCGAAGATCTTCCACGCGGCGGCTGCGATGCCGCCCTCGCGCACGACCCGCGAGGTGGCGGGGGTGGCATAGACGGGCGCGGACATTTGCTTGGCCAGCACGCGCAGGCCGCGGACGTGGTCGCCGTGTTCGTGGGTGAGCAGGATGGCGTCGATGCCGGTGGGATCGACGCCGCAGGCGCGCAGGCGCAGGACGAGCTGCTTGGCGGAAAGCCCGGCGTCGATGAGGACACGGACGCCATCGGCTTCCACCACCGCCGCATTGCCGCCGCTGCCGCTGCCGAGAACCACGAAACGCACCGTCGGAGGGTGAGGTTCCAAATCCCAAATTCCAAATTCCAAATTTCCGGGGGAGCACAGAAGGGGCATCCGGGGCTGCCGTTTGGAATTTGGAATTTGGAATTTGAAGTTTCCCGCGGCAATGTTGGGCGGGCCGTAGGTGAGAAGTATCCGAATCATCCACAAAGTGCGCACGGCGTTCGCGCTGCTGGGTTTCGCGGCGCTGCTCGCCGGGGCCGGGGCGTTGTGGTGGGCGAACGAGACGGGGCTGCCGGACGCGTGGCGGGCGAAGGTGGAGGAGGCGCTGGCGGCGCAGGGGCTACATGCGGAGATCGAGAGCCTGCGCTACTACCCGCTGCGCGGTATCGAGGCGCGGGCGGTGACGGTTTATTCGGACCAGTCCCGGCAGCGGCGGCTGGCGCACGTGCAGGAGATTTTCATCAAGACGGACCGGACCAAGCTCGCGCGAGGCATCGTGCGGGTGGAGCACCTGGAACTCAGCGGCGGCGGGCTGAGCCTGCCGGTGGACCCGGACAATGCGGACTCGAAAGTGCTGCGGATCGACCAGGCGGCGGGGCGCCTGCTGATGCCCGGCGGGCGGCGGCTGGAATTGCGCGGGGCGCACGGGCGGGTGGGAGGCATCCGGGTGGAGGCGGACGCGCTGCTGCTCGGCTACCGCCCGCGGATGACGCAGATGCCGGAGACGGAGGAGGCGCGACTTTACCGGCGGAAATTGCTGGCCCGGGTGATCGAGGGGCTGGAGCCGTGGCATTTCGACGGCAAGGCGGCGCCGGTGGTCCGGCTGCGGGTGGAGGGCGATCTGGACGACCCGCGCAGCCTGCGCGCCGAGCTGGCAGTGGAGGGGCGGGATCTGGAGTACGGGAGCATTTTCCTGAAACGGCTGGAGGCGAAGGGCGAGTTGCGCGGCCGGATGCTGGTGCTGGAGTCGCTGGAGATGGAGGACGAGGGCGGCGCGCTGCGGGGGCGGCTGGAATTCGACATGGCCGGGCGCGAGGGGCGTTTCGAGGGGCGTTCGGATCTGGATGTCACGCGGTTCATCCACGAGCTTGACCGCGGGCGCTGGTTTAGTGGGGCGAGCTTCCGGGCGAGGCCGGAGTTGGAGGCCAGGGGAACTTTCCGCTGGCCGGAAAACGAGCCGCCGGAGTTCCACCTGATCGGCCGGCTGGCGGCGGACGATGTGCGCTACGGGAAGCACGCGGCGCAGCGGGTGGAGACGGATTTTTCGTGGGACGGCACGCGAGTGTTTCTGGACAATCTGCGGCTGACCCGCCGCGAGGGCAGCCTGGCGGGCCGCATTCTGGCGGAGCCGGAGCAGGTCCGCTATCAGGTGGCGACGAATCTGCCGCCGGAGGTGTGGGAGACGGTTTTCGAGGGCGAGGTGCTGGGGGAGGTGCTGGGGGATTTTTCCACCCGCGGGGGTTCGCGCCACGAGGTGCGGCTGAAGGGGTGGTTCGCGCGGGACGGATCGCGCCTCTGGTCGGCCCAGGGCGAGGCGAAGGGGGAAAAGATCAGCTTCCGCGGCGTGCCGGTGCATTCGGCGAGCGTGAAGATGACGCTGGGGCCCGATGCGCTGGATTTTTACGAAGGCGCGGCGGAGTTCGACTATACGAATTATGCGCTGCGCAGGGCGCGCGGCGGGCCGGTTTCGGGCAGGGGCAGCATGGGGCGGATCCGCTACGATTCCGCGACTTCGTCGATCACGGTGGAGAAGGTGCGGGGGGAATTCTGGCCGGCGCCGGTGGTGCGGACTTTCAGTGTTGAGGTGGCGGATCATCTGGAGCGCTATGGCTTTCACCGCCCGCCGAAGATCGCCGCCGACGGCGTGGTCGGGCTTTTAAGGGAGTGGAACCGCACCAATCTGCGGGTGGACGCGGAGACGGCGGCGGGGATGGATTACGAATTCGCGGGCAAGCGCCTGGACCTGCGCGGCCTGGGGGTGAAGGTGCGCGTGCTGCCGACAAAAACCGAGGTGCGGGAGCTTTCCTTCGACGCCTTCGACGGGCCGGTGCGCGGTTTCTTCGACATCGCGCACGGCGGCGGGGAGCGGCTGCGCGGGGAACTGGACTGGACGCGCCTGAGCCTGCCGCGGCTGTCCGAGGTGTACGGCTTCGAGCACAAGGCGAAGGGCTATGTGACGGGACGGCTGGAATTCGACCACCGGGGCAAGGGGCCGGCCGGCTTGGACGGACGGGGCTTGGTGGCGCTGGAGGAGGGCGAGTTGTTTTCCGTGCCGATCTTCGGCCCGCTGTCGCCGGTGCTCTCCGCCGTGCTGGCGAACCGCAAGGCGGGCTTCCAGGAGGCGAAGGACGCCTTCTGCACCTTTCGCATCGAGGATGGCGTGCTGACTTCCGACGATTTCCTGACCACCACCTCGTCGCTGGTTTTCACCGGCAACGGCTGGGCCGATCTGAACGCGATGACGCTCGACATGACCATCCGAATGAACGCGCGCGGCCTTTTCGGCGTGATCACGCTGCCGCTGCGGCCTTTCTACGGCATGTTCCAGTTCCGCGGCAGCGGGCCGTTGCGCGATCCAAAGTGGGACAACGTGATGTTCACCTCCCCTCCACCGAAGGAAAACGAACGCCTGATGGAAATTCCGAAAGCCCGGCCCGTGGAGTCCGCCGACGAAGGGCCGCCGCCGCGGGCGATCCCGGTGCCCCAAAGAGCACCCGCGCCCCGGCGGTGATCCGGAGAGTTTCGGCGATCCCCACACCAAATATCCGCCAGGCATGGACCGCGCCCGGGTCGAACGCCGCTTTCTCGATCTGGCGGCGATGGGAGAAGGCATGGAATGGGGCCGGCGTGACGCCGCGGGGCGATGGAGTTTTTGCCCTCGATCCGCCATGAAGGAAACGCTTTGCCATTTCGCCGCTGCGCGACGGGTAGGAGGCGAATTTGCGGCGCGGTATCCGGCATGGCCGGCGGTTGGACGAACCGGAGAGGGCGCCTCTGCTCAAAATGCCGGAGTGAAAAACCCGTCTCCGTATTTCACCACGAAGCAGGGCGAACATCCCCCCTTGCGCGCAGGCGACAATGGTGCAAGCCTTGGCGGACAAGATTGGGGAACCAAACAAAACCAAATTTCATTGCCATGTCCGATACCTTTGCCTCCAACCCTGCCGGCCTCGATCCCGAAGCCGGCTTCTCCCAGAACCCTTCCGTCAGCCAGGCCGCCAACGATCTGCGCGCCGCCGCCGGCGAAAAAGCCCGTGAAGTCGCCCATCAGGCCGCCGACCAGGCGAAAGTCTTCAAGGAAAAGGCCGTCGATACGCTTCATCAGGCCGCCGATCAGGCGAAAGCCTTCAAGGAGAAAGCCGTCGAGTCCGCCCAACATCTCCGCGAAGCCGCGACCGAAAAGGCCCACGTCATCAAGGCCGCCGCCACGGAGAAGGCCGAAGCCTTCCGCGCCGCCGCCGGCGAACGCGCGCGGGAAATCCGCCACGCCGCCGACGAGCAGTGGCACCACACCCGCGACAAGGCGAAGGAACTTCACATCAGCACCGAAGACTACATCCGCCAGCACCCGACCAAGTGCGTGCTGGGGGCTCTGGGCATCGGTTTCATCATCGGCCTGATCGCCCGCCGCTGAGCCGGCCTTCCGTGCTGCAGGGCGCACCCGTCTCCTTGTTCCGGAGACGGCGCACGAGTGATTCATTCCAGCCGATGAGCGAACCGACCGAAGCGGACACCCCCACCTCCGGCCCGGCGTGGCAGGAGGCGGCTGCCGATTTCGTCAGCGCGCGGATGGAACTGCTGGCCCTGGAAGCCCGCGAGGCGGCCAACCGTGCCGCCCGTAAGGCGGCTTTCGCCGTTTTTGCCGTCGGCTGCGGGATGCTCTCGTGGCTCTGCTTCGTGGCCGGCGTGATCGGCTGGATCGCCGCTGCGGGCGGCGGTCTGCCGTGGCACTTCGTGGCGCTCGGCGCCGCCGCCTTTCACCTGCTGCTCGCCGGCATCGCCGTGGCCCTGCTGCGCCGCCCCGCCGCGTCCTCCTTTCCCCTATCCCGCGCCGAACTGTCCAAAGACCGCGAATGGCTCCGCACGTTCCAGGAAAAGCCCAGGCCCTGATCGCCCGCCTCGACGCGTCGCGCTCGGTCCTCTCCGTCGAAGCCGCACGGCTGCGGCACCGGCTCGACGTGCCCGCCCGGGTGAAGGAGTCGATCCTTTCCAAACCTCTCGCCTGGTTCGGCGGCTCCCTCGGCGCGGGGTTCGTCACCAGCCTGTTTTTCCGCGGCCGGCGCCGCCGCGATCGTAAGGGACGCGAAAAACCCCGGCGCGGGCTGCTCGGCCTGTTGGCCGGAGGGGTCTTCACGCTGGCTCAGCCCCTGATCCGGGAATGGGCGCTCCAAGCCCTGAAAAACCGCATTGTAGATACGACAAATCCACCATTGCGGAGGGATTGAGGAAAAAGCGCAATTCCCGCTTCCCATCCCAAACGCTTCCCGCTCTAACCCAACCCCACCATGTCCGAGCACCAAGTCCTCGATCACGTCGATCAGTATCTGAAGCTTGGCCGCGAGTATGACTGTTCCGACGTCCATCTTGCGACCGCCTACCCGCCCGCGTGGCGGCGCTTCGGCTCGCTGACGCCGATCTGGCACGACCATGAACCGCTCAAGCCCGAGGAGACCGAACGCCTCGTCCGCTCCTTCCTCGGCGAAAAGGAATGGAACCGCCTGCAGGAAAAAGGCGACGTGGACTTCGCCTACGCGAATGCCGACGGCCGTTTCCGCGCCTCGGTCGTCAAGCAGCGCCTCGGCTACGACATGGCCTTCCGCATCATCAACGCGACCATCCGCAGCATGGAGGAAATCGACCTCCCGGTCGAACACATCATCCCGCTGACCCGCTATCACAACGGCCTTATCCTCATCACCGGCTCGGTCGGCTCCGGTAAATCCACGACGCTCGCCGCGGTCATCGATTTCATCAACCAGGACCGCGAAGACCATATCCTCACGCTCGAAGACCCGATCGAATATGTCTTCGAACCGAAAGGATGCCACATCAACCAGCGCGAAGTCCACGCCCACACCGACTCCTTCGCCAAGGCGCTGCGCGGCGCACTGCGGGAAGACCCCGACGTCATCATGGTCGGTGAAATGCGCGACCTTGAAACCATCTCGCTCGCCCTTACCGCCGCGGAGACCGGCCACTTGGTGCTCGGCACCCTGCACACCGGCAATGCGCCCCGCACGCTCGACCGCGTGCTCGACGTCTTCCCCGTCGACCAGCGCGATCAGATCCGCATCATGGTTTCCGAATCGCTGCGCGGCATCGTCTCCCAGCAGCTCGTCCCCCGCGCCGACGGCAACGGCCGCGTGATGGCCCTTGAACTGCTCGTCAACACCCCCGCCGTCTCCGCCACCGTCCGCGACGGCAAGACTTTCATGCTCCCCGGCATCATGCAGACCGGCAAGAACGTCGGCATGATCACCATGGACGAGTCCCTGCGCAAACTCTACGTCAAGGGACTCATCTCGCAGGAGGAAGCCCTCTTCCGCTGCGAGGACAAGATCCAGATGCGCAACTTCTTCCAGTCCTGACGAAACCCCCTTTGCCCGCCGCTCAAACCCGCCGCCGCCATGGCCCGCATCGACGAATATTTCCGCTACCTGGTCGCCAACAAAGGCTCCGACCTCCACCTCACCGAAGGCCAGCCGCCGAAGATCCGCAAACACGGCTCCGTCGTCGCCATCCCCGATCAGCCCGTGCTGCAGGGCGAGGATTTCAAGAGCATGCTCGCCGAAATCTGCGATCCCACGGCATTCGCAAGATATCTGGAAACCGGCGACCTCGACTTCGCCTACGAGATGGACGAGGAATCGCGCTTCCGCTGCAACTACCTCAAGCAGCAGCACGGTCTCGGCGCCGTCTTCCGTCTGATCCCCACCGAGATCATGTCGCTCGAAGCGCTCGGCGTGCCCGATGTGGTCAAGCAGTTCGGCCACACCCGCTCCGGCCTCATCCTCGTCACCGGCCCGACCGGCTCCGGCAAATCCACCACCCTCGCGGCGCTGCTCGACTACATCAACATCAACTTCAACCGGCACATCATCACCGTCGAGGAGCCCATCGAGTTCGTGCATTCGAACAAGCGCTCCATCATCACCCAGCGCGAAGTGCCGATCCAGACGCCTTCCTTCTCCGACGGCCTGCGCGCCGCTCTGCGCGAGGACGCCGACATCGTGCTCGTCGGCGAAATGCGCGACCTCGAAACCATCTCGCTCGCCCTCACCGCGGCGGAGACCGGCCTGCTCGTCTTCGGCACCCTGCACACGAACAATGCGCGCAAGACCGTGGACCGCATCATCGACGTCTTCCCCGCCGATCAGCAATCGCAGGTCCGCACCATGCTCGCGGCCTCGCTGCGCGGCGTGCTGGCGCAGCTTCTCTGCAAGCGCGTCGACCGGCCCGGCCGCGTGGCGGTGCACGAGATCATGTTCGCCACCCCCGCCGTCTCCGCGATCATCCGCGAAGGCGCCACTCAGAAGCTCTACGACGTGATCACCGGCGGCAAGGGCGAGGGCATGCAGTTCATGGATGAATCCATCTGGGCCCGCCTTCGCGAAGGCGTGATCGCGCCGGAAGAAGCCTACATGAAGGCGATCGACAAGACGCGCTTCAAGAAGTTCCTCCCCGAGTCCTCCTCCCACCTCGGCGACGCCTCAGGCGAAAGCCCGCTCGAGCATTGAAAGCGGCAAGCTGAAATTCTCAGGGCGGCGCGCCCGGGGGCATTCGATGTTGGACGTTCGGCGTTTCGATGTTCGCCGTTTCCTTCACGGCATCTCCTCGCCGTCGAAGTGCAGCCAGTGGCAGGCGGGAATATCCTCGATGCGGAAGGTCCGCTCCCCGCCTTCCTCCTCATGGCGCGAGATACGGACCCGCAGGCGGATCATGTCTTCGGGATCGACGCTGGCCAGCCTGCTGCCGAATGCGCCGAGATTCCGTTTCCTCGCCTCGAAAGCGGCGAGGACGCGGCGGCCCATCTCCGAGTCGCGGGGAATGACGAGGCCGGTCAGCGGCGCCGCCGTTTCGCCGGGCTTGTCCGGGCGGGGAATATGCAGGGCCAGACCGAGTTCGTAGTGTTCGAGTTCCCCGGACCATTCGCGGGCCAGCAGGCGGAATTCTCCTTCCGGCTCCCCCAGCCCCGCCAGGAAAAGCGCCCATGGCTCGGTGTTGAAACGGACCAGATTTTCCCAATCCAACCGCCATTCGCCTTTCTCGTCCTCGAAGAAAACGGCTTCCACCATCCGCTCTCCGTCGAGCTTCCAGAGTGTCTCGATCGCACGACCGGCCGGGGTGCGCAGCACGTCACGGTGGAGCAGTTCCTGCATTTCTTCCGACTGGATGATGGGATGACTCTGCTGATGTCGCGTCATCCTGCCGATCATCGTGGTGCCGCCCACCACGTGCGCGACACGGGATTCGGGCGTCGGATTGGCGAGAAATTGCTGCAAGGTCTGCGAACAGGCCGACAACTGGATCTGGAGCAGTTGCTGATCCTCTGCGCTGAGGGACGAATGGAAGGCCGTCGAATCCTCATCGGAAGCGGTGGGCGAGTCCGGCCACAGGTATTTCGACGCCACGGCGAGTACCGCCAGCATAAGCACCCACACGATGGTGAAAATCATCACCGCGCGGGCTTTTTTCCGGCTGCCGTGCTGGCGGGGCTTCGGTCTTTCAGGATCTTCGGAAGACTTCCGGCGGCGCTTGTGGCGGACCATCGACGGCTCGGCCGCGGGTTGCTCCAAGGGCTCCGGAGCATCCGGCACGGGGTCGCCGCCGCAGGACGGACAAGCGCCCCGCCGGCCGGGGTCTGCCTGGCCGCGGAACAAATGACCGCAGCGCCCGCAATGGAACCATCCTTCCTCTGACTCGCTCACGCGCGTTTCCTTAGGGGCTCGCCACGCCGATGGGAAGAGGAAGCGTTCGTCACGTGGTCCCGGATTCACGGCACGAAGCGCTGCACGATGGGCATGCGCCGCCCCATCCCGAAAGCCTTGGAAGTCACCCGCAGGCCCGGTGCGGCCTGCTGGCGCTTCCATTCGTTCAGGTCCACCCGCCGCTGCACCCAGCGCACCGTATTGTCGTCGTAGCCGCGGGCCGTGATCTCGTCGGCCGACAGGTGCCGCTCGATATAGAGCTCCAGAATCCCGTCCAGAACCTCGTAGGGCGGCAGGGTGTCCTGGTCCTTCTGGTCCGGCCGCAGCTCGGCGCTCGGCGGCTTGTCGATGGTGCTCCAGGGAATGATCTCCCGCTCCCGGTTGATCCAGCAGCAGACTTCGTAAACGCGCGTCTTCGGCAGGTCGGAAATGACCGCCAGGCCGCCGCACATGTCGCCGTAGATCGTGCAATAGCCGACTGCCAGCTCGCTCTTGTTGCCGGTCGTCAGCAGCAGGTGGTTGAATTTGTTCGACAGCGACATGAGGTAGAGTCCCCGGATGCGGGCCTGCATGTTTTCCTCGGTCACGTCCTCCTTCCTCCCCGCGAAAAGCGGCGCCAGCGCGGCCTTCACCGAGGCGAAGGTTTCTGAAATCGGCACCGTGTCGCAGCGGATGCCGAGCTTCTCCGCCAACGCAAGGGAATCATCCACGCTGCCGCCCGAGGAGTAGGGGCTGGGCATCGTCAGCCCGTGGACGTTTTCCGGTTCCAGCGCCCGCGCCGCGAGCACCGCCGTGAGCGCCGAATCGATCCCGCCGCTCAGGCCCAGGCAGACCGAGGAAAAGCCGCACTTCCGCACATAGTCGCGCAGGCCGAGCACTAGGGCGTCGTGGAGTTGTTCCGCATCCTGCGGCTTGGCGATTTCCTCCGCGCCCACCGCATCCGTGTCGACCACCCGGCAGCTTTCGGCGAAGCCTTCCAATTGCGCGGCGATCCGCCCGTCCGGCGTCGCCACCAGCGAGTGGCCGTCGAAGACCAGTTGGTCGTGGCCGCCGACCGAATTGCAATACACCACCGGCACCCCCGCTTCCCGCGCCACGCCGGCGAGCATCCCGCGGCGCAGCGCCGGCTTGCCGAGCTGGAAAGGCGAAGCGGAAAGATTCAGCAGCAGGTCGATGCCCGCCATTTTCAACTCCTCCGCCGGATCGCGATCGTAGAGCGGACGCCGGAGGTAGTCCTCTGTCCAGATGTCCTCGCAGATCGTGATGCCGAGCCGCAGACCTTTCCACACGATCGGCCTGCAGCGCTCCGCGGGCTCGAAATAGCGGCGCTCGTCGAAGACATCGTAGGTCGGCAGCAGGGTTTTCCAGACCTTCTCCTTTACTTCGCCTTCGGCGAGAAAGGCCGCCGCGTTGCGGAACGGCTTGCCCGGCCTGGGCGAGTCGTTGTGGTCCACATAGCCGGCGAGCAGCGGCACGTCCTTGATCTCGCCCGCCAGATAGTCGAGCGCCTGCAGGCACTTCGGCACGAACTGCGATTTGAAAACCAAATCGCGCGGCGGATAGCCTACCAGCGACATCTCCGGCGTGATCACCAGTTCCGCACCGGCATCCAGGCACTCCCGGTAGGCCTGGAGCAGCCGCTTCGCATTCCCGGGGAAATCCCCGACGATCCCGTTGATCTGCGCGATGCCGATCTTCATGCGGCGCGAAGCAAACACGCTCCGGCCCCGCGGGCAATCACCGACCGCCGGGAACGTCCGCGGCGGGAAATCGCGAAATTTCAAATGAAACGTCTCCGGCGAAACGGCCGTTTTGGATTGCATCGACCAGGAAAACGAACACGTTCGGAAAATGAACCCACCCATCCCAGGCATGAATCGCCGCGGCTTCCTCCGCGGCATGGGGGCGGCGGTCGGCCTGCCGGCGCTCGAAATCTTCCGCCCTGTGATGGCGCAGACCGCCCGTCCCGTGACGATGGCGACCACGGCGAGCGGCGCGCCGCTGCGCATGGCCTATCTGTACATCCCGAACGGGGTGAACCTGGCCCACTGGCGGCCCAACGGCACCACCTCCAACTACAAGATGGGGGACACTTTCGAGCCGATGGAACCGCACCGCCAGGATTTCCAGATCTTCACCGGCTTCGAGCAGAAGCACGCCACCGCGGGCGGCGACGGCCCCGGTGACCATGCCCGGGGCAACGCCACCTTCCTGACCAGCGTGCGGGCGCGCAAGACCGCCGGCTCCGACATCAGCCTCGGAATCTCCGCAGATCAGGTCGCCGCGAATGCCGCCGGCCACCTGACCCGCCTGCCGTCGCTGGAACTCTCCACCGACGGCGTGCGCAAGTCCGGCCACTGCGATTCCGGCTACTCCTGCGCCTACCAGTTCAACCTTTCCTGGCGCTCGGAAAACCAGCCGATGACGCCGGAGTCGAGCCCGCGCGCGGTCTTCGAGCGGCTTTTCGGCGCGGGCGATGCCAAGGAGCGCGCCGACAGCCTCGGCATGCGCTACGCCTCGAAGAAGTCGATGCTCGACTTCATCCAGCACGATGCGAAGGCCCTCCATCGCCACCTCGGCCGCACCGACCGGCAGAAGCTCGACGAGTACCTGACCGGCGTGCGCGAGATCGAGCAGCAGATCGAGAAGATCGAATCCATGGGCCTGCCCCCGGACCCCGGCGTCCCCGCCCCCGGCCATCCCGCCACCTATCAGGAGCACCTGCGGCTGATGATGGACATGATGGTGCTCGCCTTCAAAACCGACTCCACCCGCATCTCCACCTTCCTGCTCGCCCACGACGGCAGCAACCGCAGCTTCCCCGAGATCGGCGTCTCCGACGGCCACCACAACATCTCCCACCACCAGGGCAACCGCGGCAATCTCGACAAGATCGCGAAGATCGACCGCTTCTACATGGAGCAGTTCGCCTACTTCATGCAGAAAATGAAGGAGACCGAGGACGTGGACGGCAAATCGCTGCTCCACAACTCGATGATCGTCTATGGCGGCTGCATTTCCGACGGCGACCGCCACAACCACGACGACCTGCCGGTCGTCGTCGCCGGCCACGGCGGCGGAGCCTTCAAGCCAGGCCGCCACGTCGATCTCGGCGAAAACGTGCCGCTCTCCAACCTCTACCTCCGGATGCTCGATGAGTTCGGCGTGAAGGAAAGGCGCTTCGGGGATTCGACCGGAGTGTTGAGGAAGATCTGACCCGCGCGGGGAGGTTCCCGGAACAGGCGATGTTTGGAAAAAGATGATTCCCTTCATCGTGCAGCTCGTGGCGTGTGCGGCGCTGATCGCGGCGGCGTGGGTTTGGCTGATTGGGCGCAAAGCCCGCATTGGGGCTCATCGCTTTCTTTACCCATACATCGTGGTGGCATTCCTTGCGGGAGTTTTTCTCGCGTACGATGCATGGATGGATTTTTTCGTAGCTTGGTATAGCGGCGCCCAGTATCAGGCCGAGGGCCAATTCGGTCTCAGCATCGAACAATATGCGATCGCTTGCTCAATTTTATGGGTTTTGCCCGGATTCGGGCTGATTCCATTCATTGGTACAAGGGCGTTTGTCATGATTTACCTCGCGTGCGCTGCCAGCATTCCCACAGCATCCGCTTTGTTTCTATTATGGTAAGCAAGCTGAAAGAGCGGGGCCTGAACGATCCGCCGACACCCCACCGTAGCATCCGCAATGCGCCCTCTTCTCCTGCTCCTGTTCCTCGCCCTGCCCCTGTTCGGCGCGGAGGTTCCCGATCCCGATCCGAAGCGTTTCGCGGGTGAGATCGACGCCTTCGACGCGGCGGATGCGAAGTCCCCACCGGCGAAGGGCGGCATCGTCTTCACAGGAAGTTCAAGCATCCGCATGCTCGATCTGAAGAAGGTCTTCCCCGGTCTGGAGGCGCTGAACCGCGGCTTCGGCGGCAGCCATATTTCCGAAGTGAACCATTACCTCGAGCGTTGCGTGTTGCGCTACGAGCCTTCGCTGGTCGTCTTCTTTTGCGGCACCAACGACCTATGGGACAGGAAAGCGCCCGCCCAGGTGGAGGAGGATTTCACGGAGTTCCGCCGTCGCCTCTTCGAGCGCGTGCCGGAGGCGAAGCTGATCGTGATCCCGGTGCGCCCGACTCCTGCCCGCGCCTCGATCCGCGCGGAGGAAGCCGACCTGAACCGCCGTTTTCAAGCCGCCGCGGAGAAGGACAAACGCATCATTTATGTCGCCGCCGCCTGGGACCGTTATCTCGACGACAAGGGCGATCCGATTCCGGAGCTTTTCGTCGAGGACGGCCTGCACATGAGCGATGCCGGGTATGCGATCTGGAAGGAATTGCTGACGCCGCTGCTGCCCGCAGCGAAGGCACCTTGATTCCCCGCTACCTCCGGCGCAGGCGCAGGAAGAGCCGCGGGGGGAGGGGTTGGTCCGGGGGGAAGTAATGGATGTATTGGACAGGCGCCCCGGCGGATTGGATCAGGGTCTCGACAGGAGTGAAAACTTCAAGGTCGGTGCTCATCTCGACATCGAATCCCATTCCGGCGGGAGGGTGCCAGTGGAGGGAAAGACCCGGCGTTTCGCTTGCCCGGTCGAGCCGGAAATCCGCCACGAGCGGCGACGATTGGTGGTCCTCCGGCGCGGTGATGAGGTGGTTGATGACGAGCTTGCGGTAGCTCCGGGTCCGCAGCACGGGGCGATAGATGTCGATGTAAACGTCGTGCGCGCCGGCCGCCGTCCATGTGCCGGGGTCTTCGGGATCGCCGGCGAAGTCCGTGCCGTGGACCCAGCGGTTGGTATCGACGATGTCGGGCAGCGGTTGGGTTTCTTCCGAGAGGAGGGAGGTCTCGGTGGTCCGCGCGACGATGACGGTTTCACCCGGGCAGGCCCAGCTCAGGGCTGCGGCGATCTGCTGCGGGGTGACGCCTTCGGGCAGGTTGCCGGGATCGAGCGGCAGGTCGAGGTGGCGCCAGGTCGTGCGGACGATATCGCGGCCGATGCAGTCGTTGTGAACGATCTTCAGTTGGCCTCCGCCGGCGGATTCGACATAGAGGTGATGAAGTTCGTGCTCCCGCTCCGCTTCGGTGGCGACGGTCCAGGCGTCGATGCGGTCGGCGACCACGTCTTCGTCGGTTAGGGCGGTCCAGCTGGCCGGGTTCGCGGGATCGCCCTCGTAGTCGACTCCGTGGACGGCGCCGCGGGTATCGATGATCGTCTCCATGGTAGCGACAGGGTTGTCCGGCGTATCGAGCCAGGCGTGCCGCGCCATACCCGTTTGTCCGGGCTGGAGCTTGGCCTGAAGCGCGGCGACGCCGGCGGGGTCGAGTTCCTGGGGTGTCTCGCCCGCGGTGAAGTAGGTCTTTTTCCATGTCATCGCCGTGTCCCGGATGGTGGTGAGGACGGCGTGCTTCGGGTTGACGATCACTTCGCCGGTCGAGTCGGGCGCCACGAGGGTGTAGTGGATCGTCTGATCGAGGAATTTGGAACCCCGCTCGATCCGCTGAACTTCGGTCACCTGAATGGGCCGTTCCAGAGCGACCCAGGAGACGGGGTTATCGGGGTTGCCGATGTAATCGATGCCGTATTGGGCATTGTAGGCTTCCACGGTCCGGTCGATCAAAGCGCCGGTCCGGTTGCCGAGGCCAAGCACGCCGCGGCCGGTCGCCAAGGGAATTTCCTGACCGGGGGCCGCTCCGGCAAGGGCGGCCTGCACCATGGCGGCGGGGATGAAGTCCGGGACGGTGGCAGGCGTGTAGCGCAGGAGGGGTGAGGTCGTTTCGGAAAGGTCCGTCGGCTCGTAGATGAACCAGACCGAGACGTTCACGCGGGGGCTGGGAGGGGACGGCAGCTTTCTGACGTATTCGCGCGGGGTGTGGTCCTGAACCTGCCGCAGCCGGATGGTTTCGGAGACCACGCGCACCTCCACATCGGCGGATGTGGCGGCCTGCCAGGTCTCGTGGTCGAGGGGGTTGCCCAGATAGTCGGGACCGTGCAGATGCCCCTTCGGATCGACGATGACGCGGGTGGCGCCGCGTTCGCCGATGAGCAGCCGTTCCGTGCCGCCGGTCGAAAGAACCGCGGTTCCATTGGGCCCCAGGCCCGCGAGTGTGGTGTCGATCTCTTCTTGGGTGTAGCGGTCGAGCGGGGCCTGGCTGGGATAGAAGCCGGTGTCGATATTCCGCGCCGGAAGCGTCTCGTGGACGATCCGGTCGGGGAGGGTTTCCTCGTGGATCAGGATTTCGCCGGCCGTGCCATGGAAGGCCAGGCCGACGCTGGCGAAGCAGAGGAAGAGGGGAAATTTCATGATTCGACGGAGGGAAGCCGGACTGCCGCTTTTATCCGCCATCGGCCGGGCTCGCCATTACAAATCCGGGGCGCTCCCCGATGAAGACAGGGAAACCCGTTGCAGAAACGGTGATGTTTGATATACAGAAACAGTTTGGGAAATGGTGCGATGCCTGTTCCATTCCCACGGGAGTGGAAATGGCGGAGGGCTGCTTCCGAAGCACCCGAACGAGAAAAACAAACCCATGATGAAAAAAATCCAAACCCCCCGGGGTGGTTCCGGCGCCCCGGGCCGTGCATTGCTTGCGCCCATCGGGAAGGCGATCGCCTTCGCTCTCCTCGGCTCCGCGAGCCTGCATGCCCAGGATCTGGTCCACCGCTGGAGTTTCGATGATCTGAACGACAGCGCCGGTTCCGCCAACGTGGCGCTGACAGGCGGAGCGGCCTTGTCCGGAGGGAGGCTGACACTGCCCGGCGGAAGCCCCCGTACCAACTACGCCTCGGTCCCGATCGGGCCGACCCTCGCTTCCGCGGACAGTCTAACGGTGGAAGCGTGGTTCACGGTCGCGACGCTCCAAAACTGGAGCAAGGTGTGGATGTTCGGAACGCCCGGCGCCAGCGGTGCGGCGTCGAGGTACATCGACTTCACGCCGCGCACCGGGATTACCAACAATCCGCCGAGCACCGGCTTCAATCCATCCGGCGCCGAAGTGAATACCCGGGGGGGCGAGAATCCGCCGGCCCTCGCCGCCGGGACGCCCTATCTGAGCACGGTGGTGTTCGACGATCCTGGGGACGAAATCCGGCTCTACCTGAACGGTGTCCTGGCGGACAGCGTGGCCTGGAACGGCACGATTTCCCAGCTTGGCGAAACGACGCAGAATTTCATCGGCGCGGCCGTGTTCTACGGCGATTCCGATTTTGCCGGATCGGTCGACGAACTCCGCATCTGGAAGGGCGCCATGAGCGAGGCCCAGGTGGCGGCCAATGCCGCGGCAGGACCGGATGCGATCGTGCCGCACGATCCGCGCCTGCAGACCGCGAGGTCGTTCACGGCGGCTTCCAGCGGAGAAGCGATCACGATCGACGTGCCGATCACCAACCTCGGTGCGGAGGACAATCTGACGGTGAGTTCGGCGGCTTTCGAGGGCGGCGACACCGATTTGTTCTCCGTGGAGACCGGGCTGCCGCTGGTCGTGGCGCCCGGGGCGACTGTCAATCTGACCATCGGATTCGACCCGGTGGGATTCACCGGAAGTTTCCCGACCACGCTCGTGCTGGGAAGCGACGATGCGTTCAAGCCGCAGGAGCGCATCGGGATCACCGTGAATGTGGACATGCCGGAGATTTCGGTGCCGCCGGTGGTTTCGTACGGCCCGGTGGCGAACGACGCGCCGGTCCAGGCCTTCGATCTCCAGATCCTGAACGAAGGACTGGGCGTGTTGGAAATACACGATGCATTCTTCATCGCCGGCCCCGCGGCGCCGACCCATTTCCAGCAGTTCGCGGTGACGCACGATTTCGGGAACGACGGGCCGCTGTTCGTGGCGGCGGAGTCGGGGGGGACGCTCTCCTTCACTTTTGACCCCGCCGGTCTGAAAGGCCCGGTGCAGTCCGGCGTCCTGCGCCTCGTGACCAACGATTACATCACGGGGGATGTGGATGTCCGGATCGAGGTCGGGGTTACTTTCCCGCCCGGCGGGGAGGAGACGCCGGTGCTCGCGCATCGCTGGAGTTTCGACGATACCAGCGACAGCGCAGGTTCGGCGGAGGTAGAGCTGCACGGCAGCGCCGCGGTGTCGGGCGGGCAACTGGTCCTTTCCGGCGGCGGCACGCGGGTAAATCACGCCTCGGTGCCGATCGGCGCCACCATCGCGAAGGCGAGCAGCCTGACGGTGGAAGCCTGGTTCACTGCCGCCGCTCCGGCCCAGACGTGGCGCAAGGCCTGGATGTTCGGCACGGCGGGCGCCAGTGCGGCGCAATCGACCTACATCGACTTCACGCCGTATTCCGGCACTCCGGAGGGGGTTCCAAGTTCCAGCTTCAGGTCGGTGACGGGCGAACTCACCACCCGCGGCGATCCGAATCCCGCCCCGCTGGAGGACAGGAAATACCACTGTGTGACGGTTTACGACTCGGAGGCCGATCTGATCTCCATCTATCTCGACGGGGTGCTGGCGGACAGCGTCGCATGGACCGGCGAGGTCTTCCAACTGGGCAATACGACGCAAAATTTCATCGGCGCGGCCGTCTTCTTCGGCGATACCGACTGGGCCGGGACGGTGGACGAACTGCGCGTGTGGACAGGCGCTTTCACCGCGGCGAATGCGGCGGTGAGCTATGCGACGGGCGAAAACGAGCTGCCCGATCTGGATGCGGAGCCGGGGCCGGATACGGTGACGATCGGCAGCGTGCAGGTGGTCGGCGGGAATATCGTGATCGGCGGCGTATCGGGCTTGGTCGCCGGCCGCCGGTATCACCTGGAAACCGGCGTGAATCTCGACGATTTCGCGCCGGTGGCCGGCAGCACGTTTTCGGCGGGAGATCCCATTCCGCAGGTGCCGGCGGTCGGTCCGCGGCGCTTCGTGCGTATCGTGGAGGGGCCGGAGCCGTGAGCGACTGAGCATCCTCACTCGTAGCGGAGTGGCGCGGCCTTCCGCTACGCCGCGGCGGGCGTCTCACGGGGGTTTTTCGAACGAAGATCCCCGCGCTTTGCCGCCTTTCCGGTTGCCCCGGCGGCATCCCGCGCGGACGATGTGTTGACAGCCGGCCGCATGACGAAGGAATTGCTGATTCTCATTACCGAGGCGATCGCCGTGTATTTTCTCGTGCTGTGGGCGCATTCGCTGCGCAACCGGCTGGGGCTGGCCCATTTCTACGCGCTGATCGGCAGTCTTACGGCTGTGATGGTCTGGGTGACGGACGCGGGAGTGAGGGTGGAGGTGCCGGGGGTGTCTTTCATGGTGGGCTCCACGGTATTCTACACCGCGCTGCTGCTGGGAGTCTTCGTCGTCTACGTCTTCGACGGTCCGCGGGCGACGCGCATCGCGATTTCGACGATCATCGGGGTGTCGGTGATGGTTCCGATCGTGACGCTGGTGCTGCACTGGCAGATCCGCCTGGCGGAGCCGGATGCGGTGAACTATTTCCCGCCGCAGAGCCTGCGGATTTACACGGCATCGATCCTGGCGGCCTTCGCCGATCTCATTTTCCTGGCCGTGGCGTGGGAGTTCCTCGGCAAGCCGCGGCTCAGGATGCCGCTGTGGGTGCGGGCTCTCCTGACCCTGCTGGGGGTGTTGTGGCTGGATGTGGTGCTTTTCGCCACCGGCGCCTTTTTCGGCACGCCGGGCTATTTGCAGATCATGACGGGAACCTTCGTGAGCAGGCTGGTGATCGGACTCTTTGCCTTTCCCTTCCTCTATTGGTACATCGCCTGGCAGAGCGGAAAGCACGGCATGGAGATCGAAAACCGGCCTGTGCTGGCGATTTTGAGGGAGGTGACCAAGGTGCGGCTGGAACTCAGCCTCGCCCAGCGGGAGATCGAGCGGCGCAAGGAAGTCGAGCGTGAGAACGCGGCGTTGATCGGCTCCCTGCAAAAGGCTCTGCAGGAAGTGAAGACGCTCCGCGGCATCCTGCCGACCTGTTCCTATTGCAAGGACATCCGGGACGAGGAAGGGAACTGGCACCCGCTGGAGACGTACATCCAGCGGCACAGCGATGCGAAGTTCAGCCACGGGATCTGCGAGAAGTGCCTGCAGAAGCATTTCCCGAATGTGGAGGTGTAGGCGGACGGTCGCGGCGCGGGGCCGGATAGAACACCTTCCACAGCACCAACCCATGCGCCGGGGCATTCACGCCGGCGGCCCGACGGTCGCGGCGGGCGAGCATCGCTTGCACATCGGCGGGCGAAAATTTGCCGCAGCCGGTCTGCACGAGGGTTCCGGCGATGGCGCGGCACATCTTGTAGAGAAAGCCGCCGCCTTCGATGATGAAGATGATGCGGGGTCCGCTGCGCCGGATGTCGCAGCGGGTCAGGGTCCGCACCGGGTCCTTCAACTCGCCCGGGCGGTTTGCAGTAAAGGAGCGGAAATCGTGCGTCCCCACGAAGCACGCTGCCGCTTCGCGCATCGCCGCGGGATCGAGCGGGCGGGGGACATGCCAGGCCTGCCCGCGCAGCAGCGGGTTCATCGCGGGGTGGTTCCAGACGTGGTAGCGATACTGCTTGCAGGTGGCGTCGAAACGCGCGTGGAAGGATGCCGGCGCCCGCACCGCGGAGCGTACGCGGATGTCGTCGGGCAGGCAGGCATTGATCGCGAGTGCGAGGTGGCGCACGGGCATGCGGAAGCGGTCCGCCGGCACTTCGAAATGGGCGACCATGCCGTGGGCGTGGACGCCGGCATCGGTGCGGCCCGCACCCTCGACTCGCGGCGCCGCGCCGAAAAGCCGGGCCAGCGCGGCTTCCACTTTATCCTGCACGCCCCGGCCCGATTTCTGCGATTGCCAGCCGTGGTAGGCCGCGCCGTCGTAGGCGAGGGTGAGTTTGAATTTCAGGGTGCTCACGGGGGATTTCAAAACAGGGAAAGGCCTGTTTGCCTAGCCGCGCTATCGCATGTTGATGGTAGCAGCGGATAGAAGTAGGAATGCCAGCGAACAACCGCCCATTGCGAGCGAGCCCATCTCATGAATTCCATCTCCCACCTGACCGCCCGGATTACAGCGGAAACCGGCGTTCCGTTTGAACCCAGTTCTCCCGATCTGCTCCTTGAGTTCGAGGGGATGGGGGCGCCGAAGGCTCTTGTGGATTTTTTTCGCGAGTATTCACCGGAGCAATGTGTCCACGGCCAAGTCCGGTTGCTCCCTCTCTCCGATGTGATCGTGGAGAACCGTGAGTTGCTGCCGGGCTACTGCGCTTCGCCGTTCGGCTATTGGACTTTCGCGACCACTTATTGCGGGGATGCCTATTGCGTGGTTGCGGCGGAGGAAACCGACCATTGCCGGGTTGTTCTGATGCCGCATGGTGAAGTGGACGAGACAACGCCGGCGGAAGAGTTCGCCCGGCTTGCGAAGCCAATCGCGGAAAGCCTCGAAGATTTCCTCGACCAGTTCCTTCGTGACGCTCTCGACGAGGAATGCGACTACTGAATTTCTTCATGTCGTCACGGAGTCGCTGGTGCACGTCGACCAGAAACTTCATGCAACCGGGAGAGGTTCGATGCGTTTGATTCTGCTCAGTCTCGCCGCGTAGGCGTGGACGGCGCGGAGATCGGCGGCTTCGAGGTCCGGATAGTCTTCGAGGATGTCGGCTTCGGTACTTTCCCCGCTCAGGAGCTCGAGGAGAAATTCCACAGGATAGCGCAGTCCCCGGATGCAAGGCTTGCCATGGCAAATGTCCGGCGAGGCGGTGATGCGCTTGAGGAGTTCTTCTTCGGGCATGGGGGAAGGCTATACGCGAAGCCGCCGAGGCTCAAGTTCCGGGTCGGACCGCGCCTTGGCGCCTCACGCCGTCACCGCGCCGCGGTCGTCGTTGAGGCCGCTCTTTTCGAGGAAGTAGTCGTAGCCGCCGGTGTAGCGGGTGACGGCGCCGTTGTTGATGTGCAAGGTGGTTTCCGCGAGGTGGCGGATGAAGTGCACGTCGTGGGAGATGAAGACCAGCGTGCCTTCGTAGTTTTTCAGCGCGTTGACCAGCGAGTCGATGGAGAGGATGTCGAGGTGGGTCGTGGGCTCGTCCATCAGCAGCAGGTTCGGCGGATCGACGAGGAATTTCACCAGGTTGAGGCGGGATTTCTCGCCACCGGAGAGGACGCCGCAGCGTTTCTCGACATCGGCGCGGCGGAAGAGGAAGGAGCCGAGGATGGCGCGTGCGTCCTCTTCGCGCAGGGTGGCGCAGCTCGCGAGGACTTCTTCGAGCACGGTGTTGTCCTCGTTGAGCGTTTCGGAGCGGTGCTGCGAGTAGTAGCCAAGCTTGGTGGCGTAGCCGACCTTGCGCTCGCCGGCGTTGATGGGGATGGTACCGGCGAGGATTTTCAGCAGGGTGGATTTGCCCGCGCCGTTCGGGCCGACGAGGACGATCCTGTCGCCGCGCTCGATGGTGAGGTCGAGGTTGGTGTAGATCTGCTTGTCGCCGTACGCCTGGCCGACTTTTTCGAGCTCGATGACCTTCTGGTTGGAGCGCGGCGGCTGGGGGAAGGCGAATTTGAAGGGCTTGCGCGGCGCGCGGGGCTTTTCGATGCGTTCGAGTTTTTCGAGGAACTTGATGCGGGACTGGACCTGCGCGGCCTTGGAGCCGACCTGGCGGAAGCGGTCGATGAATTCCTGGTGCTGCTCGATTTCCTTGTTCTGGTTGCGGTAGGCCTGGACCTTTTGCTCGTAGCGCTGCTCGCGCTGTTCGAGGTAGGAGGAGTAGTTGCCGGTGTAGGAGATGAGTTCCTGGGCGTCGGGGTCGATTTCGACGACGTTTTCGACGATGGCGTCCATGAAGTCGCGGTCGTGCGAGATCATGAGGATGGCGCCGGGGTAGTTGATGAGATAGCGCTGGAACCAGAGCAGGGAAAGCAGGTCGAGGTGGTTGGTCGGCTCGTCGAGCATGAGCAGGTCGGGCTCCTGGACGAGCAGGCGGGCGAGGTAGGCGCGCATGATCCAGCCGCCGGAGAATTCGCGCGCGGTGCGGTGGAAGTCGGCTTCCTTGTAACCGAGGCCGGCGAGGATTTTCTTGGCCTTGGGTTCGAGCTGGTAGCCGTTGAGGTGGTTGAACTGATCCTGGGCGTGGGCGTAGTCGGGGTGGTCGAGGGTGCCGGCGGCCTCGTGCTCGCGCATGGCGCGCAGGTAGCCGACCATTTCGGGGGTGATGCCCATGGCGATCTCCAGCACGGTCTCGTCGCCGGGGTCGCCGGATTCCTGGGCGAGGTAGCCGGTGATGGCGTAGTCGTCGCGCTCGATGGTGCCGGCGTCGGGTTCCTCCTGGCCGAGGATCATGCGGAAAAGGGTCGATTTGCCGGCGCCGTTCGGGCCGACGAGGGAGAGGCGTTCGCCCCAGTTGATCGTCATTTCCGCGTCGCGGAAAAGGGTGCGGCCGCCGAGCGTCTTGGTGAGCTTGTGGATCGTAAGCACGGCGCGGGTGTAGGGGAGGGCGGCGCGGGTGGCAAGGGACAAGGGGGCGCTGATCTGAACCGCCTATTTTGAAGAGCCGGAGGTGGCAGGACCCGACACCCTCGGCCGACCGGCGGACAAGCGGGCGCTTATTCTCACCGCATTTTCCTGAGGGCCCATAATTTGTATGACATATTTTTGATGGTCGAAACGCCTCCGATTGACCGTCATGATCCCTGAAGCCCGTTCCGACGACGCCTTCTCATGAACCGTCCGCTGCTCTTCGCCTGTTGTCTGCCCGCCGCCCTTGCGGCGAATCCGGCCGAGACCTTTCAAATCCAATGCGCCGCCTGCCATTTGGTGGACCAGTCGCTTGTCGGTCCTTCGCTGGTCGAGATTTCCAGACTTTACCGCGATGACATCGACGGTTTCGTCCGCTGGTGCGTCGAGCCCGGCCGCAAGCGGCTGGACCGCATCGCCATGCCCGCCATGGTCCATGTCGGCGAGCCTGCGCTGCGCGAGATCCACGCCCACATCCTGAAACTCTCCGAGGGGAAAACGGAGAAAGCCGTACCCGAGGCCGATCCCTATACCGTGCCGCCGTCCGAGCTTGTCCGGCCGCAGGTGCAGCGGATATTCCTGCCGGAAGCCTCGCCCGCGGCGATCGCCGTCGCCCTGCCCGGCGATCTGTCCTACTGCTTCGATGCCGCGGAGTGCCGCCTGCGCTATGTATGGAGGGGCGGGTTCATTCTCGGCGCGGAGCATTGGAAGGGCAATGGCAGCGCGCTCGCCGCGATCGACGGGCAGATCGTTTACCGTGAGGCTGCCTTTCCGCTGAAGACTTCCGGTGATTCCCAGGCGCCGAAATTTCTCGGCTACCGGGTGAAGGACGGGCTCCCCAGCTTCCGCTACGAGCGCGATGGCGTGCGCTTTACCGAAACGATCCGGCCGCTCCCCGACGGCAGCGGGATCGAGCGTCGTTTCGAGACCGACGGCAGCCGGCCGTTGCAGGTCGCCGATCTCCCCGGGGCGGGCATCGAAGCGCCGGGCGAAACCCTCGACGCCGCTTCCGCGAAATCTTTCACCCTCACCCTCCGCTGGAAATGAAAACGATCGCTCTCTTCCTCGCGTCCGCCGTCATCACAAATGCCTCGCCTTTTACCGTCGAACGCATGCCGAACCCCGCCGGCGTCGATCCGCAGATCGGCGGCCTCGACGTGCTGCCCGACGGCAGCATCGCCGCCGTTTTCCACCGCGGAGAGGTACTCTTTTTCCACCCCCGCACCAGAACGTGGATGCCTTTCGGAGGCGGCTTGCACGAACCGCTGGGTGTCATCGCCGAGTCCGCCTCTTCGCTGCTCGTCCTGCAGCGCGCCGAGCTGACCCGAGTACGCGACACCGACGGCGACGGCGTCGCGGACGATTACGAGACGGTGTTCGACGGCTTCGGCATGAGCGGGAACTATCACGAATTCGCCTTCGGTCCCGCGCGCGGCCCCGACGGTTCGCTCTACATCGCGCTGAATCTCGCATCGAACGGCGCCGGCGTGCGCGAGGAAATCCGCGGCGAGTGGTCGGATGTCGGCGCGCTGGATCGCCGGCAGATGATCCACGGCGGCAACTGGCGCGAACGCGCCGAGCTGGCCTACCGCATGTATTCCCGCGTGCCGTGGCGCGGCTGGGTGCTGCGGCTTTCGCCCGACGGAAGATCCATGGAACCCTTCGCCTGCGGCTTCCGTTCTCCGGAGGGCATCGGCTTCGATGCGGACGGTCACCTGCTCGTCACCGACAACGAAGGCGACTGGCGCGGCACATCGCCGCTCTACACCGTGAAAAAAGGCGGCTTCTATGGTCACCCCGCCTCGCTCGTCTGGCGCGATGGCTGGTCGCTGGGCGATCCGACCCTGCTTCCGGTCGAGAAACTCCAGGAGATGCGCACGCTCGAAACCGCGCGCTTTCCGCAGGGCGATCTCGCCAACTCGCCCACCCAGCCCGTTGTCTTTCCCGAAAGCTGGGGACCTTTCGCCGGGCAGACGCTTCTCGGCGAGATGAACCAGAACCGCATGGTCCGCTTCCTGCCCGACGAGGTCGGCGGCTTCCGCCAGGGCGCGCTGATCCCGATCTTCGACGGTACCCCGCTCGGCAACGGCAACCACCGCCTCGCCTTCTCGCCCGATGGCGCGCTATGGGTCGGCAAGACGCACCTCTCCTGGGCCGGTGCGGAGGGACTTGTGAAAATCACCCTCCGCGAGCCTGAGAAAATCTTCACCGTCACTTCGGTGAAGCTGAAGGGCGGCGACGGCGGGCATCGTTTCGAGATCGGCTTCAATCTGCCTGCCGCGAAACCCGCCGCCGCTCCTGATATCGAGACCTTCGACTACCATTATCATCGTACTTACGGCTCGCCGAAGGTCGGTCAGGCCGCGCTGCCGGTGAGGGAGTGGTCGCTTTCCGAAGACGGCAGAACGCTGTCGCTCGCCGTCGATCCGCGCGCGGGAGCGGTGCACCGCATTGATGTGTCGTCGCTGGCGTCGGCAGGGGGACTGTCCATCGAAGGGCGCGTGCTCTACTATCAGGCGAGCCGGTTGGAATAAACCGGGACGGTGGGTACGAGCGGCCGTGCTCGGCGGCGATCCGGGCAATCGCCGTCGCGATTCCCAGGAGCGGAGATGCGAAGAAATCCGTCCGCCTGAAGGCAGTAGTGGGCGATTGAGGCCGGCGGCTTCCTCCCTGCCGGTTTGCCGGGAGCGAAATTGACTTCCCGCCGCCGGGCGGCTTGAATGCGAGGCATGCAAGGATACCTCGATTCGGGAAAAGTGAAGCGCTGCGTCTTCTGGACGACGAATGCCTGCCTGGCGGCGGCGATGTTCGTCGGGATTCTCGGCATCTGGGAACTGGTCGAGTCGGTGCATGTGCACCGCTTCATCAGCACCCTGGCGGTGATCGTCTCGGGCGCGCTGCTTTTCGTGCTGGTGAATCTCGCCTTCGGCCAGCCGGACCCCCCGCTGGAGGAGGAAGGTGGGGACAGCGCCTTCGCGGAGCGCTTGAAGAAGGCAAAGGATTTCCGGCAGGAGCATTGAGATGATCCCGCGCCGCGATTTCCTCCGGCTTGGCGGAGCGGCATGTTTGGGGATGACCGGCTGCGGCGCGGCCGCCGGCGGGCAAGCGTCGTGGACCCCGCGTCAGCTCGAACGGGCGGATGCGGAGGCCCGCCGGCATGGCGGGCGCGGCTGGGCGGCATGGCGCGGTGGTTCGCGGGTGGCGGCTTGGCAGAGCGGCTACGAGGGGCCGGTGCTGAGCATCACCAAGGCGCTGGCGGCGCTCGCCGCGGTGAGGGCGGTGCGGGAGGGCTGGCTCGACGACGGCGGGCCGGTCGCGGAGACGATTTCCGAGTGGCGCGGCGATGCGCGCAAGCGGCGGATCACGGTGCGGATGCTGCTTCAGCAGACTGCCGGGCTGGAGGCCGGGGTGGCGGCGCTTTACCGCAATCCCGCGGACAAGGGCCGCAATGCCGTGGCGCTGCGGGTGGTGGACGAGCCGGGAACGATCTTCCGCTATGGCCCTGCGTGCTGGGAAGTGCTGGCGGAGTTGATGCAGCGCAAACTCGCAGCACGCGGGGAATCTCTGGAAAAATATCTCCACCGTGCGGTGATGGTTCCCATCGGCCTGAGCAGCCCGGAGTGGCGGTCGGACCGGCGGGGACGTTTCTTTCTTTCCACCGGGGCGGAGCTGAGCGTCGAAGAACTGGGCCGGCTGGGACGGACGGTGGGGAGGCTGCTCGCCGGGGAGAATGCGGACGGCTTCGATGCGGCGGTTTTCGCCCGGGTGACGCGGCCTTCGGCGGTGAATCCGATGTTTGGCGGCGGCATCTGGCGGAACGTGAATGCCCGCAAGCCGGGGGCTCATGCCGTGGAGGTGGAAAGGGTGCTCGATCCGCCGCGGCCGGCATCCTTTTGGCGGCATGCCTGTCTGTCGCGGAGGCATCCGGCGGGGCTGGCGGCGTTGATCGGATCTTCCGGGAGGCGGGTTTTCATCTGGCCGGAGGAGGGGAAATGGGTGGCGCGGCTGGGCGTGGCGTCATCGTGGAGGGACGGGCCGTTCCTCGAGGCGCTGGGGTAGGGCCTGACCGAAGAGCGTTTGAACAGCAATCGAACCTTGATTCCTTAATTTTTCCGAAGTATCCAGCGGGCCGCGCATGGCGAAAGTCCGCACCAGACAGCTCCAGCTCGGACCGGCGGCGGGGAACCGCCGGAGGGCGCGGCCGTCCTTTTCCGACGCCCTGCGCCTGGCCAATGACCGCGCCCGCGAGCGGACGAACCGCCGGCTCGGCCGCGGCGACTGGAAATCGGTGCAGGCCGCCATCGCCGCGACCCAGCCGGACTTCCTGCCCGGCGCCGGCGTCCACCCCGGCGCGCTCCTGCGTCTGTGGCGCTGGCTGCTCGGTCTGCTGCTGCTGCCGCTCTGCGCGATCACCACCTGGACCTTCTTCGACCAGTTCACCGACGCCACGTTGGAGCACCGCTTCTGGACCACCAAGGAATTCTGGTACTTCACCACCGGCTGCCTGCTGATGACCGGCTGGTTCTTCACCGGCCTGCTGCGGCCCGGCTTCCTCTACCTCTACGTGCTCGGCCACGAGCTGACGCACATCCTTTTCATCTGGCTCTTCCGCGGCCGGGTGAGCGACTGGGGCGTGAGTCTCTACGGCGGCTACGTGACCACCGACAAGTCGAACATCGTCATCGCGCTGTCGCCCTACTTCGTGCCGCTGTGGGCCGCCGCGGGCGTGTCGCTCTACGCCGGCATCAACTTCCTCTGGCCGTTGCCGCTGGCGGCGGAGAAGTTCCTGCTCGGCTTCACCGGCTTCTTCTGGGCCTTCCACTTTCTGTGGACGCTGTGGATGATCCCGCGCGACCAGCCGGACCTGAAGGAGAACGGTACCTTCCTGTCGCTGACCATCATCTGGCTGGCCAACCAGCTCACGCTCGCGGCGCTGCTTTGCTTCGCCTCGCAGGCGCTCGGTTTCCGCGACTTCGCGGCGGAGTGGGTCGCCAACGCCCTCCGCACCTTCGAAGCCGGCCGGGAATTCATAGGGTCGCTGCGGAGTTGGTAGAGGAACACCCCAGCTACCGGAACCGATAGCGGCCCGCTTCGACGGTGACATCGGGCGGGATGCGCTCGCGTTCGAAATGATCGTAGCCTTCGCGGAGATTTTTCCAGAAGTCCTCCCATTCGTGACCGGCGGCAGCAGCCATCCGTTCGTCCGTCATGCGGAAGGGGAAGACATGGACGCGGAAGAAGGGTTGGCCGTTTTTCAGCGCGGCGTCGCAGAGCGTGTAGATCTCCTCGATCTTCGCGTCGGTCATGGCGAGACAGCCGATGGAGACGCGGTTGCCGTGGATCATGATGAAGGTGCCCGTGCGGCCGTGATGGCGGTCGTAGGCGTTGGGGTAGCCGATGTTGAAGGCGAGATGAAAGACGCTGTCGGGCTTCATCCCGGCGGGCGGGACGAAGTAGAAGCCTTCCGGCACCTGGCCGTCGCCTTCGGCGAGCTTCGGGCCGAGGATCCCGGAGGTTCCGGCGACTTTCCAGGTACGGAATAGATCATACTTCCCGGTGTCGCGGCGGCGGACCCACATTTCCAGTTCGCGTTCCTCCTTGAAGGCGCGGAGGAAGACGGGATCGCCCAAGCGGAGATTTTTTTCCGCGAGGTCCTTTTCGAGCCCCGGCCGCACACGCTCCGCGGCGGCCCTGGCGCGTTCGGGGCCGGGCAGGAGCGGCAGGCTGTCGCAAGTTTCGACCACGAAGGCATCCTGCGTTTCCTCCGGCTCGCCCCGGCAAGCGCAAAGGAACAGGGCGGGCAGAATTAGCAGATGGCGGCGCATGGGGCGGGGCACGGAGAGAGGAGGGCGGCGAGAGCTTCGCCGAGATCCGCGGGGCGGGCGAGGCGGCGGAGCATCGGATGGTCCGGCAGGCCGCAGGCATCGGTGGCGATCACAGGAATGCCGCTGGCCAGGGCGAGCAGCGCGAGGCGCGGCTGGTGCTCGATCCATGCGGGCAGCACGAGGGCGGTCGCGGCGGCGAGGTCGGAGATGGAGCCGGGCGAACAGGGCAGGCCGTGGAAGGGATCGGCGGAGCCTTCATCGGCGCGGCCGAGGTAGCGCAGACCGAGATCGGGGTGACGGCGAAGCGCGGCGGCCAGTTCGTAGGCGCCTTTCCGGCCGAGGCGAGAGGCGGGAAAGAAGACGAAAGGTTCCGGGGACTCATGCCGGGGGAGGGGCTCGGGCATTTCCCAATCGACTCTCCAGGCGCGGCGGCCGAAATGGCGGGCGATGGCGAGGTGCGGGGTGACGAGGCGGGCCGCGGCGGCAAGGGCTTCCGACTCGGCCCGGACGAGTTCGGGATCGGCGCGGAAGTCGCCCAAGGTGGAGGATTGGGGATGGACGGATTTCGCGGCGTCGAGCCGGCGCTGGAGTTCTTCCAGCGGCCAGCGCTGCATGAGGACATCGAAAGTGCGCCCGCCGAGAACGCCGCTGCGCCAGAGATGGGGAAGGAGGTTTTGCGAGACGACGATGTGCCGGCAGCGCGGATCGAGCATGGTGGCGTAGCGCCGGGCGAGCGCGGCGTCGCCTTCCAGCAAGGCGCGCTGGCGGGCGGCTCCCTGGGAAGGAAGGCGTCGTTGCCGGAAGGAGCGCAGCAGGGCGGTGAGGGTGGCGTGGCGGCTGGAGGATTCAGGCGATGGCGACCATTGGTAGTTCGGTTTTTTCCAGCGCCGGCCGTCCAGCGGAGTCAGCCATCGGTCACCGGTCCGGGAGTGGGCGCGGCACCAGCGATCGAATTCCGGCCAGCGGGCATCGAGCAGGTAGGCGGTGTGCCCGAGGGCCGGAGCATGGGCGACGGTCGCGGAGGGGTGGCGGAAGCAGGAGGTCATGCCGCAGCTCAGGCAGTCGCCGCTGGGCGCGGGGCGGTCCGGCGCGGGTGCTTCCGCTGCCGGAAGAGCGGTCTTTGCGCCGCCGGCCGAGCGGATGCGGACGATCAGGTCGGTGGCGTCGAGGATGACTTCGAGGCGCCAGTCGTTCCCGCCGCGGAAGCGGAGATCGACGTAGTTCCAGAAAACCGTGGCGTCGAGATTCCGCTCGGCGAGAGAGCCGGGGACCACCCGTGAATGAGCGTGGCGTTCGACGATTTCCAGACCGGCATCGAGAGCGGCCTGATAGAGCAAACCGCTGAACTGGCAGAGCCCGCCGCCGAGGGCGGGGACGAGGCAGCCTTCGCGGAGTTCGCGGCCATGGGTGAAGCCCTTCCGCCGCGTGGTCCGGCCGAGCTGCCGCCAGAAGCTGAAGATTTCTCCGGCGGGGACTTCGATGCCGTGAAAGGAGAGAGCGGCGGCACGGAGATTCTGCACTTTGCCGGCGGTGAGGGGGAACTCGGCCGGGCCGGTCTGGCTCCAGAGGGGTGCGCGCTTTTCAGCAACGACGGGCTCGCCGGTAAAGCGGGAGGTGCGGCGATGGAGCGGGGGACGGAGGCGGATTTCCAGAAACGCCCGGCGGATTTGCAGGAGCCGGCATTTCGCGTGAAACGCCAGCGCTTGCAGCCGCCCGGGGATTTCCCGCTCCGGTGGTGGTGGATGGGACATGATCGCCTTTCCCTGAAACGGTGAAAGGGTGGGGCTATCTTCAAAACAATGATGAAAATCCGGTGAAATCCGGGAAAGCGCTTGCATGCCCGCCGCCGGCGGCCGCTCTGTTTTATCCCCCGCCTGAAGCCAAGTCCTTGAGGATTTTCCTGGCGAGCACTTCGTTGATCTCGCGGTGGCGAGGGACGGGCTGGGACCGTCCGGTCTTCGGATTGTGGTAGATGTCGTGACGGGCACCATGACGGAGCAGGGTGCAGCCAGCTCGTTCCAACTCCGCAACGAGGTCCCGCCTTTTCACGCGATTTCCAGCTCCACTTCCTTGCGGATTCCCGGGATGTCCTCGCGGCCGAAAAGCCCGAAAAGATCGCGCAGATGATCCTTGAGATCGTCCAGATCCTCCCCCTGTGTCCAATGGTCGGGGTAGTCGTTCAGATAGCCGAGATAGGTCCCGTCGGACTCGCGCCAATAAGTGACCTTTGCTTTCATGGCTTTTAGGATACTCCGGGAGGAAGGAGGGCCAAGCCGAATCCTGCTCGACGCCTCCCCATGCCGGGTCTAATCGACCGGCATGGCAGCGGCGATCGGGATTATCGGCGGGAGCGGGCTATACGAAATCGAGGGCTTCGAGAAGGCGGAGGAACGGGCGGTGGCGACACCCTTCGGCGAACCGTCCGACGTGCTCACGGGCGGCGTGCTGGGCGGGCGCGAGGTGTGGTTTCTGCCGCGCCACGGCCGCGGGCACCGCTTGCTGCCAACGGAAATCAACCACCGGGCGAATCTGTGGGCGCTGCGTTCGCTGGGCGTGCGGTATCTGATCTGCGTGACGGCGGTGGGCAGCCTCAAGGAAGAATACCGGCCGCGGGACATCGTGCTGCCGGACCAGTATTTCGACCGGACCAGCCGTCGGGAACATCACACGTTCTTCGGCGGCGGGATCGTGGGACATGTTTCCTTTGCGGAGCCGGTGAGCGGCGGCCTGCGGGCGATCCTGCGCCGGGCGGCGGAAACGGCGGGCGCGCGGGTCCACGACGGCGGCACCTATGTGAACATGGACGGCCCGGCCTTTTCCACGCGGGCGGAGAGCGAGACGAACCGCAAGCTCGGCTTCGACGTGATCGGCATGACCAATCTGCCCGAAGCCAAGCTGGCCCGCGAGGCGGAGATCGCGCTGGCGACGCTGGCGATGATCACCGACTACGATTGCTGGAAGACCGACGAGGAGCCGGTGACCGCCGACGCGGTGGTCGCCCACCTGCACGCCAATGTCGCCATGGCCAAGGCGGTGATCGCCCGCGCCGTGCCCGCGATTCCGGAGGTGGCGGATTGGCCGGAACACCGTTCGCTGGATGGAGCGATCATGACGCCCCGGAAGCTCTGGCCGGCGGAAAGGGTGAAGGATCTCGCGCCGATGCTGGAGCGTTTCGATTGAGTCGCCGGACGGATTGCAGGCTGTTTTTTGAGCCACCGGCCTTTCGGCGCCGCCATCGGGTCACCCCGGGCGATGCCGGAACGTGTGCGCATCGGGAGCGACAGGTTTCTCCCGTGAATTGGCTTGCCAGGGAATGGGATTGTTTCTGAGCTGTCGCCGTTTCGCCGGGAGAATGCGCTGTTTGCTGATAGAGGATTATCTGCCTTTGCGGGAGAGCGTTCGCGAATGCCTGGAGGATGAAGGATTCGTGGTGGATGAGAGCGGTTCCGGCGACGAAGGGCTGTGGTACGCCAGCAACCATTCCTACGAGGTCATCGTGTTGGATATCATGCTGCCCGAGATCGATGGGCTGTCGATTTTGAGAAGGCTCCGGGGCGTGCATGACAGGACCCCGGTGCTGCTCATCAGCGCGAGGGATGCGGTGGTGCAGAGAATCGAAGGTCTCGACGCCGGGGCGGACGACTACCTGGTGAAGCCGTTCGACTTGAAAGAACTGGTCGCGCGTGTCCGGGTGATGGTGAGGCGGAAGTTTGCGGTCGAGTCGGCGGAGATCGTGGTGGGAACTTTGAGAATCGATTGCGTGCGCAAGAGCGTGCGCCGTGCGGGCCGGGAGATTTCTCTGACCCGTCTCGAGTTCATGATGCTGAGCTACCTCGCCCATCGTGCGGGCCAGACGGTTTCCCGCCGGGAGATCAGCGAGCACGTCTATAAGGAATACGGCGACCTCGCCAGCAACAAGATCGATGTCTGCATCGCCTATCTGAGGAGGAAACTCAATGAAGGCGGACTGCCGGAGATGATCGCCACGAAGCGCGGTCACGGGTTCATTCTCGAGGAGGAGGCGGGATGAGGCGTCCTTCGATCAGACGTCGTTTGACGATGGGATGCCTGCTGGTGGCGGCGGTGGTGCTCGGCGGCTCGAAAATTTTCATCTACCGCGATGTCAGCCGTTCATTGAGAAACGAGCTGGATCAGCAACTGGCGGGCACGGCGAATCTATTGTCGAAGGCTTCGGAACTGGAGTGGGAAGGCGTCGTATACGAATGGCAGGAGGCGCTCGATTCGAATGAGGGAATGGGAATCGAAGGTCTGTTCCAGCTTTGGGATCTGAAAAGCGGAAAGACCGCCCGTTCGCCCGATCTGGGGGACGAGAATCTTGAGCTTTTTCACGGGGAGCTGAATCAGGTGGCGTTCCGGGATGTGTTGTTGGCGAACGGCGGAGAGGCGAGAGCGGTGGGAATGCTGCATCATCCCTTCACGAACCGGTATGGGCGGATGGAGATGGAGCGGCGGGGCAGGCTTCTTGAGATCGGGGATTATCCCCAAGTGGTGGTCTGCGCCCGGGAGACGGCAGGGGTGGAGTGGGATCTGGCACTCACGAGGTTCCGGTTGATCAAGAGCGGCGTGCTGACTCTGGGGGCAATCTGGCTGGCGATTTTTCTCATCAGCCGCTGGACGCTTTCTCCGATCGAACGCCTGGTGGCTGGTCTGGTGAAGCGTTCGTCGGAAATGGGGACGCCGCTGCCCGTGATTCCGGAGAGGCTGCCGGAGGAGCTTTACCCTCTGGCAAGGGCCTTCAACGAGACGCTGGAGAGGGTCGAGGAAGCCCGCGAGCATGAGAAGGAGTTCGCTTACAGCGCGGCGCACCAGTTAAGGACTCCGATTTCGGGGATCCATGCGATCCTTGAGATGGCACACGGAAAGCCTGCCGATGGAGCCGATCTGAAGCGGAGAATCGGCCGGGCGCTCGCGGTATCCGGCGGGATGAAAGAAACGATCAACAGCCTCATGCGTCTGGCTCGCCTGCGGGGTGGGTTGGAAGAGGTGATGGCGGAGAAATACGATGCTGCCGCGGTGGTGCGGGAGGTGTTGAGCGGGGAGATGGAGCGGGCCGAGGGGCGTTATGCCGTCGAAGAAGAAGGACTGGACGAGCCGGCGACGGTCGAGGGGGATGAGGGGCTTTTCCGGATCGTCGTGTGGAATCTGCTGGAGAATGCGTTCCGATACACTCCGGAGGGAGGTTCGATCCGGGTCGGGTTGAAAAGGGAGACAGAGTGGCTGATTTTGGAGACGACGAACGACTGCAAAGGTCTGACGGGTGATGATTGCGAGCGTATTTTCCGGCCTTTCGAAAGGGGAAGAAACGTCTCGGTGAATGCTCCGGGAGCGGGTTTGGGGCTGCCGCTGGCGAGGGAAGTTGCCCATCGCTGCGGGGGGGCTCTCGATGCCGGTTTGAAGGAAGGCAAGGTGACGTTCCGATTGAGATTCCCCACGAAAAGGTAGTTCCAATGGGCTTTATTGATTTTGAGACTGAATCTCATCTCTTAATGATTTTCTAATAATCGGACGGTTAGCGTGGGCGCCGTGTCCTTGATCGAAGGGCCGGCTCGCAGCGCATCCTCCGATGAATTACTCAGACGATTTCTTCAATTTCGGCAATGCCGGCGAGAAGCGCGAGTTCATCTCGCTGGAGGCGCGGGCGATCCTCGTCGAGAAGATTCTCACGTTCGCCGGGACGGGGGAGACGAGCGATGCGCTCCAGAGGATCGGGATTCGGAAGAAGGATCGCTGCGTCATGATCTGGCTGAAGCGGACCCGCGAGTGGTTGGGGATCGGAGATTTCTATCCGAAGCTGAGCAGCGAGCGGTACCGGGCGGCGGTGAGGAAGTGGATCGGGGAAAACGGTCGCCCGACGAGGACGCAGATTCTGGCCGGCTGGCGCCCGCGGGTTGTCCGGCAGGCGAAGTGATATTTATGCCAAACACCATGAAACGAAACAGGTATTGCCTATTGGGCTGTCTCCTCGCCGCCTCGCCCGCAGGGACGGCTTGGGCGCAGGAAGTCGAGCGGAAAATCGATGTGCTGGAGCCGCTGACAGTTGTCGGAAGCGAGGAGGACGCCTGGCGGCTGGCGGGCTCGGCCGCATACGTCGATGCGATCGAATTCAGGGAGCGCGGCTATACCAACTTCTCGAAGATCATGGCGAAGACGCCGGGTGTGTATGTTCGTGACGAAGACAGCTTCGGGCATTTCCTCAACATTTCCATCCGCGGCGTGGACGGCAACCGGAGTAACAAGGTGACGCTCATGGAAGACGGCATTCTCACTGCCCCGTCGCCATATTCGAACCCTTCGGCCTACTATTCCCCGAAGTCCGGGCGGATGGCGGGGATCGAGGTTCTGAAAGGTTCCAGCCAGGTGAAGTACGGTCCGCAGACGACGGGCGGTGTGGTGAACTTTCTTTCGACGCCGATCCCGGAAGGAGACGGTCCGAGGTTTTTCTCCCGCAACACCTATGGGAGCGACAACACCTTCTTCAATCATCTCTGGCATGGAGATACGGTGGAAACGGAAGCGGGCCGGATCGGCTATCTTCTGGAGCTGCATCACCAGTCGAGCGACGGATTCAGGAAAACCGACGGGTCCAGCAAGAAGGCGGGATTCGATCTGCTGGAGCCGATGTTGAAGGTATTCTGGGAGCCCGGCACCGCCCTCAAGCAGAGGTTCGAAGTGAAAGTCGGCTACACCGACTTCGACATGGACGATTCGTATCCCGGAGTCACCGAGGCGGATCTGCGGCGCGACTATGATCGGCGCTATGCGGCCAACGGGCTCGACAACTTCGACTCGGACGCGACGCGCACTTATCTGAAGTGGATCGCGGAGCCGAGCGATGCCCTCCGGATCGAGTCGGCGATCTATTACAACGAGTTCAACCGCGCTTTCTTCCGGCTGAACGATGTCCGCCTCGGGGCGAACAACGCGATCGGCGGCGGCACGAACATCGGCGTGGCGAATGCACTGATGAATCCGGCGGCCCTCGCCGTGCTGCAAGGGTATGGCGACGGGACGGTGCGGAGGCTTTCCAACATCCGCTTCCACGAAGCCTATGGCTGGCAGAACCAGGTGAATTTCCGTTTCGACACCGGCGCGCTTTCCCATGATCTGGCGGTCGGCGCCCGCTGGCACTACGATCAAGTCACGGGGGAAGGCCAGGACGTTCGTTTCCGTGCCGACGGGAATGGCGGATTCTACGAGGTGTCGAGGGCGGCGCGGTCCAAGAATGCGCTGGATGAAACGTCGGCGGTCGCGATCTTCGTCGAAGACGAGATCAAAGTCGGGAGCCTCACCATCCGCCCGGGCATCCGGTATGAGTTCATCGACTGGAAAAACACTACCGTCGCGGGCGCTGAGACCTGGGGGAACGAGAATCTCCTGATGGGCGGCGTGGGCTTGAATTACGACTTCGACGATTGCAATTCGGTCTTTTCGGGCATCTACCGCGGAGCGAGCCCGCCGAACACCGCCGGCTACATGACGGGAGCGGATGCCGAGGAAAGCATCGGTTTTGAACTCGGATACCGCCACCGTCAGGAGGCGTTCAGGGCGGAGGTCGTCGGCTTCTACACTGCGTTCGATAACCTGATCACGCCGCAGGTGGGTGTGTCGACGGGAACGGTATTGCCGGACCAGAACGCCGGGGAGGCGACCTCCTATGGATTCGAAGCGCTATTGGAATACGATTTCGGCCAGGCATCGGGATGGAGCTTCGGGCTGCCGGTCTATTTCAGCGCGACCTACACCAATGCCGAGTTCGATCTTCCTTCCGATCGCCGGCTTACGGGCGGACTCTTCGCGGGAGGGGTCGATGGAAACAAGATTCCTTACATCCCCGAGTGGAGGCTCGCCGCAGGTATAGGAATGACCGGTGAAAAATGGGCCGTTAACCTCGACGCCAGCTATATCAGCTCATCCTGGGCGACCGGATGGAACGGAGATACCCCGACCGGCACGCCGAGCGCGGTGAATGGAAAGGTCGATTCGATGTTGCTGTTCGATCTGAGCGGCCACTACCAGGTCACCGAGCAGGTGAAAGTGGTGGGAGGCATCCAGAACCTTTTCGACGAGCGGGCTCTCGTGAGCCGGCATCCGCAAGGACCGCGGGGCAATCAGGGCCGCTTCCTGTTCGGAGGGGTCGAGATCGCGTTCTAGAAATTTGTTTGGTTGCTACGGAAAACCCTTGGGTGGAATTGCGCTCCACCCAGGGGTTTTCCCTGTTGGGGCGGTTGCTTCTTTGCAGAGCCCCCGACCGCGCCGGAATGCAACCCCCGCGTTTCTCATGATTTTCTCATGATTCTCCGAAGAGAGTGACGAACGCAGCCCCGCCATGAGATGCCTTCTGATCGAGGACTATACCCCGCTGAGAAACAGCGTGCGGGAACGCCTGATGGAAGAGGGCTACGCCGTGGATGACAGCGCCACGGGGGACGAGGGGGTGTGGTTCGCCAGGAACCACGCCTACGACGTCATCCTTCTGGATATCATGCTGCCGCAGGTCGATGGATTGACCATCCTCCGGCAGTTGCGCGCACTTCAGGACAAAACCCCGGTGCTGGTCATCAGCTCGCGGGACTCCATCGCGCAGCGGGTGGAGGGGCTGGACTCGGGCGCGGACGACTACCTCGTCAAACCCTTCGACCTCTCCGAACTCGTCGCCCGCATCCGCGCTCTCTCCCGGCGGCGCTACAATCACGAGTCGTCGCTGCTCCGGGTGGCCGATCTGGAGATGGATTGCGTCCGCAAGACGGTCAGCCGGGGCGGCATCGCCATCGATCTCACCCGGCGCGAATACAGTCTTCTGGAATACCTTGCCCACCGGGCCGGGGAAACCGTCTCGCGGTCGGAAATCTGGGATCACGTTTACGAGGACCACTCCGGCGGGTCCAGCAACGCGGTGGACGTGTACATCGGCTACCTGCGGAAGAAACTCAACGAGGGCGGTCGCACCGAGTTGATCCATACGCGGCGGGGATACGGCTACGTCCTCGATGCCACCCCTCCATGAAACACCCTTCCATCCGGCTCCGCCTGATCGTCGGCAGCGGCCTGCTCGCCGCGCTGATCCTTCTCACGGCGAGTCATTTCGTTTACCGGACGGTCCGGCGTTCGCTCCACGACGAGATCAAGGCCCAACTCCATCAAAGCGCCTCGCTGCTTTCGAAAAGCGCGGAACTGGAGGACGATGGTATCGTTTATGAGTGGCACGAGGCGATGCTGTCGGGAAGCGGCCCACCCATCACCGGGCTGTTTCAGTTCTGGGATGTCAAAAGCGGCGAAACGATCCGTTCCCCCGAGCTTGGCGTGGACGATCTGCCGCGCTTCCACGGGGAAATCGACCGGCCTGTCGTCCGGAGAATTGTGTTGCCCGACGGCACCCCGGCGCGGGCGCTCGGCCTGCTCCACCTGCCTTTTGTGGACGATCCCGATTTGCTGGAAAAGATACGGCTGGGCATCGTGGCCGGCCCCGGGGATCATCCGCAGATCCTCGTATGCGCCGTGGAGACGCGCTCGCTCCAGCGGCGGCTCGGCAGGATCAGGAACAAGCTCGCTTACAGCACCGGGGCGACGGTGGCGGGCATCTGGATCTCCATCATTCTCATTTCGCGGTGGACGCTCCGCCCCATCGACGAGCTTTCCGCCCATCTGATGGAGAGATCCGGGAGCGGTTCAACGGAAACGCTCGATCTGCCGGAGAACCTGCCCCGGGAACTGACCGGGCTGGTCACCGCGTTCAATGTCGCCCTGCAGCGGGTCGAGGCCGCGCGCAACCGCGAGCGGGATTTCGCGCTTCACGCCGCGCATGAGCTGCGCACGCCGATCGCCGGCATTCACTCCATTCTGGAGCAGGCGGTTTACCGGCCCCGCCAGGCGGAAGACCTGCAACAACGGATCGGCGAATCTCTCGCCATCACGGCCGGAATGAAAGCCACCATCCACAGCCTCATGCGTCTCGCCCGGCTGAGGGGTGGTCTGGAGGAAATCCAGCCCGAACCGTTCGACAGCGCCGCCATGCTGCGGGAGCTTGCGGCGGTCGAATCGGCCAATCACCCCGGTAAGCCCTTTACCTTGGATTTGGCGATGGAGCCCCTGACCAGCGATCCCGGATTGTTCAGGTTGCTGGTCGCGAATCTCGTCGAAAACGCGTTCCGCCACTCTCCCTCGAACAGCACGATTTCGATCCGTTCGGCGAAGTCCGCGTCCGGTTTCACGCTGGATATCACCAACGAAAGGGGATCGCTCTCGCCCGGTGACGCGGAAAGAATCTTCCAGCCCTTCCAGCGCGGAACCGAAGCCAACGCGGACAGCCCGGGGGCGGGCCTCGGTCTGTCCCTCGGCATGGAGATCGCGCGTCTGCTGGGAGGCAGTCTCAGCGTGAATTTCGAAGATGCGACGACGGTGACATTCCGAGTGATCCTCCCATGAGGGGAAAATGTTCCGGCTCTCATCATCCTTTCATGCGCGCCGGATAGAGTGGACGCGGATCAACGCCCCATCCGGATGCCTCGAACGTTTTCACTCACCCCAGGCTGGCGACGCGGCCTCGTCGTTTCGTTCTGGATCGTCTTCGCCCTGCGCGTGGCGATGCTTTTCCAGGTACCCATCACCGACAACAGCGAGTCCCGCTATGCGGAAATGGCCCGCTGGATGGCCGTCTCGGGCAACTGGATCACGCCCGAAATCCAACCCGGCGTCCCGTTCTGGGCGAAGCCGCCGCTCGCCATGTGGATTTCCGCCTGCGGCATCAAAATCTTCGGCTCCAACGAATTCGGCGCCCGCATTTTCATCTTCCTGACCGCCTGCGCGGTCCTGCTGCTCGTCTACCGGTGGGCGGCGGAGCGGCGCGGAAAAGACTTCGCTCTGACCGCAGCCTTCATCCTCTTCACGGCTCCGGTCTTCGTCGTGACCTCGGGAACCGTGATGACCGATCTGGTGATGGTCGCGGGCACGACCTTGTGCATGGTCGCTTTCTGGAACGTGATCGAAGGCGGCGGTTCCGCCAGGCGATGGAACACGCTCTTCTTCGCCGGGCTGGCGGTCGGATTACTGGCGAAGGGGCCCATCGCAGTGGTGCTCACCCTGCTGCCCATCGGGGTGTGGGCGTTTTTGACAGGGCGGATGCTCGAAAGCTGGCAGCGGCTGCCATGGGTCCGGGGAAGCCTTTTCACGCTGGCGCTCGTCGCGCCATGGTACATCGCGGCGGAAATCAGGACTCCGGGGTTCCTCGACTACTTTCTCCTCGGGGAACACATCAAACGCTTTCTGGTGCCGGGCTGGGAGGGCGATCTCTATGGCAACGCCCATTCCGAAACGCCGGGCACCATCTGGTTTTTCGGACTCGCCGCCACGCTGCCGTGGTCGTTGATCCTGCTCTTCATGGGGCCGGTTTTCATCCGCCGCCGCTCTTCGGTTCGCGCCGGCATCAGGGAGGAGAACGATCCGTGGTTGGGTTATCTTCTTTGCTGGTCCTTTGCCCCGCTTTTCTTCTTCACGCTTTCCCGGAATATCATCTCGACCTACACGCTGACCGGAGTTCCTGCGGCCGCCCTGGTCATTCCCGAACTCTGGCGGCTCGCCCGGGCGCCGGAAAAGCGGCTGGGGGTTTTCCTCGGGACCGGAACGGCCTTCTCCCTGCTGGCGATCGGCGGCATCTGGATCTGCTACCTGTTCTTCGAGGATCTCGCTCCGAAACGTTCCGAAAGGCGCCTCGTGGAGAGGGTGAACCGATCCGAAGGTTTCGTGGAGTCCCGGCTGAACTTCCTGGGATCGCGCCGTCATTCGGCATGCTTCTACCGCAGCGGAGAAATCGAATTCATCGGCCCGGAGGAAATCCCGCGCCTGCTTGTCAACGACAGGCATGACCTCCTTGTCATCAAGGATACGGATGAAATCCGTCTCTCCCCTCTTCTCGCCCCCAACTTCCGGAAAGTGACCGCCATCGGGCGCCGGGCGCTCTTTTCCGAAATCCGAACTGCCGCCGATGTCCGCACTTCCAAAAACTGAAGAGGTTCAACCCCTCCCCGGTCCGGGCAGCGTTCCCGATCATCCGGAGATCAGCTTCGTGGTGCCCGCCCACAACGAAGCGGCGAACCTGCCCTTCCTCGCCTCGCGCCTCCTCGCGCTCGCCCGCAAGCTCGCTTTCACCTGCGAGATCATCCTCGTCGACGACGGCAGCCGGGATGGCACCGCTGCGGTGGCCTCTGCTTTCGTCGGGCGCATTCCCCTGCGCCTCGTCCGGCTCTCGCGGAACTTCGGCAAGGAACAGGCCGTGACCGCCGGGATCGATGTCGCATCCGGCGACGCCATCATCATCGTCGATGCCGACCTGCAACACCCGGTCGAGCTCGCCGAGGAATTCATCCGTCTCTGGAAAGAAGGTTACGAGATGGTCTATGGCGTGCGCATCGACCGCCGCGACGAGTCCGGCCTGAAACGCGGCGCGTCCCGCCTCTTCTACCGCCTGCTCGGAAGGATGTCCTCAGTGCTCATTCCGCCCGATGTCACCGACTTCCGGCTGCTGGATCGAAAGGTCGCGGACGCCCTGCGCGCGCTGCCGGAGAACAACCGGTTCATGAAGGGGCTTTTTCACTGGGTCGGCTTCAGGAGCGTCGCGGTCCCGTTCCATCCGCTGCCGCGCCATTCCGGAAGCAGCAGCTTCAGTTTCGTCCGCCTGCTTCAGCTCGGGATCACCGGCCTCACTTCTTTTTCGCATGTCCCGCTCCGCCTTGCCGGAGCGGTGGGCGGGCTGATCTCCGCCTGTTCTCTTCTCTATGCCGCATGGATCTTCTGCCACACCCTCTATGCCGGAAGCAATGTGCCCGGCTGGGCCACCCTGACCGTCGGCGTGCTGTTTCTCGGCGGCGTGCAGCTTCTTTTCATCGGCATCCTTGGGGAATACGTCGGACGGATCTTCGAGGAAGTGAAAGGGCGACCGAACTACATCGTCGCCGAAGATAGCGGGCCTTGCCGCTGGATGGACACCCCGGAATCCCCGACGCCATGATCCATCGTTTCCTCTTCGTCGGCCTTCTGGCCATGGCCGTGCACTTCGCAGTCGCTGCCGTCGCCATTTCCGCCGGCGTTCCGCCGCTTCTCTCGAACTTCCTCGGCTTCCTCGGCGCAGTGCCGGTGAGCTACCGGGGACACCGCGACTGGACTTTCCGGGCGGGCCGGACGCCGCATGCGGTGGCGGTTCCCCGCTTTCTTGTCCTCTCGCTCTCCGCCTTCGCCGCGAACGAAACGCTTTACGCCGCCATGCTCGCCCATGCGCCGCTTCACGAGACCGTCTCCCTCGCGCTCGTACTCGGCGGAGTCGCGTTCGGCACCTTTGTCCTCTGCCGTTTCTGGGCATTCCACCCCCGCACGCCATGAAATCCATCATCCTGTGTGCCGATGACTATGCCCAGAACCGGGGAATTTCCCGGGGCATCCGGCAACTGGCCGCCCGCGGGAGGCTCTCCGCCGTCAGTTGCTTCACCTTCATGGCCTCTTGGGAAGAGGAAGGCCCGGCGCTTGCCTCATGCGGAGATACCTTCGACATCGGCCTCCACTTCAGCCTCACCCATCACATCAAGCCTTCCATCGCGGACTGGATGCTCCGGTCCCTGCGGGGAACAATCGACCGGGCGGAAGTCGAAGACCATCTGGCATTCCAGTGGGAAAGATTCCGCGGCGTCCTCGGCCGCGATCCCGACTATCTCGACGGACACCAGCATGTCCACGCCCTGCCCGGCATCGCTCCGATCATCGAGGAAACTCTCCACGCGCTCGGCGTTCCCGCTACCTTTCCGATCCGTCGCGTGGACCGCCCTCTGTTCCATCCCGCCGGCATTGCGAAATCCACCATCCTGAGCTTTCTCGCGCGCCGCGGCCAGCGCGCCCCGATTTTTCCGGGCAACCGCCGCTTCGCGGGCCTCTATTCCTTTCGCGGGAACTTCGCCGCTCTCTTGGCCCGCTGGACCCAAGCCGCCCCGGACGGCACCCTCATCATGTGCCATCCCGGACTACCGGATGACGATTCCGACGATCCGATCGCCATGGCCAGGATGATCGAGTTCGATACCTTGTCGCGCGACTGGCTGGACCAAATTCTTGCGGAGAGCGACGCATGCCTTGGCAGGTTCAGCCGCGTTGCCGCGAATGGCTGACGGTCTCGTGCCCTGCTACTTGCCGCCGCTCCATGAAAGCGCGATCGCGCCGATGACGATGAAGGCGACACCGGCGGTCTGCAATCCACTCAGCCGCTCGCGCAGGAACAGCACCGCGAAAATCACCGCGAATACCATACCCAACTTGTCGATGGGGGCCACCCGTGAGACCTCGCCCAGTTGCAGCGCCCGGAAGTAACACAACCACGACAGGCCCGTGGCGATGCCGGAAAGCACCAGAAACACCCATGTCTTGCGCTCCAGCTCCGCCAGCCGTTGCAACGGCACCGTGCAGAGCACGATCCCCCAGCTCAGGACCAACACCACCGCTGTCCGGATCGCCGTGGCGAGATTGGAATCGACACCGGCCACGCCAGCCTTGGCCAGAACCGCCGTCAACCCGGCGAAAAACGCCGCCAACACCGCCCAGATCAGCCATTCCATCGGCCTCTTTTTGGATGAACCGGGCTCCGAAGGCGAGGAGCTTTCGTTCGAGAGGTAGAATCGTCCGGTCAAGGGTCGCGCCGGTCGGGTCAGCGCCCCCTCCAGCGGGCGATTTCGGCTTTGACGTTTTCGACGGAGGGGGAGCCGGGATTGCTGCGGGCGGCGAGGGCGCGGCGGAGGTCGAAGACAGACGCGGCTTCCGCGGTGTAGGCAGGGTCGATCTTCGCGAGGTCGAGTTGGTCGAGAGGGACGCCGGTCTTCACCGATTCGGCGACGGCTTTGCCGACGAGTTCGTGGGCGTGGCGGAAGGGGACGCCTTGCTTGACCAGCCAGTCGGCGAGGTCGGTGGCGAGAAGCAGCGGATCGGCGGCGGCGGCGAGACAGCGGTCTTCGCGGATTTCCATGGCGGCGATCATTTCGGTGTTCACCGCGAGGACGAGCTTGAGGGTGTCGATGGAGTCGAAGAGGGGCGGCTTGTCTTCCTGGAGGTCGCGGTTGTAGGTGAGGGGGAGGCCCTTGACGGCGACGAGGAGGTTGACGAGGTTGCCAGTCAGGCGGCCGGTCTTGCCGCGGGTGAGTTCGCAGACATCGGGGTTTTTCTTCTGCGGCATGAGGGAGGAGCCGGTGGTGTGAGCGTCGGAGAAGACGACGAAACCGAATTCGGCGCTGCACCAGAGGATGAGATCTTCGCTGAGGCGGGAGAGGTGGACGCCGCAGAGGCCGATGGCGAAGAGAATTTCGGCGATGTAGTCGCGGTCGGCGATGGCGTCCATGGAGTTCGCGGTCACGCCGTCGAAGCCGAGTTCGGCGGCGATGGCGCGGCGATCGAGGTTGATGGTGGAGCCGGCGAGGGCGCCGGAGCCGAGGGGGGAGAGATTGAGGCGCTTGCGGGCATCGGCGAGGCGGCCCTTGTCGCGCTCCAGCATTTCGACGTAGGCGAGGAGGTGGTGGCCGGCGGTGACGGGCTGGCCGCGCTGGAGGTGGGTGTAGCCGGGGATCACCGTCGCGGCGTATTTTTCGGCGCGGTCGAGCAGGGCATCCTGGAGGGAGGAGACCGCGGCGGTGAGAAGGTCAATCTCGGTGCGGCAGTAGAGACGGGTGTCGGTGGCAACTTGGTCGTTGCGCGAGCGGGCGGTGTGGAGCTTGGCGCCGGCGGGGCCGATGCGGCGGGTCAGCTCGGCCTCGACGTTCATGTGGATGTCTTCGAGGGAGGTCTTGAATTCGAAGCGGCCGGCTTCGATGTCGGCCCTGATTTCGAGCAGGCCGGTTTCGATGGCGGTGAACTCCTCCGCGGTGAGCAGTCCGGCTTCGCGCTGGGCGCGGGCGTGGGCGATGGAGCCGGCGATGTCGTGCGGGTAGAGCCGCCAGTCGTAGGTGATGGACTCCCCGAATTGTTGGACGAGCGAGGAGGTATCCTGGGCGAAGCGGCCTTTCCACATGGCGGTGGGGGTAGCGGGGGAGGCGGCGGCGGTCAATGGCCAACGGGGCGGCGGGTTCTTGTCCCCCGGCGGTCCGGAAGAAACAGGCCACGTGGGAAATCCGATCCCGCCCACGCCGCAGGCTTTTTCAAAAGACACCTGCCCCCGGCCATCGCTGCCCGCATCGACTGGAATTCGCTTGCCGTCCTCCCCGGCTCCTTCGTCCAGTCTAAGCCTCCGGCAGACGCACTCCGACCTGCTCTTCTCCGTCCGCGCCGGGGAGCGCGAAACGTTGCTCTACCTGCTCTTCGAGCACCAGACCGCGCCGGACCCGGCCATGCCGCTGCGCCTGCTGGGATCACGCTGGAGATCCTGCGCCAGCACCAAGCCACCCGCGGCCTGCCGCTGCCGCCGGTCTTTCCCGTCGTGCTCCACCAGGGACCGGAACGGTGGCGCGTTTCGGTTTCCTTCGAGGACCTCTTCGACCTGCCGGGGGAGATCGCGGGCGACCTGTTGCCCTGGCTGCCGAAGTTCCGCTACGCTCTGCTCGACCTGAGCCGGTACGATCCTGCGAGCGGGGAGGACGACACGCGCCAGCGGGTGGTGCTGCAACTCATGAAGCTGACCCGCCAGCGGCAGTTGCTGGCGTATTTCCGCTGGCTGGCCGAACCGCTGCCCGACAGCGAACTTCACGCGAAGGAGATCTACCGTAGCCTCACGGCGGACCCCGAATTGGAAGAGCAAGCTATGTCCGTCGCGGAAAAGCTGATCGCCAAGTGCCGTGCGGGGGGGCTTGAGAAGGGCTTGCAAACGGGCCTTCAGGAAAGCGTTCCCGACGCTTTGGCCGTCCGATTCGGGGAATTCCCGAAGGGTTGAAAGAAGCGATTCGGGGCCATTGGCGGCGAGTCTGTTCTCCGCAACCTCCACCGCGCGAAGATCCAGGCAGGATCGCTGGAAGAGTTTTCGCGGGCCTTGTGATTTCCGGCCCTGCCGTGGGCCGGTGGTGACGGAGCTGGCGCGGCTGTTGCCGTACGCCTCGTACTCCGGCGGCGAATCTGCCGATGCCAAAGGATCAGTTCTCACGGATCTGGCCCGCCTTCTTGACGGCCACTTGAAACTCTCCGGAGATGGGGTCTATCCCCCCTTTACCGCCGATCGTCACCATCTTTCCCTCCAGTCGCGCCAGGCGGGAAAGGTCGAGATCCTTCACCTTCCCGAAATCGATCCATGCGTTGACACCCTTCTCATAGGAATCGAGGACCAGGCGGGCGCCATCGCCCCGCCGCGTCGGAATCACTTGGGTCACCTTGCCACGCACCTCCACGTCCATTGGCTCCACAGCCGGGGTCCGTCGACGCCTTGCCTCCTCTTCTTGCTTTAGCAGTTCTCCGACCATGCCTTCGCGTGCGGTCGCCACGGTTGATTCCACGGCTCCCGTTCGATCCGGGCGAACGATTCCCGCCGCTTCCTTCTGCAGTTCGGAAAATCGTTCCTGTCCCATGTCGGAATACATGAGCGCCACCTGCAGGGCGACATCCGCCGCCTCGCGATTCCCCAGACGGAATTCCGCCATCGCGAGATACGACATGAGGCGGGAATGAAGCCTCCAGTCGTCGACCAGTCCCATATTCCCCACCCACGGAATCGCCCTTAACTTTAAGGCCGAGTTTCCGTAGTCTCCGGCGCGGTACAGAGCCGCGCCGATCAACGCCTCGCACTCGATGTCCCCGGGCACCTCCCGGATCGCCTCGCTCGCGTTTTCCAGAACCTCGCGGCAGCTTTCAGGGTGATCGAGCCTGCTCCAAGCCGAAGACCATGGAAACGTGTCCTCCTTATCCAACCTCTCCAAACACATGCGGCGCAACCGGCGATCGGGTTCTCGTTCCAAAATCTTCCGATAAGATGCCGTGGGAAAACCTAGAGGCATTCGCCCGATCACCTCTTCCGCCTTCTCGTAAAGCTCCCCGTAAGTTTTCACCAAAGCCTCCAATGTGACAAACCTGCGGGCAAGAGGCATGGACTCGAAGTCCAAGGCGACCGCGATCCCCGCCCAATCCAGATCGCTTCGCGAAAGCCTTTCGATCCGCTCCGCCGCTTGCCGGAGTTCCCCGGGATCGGTTTCCAAGCGGTCCACCTCCTCGATCTCGGGCCATCGCTCGCGTAGCGGCCGGACCGGGAATCGCGGAAATTGTTCGATCGACAGCCAGCCGTCCCAAAAACCGAACTCACCCAGGATGTACCGCTCGTCCGGGCGTCCTTCGTTCATCCCGTACACGGGCTTCTCGAACAAAACCGCACCAGCAACGGCATCGCAGACGGTCAGAGCGTTCCTTCCACCGCAGAGGATCCGTCGCCCGTTGGCCCATGTGATGCCGTCCGCCGCACCGCGAGGAACCTTCCACGAACGGATCACGGAAAGCGATGGCAACTGCAGGAGGCTCATCTCGCGCCCGCTGATGCAAGCCAACGCCGAACCATTGGGAGAGATCGCAGCCGCTTGCGTCTCCACGGCCGGCAGCGTGTCCACCTTCGCCCCTGTCTGGAGACACACCGCCGAAACGATGCCGTTTGCCAGGATCCACAAGTGACCGCGGCTGAAGCCGAGCAGGGAAGCCCCCTCTTTTTCCACGGGAATCCTGATTTCCCAGGACAGCTCTCCCGTCCGGGTTTCATATAATCTCAAAGCGTTCCATCCGGAGTCCATCTGCCCGTAAGATACCGCGGTCCACTTTCCGTCCGGGGCGCACACCGCGTCCACGCACTCGTCTCTGAGAGATCCGGCGGTATACGGAAGTTTTCCGATGCATTGGTATTCCTTTCCTTCGGCACGATACACTTCTAGGGAAGAATCCCATGTCGTGCGGGCCTTCAGGATGAATCCCTGGACATCGTGCCGGAAAGGCCAATGGTCGATCTGGTCTTCGAACCGGCCGGGCAATGCGGTCACGCTTCCATTCTCCGGGGATCTCCTCAGTAGGTGGCTCGACCCCCAGCCCGCGAGCTCCGCCATGGAGCGGGCGCTTGAAAGCCGGGTCGCCATCGTGCGCGAGGGCAGGGGGAAACAACTGGCGTGGCTGTCCGAATAGGCATAGAGGCGACGGGCTTCCTGATCCACGCGGACCCTCCGGATCGCTCCCCTGGCCCCCGTGAATATCATGGCCGCTTCAGGAAATGCTCTCCCGGACTCGTCCTCCTCGAGATACTCCACATGCACCCGGTTGGCCTTCCGCGAGTGATAGACCAGAAGGCCACTCCGGGGATCGTGGTGAGCGAAACTTGCCAGTGTGCGGGTCCCTTGAACGCCTATATCATTCATCATTCTTCCTACCTCCCCCGCATCGAAGATCACCGTGGTCTTTCCGGTGACCGCGTTCACCGAAATGAACTGGGTATACGATTCCCCCGAAAACTGGAGATCGTCGGTCAAGGATTCAGCCTCAGGTGGAGTCTCCGTATTGACGCGCGCGCGCAATTTCCCCGTGGTGACATCCCACCACTCCGGCTTTCCCGCCTCCGGCCATGAGGCGATCAAGGAGTTGCCATCCGGACTGATTGCAAAGCTGCCAGACGGGCCGTCACCCTCGAACACCACCATGGGGGCCTCCTCACGGATTTCAAACGCGAGATAGACCCGAGGGTTCTCGGGAGGTTGTACGGAAAAGGGATCGTTCGGGTCCCATTTCCTTTCCGCCGGCAGCGGGTGCCGCCATTTTTCGCGGGACACGACGATCCCGCCCACCACGAGCGACTTGCCATTCCCGCTCAGAAGCAAGACATCCCCGAAGACCATCCCTTCAGACCCGCTGCTGCTCCGCTTCCAGGTGATCTTCTCTTGCAAGCGGTCCCAGACGTAGAGAGTGACCTTGCGTTCGGGCTCCGGTCCCGCGTGATTCAATCCCAAAACGGCCACCCGGGCCGCCGTGTCACTGATTGCCACCTGGAGCACCTCGCTCACCTCCGGAAGATGGATGCGGGCCGTTTCACGGCCATCCGAGGCTCGCCACAGCAAGAGGGAACGGTCATCCCCGCGGTCGGGTCGCAACACGGCATACTCCCCTTCCGGAGAACTTTCGACCAGCTTGAAGCCTTCCGGAAACGCGAAAGAAGTCAGGGTCGAATCGGCGGCGGCGAAAAGAACCTTCCATTCCCAATCCCGCAATCTTTCGGGACACGACTCCAACGCTGCGAGCGCCGCCTCGGCGTCGCCCGCTTCCACGGCGTTCGACGCCGCCTGCAAGGCCGCCGCATAAACCCGTGACTCCAATTCGAGGTTCTTTTGCCCGACGGCGTTCCGGCTTTTCTCCGCCTGTCGTTGGGATTCCTGCGCCTCGTTCTTGGCTGCCAGAGCCTCCCTTTTCGCCTCGCGCTCGCGCAGCAGGCCCATCGAGGTTCCCGTGATCGCGAGAAGCAACAACCCCAGCGCCGCCGCCCCGAAGATCACGCCGGTACGATGCGCCCGCACGAACTTCCCCGCCCGGTAGCGCAGCGTCGGCGGCGCGGCCTTCAGCACCGCTCCGGAGAGATAGCTCTCCACGTCCTCTACCAACTCTCCCGGCGAGGCGTAGCGGCGCATCCGGTCCTTTTCCATCGCCTTCATCACCAGCCAGTCCAGCTCACCGCGCACCTGCCGGACCAGTTCCCGCGAATCCACCGACCGGGATTCCGCCAGCGCCCGGAGTTCCGCGGGCGCGGTCGGCAGGCCGTCCAAGGTATGCAGCCGCGTGCTCGGCGCGGGCGGTTCCTCCTCCCGCAATATCCGCACGATCTCGTGCAGCGCCGCCCGCTTGAGCTTCTCCGTATCGAAGGGAGGGCGGCCGGTCAGCAGTTCGTAGAGCAGCACGCCCAGGCTGTACACGTCCGAGCGCGTGTCGATGTCCAGGCTGCCGGTCGCCTGCTCCGGGCTCATGTACTGCGGCGTGCCGATGAACTGGTCGTGCAGCGTGAACAGTGTCTTGTCGGTGAGCTGTTGCGCGGTCGCCTTGGCGATGCCGAAGTCGATCACCTTCGCGAACGGCCGGCCGTCCTGGG
>JBBCJF010000002.1:0-346664 GCA_037190465.1 Haloferula sp. | reverse complement strand
CAGGAAGGCGTGGGTGCCTTTCTGGACCGAGTTGAGGTAGTTGAATTTGCGGATGGCGACGGTCCAGCCGACGATGACCATGATGACGCAGACGCCGACGGCGATCCAACCGTCGAACATCATGTTTTTGGCGATGTCGCCAAAGAGAAGGACGTGTTCGAGCGCTTCACTGTGGCCACCGCCGCCCTGGCCGCCTTCGGGTGTGTCGAGGACGACAGTGCGCTGGGCGGCGTCGGTGGCTCCCTGGTTGACGGCGGCGAAGCGGATCCACGAGGCGGAGCGGGCGCCTTGAGAGATGTGCAGTTCATCGATTTCGCCGACGAAACGGTTGAGGCCACCGGCAGGAGCGTCGACAGGCAGGCCGCCGAGGACGAAGGGGCCGTCGAGGGCGGGGATGGAGGCCTGGAGTTCGCTGAAGGGTTCGCCGTTGACGTAGAGGGATAGTTTCCCGGCATCGGCGGCGACGGCGATGTGGTTCCAGATTCCAGAGGCGATGGGGGCTCCAGCGGGGCTGCGCTGGGAGGAGACTTCGACAAGCGGGACGCCTTGGTCGAGGAGGATGCGGAAAGAGTCATTTCCGCCACCGCGGCTGAAGAGGACGGCGCCATCCTGGAGGGCGGAAGGCCTGATCCATGCGGACCATGTAAAGCCGTCGCTCCAGTCGAGAGAGGGGGAAGGAGCGATGGTGACAGGCTCGCCGCCGAGCAGGCGGGCGCCGCTGCCGATGAGGGCGCCTTCGGAGGTGGTGAGGGGGATGTCGCCGTTGTTGGCGTTGGCGGTGGCGTCCACGGGGGCGCCGCCCCGGTCGGAGAAGTGGTAGACGAGGGCGGAGTCGTAAACGGAGGCCGCTTCCGGGGCGGGGACGGAGGCGGGATTACTATTTCCGTAGTACAGGTGAACGGCAGTGGTGGAGGAGGCGGGGATTTCGGGAAGCTTCACCCAGATGAAGGCTTCGTTGATGAGGCCGTCATATTTTTCGATGTGATGGGGGAGCAGGGAGCCGTCATCGGCAACGAAACGCAGGTCGGAGCCGTCGGGAGCGGCGGAGGCGAATTGGAAGTTGCCGTCGTGAAGGCGGACGAGGACGGCAGCGCCGGAGATGGGCTCGGCGAGATTGGCGGCGTCGGAGGTCGTATGGATGGAGAGCTTCTGGCGCTGAGTCCATTCCTTGTTCCACCAGTCGGCGGCATGAAGCGGGGCGGCCAGCGCGAGGAGCGGAAGCAAGCGGGAGATGAGGGGACGAGGAATCATGTCGGGATGAAGAAGTTAGAAATCGGCCCAGCCGCGGAAGGTGATTCGGATGTCGCCGGAGTCCGCATGCTGTTGGGTGGTGAGAGGGACGGCGAGGTCGAGCGAACCGTGGAAATGATCGCGCAGGCGGAAACGGGTGCCGACACCGGCACTGAGAAAGTTGAAGTAGGATCGCTGGCCGGGGAGAGGCTTGAGGACGGTGGCGGTGCCGCCGTCGACAAAGGCATGAACGCGCCACTCATCGGAGCGGCGGCCGTTTTCGCCCTCCGCTCCGATGAAGGAAGGACTGCGGTATTCGGCGGTGGCGAAGAGGGCGTTGTCGCCGAGGGCGGTGGCTTCGAGGTAGCCACGGGCGTTGCCAAGACCGCCGCCGCTGAATTGCTCGCTGTTGATGAGGGGTTGGCTGGAGACCTGGCCCTGGATCTTGCCGTAGAGCTGGGAGCCGTTCGAGAGGTCGCGGGTGTGGGAAACGTCGCCGCGGAGGTAGATGTAGCTGCCTTCGGACCCGTAGCGCTTGGCATCGAAGCGGCGCTGGTTGTCGCCCAAGCCGCGGAGGTGGAGGTTGAGGGAAAGATTAGCCTCGGTGAAGGAATTCTCGCGGGTCCAGTAGCCGGAATAGTTCGCGCTGACCGGGTAGTATTCGATCGCTCTGCTGTCGATGGTGATGCTTTCGTCTCCAACCGTGATGGTGTCGTCGTCCAGCGTCTTGCGGTCGATGCCGAAGCTGAAGGTCTGGTAGAAGCCGTCCCCGGAGGGGAGGTCGAAGATGGCGCGCAGGCCGATGGTATCGCCGCGGCCCACCATGGTGCTGCCCGCGCCGGTGGCGATGTCGCTGTCCTGGATACTGCCCTGAAGCATGAGGCTGAGCTTGTCGGAAACTCGGGCGAGATAATGGCCGGAGAAGACGAGCGAGTCGTCGGTGCGCTCCGGGGCGACCTGGAAGTTGAGGCCGAGGGTATGGCCGAGCTGGAAGAGGTTGGCGTAGCTGAGGGAGCCGCTGACCCGGAGGGGAGTGGTGTTCGGGCTGTAGCGGTTGTTGAGTTCGAGGGAGCCGTGGAGGGGAAGCTCATCCTCGACATTCAGGTCCACGTCGAAGGTGCCGGGCTCGGCACCGGGCCGGAGTTCCGGCTTCACCCGGCGGTCGGGCAGGCGGTTGAGGGCGATGATTTCGCGTTTCACCTGCTCGAAGTCGGGGACGGATACCTCGGCAAGGGAAGGCGCGGCGGCCTTGATGCGGCTGGGGAGGAAGTAGCGCGCGCCGTTCACGTTGAGGCGGGCGATGCGGCCTTCGACGACTTCGAGGAGGATGACGCCGGAGCGCGGGTCCTGGTTCGGGATGATGACGGAGACGGTCTGGAAGCCCTTGTCGCGGAAGGCCTTTTCCAGCGCGGCGCGGGCCTGCTCGACATCCTCGATGCCGCGACCGGGACCGAGGAAGGGGTAGACGGCCTCCTCGATCTCCAGCGGGGTAAGCTTGGTGGAGCCCTGGACGCGGTATTCGCGGATGAAAAGGGAGGGCGTTTCGCGGGCGATCGAGAGGCCGGAAAGCCAGAGGGCCAGAAAGAGCCCAACCCCACCGGCGGGGAAGCTCAGCAGGGAGGGCCTGGGAGGAAGATGGGAAATGGTTTTCACGAAGGTCGTCGTGGTTCCGCCCCGGGCTCGGGGGTTGACCTGCCCGCGGGTAAGTACTCGGACGTTCCGGTGAGAGAACTGCGCCCCCTCGGATCGCATGGAGAAGACGGCCCCATGCGATCCGGGGGGCGCTTTTTCCTTGTTTCAAGAGATCACTTGTAGGTCACGAGACCGCCATCCTCGGCGCGCTCGACCAGGAGATCCGATTCGCCGAGCAGGATGCCGCCGCCGGTTGCGCCATCAACATTGATGAGCTGCTGGGTGAGACCATTGACGAAGTTCTGGCGGAAGGCCGGGGAAGGATCTCCGTCTTGCGAAGGCACGCCGTCCGCCGCGTAGATGATGCGGTTGTAGAGCCAGAGGGTGTATTTGCCGCTCTTGATATTTCCCGGGGTGTTCTCGATGCCGTTGTACTTGAGCTGCACACCGCGTGTGTTTGCCGGGCGCTCCTCAAGGGAAAGGCCCTGGCCGAGGATACGCTGGTTCCCGTCACCCGGGGTCACGAAACCGATGTAGTATCCGCCGTCCGCTTCGATTCCCCGCTCGTCGTCAACGGCGCCGTAGGCGGCCGGCCCGAGCGTGTAGGTCAAAGCCACGGCAAGATTGGCGCCTGAGTTGTAACCACCGGAGGCGGTGATGCCGCTGTGCGTTTCGACGCCCCAAATCGAATGGCTGTTGACCACACCGCCGGCGACGAATCCGCCGGGATTGATCGACCTGGTGGGATCGTAATCGGGGTGATTGCCGTAGATGGGATTGCCGCTGCCATCGTTGCCGTTGGCGGCCGGCGGCACCGGCTGCCATACGGTGAGATTCGCCAGGCCCGAAATGCCGGCCTCCTGCGCGGCGCTGAAGCGCTGACCCGCATCGGTATTGCGGCCGATGGCGAAGACGACCTTCGTGATATCCACAGGATCTCCGGTGAAAGCGGAGAGCGGCAGGTAGCCCAACTGATAGAGCTGCTGGACCTGCTGGGTGGTGATATTGTCCGCCGGGAAGCCCGGGCTGGCATAGTAGCCGAGCGGGGAAATGCCGACGGGGATCTGCGTGATGGTTTCATTGTAGAACCTGCCATTGTAATCGCCTTTGAAGGGCGAAGTGGCATGGAAGTTCGTGGAAAGACCGAAGTCCACGGCCGAAAGCACATAGTGCTCCGGAAGAGTGCCCGGGGCGATCGGATTGGCGGGAATTGCACCGCTGCCCACGCCATTGGTGGGGTCGAAGCGGACTTCGAGGGTCGGATCGGCGACAGCCGCGAGACCGGCGAGCGCGCCCGCGTAGTTGGTGCGGATGATGACATGCTGGCCATTCCAGGTGCCGTTCCAGGTGCCGAAGTTGGAGTTCTGGACGACATTGGTGATGGTCTGCCCCTGGCCGCCGGCACCCGTGGCGCTGCCGTCGAGGCCGCGGTAGTTCCAGTTGGTGAGGATCTTGCTCAGGGCGCGCTGGGTGGCGTTGCGGTCGCCATTCGACGCGGCGAAGTGAATGAAGACGGTGCCGGGCCCGGGCTCGGTTCCCTGGCCGGAAGCGAGGTCGATGGAAGCGAGGGAGAGGGCGCCGAGCGCTGCATATTTGAACGGTTTCATGGTCGATAAAGTGTTATGTTTAATGATGAAATGAAGATTTGGACGAATGGGAGGGTTCAATCGGGGAGTCCGACAATAACGCGGTAGAAGCCTCTCGGATTCCCGCTTCTTTCCGGATCGTCATCGAGGAAGTCGAGAGGATCGGCTCCGGTGCCCGAAAGGTGGACATGGACTTGCGCCCATGACTGGAGGTTCTCCGAGTATTCAACGATGTAGCGGCGGTTGGCGACGGTGGCGAGCTGGACGCTGGTCTCCCCTTCTGCGGTCCTGACCGGAGGGGGCAGGGTGAAGAAGGAAGACGGATCGTTCGGATCGGTGCCGGCCAGTTCCTCCTCGGCATCGGTGAAGCCGTCGCCATCCGAGTCGACGTCGCCCGGAGGGGTGCTGGCCCGGGTGAAGCTGAGAACGCCTTCCACGCTGATGGAGAAGTAACCGATGTAGGTCACGAAGGAGGGGTTGCCGTCGGTTGCCCGCCGGTGCTCGTAGAGATCGAGCGCGGAATTCGCGGCCCCGGCTCCGAAGTTCCCTTCGATGCTATCCCAATAGCCGAAGTCGAGACCGCCCTTGCCATGAACCCAGTAGTAGTACAGCGCTTCGTTCGAACCCGCCGGCGCCTGCTCCTGGTATCCACCCCTGGGGTTGTTGGCCGTGGCCTCGAGGGCATTGAATCCCTGCTGGATCACGGTGGGGACCCGTGTGTTGAAGACGATGCCGTGCACGCTGTTGGAGAAAGGAGCCCAAGGGCTGCTCTGTGTCTCGAGCGAGGAGCGTCTCTTCGTGACGTACCCGGTATTGTTATCGGCGAGGTTCCGGCCGATACCTCCCCAGAGGACGCCAGAGCTGGAGTGCCAGGGTACTTCAGTGTCGCCCTCGAAGACCGTGTAGGCGGCAAGGTCCGCTGCGAGGTTGGGGACACCGGAAACCGGGACGGTCTGACCGGGCGCGTAGGCAAGCAGTTGGGAAACCGGCCCGACATTGATCAGGTAGGTCCCGGATTGGTTCTGTGGCCGCCGGAAGGCGAGCAGGAAGTCGTTATTCTCGTCGGCCCGGACGACGTTTGCACCAAGCGCGGCGGGAGAAGCAAGCCCCAACAGGACGCCAAAAATGACCAGTGACGAGGGTCTTCCAATAGATGTTTTGTTAGTATAGTTTAGGAATTTCATGAAATGGTGAGGGGTTCGGTGTGGGTCTCCAGCGGGAGAGGACCGCAGACAGACAGAGAACCGCGCCTCCGGGGTGCGAACCGTGAGAGCGGACGAGAATCCGGAACGGTGCCAAGGCTGCCTGCGAACGAACGGAGTCCGGTGGATCAACGACAACAGGAAGTGCCGGATCGCGCTCGGAAAACGGGATACCGCCTGGAAATGGCGGCCGGAGAGGCGGATTGGATCATTTGAGGAATCGTTGGTTCAGCTTTCGGGTGCCGCTCCTGAAAGCCGGGCCGCAGGTGCGGGGGCATTCGGGGCTTTACCCATCTGGCACCGGGGCGGTGCCTTGGTCGGGGGATTTCGGACTTCCCTGTCAGGTCATCCTTTTCCCGGGTAGCGGCTCCTCCGGTCGGAGGTCACCTTCGATTCCCATTGCCCTCGGTAGGGTAAACGGGGCGGCTTGAGTGCCGCGGGCGGAATCCATACCAATAAGAGGGGGTTTGCAAGAGGTTTTTTGAATTTTTTTCCGTGAGGGGTGGCCAAGGAGAAAGAAGCGCTATTCCTGAACCCCGGTCACGAGCAGGCGGAGGAAGGCCCGCGGTGCTTCGTCCACGGAGGGTTCCGGCCGGAAGCTGCGGTATTCCCAGCCGTCCGAGAGGACGGGCATGCCGTCGCTATGGGGAGGCTGCACTTCGACGACATTCAGCGAGGCGAAGTCCGCCAGGTCGGCACTGCCCTGGATGGTGTAAACGATCCCGTCCACCGGATCGGAGATGAGACTGCCGGGACCACGAAAGACCGCGCCCGTCCGCACAGGCAGGGTCAGGATGAAGAGGTTGCCGCCGTTTTCGGGATCGAAGAGGCGGGCGGACATTTTTCCATCGCGCGCGGGAGCGAGGGGATTTCCGGCGATGGCGAATTCGAGAATGTTCGGCAGGCCGTCGCGGTCCGGGTCGGCCATGTTTCCGGCGATGGACTCGTCGCCGGCATCGTCGCCGAAAACGGCGGTGCGCCATGTTTCGAGGGCGGAGGGGGAATGCGGCGTCAAACGGCGCAGGAGCTGGCTTTCGTAGAGGGAGAAGGGGTCGAGAGTGCCTCCTCCGGCAACGCCTTCCACCCAATCGGCAGGGGCCATGCGGGAGCCTCCGCCGGTCGGGCGGCTGATGGCCGAACGTATGCCGCGGGTGCCTATGATGTAGCCGTAGCGGGATTGTTCGCTCTGGACCACGACGCCACCCGAGCCGAGGCCCTCTGTATTCCAGAAGACGGAATGGGCGGCGGTGACTTCGTGCAGGGGTGCACTGCCGTACGGGCGATAGGCGGCGATGAAGTAGCTTGCATCGGCGGTGCAGGCATCGACGAGGTTGGAGTGGCTGAAGTGCATATGGTGGTCCGAGCCGGTGCCGCTGGTGCCTTGCGAGCCGGTGTTGCCGGTCTGCCGGCCGGTGTCTTTGTCGATGCAGCGGTGGAGGACGTTGCCGGAGGTGCGCATGCTGGCGAAGACGAAGCCGTGGCGGCTGAAGGTGGCGCGGCAGCGGATAAGCAGGCAGTCCGAGGAGTTGGAAAGGCGGTACATGTAGCCGTTGCCGCCGCCGCCGCCGTATTGCGGGCGCTGGAAGTGGCAGTCGGCGAGGGTGATGCGGCACGAGTTGTCGAGCCCCACGCCGTTGCTGAGGATGTGGGCGGTGGTGGAATTACCAGCGGGCTGGTAGCTTTCCACGCCGCTCAGCCAGGAGTCGCGGACGCGCTGGAGGTTGATGGCGAAGCAGCCATGGGTGTGCCAGGCGGTGTGGGTGGTCGTGTTGTAGGACTCCTCGCCCCAGGCGGTGCCGCCGCGCTGAAGCATGCCGATGGAGAAGTCTTCGAGGCCGATGTTATCGATGCCGGAGTGGGTGGCGCGGACAAGGCGCGCGTTGTCGCGGGTTTTGAGGGCGTAGCGTGTCGGGATGTCGATGGTGACGGTGCCGGCGGCGGAGTCCACGGCCACCACTTGCCGGCGGTAGGAGAATCCGCCGAGATTCGAGCCGTAGCCGCTCCAGTTGCCCACGCCGTGCTCGGCGATCCAGTCCTCGGTGGCGTCGGCACGGACGGTCACCCAGCCGCCGGGTGAGAAAAGCCCGGCATCCGCGACGGGAAGGACGGTGGCAGGTCCAAGCAGGTCGGAGATCAGCGGGCTGGACCCGGAGCCACCATGGGTGAAGGAGGCGTTGGAGGGACCTTGTACGAGGATGACGTGCTTTTGGCGCATTTCGGTCGCGTCATTGAAGAGAAAGGTCTGGCCGGCTCCCGCTCCGCGCAGGACGATGCCGGAAACGCCGATACGCAGGGCATGGGCGTTGTCGCCCTGGGGACGCACGCGGAAGATACCGGGCGGGAGTTTCACCACGCCGCCGCCCGCGGAAGCTGCAGCATCGATGGCGGCCTGAATGGCGGCGGTCGAGTCGGCTGCGCCGGTGGGGTCGGCGGAGAAGGGCGCGTCGGTGACGATCCATTCGGGGCCGGCGATTTGGGGGAGTTCCCCGTTTCCGGCACGATAGCCGGCGTAGGAGAAATCCTGGAGAAAGGGATCGGTGTGGAAGTTGGCGGAGTCCCGGCCGGGAGGCGTCCAGTTTTCGCCGTAGAGGGCGCTGCGCCAAGGGTCACCGAGGTTCCAGCCGGGAAGGACAAGGGTGTTGTGGATGACCACGTTGTCCACGTCCACGGTGTTTCCGGGAGTCTGGGACCAGGTGCGGAAAAGGAATTGGTTCGCGGCGGAGGTGTTGGCGTTGGAGGTATAGGTACCGGTCTTGGTCGCGGTGCCGGGCGCGGTCGCATCGCCGAGCCAGACGTCGGCGCTGCCGTGGGGGAGGGTGTTCGATCCGTTGAAATCGTATGCCAGCGGCGCGCCGCTGCGGTTGAAGATGACGGTGATGCGGTGGGCAGCGCCGAGAGTGTAGGCAACGGCAGGGCCGGAGGTATTGCCGGCGGCGGAGAGCTGGCCGTCGCGCAGGGAGAAGGCGAGACCGGCGTTGGCGGTGTTGATTTCATCCGACCTGCCGAGGCCGAAGATCAGCGGCTCGCCGCCGCTGCCTTCCGGTTCGCTGAAATCGAAGTGAAAGGTGAGCACTCCCGTGGCGGGCAGGGTGATCTGCGCCGTTCTGCGGATACCGGCACCGCTGAGACGCCCGAAACGGGCTGTGGCGCCGAAGGCGGCGCTGGTCGTTTCGTCGCGCACGATGAAGCCCGAACCGCTGCCCCATTTCGTGGTGGAAACGGCGCTTCCCGGTTCGGGAGAAGAGAAATCCTCGGAAAACAGGACGCCGCCGCGAACGCACGGCGCGAAGGCGGCAAGCACCGCGATGCAGGTCAGGGAAAGAAATGTTGCGGGGTTCATCCGGGTAATTTGCGGGGTGCTTTCCAGAAACGAAGATGCGGCCCTGGGGCAATCCGGGGTCGCTCACGAAATTCTCAGGGGCGCTTGCGATTGCGCCCGTGAAACGGGAAAAGGGAGCGGAGCCTTAGCGTGTTTTTCGGATTTTAGGCAGAATAAATCCTGTTTTGGCAGGTAAAGTGCGTTGTAATTGGGGAGAACGTCCGGACATTGCGCCACGCAGCGGCGCTCTCCAAGGACTCCCGAAAACGAACGCACGGCTCCGGTTTTCCTGGAGCCGTGCGAGGACCCGAACGACGGGACGAAGGGAGCCTTCAAACCCTGCGGCGGCGGAGCAGGACCACCATGCCAAGCCTCCACTCGGGGAGCAGGCGAGGCGCAAAGCGGAGCTTTCGCGCAGGCAGCACATCAGCTCGGCGCGGTTTTTTTCGGAGATGGCGCCGTTCTTCGAACGCTTCGAAAAGCCGCTCGAAACGGGATGGGCAGGCGGGTTCAGGGGGTGAAGGGTTCAGGAGGTTTGTTTGAGGCGGAACTTGATGCACTCCTTCAGGCGGGCCCGGAGCCGGGTGAGCGCCCCTGGCGGCGCTTCTGCCACAGGACTTCATTGGTCTGCTGGATGACGTCGTCCGCACTCGGCGTGACGGGAAGCAGGGAAATGACAAACGAACGGATCGCGGCCTGCTTGGTGGCCGATCAGGAGTTTGACGAAATCCGCGTCGTCCGATTGTTCCTCGGAATCGAGCATGTGCCTTGTCAGGCAATGTCGTCCGCGGACGGAGTGTTAGCGAGAAAGTTCAGGTTTATGGCGGAGGGTCGGGCGTATGTAATCCGCCTCCAGACGGCGGGGGCCGGACTTTCAAAAAGTATCGCCAGTCTCCGGCTCCGCCCGATCCGGGACTGCCTGCCTCCGCATACACCTTTGCGGCTTCCGGCGGGCCGTTGCGGAGAAAGAAGAACCCGCTGGCGCCGTTGGGGGGAACGAAGGCAGCGGGTTGCCCGGGGAGATTCTGGTCCGGTGGGGGGCCGGAAGTTTTGGGGGATGTTGCAGGCTTGGCCGCAGGGGGGAGCGGCGTCGCTTACGGGGGCATTATGTCCGATTTTGGACAAGATACCATCACGTGATCGCGTAGCGGCGGGAAAAACGTCTCAACCGCGGTTGCTGCGGTCTTCGCCGCCCTTCTGGGCGCGCTTGCGGGCATTGGCGTCGAGGATGCGCTTGCGCAGGCGGATGTGGTTGGGCGTGGCTTCGACGAGTTCGTCGGCGTCGATGTATTCGATGGCGCGCTCCAGCGAGAAGCGCAGCGCCGGGGTGAGCTTGGAGGTCTTGTCCTTGCCGGCGGAGCGCATGTTGTCGAGGTGCTTTTCCTTGACCGGGTTCACCGGCAGGTCGCCCACGCGCGGGTTTTCGCCGACGAGCATGCCTTCGTAGACGGCGTCGCCGGGCGCGACGAAGAGGATGCCGCGCTCCTCCAGCGCGGTGAGCGAGTAGGTGGTGGCCGCACCGGTGTCCATGGAGACGAGGGTGCCGGTGTTGCGGGTGACGATCTCGCCGGCGTGCGGGCCGTATTCCTTGAAGAGGTGGCTCATGATGCCGTGGCCGGAGGTCAGATTGACCAGTTCGGTCTCGAAGCCGATCAGGCCGCGGGTAGGAATGGCGGCCTGGATGAGGGTGCGTCCGCTGGCTTCCTGGTGCATGTTCTCGAGGCTGCCCTTGCGGTTGACGAAGAGCTTGAGCACGCCCTGGCTGTATTCGTCGGGGACTTCGACATAGAGGGTTTCGTAGGGTTCGAGCAGCTTGCCGTTTTCGTCGCGGCGGGTGATGACGGTGGGCCGGGAGACAAGCACTTCGTAGCCTTCGCGGCGCATCTGCTCGACCAGCACGGCGATCTGCATGGCGCCGCGGGCGGAGACGTTGAAGACGCCGGACTGGTCGGTGTCCTCGACCTGGATGGAGATATTCGTTTTCAGCTCGCGCATCAGGCGGTCGCGGATGGCGCGAGAGGTCACGTGCTTGCCGTCCTTGCCGGCGAAGGGACCGTCGTTGATGGAGAACTGCATCTGCACGGTCGGCGGGTCGATGGCGACGAAGGGCAGCGCTTCCATGTCGGGCGAGCCGGCGAGGGTGTCGCCGATGTCGATGTCCTCGATGCCCGCGGCGACGCCGACGATGCCGCCGGCGCTGCCGCCCTCCGAGTCATGGGTGGCGAGGCCGGAGTAGGAGAAGGTCTTCATGACCTTGGACTGCTGCTTGCGGCCGTCCTTGCGCAGCAGCCAGACGGTGTCGCCTTTTTTCACCGTGCCGCCGAGCACTTTGCCGATGGCGACGCGGCCGACGTAGTCGTCCCACTCGATGTTGGAGACGAGCATGGAGAAGGGCGCGTTTTCGTCGGCAACCGGCTCGGGGATGTGCTCGACGATCTTTTTCAGCAGCGGCGTGCAGTCCACGCGCGCGTCGTCCGGCGAGTCCATGAAGTAGCCGTCGCGGGCGGAGCCGTAGGCGAAAGGAGCGTTGAACTGGTCCTCGGTGGCGTCGAGGTCGAGGAAGAGTTCCAGCACCTGGTCGTGGACCTTGGCGGGGTCGGAAAGCGGGCGGTCGATCTTGTTGATGACGACGATGGGCTTGAGGCCCTGGGCTAGCGCCTTGCGCAGCACGAAGCGGGTCTGCGCCTGCGGGCCGCCGAAGGCATCGACGACGAGCAGCACGCCATCGACCATTTTCATGACGCGCTCCACCTCGGCGCCGAAGTCGGCGTGGCCGGGGGTGTCGACGATGTTGATGGTGTAGCCCTCCCAGTGGATCGAGGTGTTCTTGGCCTTGATGGTGATACCCTTTTCCCGCTCCAGATCCATCGAGTCCATGGCGCGCTCCTGGGTGGCCTGATTTTCGCGATAGGTGCCGCCGGCTTTGAGAAGCTGGTCGACGAGCGTGGTTTTGCCGTGGTCGACGTGGGCGATGATGGCGAGATTGCGGATCTTTAAGGACATGGCGGCGCGGACCCGGAAAACGGGCGGGGGCGGGCTATGGCGGCTTTTCCCCGGATTGGCAAGGGGAAGCGCGGGGCGGATCGGTTGCGGCTTCCGGTGGGTGCGATGTTTTCCATGGGCGGCATGCCGGATCTTCCCAAAGGCAATCCACCGCCAATATCCGGCAATGAAACGGAAGCACCCGGCTCGTTTCCGAATAGATTGACATCCATCTCAATGCCATGAAACCCCGCCGCTTGATCCCTCTGCTCCTCGTCGCCACGATTCTTCACCCGCAGGCCCGCGAAAGCTCCCCCCCTCCTGCCGGTGTCCCGGACGACACCCGCTTTTACCAGGATATCCCCTATGTCGAAAACGGTCACCCTCGCCAGAAACTCGACCTCTACCTTCCCCCGCCGGACGAGCGCCGCAAGCGCCCTCTCCCGCTCGTCATCTGGATTCACGGCGGCGCCTTCTGGGCCGGCGACAAAGGCGGTCAATTCCGCGCCCTGCCCCTGCTGGAGGAAGGCTTCGCCGTCGCGAGCATCAACTACCGCCTCAGCCAGCACGCCATCTTCCCCGAACCGGTCAAGGACTGCAAAGCCGCCGTCCGCTGGCTGCGCGCCCATGCCGGAGAATTCGGCATCGACCCGGACCGCTTCGCCGCCTGGGGCGAATCCGCCGGCGCCTACATGTCCGTCATGATCGGCGTCACCGGCGGCCTGGAAACTTTCGGCGACACCCCGGAGGAAAAGGTTTCCAGCCGCGTCCAATGCGTCGTCGACTTCTACGGCCCCACTGACTTCTCCCTCATGGACGAGCAGGACGCCCACCTGCCCGGCAACTACGACCACAACGCTCCCGACTCCCCCGAATCCAAACTCCTCGGCGGCCCCGTCCAGGAGAACCTCGACAAAGTTCGCGCCGCCAACCCGCTCACCTACGCCACCAGGGACGACCCGCCCATGCTCCTCGTCCACGGCGACCGCGACTCCGTCGTTCCCCACGGCCAGAGCGCCATCCTCGAAACCGCCCTCAAAAAAGCCGGCGTCCCCGTCACCTTCCGCACCGTGAAAGGCGCGGGCCACGGCGACGGCTTCGGCGAGGACGAACAACTCGCCGCGCTGAAATTCCTCAAAAAACACCTTTCCCCGGAAAAATGACCCGGACTCCCGCCACAACGGAGCGCGAACCTCCCCGAACAAAATTTTGACAAACCCCCTCCCCCCCGCTACAGACCCCGCCCCCGGCCGCCGAACCTGAGCGGTCGCAACCGAATCCTCACGCCCTTTTCGCCATGGCCAAGAAGCACGTCCTCAAAGCCGAACCGCGCCAGCGCACCGGTTCCGGAGTCCTCAAGCAAATGCGCCGCGAAGGATGGATTCCCTCCATCATCTACGGCCGCGGTGCCGAAAACAAAAACCTGAAGGTCGACGCCAAAGCCTTCAGCGAGCTGCTCGCCCACAGCACTTCGGAAAACATCCTCATCAATCTCGACCTCGCCGGCTCGAGCCAGCTCGCCTTCCTCAAGGCCGTCCAGCACGACCCGCTCAGCGGCGCGGCCCTGCACGCCGACTTCCTCGCCATCGACGAGAAGACCGAAATCACCGCTCAAATCCCCGTCCACCTCACCGGTGAAGCCGTGGGCGTCAAGGCGGGCGGCATGCTCGAACAACTCAGCCACACCCTCGAAGTCCGCTGCGCTGCCGCGAACCTTCCCGAAATCCTTGAATTCGATGTCAGCCACCTCGACGAAGGCGAATCGCTCCACATCGGCGACGTGAAACTGCCGGACGGCGTCGCCGCCACCCATGCCGACGACGTGGTCATCGCCCACATCGCCAAATCCGCCGCCGCCATCTCCGAAGCCGCCACCGCCGCGGCCTGAGGCGAACCCGCCCTTCCCCCAAAGCCCGGTCCGCCCCAGCGGCCCGGGCTTTTTCACGCGGAAGCCGGAGCGCGAAATTTGAAGTTTGGAACTTGGAACTTTTCCCTTGGAACTTCAACCTTCCATCCCCCTCGTCGTAGGCCTCGGCAATCCCGGCCGCCAGTACGAGAACACCCGCCACAATGCGGGCTTCATGGTGCTCGACCGCCTGGCCCTGCTCGCCGGCGTTCCCTTCGAATCGAAACCCAAGTGGCAGTCCCACATCGCCAAACTCCCCGGCTCCGGCACTCTGCTGGTGAAGCCGCAATGCTTCATGAACCTCAGCGGCCGGCCCGTCCGCCAGATCGCTTCCTTCCATAAATGGACCCCGGAACAGATCCTCGTGGTCTACGACGATGCCGCCCTGCCGCTCGGCAGGCTGCGCTTCCGTGAAAAAGGCAGCGCCGGCGGTCACAATGGCATCAAGTCCCTCATCGAGCACCTCGGCGGCGACGCCTTCCCCCGCCTCAAGATCGGCATCGGCGGCTCCGCTCCCGGCAACATGACCGGCCACGTCCTCGGCGGCTTCCTCGAAGACGAGCGGGAACTGCTTGAAAACACGCTTGCAAGGGCTGTGGCGGCTGTGCAGCTTGCGCTCTCCCAAGGCCTCGCCGCCGCAGCCACTCTTTACAACAGCAGCACACCCGAATCCTAAACCAACGTCCCCATCATGAGCAGGAAGTACGAAGGACTCATCGTTCTCAACGTCAAGGGCCTCGACAGCAGCGTCGACGAACTCGTCGGCACCGTCGGCAAGGAAATCGAAGCCGAAGGCGCCAAGCTCGGAGAAGTCACCCAGCTCGGCCGCCGCAAATTCGCCTACAACTCGCGCCATCTCGAAAGCGGCCACTACGTCAACTACACCTTCCAGGCCGAACCCGACGCCGTCGAGCGCATTCAGTCCCGTCTGAAGCTCAACGAACAGGTCCACCTGCAGCACTACCGTCGCAGCGCCTGAATTCCCGACTGTTCTCTCGAACAGTTTTGGCTTGCCGTCCGTAGTCGTTCCTTCCTAGCCTTCCCTCCGCCATGGCCAATCTGAACAAAGTGATGCTGATGGGCAACCTGACCCGCGACCCCGAGGTGCGCTATACGCCCAAGGGTACCGCTGTGGGGGATCTCGGCCTCGCCGTCAACCGCCGCGTCTCCGACGGCAACGGCAACTGGACCGACGAAACCACCTTCGTGGACATCACTGTCTGGGGCAGCAACGCCGAAAACGCTCAGAAATACCTCAGCAAAGGCCGCGGCGTCTTCGTCGAAGGCCGCCTGCAAATGGACACCTGGGAGGACAAACAATCCGGCCAGAAGCGCAGCAAGCTCAAGGTCGTCGCCGAAGTCCTCCAATTCCTGCCGGACGGCAAGGGTGGTCAGCAGCGCTCCGGCGGCAGCAGCGAAAGCGGCGGCGGTTACTCGCAGCCGCGCCAGTCTTCCGGTCCGCCGCAGGGCGCATCGCCCGCGGACAGCGGCGAATACCCCGACGAGGAAGACGACATTCCCTTTTGAGGAGCAGGGACACTCCTGTCCCTGAATGAAGAATCAAGCGTTCGGAGTTCACGGGAAGGCCGGAGGATCTCATTTCCCGAGTCTCCCGGGCCCCGGTTTAGATCGTGTATCAGCCAGCGCACATTGATGGACGAACAGTCGTAGTTCTCCGCCGGGAAGGACGAAGGTATGCCGTCGTTGAGAGCGGTGAATTCGAGTTTGATGGCGAAGACCTTTCACTCGTGTCTGAAGAGACCAGACGCTTGTTTTCCGACGCAGAGATCGATTCGCTCAAGTCGGTCGTTGCAGGCAATCGCATTCCAGAATGCCAGGGTTTCGACCTCTTCTTGATCCAATGACAACGCCGCCCAACCCTGCGCCCCGTAGCCGCCGTTGTTGAGCTTGGGTCGGATAGGGCGATAGGGGGTGCCTATCTACCCTTCGCCAACAGCGCCGTCTTGATTTCTTCCGCCCGTTTCAGGGTATCCCCCACATCGGCCCCGAGGAAATTCGCGTGCCCCATCTTCCGCCGCCCGATCGCCCGGCGCTTGCCGTAGAGATGCAGGAAGGCCAGATCGTCCTCGAAAAGCGGCGTCCAATCCGGCGCCTCGCCTTCCTCCGTCGGCCACATGTCGCCGAGCAGATTTAGCATCACCACCGGCGACAACAACTTCGGCGAACCCGCCGGCAGCCCGCAGATCACCCGCACCTGCTGCTCGAACTGCGATGTCGCGCACGCATCCAGCGTATGATGCCCCGAATTGTGCGGCCGCGGCGCCATCTCATTCACCAGCAGCGACCCGTCCGGCAGGTGGAAAAACTCCACCCCCATGATCCCGCGATAGTCGAGGGCCTCCGCCACTTGGCAGGCGATCACCTTCGCCTCCGCCGCCTCCGCCGCGCTGACCCGCGCCGGCACGATCGACACATCCAGAATATGATGCCGGTGCCGGTTCTCCGCCGGATCGTAGGCCGTCATCGATCCGTCACCCGCCCGCGCCACCATCACCGAAAGCTCCCGCTCGAAGGGAATGAATGCCTCCAGCACCGCCCGGTCCGTCCCGAAAGCCGTCCACACCTCCACCGCATTCTCCCCGCCGCTCAACTTCACCTGCCCCTTTCCGTCGTAGCCGAAAGCCGCCGTCTTCAACACCGCCGGGGTGCCGACTTCCTCCAGCGCCTCCGCCAGCTCCTCCGCCGAAGCCACCACCGCAAACGGCGCGCAAGGAATCCCGTGCCGTTTCAAAAACGTCTTCTCCCGCTCGCGGTGCTGGCAGATCGCCACCGCATTCGGCGAAGGATGCAGTTCAATCTTCGCCGCCACCGCTTCCAGCGTCTCGCGCGGAATGTTCTCGAACTCCACCGTCGCCACCACCGCCTTCGACACGAACTCCTCCAGCGCCGCCGCCGAATCGAAAGGCTGATCGATCGCCTCATCCGCCACCACGATCGCCGGCGCTTCGAGCCCTCCGGTCCACACCACCGTCCGGTAGCCCATCCGGCGGGCCTCCATGCAGAACATCCGGCCAAGCTGGCCGCCGCCAAGAATACCGAGCACCGAGCCCGGCGGAATGATGGGTGTGGGATTCACAAAGCGAAATCGAAGAGAGGAGCCACGGAATACACGGAACAAACGGAAATGGAAAAGTCTTCAATCCCTGTCTCTGCGATCCATCTCACCAACTGGAACTTCCGTGCATTTCGTGTATTCCGTGGTTCAAATATTACAATCCCGGCAACTCCGCCGCCTTCACCGCTTCATTCTGCTTCAGGCGGAAAGCCTGCAACTTCTCCAGCAGGGTCTCGTCCTGCCCCGCCAGCATCGCCACCGCGAAAAGCGCCGCATTGATCGCCCCCGCCTTGCCGATCGCGAAAGTCGCCGTCGGCACCCCGCCCGGCATCTGCACGATCGACAGCAGCGAATCCATCCCCTTCAGCGCGTGCGACTCCACCGGCACGCCGAGCACCGGCAGATCCGTAATCGCCGCCGTCATCCCCGGCAAATGCGCCGCCCCGCCCGCCCCGGCGATGATGCACTTCAGTCCCCTCCCCCGTGCCTCCGCCGCGTAGGCAAACAGCTTGTCCGGCGTCCGGTGCGCGCTCACCACCTCCGCCTCCCACGCCACGCCGAAATCCTTCAGCGTCCGCGCCGCATGTTCCATCGTCGACCAATCCGACGTGCTGCCCATGATGATGCCGACTCGCATGCGCGGGAGAAGAAGGACGAATGCATCGAAGATGCAAGTGCCGAGTGATCAGTGAGAAGGCAGTTTGGTTCGGGGCAGTTGAGGTTTGGGAAAAGGATCGAATGGAAAGGGCTGTTTCACTGATCACCGATCACTGATCACCCGGCACTTCCCCGCTGACTCCATTCGCCCTCGCCCAACCTGCCCGCTCCTGCTACTCCCGCGCCCCCATGCTCAAGGAAGCCATCCAGGAAGTCCGCGTCTTCGCGCCCGCCACCGTCGCCAATGTCGCCTGCGGCTACGACGTGCTCGGCTTCGCCATCGACGCCCCCGGCGACGAAATCCTCGTCCGCCATTGCGACAAACCCGGCCTCCACATCACCGCCATCACCGGCGACGAGGGCAAACTGCCAAAGAATCCCGAGAAAAACACCGCCGGCGTCGCCGCCCTCGACCTGCTGCGCCACCTCGGCATGACCGACCGCGGCATCGAAATGGAAATCCACAAAAAAATGCCCTTCGGCTCCGGCCTCGGTTCCTCCGCCGCGTCCGCCGTCGCCGGCGCCTTCGCCGTCAACCGCCTGATCGGCGAACCGCTTTCCAAAAAACAACTCCTCCCCTTCGCCATGGCCGGCGAAGCCTCTGCCGACGGCGCCTGGCACGCCGACAACGTCGGCCCCTGCCTGCTCGGCGGCATTGTCTTCATCCGCAGCAACGAGGAACTCGATGTTGCCCAGCTCCCCGCCCCGAAAAACCTCTGGGCCGCCGTCGTCCACCCCGACATCGAAGTCCTCACCAAAGTCGCGCGCGAAATCCTGCCCAAGGACATCCCGCTCGTGAACGCCACCCAGCAGATCGGTAACCTCGGCGGCCTGCTCTGCGGCATCATCCAGGAAGATTACGGTCTCATCTCCCGCTCCATCCACGACGTCATCGCCGAACCACGTCGCCAGAAGCTCATCCCCGAGTTCTACAAAGCCAAGCGCGCCGCCCTGGCCGCCGGCGCTCTCGGCTTCTCCATCTCCGGCGCCGGCCCCAGCGTCTTCGCCCTCTGCGAAGGCGAGGAAACCGCGCGGAAAGTCGGCGAAGCCGTCTCAAAAGTCTTCTCCGCCATCCCGCTCGGCAACCAGGTTTACGTCTCCCGCATCAACCCCCACGGCGTGCATGTCGTGGAGGAAAAGCCGTCGAAGTGACCCGCAAGCAAATGCGGAATCAATCGTCGGTCATCTGCGATTTCAGATCGTCCGCCAGCAGGTCCGCGACATGACGGCAGGTCAGCTCGAAATCCTCCCGAAGAAGGGACGGATTGCCGAAATACTCGTTCTTCATCCGCGCCGGCATGAGTTCGTTGTGGGGATAGGAGGCGTAGTAGGTTTTCCAGATCGTTTTACCCGCCCGGTCCGTGAGCGTCGCATGCACTTCCAGATAGATCTGCATCTTGTCGCCGAAGCGTTCCACGGTTTCCATCCCCACGGCCTTGATCTCGATCTGGAGGGTGGATGAAGCGCTTCCGCCATCGGTGATCGCCGCCACCTGCTTGCGGCGGAAACTCTTGATCAGTTCGTCGCGCATCATCCGGCCTGCGCCCTGGCTTTTCACCTGGAGAATCTCGTCCACACGCTCCCGGTCGCCTTGCGAAACCCGGGTGGGATCGGTGTAGATCCCCGTGGTGCCATAGAGAAGGGCCGCGTTCAAATTCGTCGCATCGGTGTTGCCGTCGCGGTAGCGGATCGCCTCCGGCATCTTGACATGCCGCTCCACCTTCATAGGCGAAACCTTGGCCCGGTCCTCCGGCGTCAGACCGACGGCATTCGAGCAGGAATCCAGCACCAGCGGCAGCACGAAGGGGATGGCGAAAAGGCGGAGAAATTTCATGGCGGGAGAAACAGAAGTGCGTGAGACGGAATCAGGGATTGATGGCTTTTCCGGTCTTCTCGTCCGCCAGCCAGATGGACTCGCGTCCTTTTTCAAGGGTTCCCCTGACCTGATACCGGCCGCCGGCCCTGGGAGTGAAGGACAACTTCCCGGACACCTGGCGCGAACCGCCGCTCGCCATATCGACAAGAGCGATGCCGTCCGATCCATAGACGGTCCCGCCGGACAGGGTAAGTGCGAGCGGCTGGACGGGCACGGTGACCTCAGTGTCCTGGAGCGCCAGCACCGGTCCGCCTCCGTATGGTTGGGCGGGTTGCTGCCGAACCGCCTTGCCGTCGATCTCGCTCACGACGAAACGCTCGCCCTTCACCGCGTTGTAGCGGCTCGACGAACTGCGGATCACTGCCGTCGGTCCCGTATATCCCTCGGGAAGCCGATAGTGGTTCTCGCAGCCCGCGAGCAGGAGGGCAGCCAGGGGGAGCGATGGAAGGAACCTGAACAAAGCGGACCAGATCATTGCCGGGCTTCCTATCGGAAAGACAATGCATGTCAATCCGATCGGCGGAGATGACATTCCCGTCTCCCGCTCATCTTCCTCCCCGGCCATCTGATGGCCGCGCGCTCGGTCAGAAATTCCACATCTTGCCCTGCGCGGCATCCCTGAAGACCTGCGGGCTGAGCATGTAGGACATCGGCGGGTCGGCCAGCGCGCTGTCGTCGAGCACCGGCAGCGATTTGCCGATGGTCTGGTCCCACGGCTGGCTCGCGGCGATGTCGATGGGCGTGCCGACGCGCACCATGTGGAACACCTTGCGCGCCGATTTCAGCGGGATGCGCACACAACCGGCGGTCGTCGGATAGGGCTTCACGAAACCCCAGTGCATGCCGTAGGCCGGGTTGTAGAATTCCATCCAGTAGGTCATCGGGTATCCGGCTCCCGGGCTGCTGGCCCGCCGGCGGTGCTCGACCTTGGCCCGGATCGGAAAGGTGCCGCGCGGCGTCGGCGAAGACGCTTTGCCGACCGATACCGGCGTGGCGAGCAGAACCTCGTTCCCTTCCACCACGTACAGCCGCTGCGCGCCGGTGCTCAGCTTCACCCTCACCGCAGACGGATTGCTCGGCTGCTTGGCCGGCGGATCGAAGGTGAACGAATTCCGCGGACCGCTCGAGTGAGTCATGTTGGAACAGGAGCTCAGGGCAAGAGCGGCGGCGGCGAGCACGAGCGCGGGCAAGGAACGGAACAAGAGAGATTTCATGGGAACATCCGGAGCGTGACGCTTTTTCCGAAAAGCTTCCCGCATGAAAAACAATCCGGAAGGAGATGCAAACGGGATTTTGCACCGCCGGTAAAATCTCCGTTCTCATCGGCTGCGGGGCTCCGCCGCCCGGCCGATGAGAAATGGGGATGAAATTTCCCTCCGGGAGCGGTCACACTTTGCGGAGCCCGATCGTCATTCCCCGTGTATGAACGACCAACCCACTCAGGACAAACTCGCGGCATCGCGGGAAACGATCCGCCAATTCGGCAGACACTACGACTATGACACAAGCTATCTGGAGGAGCTGATGGACGCCTCGGTCGCCGCGTTCCAAGCCTTCGAGGCGGCGATGCCCATGGCCCGGGTCCGCAAGGCGGCGCCGGTCGATCTGGTGATGATCGCCAAACTCGCGGCCATGCGCGCCCAGGATTGCGGTCCCTGCACCCTGCTCTCCGTCAAGATGGCCCGTGATGCGGGTGTCGCGGAGGAAGTGATCCGCGCCGTGCTGCGCGGAGGCGCGGAACTGAATCCCGGGCAGCGCGATGTCCACGACTACGCACGGGCTCTGGCCCTGAACGAGGACATGGACGCCGGCCTGCTCCCGCGGCTGATGCAGCGCTGCGGCCGGGAAACGGTCGCCGAACTGGCGGTCAATATCATCGCCACCAAGCTCTACCCGACCCTGAAGCGGGCTCTCGGCCACGCGCAAAGTTGCTCGCTGATCCCGGAACTCGCGGCTTAATCTGGACACGGCATGAATTCCGCCCACGACCGCCTCACGGTTTTCGAAGCCCACCGCAGGCTGCTTCACGGCATCGCCTACCGCATGCTCGGCTCGGTGAGCGACGCGCAGGACATCGTGCAGGAAACCTGGCTGCGCTGGTCGCGGGCGGACACCGCCGAAGTGGAAACGCCCAGGAGCTGGCTGGTCACCGTCGCGAGCCGGCTCTGTCTCGACCGCCTCAAATCCGGCCGCACCCGGCGGGAAGAATACTACGGCACCTGGCTGCCGGAGCCCTATCTGGCGGAAACGCCCGTGGCGGGGGGTCGCAGCGTGGACGAAAGCGTCTCCATCGCGCTGCTGCTGGTGCTCGAAAAGCTCTCGCCGGTGGAGCGCACCGGCTTTCTGCTGCACGATGTCTTCGGCCACAGCTTCGAGGAAATCGCGAAGATTCTGGGCAAGCCGGCCGTGAACTGCCGCAAGCTCGTTTCCCGCGCGCGGCAGCGGGTGCGCACAGGCAGGCCGCGCTTCGAAGCGACGAAAGGCGAACACGAAACCATGCTGGCCCGCTTTCTCGAAGCCTGCCGCGCCGGCGAGATGGCGCCGCTGCTGGAACTCCTGGACGAAGGCGTGAAGCTGTATTCCGACGGCGGCGGCAAGGCCACCGCCGTGCCGCGCGTGCTCGCCGACCGCGCGATGATCGCCAAGTTCTTCATCAACATTTCGCGGCAGGGCGGCCCCGCGCACGGCTTCCACGAAACCCGCCCCACCTTCTTCAACGGCACACCCGGCACCCTGGTCTGCGCCGAGGGACGGCTCATCACCGCATTGTCACTGGAAATTTCCGGAGGGAAAATCACGGGAATTTTCGCGCACCGGAATCCGGACAAACTGCGGCTTTTGGGAGAGGAAGCAGAATAGCGCGCGCCATCCCGCCCCTCACGGCAATTCGCGGATCCTGACGAAGCGCCTCGGCCCCGCGGGCATCGGGAAATTGCGCTCCGCCACCAGACCGTCGCCGGTCGTCCGCGTCACCTCGCTCCACGAGCCCGCCGAAAGCCCCGGGGAGATTTCCACGGCATAGTTGCGCCCGGCGAAGGACGCCCACCGTACCTTCGATGACTGGCCCGGCGCGCCCGGCCTGGCATCCAGGAAATGGATCGCGAACAAATCCTCCTGGCGCAGGGCGCGGAGCTGCACGTCGTCGAGCACGGCCGTCCCGCCAAAGGGACCGGCGCGGAACTCCATCGGCCCGGACATGCCCGCCAGCCGAAGCTGCGGGAAAGCGAGTTCCCGCACGACGGGCGTCGTGGAGCCCTGCGCGAGATACCAGAAGTCGATCGAGCCATCCCGCCACAACGTCCGGATGCGGTTCACCGCACCTCCCCATGGCGGGGCCGGAACCGGAATTTGCTGGAGCGTGGAGTCGAATCCCACCTCCACCGTATGCTGCCCGAGAAAGTTGCTCCTGAGCGCCACCCGCCAGGTCCGGGATTGATTGTCCTTCCACCACATCCCGGCTCCCTCACCCGGCGCGAAACGCAACTCCACGGCGCGCGCCCAGCCCGGAACCATCTTGTTCGCCTGAATCGCCGCAGTGCCCCCACCGGCCGCCTCCAGCCGGCCGCCGATGACGCCGTTCTGCTCCGGCGGGCCCGAAACCTGCAACTGCCAGCGCGGCGGAACCTCGTCGCCGTCGAACCCGAACTGCTCGTCGAAGACCGAAGGATCGGACGGACTTCCCGGGAAATACAGATGCAGCTTTGCCACCGCGGACTGTTTCCCCGCCTGATCGGTGGCCACCGCCTCCAGCACGTTCGATCCCGGCACGAGATGGATGTTCGCCGACCAGAAGGCGCTTGTCTGCACCCATGCGCCGCCATTCAGCCGGTATCGCACGAAAGCCACCCCCCGGTCGTCACTCGCCTGTCCGGCGACGGTGATGAAGCCGCCGGCCACCGTGCTGCCATTCGCCGGTGCCGTCCACTGCACGGTGGGAGGTGCCAGATCGGGAATCGTCGCCCTCACCGTCGTCGGCACCCTCAGGCGCGTGCGGTTGTTCGCCGCATCCACCGCCTCCATCTCGTACCAATAGCGGCCCTCGGCGAATGGGATATCCTGCGCCGTGACAGTCACCGGACCGTCACCGCTCGCCGGGCGGTAGGCCACGATCTGCCAGCTGATGGGCGAGATTTCGCCCACGCTGCGGTAGAAATAAACCCCCGTCAGACCGCTGCCCCCGCTGTCCCGCACGGTCGCGGACAGCGTGACCTGCTGCCCCGGCCTCACCGTCGCCGGACCGGCGGAAAGCGACGCGAGGGTAGGCGGGGTCAGGTCCCCCACCTCAAGGCCAATACCGGTGTGGAAAAGCCTCACATCCCCGTACTCGATCTTCCCGTTTTCATTCGCATCGTACCAAACGGCGATATCCAAGCGATGATGGCCGAGCGGTATATCGGCCGGGAGCTGGAAGGACCGGGAAAAATCCGTCGGGCTGCCGCTCGCATGCGCGGTGAAAGGCAGGTCCCGCGCGGGATCGCTGTAATCCCCCAAACTCGCACCGATGAGCAGGGGCTGCGAACCTATCGCCGCGATTTTCCCGCTGATGGTGAGCAACTGTCCGCGACCGGCCGGCGAGGGAGCCAGCGCCAGACCGGTGACGGTCACCGGGTGAATGTAAGGTTCGGTGCGGAAAGTCCACGTCGGCCCGGTGACGAAACTCCCGTTCCCGCTCTCGGAGTCGATGCGCCAATAGTAATTCCGGTAATGCTCGAGCGGGCCGGTGATCCACTCCGTCTGCATGCCGCCCGAAAGCCGGATCGTCTCCGCGCCGGCCAGGGTGGGATCGGTTCCGAAGCGCAGCCGGATGCTCTTCGTATTCGCACCGATGCTCCACCGCAGGGGCGCGTTCAGGAGGACCGGCACGCGGACCGTCCCGCTTGCCGGCGACGGACCGTAGGCCGGCGACGCCGGCAGGGCCGGCCCCGCGCTCCTCTGGCTCAGATACTCCTCGACCGACCATCCCGTCGTCCCATGGTCCCACTGCACCCGGTACCAGAGATGTCTGCTTGTCTGGATGCCCTGCGTGATGGCGGCGATCACCGGCCCTTCCAGGATCGTCCCGGTATCGCCGCGGGTGATCGGGCGGAGGAAGGTCCCGCCCGCCGTCGTCCGCACCCCGCCGCCGGAAGTCCACGCCTCCACCCGCAGGCCCGCCAGGCCGCTGCCCGGCAGCACGCCGGTGTCCACGCTCCGCGCGGCCGCGCGCGCGGTCGCCAGGCGGGAGCTTTCCCAGGCCGCGCCCGTCATCACGCTCGTCCATTTCACCCAGAAGCGGCCCTTGCGGGAAATCCCCCACGCGTGTCTTACCGCGACCGAGGGAGTGAAGGCGTCCGCATTCGAAATTGTGGGATGCGCCCCGCTATTGATCTGCCAGAGGCCACGGCAATGGCTGATCACCCGCCCCTGGCCACCGCCCGGCAGCGGATGGACCTGACCTACGGGAAGCATCGTACCATCATAGGCGGAGATCGTCGCCAGGACGGGCTTGCCGTTCCCATGGTACATGGGCTGGCCGCCGCCATCCAGCACGTGCAGGTTGTTGCAGACCGCGTCCGGGTCGAAGGAAGACTCCGCGCTCGCGGCGGCCACCGCCGCCACCAGCGATCCGCCGCGGAAGCCCATGTCGTAGGCGAGCTGCGCGACCTGCGCGGCCGTCAGCGGGGGCTCGTTCGCCGCGGCCCCTCCGATGATCGCCAGGCATGCGGCCATAAGAACATGAAAAGAACGCCATGGGCGCCTGCCATCCCGCGCGGAGCTGCAAGTCATCAGTCGATTTTCTATCTCAGCGCATGTGCCGGCGCAAGAAAAGGACGCCGCTTCTATTTGAATACAAAAGGTAGTACCCCTCGTGAGATGAAGCGGCCGTTCCAATCTGCGTTTCCTCCCGTTTTCCTGTGATTCTTTCGGGATGGCTTGCCGGGGGCGCAAGAAGGCGCTTCCCTCCGGTGTATGGCACCCATGAAACCGATTTTCCGTGCGCTGCTTCCCGTCACTCTCACCGCTTCCGTCTTGGCGGCCGATCCCTGGCTGGTCTTCGAGGGTCGATCCGGGCCGGGCCGCGGCAAGCACATCGTGCTGGTCAGCGGCGACGAGGAATACCGCTCGGAGGAGGCGCTGCCGATGCTCGGCAAGCTGCTCGCCCAGCGGCACGGCTTCAAGTGCACCATGCTTTTCGCGATCGATCCGAAGACGGGCGAAATCAACCCCAACGAACAGACGAACATCCCGGGCATCGAGGCGGTCGACTCCGCCGATTTCCTCATCCTCGCCCTGCGCTTCCGCGAGCTGCCGGACGACAAGATGAAGCACATCGTCGACTACGTGGAGGCCGGCAAGCCGCTGCTCGGCCTGCGGACTTCCACGCACGCCTTCAACTACACCCGGAACAAGGAAAGTCCCTACGCCTCGTGGTCCTTCAACAGCGGCGAATGGCCCGGCGGCTTCGGCAAGCAGGTGCTCGGCGAAACGTGGATCAACCACCACGGCGACCACAACAAGCAGAGCGCGCGGGGCGTGATCGAAGAGCAAAACAAGGATCACCCGCTGCTCCGCGGCGTGGAGGACATCTGGGGACCAAGCGATGTCTACGGCGTGACCAAACTGCCCGACGACGCGACCGTGCTCTTTCGCGGCCAGGTGCTCACGGGCATGAAGCCGGACGACGCCCCACTGGAAGGCGCGAAGAACGATCCGATGATGCCCGCCGGCTGGGTGCGCGAACGCGATCTCGGCGGCGGCGAAAAGCAGAAGGTGATCTGCACCACCATGGGCGCGGCGACCGACATGGTGCACCCGGGCCTGCGCCGCTTCATCGTCAACTCCGCCTATTGGGCCACCGGTCTCGACGTGCCGGAGAAGCTCGACGTAAAGCCGGTAAGCGCTTACAAGCCGACGGATTTCGGTTTCAATACCTTCAGGAAAGGCGTGAAACCGAAGGATTTGAAGTGAGGCACCACGCCAACGGTGCGAACGTGGCGCATGCCTCCGGCTTGCGCCCGTAGCCGAATGGCTGCGCCATTCGGAAAGCCCGGTGGAACCGGGCGATCCCCTAGCAAGCCGGGACGCTCGCACCACGTTTCCGATCCTCGCAACGCCTGCGGGTGCGGGGATGGAGGTTTTCTACGCGCCATTCAGTTCATCTTCCCACAATGAATGGCGTTCCGAAAAGTCCGGTTTGCCGAACCAGCTATATCCAATTCCCACGATTTTCCAAAAAATCCGGGGTTCAATAACACTTTCGCCCGATGGCGAAGGCAGCGTATCGGAATTTTGAACATTGACAATCAGCAATTTACGAGCACAACTCTCCGTCATAAACCTGATCTCCATCTTGTTAGATACCCGCTTCCGCGTGGGAGAATAAACACTGTTAGGTTAAAAATGTCTAAACCGCGCACACTTCCAAAAGACGTCATCGTTGACGGACTACACGGCCAATACCGCGTCTCCCAAGAGCTGAGCCGCGGCGGTCTTGGTGTCGTTTACAAAGCCCAGAACATTTCCACTGGCAAGAAAGTTGCGATAAAGGTTTTGCATAACGATCGCTTCGTTCTGACTGATGCGATATACCTGCGCTTTCTAAGAGAAATCCAATATGGAGACGCGCTTGATCATCCGAATCTCGTGCAAACCATCGACGCATCGCCTGAAAATGATTTCCTTGTGATGGAGTTTATCGAGGGGGAACCATTACAAAAGACATATCATTCTCTGACGTTCTCAGAGAAACGGACTATTGCAGATTCGATCCTAAATGGTCTTAGCCATATTCATCAATCAGGATTTCTCCACCGCGATATAAAGCCGAACAACATTATGCTCACCAAAGAGAAGCAGGTGAAGATTTGTGACTATGGTCTTCTCAAAAAGATTGACGATGAGGAGCCATACATTACGAACACCTTAGACAATCTTGGCTCGCTTCTTTACGTGTCTGAGAATCAGCGAGACAACCCATCAAACGTCACCCCATTAGATGATATTTATTCGGTGGCAATCGTCATCTACGAGCTCTTTAGCAATGAGCGGATGTCAGTTCGATGGAAACCAAAGAAGATGATCCATGCGGGAGTAAAACTCCGCCAACTTGTGGTGAGCATAATACATGATACGCACCAGAATTCACCAACTCAGCTAATCGAGAACCTCCATGATTGTGTCACGGATCACTCCCATGCGATAAAACCAGTAATTGACGGCATCTCCGAGGTCTTCGGAAAATCAGCAATAGGTGACATCTCAAAATACAAGCCATTAAACTCATTAGGACACGATATATATACTTTCGTGGAGAAGGCTGGCATCTTTGATGTGAATCTTATTTACGACCATAGAAATACCAAGCGTACGCTACTATCCGCGACGTCTCGTGACCACAGCTTTACAGGCTCACAACTCAAAGAGAACCCGACTTGGAAGGCCATCAGCCAGCTATACGCGAATGAGTTCCCATATGTTATCAATCAAGAGATCATCGACTATTTGGCGAACCCCTGGAAAGTTTAGAAAGCTAACAAGGCGTCGCTCCTAACACCTGCCCCGCAGCGAGTTCAATTCGTCATGACCATTCGATCCTCAACCCGCAGTCGAAGCTGCGCCCCCGGGCAGGTGTAGGAGGACTTCGACGTTAGCCAAGAAAAATCCACCGAAACACCAACCCCACTATTACAATGTCAGACACCGCGATTCGCAATATCGACAAAGAAAGTGACTTCAAGGATAAACTGATTAAGCTTATTCCCGGCGAGGTGGTTGCCGCATACATGGCCATCGATGGAATCGTACCTCCGGTAGATCAGAGTTCTCACTCGCGAACGATGTCTGTTCTTGCTGCGGTAGTTTTGTTGGCCGTAATTCCTTTTTATCTCAAGAAAATTTATTCGGTTGCTAATAATCAACAGATTGTTTTTACAATGGGTTCATTCGTGGTCTGGCTCTATTCTCTTGGGGGGCCATTCAAATACTTTTACGGCTCAGACGGTGGGTCGATTCATGTGCCTTGGATCGGCTCAATCTTCCTGATTTTATGGACTTTACTCATTCCGTTTTTCGTCACTTCTAGTTCAACGCCCACTGGAAGCAATCAAAAGGAATAAAGAGAGGCTAACAAGGCGGTGGAGGCAACTTCGCTGCGCTCCTTGCCTCACCTCTGACGTTCGCTAAAATATCCCCATGGCGTGCATCTACCGATCTTCTGCAACTCTTCGTATCATCGGTAACGATCTCGTTCCCGATGAGATCTCCCACTTACTAGGCGCCTCGCCAACGCATGCCCAGACGAAGGGCGACAAGATCGTTGGCGAGAAGACCGGAAATATGAGGATAGCGAGATTCGGGATGTGGAGATTGCAGGCTTCCGATTGTGAACCGGAGGATCTCAATGGTCAAATTCAGTTCATTCTTGATCAGCTGACGCATGATCTCGCCGTCTGGGAGTCCCTCGCCAGCCGCTACAAGATGGATCTGTTCTGCGGACTCTTCATGGATTGCAGCAACGAAGGGATGAACCTCCCACCGGAGTCACTATTAGCGTTGGGATCACGTGGCATTAAGCTGGATCTGGATGTTTACGGACCGATCAGTGGCGACGAAGAAACAACAAGCGAACAAGGCGGTGGAGGCAACCCGCTGAAGCGGGTAGCTCAGCTTTGACGTCAATCCAGAAACTTCCCCGGATTGAGGATGCCGTGGGGATCGAGCGCCCGCTTGATCGCCCGGTGAGCGTCGAGCGAGACCTCACCGAGCGCCTGGCCGATCCATGGCTTTTTCGCCAGGCCCACGCCGTGCTCACCGGTGATCGCGCCGCCCTGCTCCAGCACCCAGGCAAAAAGGAGGTCGAGCGCCTCCTCCGCCCGCTCGCGGGTGGCGGGGTCCTCGAAACCGGCGACCATCAGGTTGGTGTGGATGTTGCCGTCGCCCGCGTGGCCGAAACAGGCGACCGGGATGCCGGTTTCCTTTTCCAGCCGCCGGGCGAAGGCGACGAGATCGACGAGCTTCGAGCGCGGCACGACGATGTCCTCGTTGAGCTTGGTCAGGCCGGTGTCGCGCAGCGAGTAGGAGAATTCGCGGCGAAGCTGCCAGATCGCCTCGCAGGCGGCTTCGTCCTCGGCGCGCTCGATGCCGCCGGCACCGAGGGAGGCGAGCAGATCTTCCAGCTCCTCCAGCTCGGAGGCGACGGCTTTCGGCCGCCCATCGATCTCGACGATCAGGTGGGCCTGGCCGTCGGGTAGCGCTTCGGGACCGAGGCGCTTGCGCGCGGCGGCGAGCGTGAAGCCGTCGGTGATTTCCAGCGCGGAGGGCAGGTGGCCGGCATTCAGGATGGCCTGCACGGCGGCGGCGGCCTTTTCGAAATCGGGAAAGACCGAGGCGAGCATCGCGCGGGCCGGCGGCATGGGGATGAGGCGCAGGGTGGCTTCCGTGACCACGCCGAGCATGCCTTCGGAGCCGGTGAAGAGGCCGCAGAGATCGAAGCCCGTCTTGTTCTTGTGGACGCGGCCCCCGCAGCGGAGCACCCGGCCGTCGGGCAGCACCACCTGGAGGCCGAGGACGTAACTACGTGTCACGCCGTACTTCAGACAACGCGGGCCGCCGGCGTTGGTGGCGATGTTCCCGCCGAGCGAGCATTCCTTGAGCGAGGCGGGATCGGGCGGATAGTCCCAGCCGAGCGAGCGTGCCGCCCGCTGGAGATCGCCGGTGATCACGCCGGGCTGAACCACGGCGAGGCCGTCCTCCGGGCGAAGTTCGAGGATGCGGTTCATCCGCGCGACGGAAAGCGCGATGCCGCCGCGCACGGGCACGCAGCCGCCGACATAGCCGACCCCCGCTCCGCGCGTGGTCACGGGAATGCGATGCTGATGGGCGTGAGCGAGGATTATGGAGACGTCTTCGACGGATTCGGCGAAGACGACGACATCGGGCTCATGCCGGGCATACCATTTGTCGGCGGCGTGCGTCTCGATGTCTGCGGCTTCTGCGGAGACCTTCGCCGCGCCGATCAGGGCGGCGAGTTCCGCTGCGAGCTGGCTGGCTGGCCGTGGACCGGAAGGATCGTCCAAGTCTTCGAAGACATCCTGCTCGAAAACTTCGTCCCGGGAAGTCTTGTCCGGCTGGGAACGAACCCCGCGGATGGTGACCCGGGGCCGGCGTTTGGGTGGCAGCGACACGGCGGTAATTTTTCCCCGATCCATGCCCCGGTCAATGCGTGAGGGACGCAGGACGCCGCGCTGCCGGAGGAGCCCGGTTCCAGCCGGCGCCCACGGCCTTTGGGGATCGCAGTAATCAGGGGGTACGCGGCCCGGAACTGTCGAAGAATCTTCTTGGCAAAACGAATCGGGCGACCACTCTCAAAGAGAAACCCAAAAAGGGCGGTGGATTTTCCGCTGCCCTCCGAAACCCCTGCCATCCGGCCCTCTCTCCCGCATATGGGATCGTGGTTCGTATGGTGTCAATATGCCCCATAACCCATGATAAAACCGACTTCCTCCTCCATCGTTCCCTTGCTGCTTTGCGCCGGCGCTCTGCCTCTGCAAGCCGCCGATTTCGAAAGTGTCACTTCCGGCGATTGGTCGCCGTCCGCGACTGGAACGTGGTCCCCCGCGGGCCATCCCCAGACGGGCGCCGGGGATACCGTCTCCATCAGGGCCGGCCATACCGTGATTTTCGCCGGCTCCGGCGGTGTGGGATTGACTCCGGCGTCGGGCGACCTGGGAACCGGCGGCAACGGCATCATCAATATCGACGGCGGGATTCTCAGCCAGTCGCCGCCCAATTTCTGGATCCGCATCGGCCACGGCAGCGCCGGCACGCTGAACATCAACGATGGCCGCTTCCATTTCACCAACAGTACGAGCAGCGCCAGTCCCAACCTGCAGGTCGGGATCGAAGGCGGGAACGGATGGATCAACGTAGGTGACAACTCCGGCGCGGCGGGCTCGGCCATACTCAACCTGCGCGACATCATCAATGGCACCGCCAACGCGGCGAGCGTCAACATGAACCTGGGCGCCAGCAACAACACCTTCGGCACCGTCATCGTCAATTCGGACGGCCTGCTGGAAGGCGACGCGATCGTGCGTGCGAGTAGTCAGAATCCCCACATCCGGGTGGGTCAGCAGAGTTCCACTGTCCAAAGCATACTGCGGGTCAATGCGGGCGGGCAGGTCAATGTGCGCGGCAACTTCGAAGTGGGTGCCGCCGCCGGCGCCCGGGGATTGGTGCACCTGACCGGGCAGAACGCGCGCCTGGATCAGCACGACGGCGATTTCACCGTCGGCTTCAACGGCACCGGGGAGATGCTCATCGAGAACGGAGCCGTCTACACCCGGCACAACAATGCGGAAGCCCGCATGGATCTGTTTGTGGGAAGAGCCGGCGGAACCGGCACGATCACCATCCGCAGCGGAGGGCAGTTTATCCAGGGCGCGGGCGACAATGTCGGCGACCTGCGCATCGGCCTCGGCGGAACAGGCACCCTGAATGTCGAGGATGGCGGCACTTTCCGCAATGATTCGGGCAACTGGGACTGGGTGGGACAGAACGCTGGGAGCAACGGCACCATCAACGTCCGGGAAGGAGGCACCTTCCTGATCACCACCGGATCCAATCTCAACATCGGACAGAACGGGACCGGCACTTTCCGCCAGACAGGCGGCGTCAGCGAAGTGAACGGGGTGCTTCTGGCCGAGAACAACGGCACCGGCGTGTTCGACCTGCAGGGCGGCACTTTCACCGCCCGCAGCAGCTTCTTCTTGGGAGGAGCCAGCGGCGGTTCCTCCGGCACCGGCTCCGCCACCGGCACGCAAAGCGGAGGCACCCTCGAACTACGCGGCGCGTTCGTGGTGGGCCTCGCGGGCGGCCACACCGGTTCCTATTCGCTGACCGGCGGCATCATCAACCATATCGCCTCCGACATCACGGTGGGCGAAAACGGCAGCGGCAATCTGCATATCGGCGCCGGCACCACCCTCAATGACACCAGCGCCGCCGAGAACTCAGGCCGGTTCTTCGTGGGCCGCAACAACGGTTCCTCCGGCGTTCTCACCGTGGATGGCCGCTTGATCAAAACCCATGATACGGAAGGAATCCGCGTCGGCAATGGCAACATGGACGGTGTGGACAACACCGATGCGACCGGCCTGTTGCAGGGAACGGGCGAAATCGAAGCGGCAGGTGTCCGTATCGGCACGCTCGGCACGATCACCGGCGGAACGAATACGACCGTCGGCCATCTGACCATCACCGGCGACTTGAGTTTTTCCGCCGGAGGGACGCTCTTCGCCAATTTCGACGGAGCAGGCGGGGTCGACCAGCTGAGCGTGAATGGCACAGTCGATATCAGCGACGCCTTCCTCGCCGGCGACTGGCTCGCGGGTGGGCCGACTGGGGTCGACAGCCGTTACTGGCTCATCCTCAATGATGGCGGCGACTCCATCGTTGGCACGTTCGCCAATACCATCGATACCAGCTCCTCTGCCGCGCTCTTCCCCGAAGCGGACGGGTTCATCACCCTCGGCGGTCAGGAGTTCGCGGTCTTCTACAACGCGGATCACACCACCAACTCCTTCACCGGCGGCAACGACCTGTTGCTCGCCGCCATTCCGGAACCGTCCACCGCCGTGTTGTTCCTCCTCGCCGGCCTCGCCGGAACGCGCCGCCGCCGATAAAACCCGGATTCCTTCACCAGCCACTTGTCCGCTCCGGTTCCCAAAGAGCCGGGGCGGAAGCGGCGGCCTTGCCGGAGACGCCCGCAGGTGGGGTTCGAAACGCTTTGTTCTATCGGACAATCCGGGTGACGGCCGACCCCATGCGTCCCGCAGTCTCGGAAACGCTGTTGAGCGCGCTGCACGAAGACAGCATCACGGCGGCGAGACCGAGCAGGATGAGAAAGGTCAGGCGGATCTTCATGGGCGCGGCAGAATAAACTGCGAAGAGGCGCGGTCAATCCAGCAGTTTGCACGGACCCGCCAGCGGCTCAAGGTCGTTGGACACGCTCGCGCAATACCGTGACTTTTACAGGCTGGCGGGGCATCACGCCATCGGCGCGATAAACGAGGATCCAAGTGCGTTCGCCGGCATTCATGGCGAGGGAACTGGCATGAAAACGGCGCAGACCGCCCGCTCCATCCGGCGCGCCGACCTGAAGCTCCCGATCCTTCCCAGCCTCGAAACGGCGGATCAGCGGGCGGGCGGGCGGCATGGCGATTTTCTCCTCCCCAAGTACGACCGCCAGCGTAGCGGGAGAAAGATTGAGCAGGTGGACGCTGCCTGGGGGGGAAGCGTCGGGGCCATCCGGCAGGACCAGCGCGCGGGGCCGGTCCCAAGTGCCGGCGTCGGGGTCGCGCCAGAGGATGACGAACAGATCTCCTTTTTCGGGGCGGGAGAGCGTGATCCATGGAGCGGAGGCATCCCGCACGCGGAGAGTGAATGCGCCCGCTCCCGCGGGGATGGGCGTCGCGTCGCTGATGCGGCCGAGCTGGAGGCGGACCGGATTGCCGTCTTTCCTTTCACCGAAGCCGGGGACGACCTCGCGGGGAGGGATGCTGCCGGGCGGCGGTTCGAGTTCGTAGCGCACGCCATCGCGAACCTCCTGGCGGAAAGGCGGCATGTCGCCGATGGCGAGAAAGCGGGCTTGCCTCGCCGGAGCTTTTCCCGACGCCCTGCCTCCGGTTTGGGCTCCGAGCGGAAGCGACAAAAGGATCAGGAGGATGATCGGGAGCCGGCTCACGCGGGACTTTCTATCAGATCTCGGATGGCGCAAGCCAGCGGAAGGAGACGATGAGAAAACGGCGGCCGAAGTCGCCGGGTTTGCCGGCGTTTTTCGGATTCAGGCCGGATTCGTCGGGATCGAGCGGCTGGGGCACGCGCTGGACGACGGCCTCGCACCACGCGCGGGCCTGGACTTCACCGTCGGCATCCACGGAGTCGCCGTACGCCCGGATAATGAATGTGTCGGAGCGGGCGGAAAGGGCGGGCGCGAGAACCTGGAGAATGTCGCCCTGGGTCAGATAACCGGGAATGCCCCAGGCTTTCGAGGAAGGTTTGAGCGTCTGCTCCAGCCGGGTCGCGTCGCGGATGTTGTCGGGGTGGGCGTAGTCGGGCAGCGAGGCACGGTTGTCGAGGGGATACGCCGCGTCGAATGCATGGTTGATGCCGGCCTTGTCGATGGCGGCCTGCAGGGCTCCGGCCCTGCCGGTTTCGTCGTTGACGAGGCGGCGGTTGACGAAGTCGGCGAGTGAGAGAAAGGGGCCGCGGAGCTTGACCTCCTCCACAATGGCTTCGGCAAGGCGCCCGATCTCCTCGTCGGTGAGTACCCGATAGCCGCGCCAGGCATCGTCGTCGTATGCGGGGTCGCCGCTGATCCATGCGCCGCCCGGCGGGGCGAGCACGCGGGGAAAAGGGGTGCCTTTCGTCTGACTGTAGCTGCTGCCACGGGTGGAGGCGAGCAAGGCTTTCCATGCTTCCACGCGGGTGGAATTCACATTGAAGGCGCCGTCGGTCATCAGGTGGAGGGCGGATTCGTGGAAATCGGTGAGCGCGGCGGCGGAGACACCATGGGCAAGCGGCGAGAGGCGCAGGCGGCCGTTGGGCAGCGGATGGGCGATCGGATCATCGAGGAAACGGCGCTTGTCTTCCTCGGTGCCGCTGGAGAGATGGTAGGCATCCCATAAAGTACGATTGACCTCGTACGAAAGATCGTAGACGAGATTGTCCGATGCCGGGGTCTGACCAAGGATGGCGCGGGCGGTGGCGGCCCACTCGCCGCGGCCGGTGGAGCGCTGGGAATCGGCGGACCAGCCGATGGCGTTCTCATGGAAGCCGCCGAGCCGGGCTTCCGCCGTGCTGCCGGAGACGGCGGCGGTGCGGTCCAGGCCGGCATTGGCGCCTTCGCCGAGCCGCGGGTCGGCGAGCGAGTTGCCGACAACGAAGGACGGATGCCAGATGAAATCGGTGAGCTTGGCATGCTGGAGCTGGCCGAGCGAAATGACGCCGGTCTCGCTGCGCGGCACGTCGAAGAGCACCACCGGACCCGGACCTTCCTGCGGCGGGCCGAGGGGATTGCCGTGAAATTTCCCCTCACGCGGCACCGGCGTCTGGTCCTCCCAACTGACGGCCTGGTCGAAGAGATCCCGGGTGTAGGCCCCGAAGAACCATGGGCCACCGCCGCTGCCGGTGACGGGCATGCTGCCAGCGATATTGTCCCACGGCGAACGGACGATGAAGGCGGCGCGCGGGTTCCAGTTGGCGAAGACGGCTTCCTCGAAATGCGAAGTCCCGGCGAGCCGGCCGGAACCGAGGAGATTGGAAGGATGCTCGCGGAACCAACGCAAGCGCAACCCTTCGCGGGTGCGGACATTCGGAATCACGGTCGCCTGCGGATTCTGGCGGTCGAGCAGTTCGATGGGCATCCTTTCGTGCATGCTCCAGGCGATGCGCGGTTCGCGACCCGCGCCGTATTGCAGAGAGGCGGAGAGTACGCAGATCTGGGGCAGGGCGTCGAAGTCCTCGAAAGTGACCGTACCGGTTCCGTCGGGCAGCGCTTTCAGGATGGCTCGGGTGTCGTCCCCCTGGTTCTCCACCCCATTGCGGCCGGCAAGCGACCAATAGGGCGTGGGAGCATACCAGTATCTCACCGGGCGAAAGGAAAGCCCGCCGCCGATATCGGAACCGGAAACGTAATAGCTGCGGGAAGGATCGGGCGCCACATCGCAGCTCAATTCGTTGGCGGCGAGATTGTAGGGGCCGGGACGATAGGGACTAAGGCAATCGTATTCGGCGGAGCGGGCGGGGGAAAAAACCAGGCACTCGCCAGGGCCGAAGGTGGTCGCGGGAATCGAGAAATAGTAGGAGCCGATGTAGGGATCGTTGTAGCCTTCCGTGGCCATATAGCCTAGGCCCTCCGCGTTGAAATTCGTGCTGCGCCCGCCCTCGAAGGAAAGCCATTGTGTGGTCCCCCGGTAGGCCACGCGGCCCTGGCTGTCGTAGTACTCGTTTTCCGTCCACATTTCCTGGCGGCCGTTGCCCTGGATCATGACGATGGTCCGGCCGGTCCTCAGCTCGACGTTGTAGGGATTCCAGAGGACGATCCGGGGATACAAATGGTGGCGGAGCCGGAAACGCGTGGTGCTGCCGGCATTCAGATAGGAGCTGAGATGGATGTAATTCGTCGCCTCGATCAGAATCGGCTGGAGCGAGGAGCGCAGATTGCCGGCCAGTTTCACCGGATTCTCGTTGGCCAGGGCCAAAGCGGCGCTGCCCGAACCCGCGTGGGAGTCGGACTCGGGCAAGATCGCTCCGACATTTCTTCCCGAGAAAGAAACCGCCAAGCGGGCCCAGTCGCGCAACAGTCCGAAACGCGGCCCGGCGAGAAGATGACGCGCATTTCGCGCCGCCAAACCGTCCGAAGGATCGCCGCCCACCAGAAGATCACTATCGCTCAAACCGGGTAGACTCGCTTTTCCAGGAACATTCCCATCGCTTGCGAAATATGCGGTCAGGTCACGCTTCAAGCGTCCGGCATCCACATCTGCGAGCACACCCAATGAATCGGTGGTGAAATCGAACCAGCGATCTTTCCCCCACTCGCCGCCAGCACCCGCTGTCGCGATCGTCCCCGGAGTGGCCAGCCTGGTGCGCTCACCCAAAGACAGGGAAAAGCCTTCCGCGCCGTGGATCACTTCGATATCGGCTTGCTGCGAAGCGAGCACGCGGTAGTAACCGCCATTGCCGGGATCGCCCGGCTGAATTTCCCTGTCTGCATGGGCATCGGAGAGACGCACATTGGCACGTATGCCCAAATCTCCGGTCCACCAAGCAAGATGGCCCGCGGTCTGTCCTTCATCATTGTCCAATTCGAGCAACGGCACCTCGACGTGACCGGCCTTGTCATCGCCGGCAGACCCCTCGGCTACCAAACGCACCGCTTTCCCGGTCAACTCCCGGCGGGGGTCCGCATCGCCACTGGCCAACCATTGGAGCAGACCATCCTCGCGGGCGGCGGGATGCATATCACGAAGTCCGCCCGCCAGATCGTCGCGTACCAGATGCGAGCCTCCATCGGCCCGGCGGGTCCGCCAAACGCCAGTCCAGTGAGGCTGGGAGACTTCATCACCCAAGAGAGAGGCCGTCGCCGAAACCCGCTGGTCCGGCCCCATCGCACGCTGGAGCTGCCCGATCGCCTCGCTCAGAGCCATTCGGGCATTCGCACGTGCTTGGGAGAGATGGATTTCACGAGACGCACGCCGGAACTCCAGCGAGGAAAGTGTGGTCAATCCAAAGACCATGACCAACAACAGCGCCAGCATCAGCACGCAAGTCACAAGGGCGAAACCCTGATGGGAATCACGTGAGCGATGGATGGACGGACGGACTTTTGTCATACGCCGCGAGTGCCCGACTGACGAATTGAACATGGATTAAATGCAGCAACCAGGAAAGCGATTACTGACCAGCGGCAGTAGCGTCATGATCGGCATTGCGACAAAAGCCTTTGAAACTCGATCACTTCCCGGAGTCTTGGAAGCGTGATTCATCCTTGTGGAAGCGATTCCGGCGGAGTCTCTTCCAGCAGGCACAAATTGCAATCGAAGACATCCCCACCAAATTGTAGAAAGACGGTCAAAGCTTCTTCACCAGTTTCAGTTCGCGCAGCAACCGGGTCTCGCATTGCTGCCCTGCGTGCTTCTGGAAGAACACTTGCCAACGAACTTCCGCCGACTCAGCACCGGTGCCACCTCGAAAGTAGCGGAGCACTCGGCAAACACGAGCATTTCACCCACGATAGGTCCGCCCTCTCGCAACACTATCTGCTCCAATCATACTGCCTCGTTACATACAAAAAAGAGACCAACCTTTGAGGTTGGTCTCTTTTTGAGTTAACTATAATTTGTTGGATATCACCTGCGACGGCGACGAAGCAATCCTGCAGTACCCAACAAGCCCAAGAGAGCTGTTGATGGTTCAGGAATTACACCAATAACTATCGTGTTGGACAAAGCATTATAGGCAGCACTACCACGCTCAGAACCTTCACCTAAGATAGTAAGATTCCGCGAATCGTAATTCAAACTATCTCCTACCCCATTTCCATTGTTTGGAAACACTGTACCAGTTCCAGGAACCGTTTCTCCTGGGTTAGCACCAGCAAAAAATGCAGTACCAACAATTCCACCACCCAAGTCAACGCTCACACGAAACCATACTTGTGCACCATTAAATGCGGTAGCCTCATTACTAGTATCAGCCCAGTTTCCTGAGAGCCGACCTTGCAAAGCCCCAGTCGTGGCAAAAGTCATCGGGGTAGAATCCGTAACCGCAAACTGCCTGAAAACTGAATCAATGTAAGTTCCCACATGAACAGTTGCATTAGAGGGCGACAAAATAACACCGGTAGATGTAACAAATTGCGCTGCTGCTGTTCCTCCACCAACACCGATTGTAGTAGCTTGCGCAACTCCAAATGCGGCGAATGACGAAATCAATGCAATGGATAGTTTCATAGTAATAATAAGTAGAGATTTTAAAAAAACTCAGGGAGCAATTGTTGGCGCAGGATTTACCCAAATGAACGGCGAGCTATTATCTGGATTGTTTCTATTGAGAATCAAAGCCGCCCCAGCGGGCAGTATTGTATCACCAGCAAAGCTAAAACTATCGTCATACCAGCCCGGACCACTGCCATCCAAATCAATGGTAGAGTAAAAATATACTAACGGGCTACCATCAACGAGAACAGACAAACCATCAGCTTCGTTAAGATCTGCATTCCCAGAACCTGCCAAGCCCGTGGCAGTATTTCCACTGTAGATATCCAAATCAGCAAGAGTAGTATCAGCAGGAAGAACAATCGGGCGAATTTGGACGCCGGTGCTCACTTGAATCTGCCGTCCATTAGTGTCCACTTCACCAGTCTGCACAATTGAAAGGTTGCTCACCTCACGACGAAGCACTTGCACACCCTGATCAGGATAAATTGGGATGCTGGCTGCATCTTCAAAACCATCTGTTATCCAAGTGCCTTCCAATACATCCGATGCGAAAATGGTAAGCGTTCCACCATTGACCTCATCAATCAGAATAATATTATCAGCCTCGTTTGCATCCCCTGAAGGGCTGGAGGCAAGACCCGTTTGATTTGTCGAACCAAAGTAATCCGAGATGGTAATATGGCGCCGGATCGTAACGGACTCACCAGCAGAGAAATTACTAGCCGCACCCGCCTCAATGGTCACGGAGGTTGCATCATTAGAGACAATCTGAGCCCAATAGCCATCTGATGTCTCAATATAATAGGCGTAGACTGTGCCCAGAGAGAACGAATCACTAATGTGATTAAATTGCCCAGCAGTCAGCGTAGCCGAGGTAAGCGTCAAAGTATCTCCGGAAATTGATCCAACAACCCCTGTCCAAGAAGGCTGATTTTGAAGATTCGGTGCAATGACGTTGTTTTTAGGGCTACTGGCATTGAATGCCCCGTAAATGGTGGTGGTCGTATAGCCCACCGGCGTGGTGGTCGCAGCATTTGCCGCTCCTACGGCAAGGAGCGCTCCGAGAAGCGCAAAAGGGTAGATTGGTTTCATGACAGGACTGGGTTTAGGTTGGATTTTTGAGAGCGTCGAGAAAAATTTGCAGGAAAATCGTGGCGCATTCGTCACGCGGACGCTTTTTCGCTGCGGTTTCGTTGCATTCGAGGGGTATAAACGGCAAAATCGCCGGTATGGCAAGGAGAATTTGCGTCTGAAACTCAAGGATTTCGAAGATTTTTTCGAAGAATGCGGGACGAAGAGCGAAAATGAAACTCCGCTACCAAGCGGTCATGCGCCGGAAGGTTTCGAGACGCTGTTCCAATTCACCGGGTTGGAGGGTTTCGAGGCGGCGGGTGGAGAAGGCTTCGCAGGTGAAGGAGGCGAGGATGGTGCCGTGGATCACGGCGCGGCGGATCTCTTCGAAACCGAAATCCCCGCCATTGGCGGCAAGATGGCCGGCGATGGCGCCGAGGAAGGTGTCGCCGGCTCCCGTGGGATCGGCGAGGCGCTCAAGGGGGAAGGCGGAAGAACGGAAAAATTGCGGATTGGATGAATCCGCGGCTTCGCCGCCGGAGAAGAGCATGGCGCCGAATTCGCCGAGCTTGATGACGACGTGGCGGGGGCCCTTTTCGAGGAGGATGCGGCCGGCCTGGACGAGGTTGGAGGTGCCGGCGAATTCGCGGGCCTCGCCCTCGTTGATGACGAAGAGGTCGATGCGGCGGAGGACTTCGTGGAGGCGCTCGTTGGCGATCTCGATCCACAGGTCCATGGTGTCGGCCACAACGAAGGCGGAACCCGGAACCCGGAGCTCGGAATTGTCAGAATCCTCCGCGTTCCGCATTCCGCGTTCCGCGTTCGTTATCCCGCATTGTTCGAGCATTTCGAGCTGGTTGTCGGGCGACATGTTCGCGAGGACGACGATGGGAGCGGCGGCGGCGGCGGCGGGGACTTTGACCCGCCAGTTTTCGAGGACGTTGATGCCGACGCGGTGGGTGACGCGCTCGTTCATGTTCGGCATGTATTCGCCGGACCAGGTGAAGGAGTCGCTGTCGGAGCGCTCGACGCCTTCGAGGCAGATGCCGCGGCTTTCGAGCATGTCGAGGTGGGCCTTGGGGAAGTCCTTGCCGACGATGCCGACGAGATGGACGAGGACACCGGAAAAGGAGGCGGCCAGGGCGGCGTAGGCGGCGGAACCACCGAGAAGGTCGGTGGCTTCGGCATCGGGAGTTTTGACGTGGTCGATGGCGATAGTGCCGCCGACGACGATGGAAGTCGGAACGCAAAAGTCGGAACGCGGAATAGTAAATGCGGACATGGTTTGGTTAGGCGGGAGGTTGATTTTACTACGACCTGCGGCGTTTGGCGGTTTTGATAGAAGTGACGAAGATGGCTAGCAACTCGTCAGCTTCTTTCATGAGGGGTTCCAATCTCGCCGCAGGGAGCATTTGCGACCGGACGATCAGTTCCAACCAGAAAAGCACTTCATCAGCCTCTTCCTCGACAGTGCCCATCTTGCTGATGAAATCGGCGGTGCTTTTCGCCCTCCTGGCGGCACGGTAATTGGCGGCCACAGAAGTTCCCGAGCGACAAAGTTGGTCCGCGGCATTCCGCGCTTTTGCCGACGATCCGGGCAAAGCGTCGACGACTTCGAGCACTCGAAGCGCGAACAACATCGTTCTTTCCCTGAGGTCCAGTTGCTCCATTGCAGCAGGAGATGAAAGTCATTCCGCGTTCCGCGTTCCGAGTTCCGCGTTGAGCGCCCGCTTCGCTTCCGCGGCCGCCTTTTCCACGTCGTCCGCGGTGAGGAGGTCGGAAACGATCACCACATTCCGCGCGCCGGCGGCGAGAACCTGGGGAAGATTGGTTCGCTTGATGCCGCCGATGCAGAAGACGGGGATTTTCCGACCGATTTCGGCTTGGACGGCGGCGATGTCATGGAGACCGATGCCGGGGCGGCCTTGTTTGGTGGGAGTGGGAAAGAGCGGACCGAAGCCGATATAGTCGAAGCCTTCTTCCAGAGCAGCGCGGGCTTGGGCAGGCGAATGGGTCGAGCGGCCGAAGAGGAACGGGGAACGCGGAACGGGGAGCGCGGAGTCGACGAGAACGCGGGCTTCGGCGAGGGAGCTGTCGTCCTGGCCGATGTGGACGCCATCGGCGCCGATTTCTCCGGCGAGGGCGGGATGGTCGTTGAGGATGAAGGGGACGTCGGCCGCGCGACAGAGAGGGAGGAGCCTTTCGGCGACTTGGCGAATGGTGGCGAGATCGTATTCTTTGGCACGAAGCTGAAGGAGGTCAGCTCCGCCGGCAAGGAGGGCGTGGGTGACGGTTTCAGCGTCTTCGGGGAGAATGTAGCCGAGGTCGAGGATGGCGTAGAGAGACGCGGAACCCGGAATTCGGAACTCGGAGCGGAAAGGCATCGCTTCTCTTCCGTCTTCTCAATTCCGCGTTCCGCGTTCCGCGTTCCGCGTTTCCAAATATCGCGCCACCCAGCCGATGTCGTAGTTGCCGGAGATGAAGTCGGGGTGGGCGACGATTTCCTGCTGGAAGGGAATGGTGGTCTTGATGCCGCGGATCATGAATTCGCCGAGGGCGCGCTTCATGCGGGCGATGGCGATGTCGCGATTGGCGCCGGTGACGATGAGTTTGGCGATCATCGAATCGTAGTGCGGCGGGACGGAGTAACCGGAGTAGACGTGAGTATCGACACGGACACCTTTGCCGCCCGGTGCGTACCACATGTCGATGCAGCCGGGGCTGGGACAGAAGTTGTTGAAGGGGTCCTCGGCGTTGATGCGGCACTCGATGGAGTGGCCGCGGGGCATGGAGTGGAGGACGTGGCCGGAGAGCGGCTCTCCGGCGGCGATGCGGATTTGCTCCTTGATGAGTTCGCAGCCCATCACTTCCTCGGTCACGGGATGTTCCACCTGGATGCGGGTGTTCATCTCCATGAAGTAGAAGTTCTCGCCCTTGTCATCGACGAGGTACTCGATGGTGCCGGCGTTTTCGTAACCGATGGCGCGGATGAGGTTGACGGATGCCTCGGCCATACGGGCACGGAGTTCGGGGCTGAGCAAGGGCGAGGGGCATTCCTCGATGATTTTCTGGTTGCGGCGCTGCATGGAGCAGTCGCGCTCGCCGAGCTGGATGAAATTGCCGTGGCGGTCGGCAATGACCTGAAACTCGATGTGGTGCGGGTTGAGGACGAGTTTTTCGAGGTAGCATTCACCGTTGCCGAAAGCGGCGAGGGCTTCGCCGGAGGCGGCCTTGAAGAGGGCCTCGAAGTCTTTTTCCTCGAAGCAGGGGCGCATGCCGCGGCCGCCGCCGCCGGCGGTGGCCTTGATCATGACGGGAAAGCCGATGCGCCGGGCTTCGGCGAGACCTTCCTTGGCGTCGGCAAGGATTTCAGAGCCGGGGGTGACGGGGACGCCGTTGGCGACGGCAGTGGCGCGGGCGGTGGCCTTGTCGCCCATCAGCGAGATGACCTTGGCGGAGGGGCCGATGAACTGGAAGTTGCAGCTTTCGCAGATTTCGGCGAAGCGGGCGTTTTCCGAAAGGAAGCCGTAGCCGGGATGGATCGCGTCGGCCTCGGTGATTTCGGCGGCGGCGATGATGCGGTCGGGCTTGAGGTAGCTTTCCTTGCTGGCGGCGGGGCCGATGCAGACGGCTTCGTCGGCGAGGTGGACGTGCATCGAATCAACATCGGCCTCGGAATAGACGGCGACGGATTCGACGCCGAGTTCGCGGCAGGCGCGGATGATGCGCAGGGCGATTTCACCGCGGTTGGCGACAAGGACGCGCTTGAACATGGAAGAAGTGATCAGTGGACGGTGATCGGTGACCGGTGGAATCCGTCACTTGATGCGGAAGAGGGCGTCGCCGAATTGGACCGGGGTGGCGTCCTCGACGAGGATGGCGGTGATGGTGCCGGACTTCTCGGCCTTGATTTCGTTCATCACCTTCATGGCCTCGATGATGCAAAGAGTCTGGCCTTCGCTGATGGCGTCGCCGACGTTGACGAAAGTCGGGGAATCGGGACCGGGCTTGCGGTAGAAGGTGCCGACCATCGGCGAGGTGATGGCTTCGCCTTCCTCCTTTGGTGCGGCGGGTGTGGCGGGATTCGTCGCCGCGGGGGTCGCGACGGGAGCGGCTACCGGAGCGGCGGCGAGGGGCAGCGAACCGAGCAGGCCGCGCAGGGAATCGAGATCCTGGCCCTTGCGGAGCTTCAGGTGAAAGCCCTCCTTCGACATGTCGAAAAGGGTGAGCCCGTGCTCGTTCATGAGCTCGACGATTTTGCGGATTTCCTTGAGGTCCACGGTATTGGGAAAGGTTTGTTGCACACTGGAAAACACCAGCAAAACAGCGCCAGCGCCACGGTGGGCGAGGCTAGGGACCCAAGGGAAAGAGCGTCAAGCGGGAACGCGGGGAGACGGGGAGCCCGGAATCAGTCCGAGTGTGTTGCGGTTTAGAAAACAGTTTGGGTAAAATTCCGTGCGACGTCCCGGCATCCGTGCCGGGTTTTCCCTTTGGGCTTGCCAGCAGTGGGGCAGGCAGGATGCATCGCGGGCGCGATGGAAATGCACCGCCCGTCGCGGCCGCCGGAGCCGCAGGAATTCATGCCCGCAGACTACTTCCGCTGTCTGGAGCGGGAGGAGATTTTCCCCGGGAAACGGCCGCTGGAGGTCGATCTGGGCTGCGGCGACGGGTCCTTTCTGCTCGGCATGGCGAAGCGCTTTCCGGAACGGGATTTTCTTGGGGTGGAGCGGCTGCTGGGGCGCGTGCGCAAGGTTTGCAGGCTGGCGTCAAAGGACGGGCTGCCGAATGTGAAGGTGCTGCGCCTGGAGAGCCGCTACACGGTGGAGTGGCTGCTGCCGCCGGCCTCGGTGTCGCGGCTGCATCTGCTGTGCCCGGACCCGTGGCCGAAGGCGAAGCACCACCGCCGGCGGATTTTCCAGGTGGAATTCCTGCAGGCGGTTTTCGAGGTGCTGGAGCCGGGCGGGGAGTTTCTCTTCAAGACGGACCACGACGATTACTTCGCGTGGGCGGAGGAAAAGGCGGCGGAATTCGGATGTTTCGAGCGGTTGGAATGGCCGGACGACGCGTTTTTCTATCCGAAGACGGATTTCCAGATCCTCTGGGAAAGCCAAGGCAAGCGCCTCCAAAGCCTGCGTCTGCGGAAGCCGTCAGCGATGTAGGACGAACATCGCGCCATCGACAAAGCCGCGCAATTCCAACGAGTCATCTTCCCCCGGCACGAGCGTCACCGCGCCGCACTCCCCCTGATGGAAGACGCGAATGCCCCGTTCCTCGCAAGCCCGCCGCCATGCGGGTGGCACACGCTCCTCCGGCGGGAAATCAGCATGCCCGGCGATGATCGCGCGGGGCTTCACGGCAGCGAGAAAATCGTCGCCGGCCGACGAATCCTGCCGGTGCCGGCTCATCACGATCACGTCCGCGCCAAGATCGGCTCCGGATTCCAGCATCGCCCGCTCGGTCGCCAGCCCGGCATCACTCATGAAAAGGATGCGCCAGCCCTGCCAGTGCAGGCGCACCACCATCACCCGTTCGTCGGCCACCACACTCCAGTCCCGCGGATCGGGGGCGTGCAAAATTTCCAACCACGAATGACCGGAGATGCGATAGCGGATTCCCGGGCGGCCGGAAATCATCGGAATGCCCCGCGAAGCCGCCGCAGCCGCCAGATCGCGGAATGACGAGCCGCGCGCCCGCTCGACCGGACTGAGAACGCGCTTGATCGGAAATGCGTCGAGAGCATCCGCCGCACCGCCGATATGGCCGCTGTCGGGGTGGCTCAGCACCATCGATTCCGGACGCAACGCCATGCCCCTTACCGACGACAGCACGCAGCGGCGGAAACCCGGCCGGTGCGCCGTATCGAACAGCACCGTATGCCCGCCTTCGTGCAGGCAGGCCGCACCACCGCCGTAGCCGGGGTCGTACACGATCAGAAAATCCTCCGTCGGGCGGCCGCGGCGCAGATCGAAATGCCCGCCGGGCACCGCGGTGAAGCCCTGCGCCACCCAGATGCAACTCCGCGCCAGCCAGAAATTCCCCCGGTTGACCACCTCCGCCGCCCCCGGCACCGGCGCCAGGATCCCGGCCAGGAAAGCCAGCGCCATCAGCAAGAACACCAGAGGGCACAGCAAGGTGCTGGCGGGAATCGAAATCGGCGCCAGAAGGCCGAAATGCCACCCGGTCAACGGCAGCGAACCGATCCCCGCCGAAGTCGAAACCGCCAGCGCATCCACTGTCCGGCTGCGGAATTTCAACCACGCCGAGCGCCACCGGCCGTAGAGACTGCGTGGCAGATAGGGCTCCGGGCGGGCGATCCACGCATATGCCCCCGCCGCCCATCCCGTCGCCAGGCCGATCGCCGCGACCACGCCGAAGGAAAGCTGCACGCCCACCTGGAAAATCAGATGCCCGTCGGCCAGCACCGCCGCCACGAAGGCGAAGCCGAGCGCATTCAGCAGGTCGGGGCGCCGCCGGATGAGAAAGCCCCCCAGCAGCACCCCCGCCATCGTCGCCGCTCTCAGTGCCGGGGGCTTCATCCCAGTGAGCCAAGCGTATCCGAGCATCGCCGCGAAAATCAGCGGTATCGCCCACGCCCGCGGCACCCGGCAAAGCCGCAGCGCGCACCAGGCGATCATGCCCAGCATCCCAACATGCAGGCCGCTGACGGAGAAGGCGTGAAGCGTCCCGCTCCGGCGAAAAACCTCGCTCAGCACATCGTCGTCTGGGTGTTCGCCCAAGACCATCGCCCGGATCACCAGCGCCTCGCGCCCGAGCGGATCCAGGCCTGCCGTGATGGCCTCACGGAAACCCGCCTTCACCCCCAGGCCCATCCGCATCCAGGCTGGCGCCGGCTTTACCCGCTCCGCCAGGCCGTTCGCCTCGAAAACGGCCCAGGCTCCCTGGCGGAAAAGCCAGTCCGCGGCATCGAACTCCCCCGGATTCCGTGGCTTGGGGAAAGGCAGCAAATGTCCTTTCCCCGCGATCGTCTCGCCTGCCAGCGGCGCAGGTCCCCTGCCCCGCCAGCGGACCTTCCCCGGCGCATCCTCCAGATCGACAAGAACCGACCACCCGCGACCTCCCGTCACCGGATCGCCCAGCACTCGTCCCCTCAGCTCCGCCGGGCGCCCTGCATCCCCCAGCGATTTTATCTCCGCCCGCTGCGGAATCACCCGCCACGCATGCAGCCAGCCCCCCAGGCCGGCCAGCGCCACGGCGAGGAAAAGCATCCGCCAAGCCCCCGCCAACGCCATCCCGAGCGCTGCCACGCAAACGACACTCCCGCCGACCCGCGGCATCCCGTCCGCCGCGAGCACCGCGCCGAGCACGGCCAGCGCAGCCCACAGCAACGGGTGGCGCTCCACCCCGCGACGGAGGGAGGCGCGCATGCTTCGCTCAGATGAGACCCCACTCGTGCAGCTTGTGACGCGCATTCGCCGAATGCCGCGTCTCCGGGAACTGTTCCATCACCTGCTGCATGATCGTCGCCGCCGACTGGTGGTCGTGCATTTCGCTCTCGTAGATCTCCGCCAAGCGGAACATCAGATAAGCGGCGTCGTTCACCTGCCATTCCTGATCCTCGATCGCATGGCGCAAGGTCTGGACCGCGGCGGCCGGGTCCTCCAACTGTTCGCACTGGATCTTGGCGATTTCCACCCACGGCAGGCGGTTGAGCGGATCGATCTTGGCCGCTTCGCGGAAGGCCTCCACCGCGCCCTCGTAGTCGCCCTGGGCCACCTTCGCTCGGCCATCGTGCATCGGATCCTTTTCCACCATCTCAGCGCTGTCATAGACCGCATGCGTCATGCGATGGGCGATGGCCGGCAGCACATGGATGACGAAAATGATCCCCACCAGTCCCGCGCTCAGGAAAGCCAGCAGGATGCCGCTGAAGGTCTTCTCGTTCTTTTTCGATTCCAATTGGGTCTTCATCTTCGCCACCAGATCGTAATCGTCCTCCTCCCCCTGATTATGGAGCGCTTCGATCTTCTGCTCCAACTCCTTCAGTCCGCTGTTGGACTTCGCATAAAAAACCCAGCCCCCGACGACCGCCAGCGCCAGCACCACATACAAGACCCATTTCATATGTCTCGAAGCTAGCACCACGAACTTGCCCCGCGGGAAGCAAAATCCTCGCCGGAGCGCCTCAAACCCGTCGCGCCGCCTTCCCCTCGTCGATCAGCTTCCAGAAGTGCTTCGACTTCGCCAGTTCCTCGTCCTCCGCCATCGGGATCTTCGAGCGGAAGAGAAAATCCGAGAAAGTCCCCTTGTGAAGCACGCGGTGCACGATCACCGCGCCGTCCTTCACCTCGAAATAGAAACGCCAGTCCTTCGCCCGGAAACGATACAACGTCTTGCCGTCGCGCGGAATTTTGCCGAAACGCTCGCCGTCGAGGTTTTCCAGATCCTCTTCGGACACCTTGAACTCATCGAGCAGCTCAAGCTGCTCCAGCGTATCGAGCCGGGAAATCTCCGCCGCGCTGATTTCGTTGAAGACGATCTGCAACACGCCGGAAACGTGGAACTCCAATTCCCAAATTCCAAATCCCAAATTCGCCTGAACGTCCGCGGCGGTCCCGGATTTTTGGTTCGCGCCCCCGCCCCTCTCATGCACCATGCGGTCCATGAAAAACCTGCTCCTCCCGGCGATTTTCCTCCTATCTCCCGCCCTTTCCGCCGCCGACGGCGTGGGCATCCATCTCGCGGCGGGCTCCGGCGTGCCGATGGGCGTCCCGGCCGAAGAGTGGAACGAGCGCCACTTCCACGCCATTCAGTACACCGGCGCCCCCAGGGATGGCATCCTGGAAATCTCCCCCACCCTCGAAGACAACGGCGACGGCCGCGGCGGCAACAAGAAGAATTACCTCGCCAGCCTCGCCGCGGGCGGCCCGCTCGAGCCCTTCGGCTTCTCCGCGGAATACGACATCGCCTTCCCCTCGCTGGACATCCGGATGGTCAACAACGGCAAGGAAACCCTCCACATCGCCAAAGTCCGCCTCGCCGTCGACGAGAGCCGGATCGACGTCGAACCCCTGCCGCAGATCTTCAGCGGCTACGATCAGGTCCAGCGGATCGACCTCCTCAACGAAGGCTGGGGCCGGATCGAAAAAGCCGAAATCGAATTCGACCTCGTCAGCAAGGAACCTCCGCCGAAACCCACCGGCGAACTCCCCTTCAAGCGCACCCTCCACCGTCTCGACGCCGAAGCCGAGCTCCCCCTCCACGCCGAACTCGAAAAGCACGGCCTTCCCCCGGCCCTGACCGCGCTCGCAAAGGAATTCCGCGGCGTGGAGCGCCGGATCCTCGCGCTCCACGAAAGCGCGGGCGATTCCTGGGGACCCGACGCCGATGCGCAAATGGCGAAGCTCGATGACGAATCCATGCGCATTCACGGTGAAATGAGCACCCTCGCCAAAACCCTCACCACCGGGCGCTTCCGGGCGCGCAAGGACGAATTCGGCGACCTCGTCGTTCCCTGCTGGCTCACCGGCTGGATGACCTATACCTGGAAAGACGGTGCGGAGGAAAAAAACCATCGCGTCGCCCTCCGTGCCCCCGTCCTGATCCTGCCGCCCGAGGGCCTCGGCGCCCCCGGCCCCGTGATCGGCCGCTACGAGGCGATGTTGCGGGAAAATGGGGCGGACTACACCGTGGAAGTCCCCGTCTCCCACATCGTCAAACCCGGCGACACCGCCCGTTTCACCGTCACCCTCGGCGTCACGAAATCCTCCCTCCACCGCTTCCGCGTCGCCCTGCTCGACACCCGCGGCACGGCCGTCGATGCCGGCTCCGTGAACCTCCGCACCCTGCTCCCACGCTCCGCCGTCAGACAACTCCAGTACGCCGCCGAAGCCGCGGAAGAGTAAACCCAGCCCCCCGGATGGCCCACGACGTCTTCATCAGCTACTCCACCAAGAACAAACAGGTGGCCGACGCCGTCTGCAGCGGCCTGGAGCAGCGGAAAATCCGCTGCTGGATCGCCCCGCGCGACGTCCCGCCCGGCGGCAACTACGGCGAGGCTATCATCCACGCCATCTCCGGCTGCCGCGTGGTGGTGCTCATCTACTCTTCCGCCGTGAACCTCTCCGCCGCCGTCATGCGCGAAGCGGAGCGGGCCATGCACCACGCCAAACCCATCATCCCCTTCCGGCTGGAAGACGTGCCCATGCAGCCGGGGCTCGAATTCTTCCTCGCCTCCTGCCACTGGCTGGATGCGATCCACCCGCCGCTCGAAGACCACATCCAGCGGCTGGGCGATGCCGTCGAGTCCCTTATGGGCCGCGAGGTTCCCGCACGCGAATCCCTGCCCGCCGCTCCCCCACCTCCCGAGAAAAAAACGCCGTGGCTTCCTTTCGCGGCCGGCGGGGCGCTGCTGCTGGCCGCCGGCATCCCCGCCGCCATCCTGCTGAAGCCCGGGGAAAAATCTCCTGCCGGCAGCGCCCCGGCCATGCCCGCTGCCCCCGCCGCTGCCCCATCGCTCGACATCGCCTTGGCGGGCGCCGCGGAAGAAGTCATCGCCGGGCACTTCCGTAACCCGCCGCCCGGTTCCGTGCGCTACCTCTCCTCCCGCGACGGCGACACCCTTTCGATCCAACCCAAACGCCCGGAAGGCGTCCCCCTGCTCGCCGCCGATTCCCAAGGCCAGCGCTTCTCCGTGGAGCCCCTGCAAATCGAACTGAAAATCGCCCACACCGGACCGGGCACCATCTACATTCACACCGCCACCCTCGAAGTGGAATCCAGCGCCCGGGACTCCCGGCCGCTGTGGTATCTCGCCGCAGATGATCTCCCCGATTCGGTCTCGCTGACGCATGCCGGAAGCGCTCCCATGCCGGGGGCGACGCTCCGCCATACCCTCGCCGGCCCCGAAGACTCCGGCGAATTGCCCGGTTCGCCGATCCCGCTCCCGGACTCCGGCATCTGGCATCTCCCTCTGGAACCGGGCAAAACCCTCCTCGGGGAAATCGTGCAGCCCGGCGGCGCCATCCTCTCCTTCGAACTCCCCGCCAACCCCCGCTCGCCATCGCCGCCCCCTCCCGCCGGTTCGCCCAAAGAACCCGCCTACCCGCTCGCATTGAAGGAAGCCGGATCCCGATACGAAACCGCCGTCAACGTCTCCCACTACCTCCGGAGCGGCGAAGGCGACCGCTTCTTCCTCACGCTTTCCGCACCCTGCTTCTCCCGCCACCGCTTCCGCGTGGCTCTCGGCTACGACGACGGCTCGGGCCCGGCCAAGCAGCTGCGGAGCGGCGCCGTGGAGTTGATCCTGTTCCGGGAGCGATAACTCTTCGTCCCCTTGGGGCGGCGGCTCCCGTCGCCGTTCTCCGCAAAAAAACCGGGGAGCCTGTGCAGGCTCCCCGGCGGGAATGAGTTGGTTTCTCAAATCCGGCTCACTGGCCGCGCTTCTGCGGAGCGCGGAGGACCGGGTTGACGTCGGTGCCCCAGACGGTCTGGTCGCCGACGTCCTGCAGGCGGCGGCCGCCGCCGACCATGACATACTTGTTGTCGGTGCGGATCGTCATCGAAGTGGCGCTGTTGTCGAGGCGCAGGACGACCGCCTTGTCGCCGTACGGATCGGGATCGAAAGTCCAGTCGGTCAGGGCATTGTAGAGCGGGGAAACCACGACCGGGCGGCCGGGGTTGCCGGAGCTGTTCTGACCTTCCGTGAGGCTGAGCATGATGTAGCCGAAACCGACCTCGCCGGCTTCGAGCGCCTTGGTCTGGTTGATGATGTCATCCGGCTTCCGGGTGTAAGCCGTCTTGCAGTAGAACGGCTTCTCCGACTTCAGGCCGGCGGCCAGAAGCTGGCGGAAGTAGTCGTTCGAGAAACTGCCGGAGAAGTTGAGGTCGGTGCCGGTGGCTTCCTTCACGTCTTCAGCGGTGTTGTTGTCCGGGAACGAGCCGTATTCGGCATCGAATTCCATCAGGGCGAGACCGATCTGCCTGATGTTGTTGGTGGCTTCGGTCCGGTCGGCGTTCTTGCGCTGCTTCATGATGACGGGCGCGGAAAGGCCCGCCAAAGCGGCGATGATGACCATCACGACGAGAAGCTCCACAAGAGTGAAGCCTCGCGCGTGGCGATAATGGTTGGTTTTCATGTTGTTGTATCGGTTTTGGTTATGTTGGGCCGGACGGCCCTGTTTGTATGGCCCGCGACGAAAACCGCCGGGGGTTCCGGCAAAGGTAGAATCGCCGGTTGGCGGCGCAAGGAGAAAGAAAGGAGGCCAGAAACATGAGATCAGAAACCAGAAAAGGGCACGAGATACCGATCACGTCCGCCACTCTTTCTTGTTTCTAGTCTCTGGTCTCTTCGTTAGCGGCCGAAGGCGGCGGCCAGGCCGGCGAGGGCGTCGCTGCTCGGGCGGTCGGCATCGCGGATCGCCTTTTTCTGGAGGTCGACGAGTTCCCCCATGCCTTTTTTCGCGAGTCCCAGCATGGCGGTCATCTCGTCCGCGGAGAACACGGCTTCCTCGCCGCTGCCCTGGACTTCGACGAATTGCCCGGCCTCGGTCATCACGACGTTAAAATCGACGGCCGCGTTTTTATCCTCGATGTAGTCAAGATCGAGAATGGGCTGCCCCCCGAAGACACCGGCGGAAACCGCGCTGACGAGCTGGCGCAGCGGGAAGCCCTTGAGCTTGCCCTGGGCCATGAGGCCGTTCAGGGCGATGGCCAGGGCGACGCAGCCGCCGGTGATGGAGGCGGTGCGGGTGCCGCCGTCGGCCTGGAGTACGTCGCAGTCGATCCAGACGGTGCGTTGGCCGAGCAGCCGCAGGTCGGTCACGGCGCGCAGGGCGCGGCCGATCAGGCGCTGGATTTCCGAGGTGCGGCCGTCGAGCTTGCCGCGGGCAATGTCGCGCTGTTTGCGCTCCAGCGTGGAATAGGGGAGCAGGCTGTATTCGGCGGTCAGCCAGCCGCCTTCCACGCGCTGTGCTTTCATCCAGCGGGGCACGTCCTCCTCGATGGTCGCCGCACAAATCACTCGGGTGTTGCCGAAGGAAACAAGCACCGAGCCCGCCGCGTGGGGGGCGACATGAGGGGTGAAGAGGATCGGGCGGAGTTGATCCGGCTGGCGGCCGTCGGGGCGGGAAGACATGTGGAGCAGTCAAGGGAAGCCCCGCGCCGATGGCAAGAGGTCGTTCTTCGAAAAGACAGAAGACGGGAAGACATCAGACTCCATACTGGAGAAAAGCCATGGCGGCGGCATTTCCGGCGTACTCAAGTCCTCTGTCTTCTTCCGGCCTTGCGTCTCGCGTCTCTTCCGGGTTCCCCTAGCCGCACGGATGAAGGAAACGCTGGCCGAGCTGGAGCGCTGGGGCTCCGACGTGATCTTCGGTCGCGCCAAGGGCTTCCGCGCGGCCATGATGCGGCTGGCGATGAGCCTGCTTTCCGGCGTTTACCGCGGCGTGGTGCAGACCCGCCTGCTGATTTACCGGAAGCGCTGGCGGCAGCAGCGCCACCTCGGCACGCTGGTCGTCAGCATCGGCAACCTTACCGTCGGCGGCACCGGCAAGACGCCGGTGGTCGAGCTGCTCGCCAAGGCCCTCCGCGACCGCGGCCGGCGTGTGGCGATCCTGAGCCGCGGCTACAAGAGCAGCCGGCTCAAAAAACCCCAAAAATGGACGCGCAACGACGGGCGAGAGATTCCCGGCGACGACATGCCGAAGATCGTCTCCACCGGCAAGGCGCTGCTGCTCGATTCGCAATTCGCCGGCGACGAACCCTTCATGCTCGCCCGCAATCTCGACGGCGTGGCGGTGGTGGTGGACAAGGACCGCGTGAAGGGCGGCCGCTTCGCCGTCGGCCAGCTCGGCGCGGACACGTTGCTGCTCGACGACGGGCTGCAATACCTGCACCTCGCCCACGGCATCGACATCGTGCTAGTGGACCGCAGCGCGCCCTTCGGCACGGGCGCACTGCTGCCGCGCGGCACCCTGCGCGAACCGCCGCGCAATCTTTGCCGCGCCAGCTACATTCTCATCACCAAGTGCGACGGCTCGCCAAACGACGGGCTGATCGAGAAACTCCGCCGCCACAACCGCATCGCGCCGATCATCGAGTGCACCCACGGTCCGTGCTACCTGGAAGAAGTGTTCACCGGCGAGCGCAAGCCGCTCGATTTCCTCAAGGACAAGTGGGTGGCCGCCCTGAGCGGCATCGCCGTGCCGGAGGGCTTCGAACGCAGTCTGGAAAAGCTTGGCGCCCGGGTGGAGATCCGCCGCCGTTTTTCCGATCACCACCGCTTCACCAAACGCGAAATCGACAAGTTCATGGAACGCTGCGTGGAGCGCGATATGGAATTGGTGGTGACGACCGAAAAGGATGCAGTGCGTTTTCCACGGCCGAAGGAACTTCTCGTTCCCGTCTATTTCCTGCGCATCGAGGTCGAGATCCTGAAGAACCATGCGGCTTGGGACGACATGATCACGCGGCTCTGCCATCCCTCCGCCCCCGGCGATCCCGTGCTGCGCCACCGCGAGGCATATGTGTGACCCGGAATGGTGCAGCCATTCCGTTACACGTTCCTGCTTGCAGCGGACTCCCGTAGAGGGCATGGATAGGGCTCAGATGAGCACGCCCTTCAATCCCTACGCCCTCGGCACGATCGCCGAGCAGCCTGTCGAAACGCGCGCCGAATTCGTGCGCAAGACCTACACCCATCTCGCCGGCGCGATCACCGTCTTCGCGCTGCTGGAGTGGGTGCTGCTCTCGATCATCCCGGCCAGCACGGTCTTCGGCCTGCTCAACGCCAGTCCGTATAGCTGGCTGATGGTGCTGGGAGCCTTCATGGTCGTCTCCTGGATCGCCAACAAATGGGCCTACGGCAGCGCGTCCAGAGGCATGCAGTACGCCGGGCTCGGGCTCTTCATCGTCGCGGAAGCGGTGATTTTCCTGCCCCTTCTGATGATGGCCACGCTCTATGACCCGGCGGCGATCGGCAAAGCGGCGGTCGTCACCGGCTTCATGGTGCTCGGCCTCACCGCCATCGCGTTCACCACCAAGAAGGATTTCAGCTTCCTCGGCGGCATCCTGAAAATCGGCTTCCTTGTCGCCCTCGGCCTCATCATCGCATCGGTCTTTTTCCCGGCACTCGCCGGCGGCATGGGCATGTGGTTCTCGGTTGCGCTGATCGCCCTCGCTTCGGGCTCGATCCTCTACAATACGAGCCAGATCATGTATCACTACTCGCCCGGCCAGCACGTCGCGGCCTCGCTGTCGCTCTTCGCCAGTGTCGCGCTGCTCTTTTGGTACGTGCTGCGGCTTTTCATGAACCGGGACTGATTTCGACGATCAAAGGCCGGTCGCTTCGAAGCGGCCGGCCTCTTTGTTTTTCCGGACCTTGCCTGCTTCGAAAATCGTCCCGTTCATCGCCAGATAGACACCCGGCGGCAGCGATTGGACCGCGCCGAGTGCCAGGCCGAGATTGAACACCGCATCGGTGATGCGGAAGCGGGCCGGAGCCAATGCGCCGGTAAGCACGATGGTTTTCCCCGCGGTACCCCGCAGCGCCTCGGCCGTCACGCTCATCGTGTCGGTGCCGTGAGTGATGAGGATCCTGTCCTCCGGCGCGGCTTCGCAGGCTTCCCGGATCAATGCCCGGTCGGCGTCCTCCATTTCCAGGCTGTCCTTGCGCAGCAGCGGCAGCAGGCGCCACTCCAGCGCGACGCCGGCCTCGCGGAAGACGTGCGGCACGGTCGGCTCGCCGACTTCGTATTCGGAGGTCGCGTCGAAATACACCTTGTCGATGGTGCCGCCGGTGGTGAGGACGAGGAGCATAGGAGACAGGAGACTGGGGGGTCACGCCTTCGGCAGAAAGTAGCTGCGCTGTTTTTCGGAGATGGGCAGGCCGAGTTTTTCCATCACGGCGAGCATATCCTCCCAGATCTTGCGCTTGTCAGCCTGGCCGGCGCTGCCGTGGAGGAGGTAGGCAGGGTGGTAGGTGACGCGCACGGGAATGCCCTCGAATTCGTGCCACTTCCCGCGCATCGAGGCGACCGGGCCGGTCAGCTTGAGCAACCCCTCCGCGGCGGTGGCGCCGAGGGCGACGATGCACTTCGGCCGCACCACGCCGACTTCCGCACGGATGAAGGGCAGGCAGGAAGCCATTTCCTCAAGCGTCGGCTTGCGGTTGTTCGTCGTCTGGCCGGGGATGGCGGGGCGGAATTTGACGATGTTGGAAATGTAAACGGACGACCGCTCCAGCCCCATCGCCTTGAGGATGTCGTTGAGCTTCTGGCCGGCCGGGCCGACGAAGGGCTCGCGTTGCCGTTCCTCGTGGTAGCCGGGCGCCTCGCCGACGAGCATCAGATCGGCCTCCGGGTTGCCGGTGGAGAAAACCATCGTGTCACGCAGCGAACCGAGCGCGCGGGCGGCCTGGCTTTTCTCCGCCTGGGCAGCCAGTACGGCGATCTTTTCCGCGGCGCTGCCCTCCAGGGAAGTCGGAACGGGGAAGTCGGAACGGGGAACAGGAACTTCCGCATTCCGCATTCCGCGTTCCGCGTTCGGCCTGGCTTTCGCCTTCCGGTGCAGTTCGCGCAGGAGTTCCTTCGCCTCCTCGTCCAGATGGACGTGGCTCACACCGCGTGCCTCCTCGTCACGGAGGAAATCCAGCAGGGCATCGACGGTCCGGCTCACGGCGGCACGCTAGGCGGGCCGCGCCGCGGGCGCAATCCCGGCGTCGATTCCGATCCGGCGGGTCTCTTGTACTTGCCCCGGGCCGCCGCTTTGACGCATGCTGCCAGCGCGCCAATTGCATTTCCGCCATGTTCCGCCGCATCGCCAACCTGTTCAAAGGCTTCATCGGGCTCTTCATCGGAGGCATCGAGAAGAAGAACCCCGAAGCGCTTCTCGAAGTGGAGAAGGAAAACCTCCGCAAGCAGATCGGCCAGTTCAACCAGGGGCTCGCCGCCCACGCGGGGCTGGTCGAGAGGCTCATGTCGCAGGTTAAAAAGCTTTCCAACGAGGAGAACGAACTGAAAGCCAAAACCAAGGCGCTGCTCCAGGCCGGCCAGCGCGACGCCGCCGCGGAAATGGCTCTCCGCTTTAAGACCGTGGACAAGCAGCACGACGACCTGCGCGTGCAGCTTGAGGAAGCGGAATCCCGCTACAAGGAACTCGTCCGCTCCCGCGACGTGGCGATCAAAGCCGCCCGCGACAAGATCGAAAGCCTGCGCCGCAACATCGACGACATGAAAGTCCAGAAAGCCATGGCCGAACTCAACGAAATGGCCGCCGGCATGGTCACCACCATCGGCGGCTCCGGCGACACGCTCAACCGGTTGGAGGAAATGGTCGAAGACGAGCGCAACCGCGCCGCCGGCCGCGCCCGCGTGGCCCGCGACAGCGTGGATATGAGCGGCACCATCCTGAAAGAAGTCGAGCAGAAGGCCCTGGCCGACATGGCCCTCGCCGACTTCGCCGCCGCCGAAGGCATCGAGCTGGAGTCGAAGACTTCCGCCGGCGCGTCCGAAACGCCACCCTCCCAAGGCACGATGGGGCCGGTGAGCCAGTGACGCTTCAGGATGTTCACCCCACGATCCATTCTCGCGCTTCTCATCGTCGGTCAAATCGCCGCCTACAGTGTGGGCGAGATTTCGGGCGGTGTGATGTCGGGCTTGCTCAAACCACTGGGGCGGATGCTGGGTATGGATGGAGTGACTTTGCGTATCGGCCCGATGGATGTCGGCCATTTTCTCGAGACGGTGGTCTCGTCGCTCGTCATGCTGGTGGTTGGAATCCTGGTTCTTGTGCCACTCATTCGCTTCGGCTGGCCCTGGCTGTCAAAAGCGCTCCGTCTCGAGTCCGGCGATTCCTCCGCGAAATAGGGAAACCCATCCGCCCCCCGGCGAAAAAAGAACATGTCTCCCTACTACCAGAAGCTCCGCGCATCCCTCGGAACCGAGTTCCTTCTTATCCCCTCGGTGGCCGCCGTGATCCACGACGATCAGGGACACCTGCTGCTCCAGGAGAAACACGATGGATCATGGAGCCTGCCCGCCGGAGCGATCGAACCGGGCGAACGGCCCGTGGATGCCATTTGCCGGGAGGTTTTCGAGGAAACGGGCTTCGAATGTGTGGGGAGTGAAGTGATCGATGTGCTGGGAGGGTCGTCCTATCGTCACACCTATCCCAATCTCGATCGCGTCGAATACGTGATCGTCCTCTTCCGGTGTGCGGTGAAGCCATCGGGCCCTTTTTCCGACCGCTCCGAAACGAAGCGCATCGGGTATTTCAGCCGGGAAGAGATGCCGCCGCTGGCCCTGCCCTACGACTTGGATGTGCTTTTCGGGGACGGCAGCTCCCGGCTCCGGGAGACCCGCTCTTGACGATCCATGCCGGCCCCCCGATTTTTCAGATGATTCACCCGATGCCTGCCGAACTTCCCGCCCACTATCGAGCCAGCCGCTGGTATTCCGCTCCGCGGCTCTGGCACAAGCTTTCCCGCTGCGCCCTCGTCGCCGGGCGCAAGGTGGTGCTGACGGCGCTCACGCTCTTCCACTGCCTCCGCGATGCCGATACGCCGACCTGGGCAAAAGGGGTGATCGTGGGCGCGCTTGGCTACCTGATCCTGCCTGCCGATCTGGTTCCCGACATCCTGCCCGGCGCCGGTTACGGAGACGATTGGGCGGCTCTGGTCGCGGCGCTCGGCACCGTCGCCGCCTATGTGAAGGATGTCCACAAGCTGAAGGCCGCGGTGCAAACCGAGAAGATCTTCGGATTGAAAGGGCACTGAATGGACTGGCGGCATTCCCGCCGCCACTCCGGGGCGTGACTTTCGGGAAATCGGTGGAATACTCCGCGTGTCCCGATCTCTCGACATTGCCGATGGTTATCAGGAAATTCCTTCTCGCCACTTTGTTTTTCGCGCCCGGATCGCTTGCGGCACAGGAGCAGCAGGTGCTGCGCGCGCTGCCAGTCGATCCTTCCGAAATCACGCCGGAGGTCGTTGCGCCGCCGCCGGCTCCCGAACCCGTCCCGGCGATCCGGCCGCTGAACGCCTCCGCGCTCACGCTGCCCGAGTGGAAGCGCAAGGCGGGCTCCGACGGGCCGCTGCTCGACGGGCTGCCGGGCACCGAGGATGCGGTGCGTCTCCAGGTTTTCCTCGACCAATCGAATTTCGGCCCGGGCATCATCGATGGCAAGCCGGGCCGTTTCACGGTGCTCGCCGTACAGTCGTGGAATGAAGTGCACGGCCATCCGCCCACCGATCTCGGTCCGGCGCTCGCCGCCGCCCGCCGCGAGGTGCCGTATCCTTTCGCCGAAGCCGTGGTGCCGGAGATCGCGACGAAGTGGGTGAACAGCGCGCTTTCCCACAAACGCACGCTCCAGGCCCAGGCCAAGCGCATGAGCTACCGCAGCATGGCGGAGTTCATGGCGGAGCGTTTCCACACCGATGTCGATTTCCTGCTCGCGCTGAACGGATCGAGAACCACCTGGAGCCTCAAGCCAGGCTCCACCCTCATCGTGCCGAACGTGAAGCCATTCCTGATTGAAGAGATCACAGGCAAGCGTTACGAAGCCGAAGAAGCCCTGTCCATGCGCCATGCGGTGGTCGATACGAAGATCAACCAGGTGCGGATTTTCGAAGGCGCGCCGTCCGCGCTGGTCGTCGAGGAGGAAGATGAAAACCAGCCGGTGCTGGTGAGGCCGAACCGCGCGCTGGTCGCCTCCTTCCCCATTACGCCGGGCAAGCCGCAGTTCATCCATAAGGGCGTGTGGGAACTGCGCAACAGCGTGGAATTGCCGGTCTGGCGCTACGACCAGTCGCTGCTCGACACGGGCAAGCGCAGCAACAATGCCCTGAACATCCCGCCCGGCCCGAACAGCCCCGTGGGGATCATCTGGAACGGCCTGAGCCGCCCGGGTATCGGCCTGCACGGCACCTCCGATCCCGAAACCATTGGCCGCGCCCGCAGCGCCGGCTGCATCCGCCTGACGAATTGGGACGCCATCCGCATCCCGCAGTTGATCCGGCCAGGAGCGACGGTGGAGATCAAGTGAGGGGAATTTCAAATCCCAAGTTTCAAGTTCCAAAAAAGCAATGCCGGGTTCGGTTCTCTTCTGGTTTTCGCTGCCGTTCGCTTCCATGGTGGACTCCCGCATCCGCAACGTTCCGCGCGACCTTTCCACGAATTTTGGAGTTTGGAACTTGGAATTTGGAACTTGAAACTTCCCCGTGCGTCCCTCGAAAGGCTTCATCATCCGTCTCGCCGTTTATTGGGCGCTGCTCATCTATCTGGCTCTCGATCTGTTCGTTTTCACGGGCCCCTTGCGGAAGCGGATCCGCCGTTCGCTGCCGGACAGCCCTGAATCCATCGCGGCGGCCAAGGCCCAGGGGGTGGTGGCGCGGGTGATGGGGCACGCGATTCTGCTGCCGCAGCTCGAACGCGCGACGAAGGAGCGGTTGTGGCTGCAGGGGCGGACGCTGGAAAGCCTGCCGCCGGCGCAACGCCGGGTCGAGCGGCTGGCGGCGCTGGACGAACTGATCGACCACCAGCTTCTGCGGGTGAAAGCGAAGGCGAACTATGGCGATCTGCCGGTATCCGAAGAGGAGATCGACGAAGCCGTGAGAAACCTGAAAGCGCGCTACGCGACGGAGGAGGAAATGCAGGCGGACCTGATCGCGGAGGGGATCGACTCGGAGAAGGAACTGCGCCTGCGGCTCGGCGGGCGCATCCAGCGGACGAATTACGTCGAAAGCCGTACTTCGGTGCTCGCGGAGGTGACGGAAGAGGAAGCGCGCGAATGGTATGAGGATCGCGCCAGGGAATTCGCCCGCCCGGAGCGGGTGCGGGTGCGGCATCTTTTCGTGGCCACGCTCGAGCGCGATTCCGCCGAGGCGCGCGGGATGGTGGAGCAGGCGCTGGCCGATCTGGCGGATGGAAAGGATTTCGCCGCGCTGGCCGCAGAGTTGAGCGAGGACGGGCGGAGCAAGGCGGCGGGCGGCGACCTGGGTTGGATGACCAAAGAGCGGCTGCCGGCGGATTTCGCGGAGCCGGTCTTCAAGCTGCCCATGAAGCGCCCCGCCGTGCTGCGCACGAAACTCGGCTGGCATCTGGTGGAAGTGACCGGCCGCAAACCGGCGGAGGAGCGGACTTTCGAGGAAGCGAAGGATGAAGTTCTCGCGGCGCTGGAGGCGGTGAAACGGCGCGAGGCGGTGAAAGAGTTCCGCAAGGCCCTGCGCGCCCGCGAGGGCAAATTCATCGAGGTGTTCACCGACATGGTTCCCGAATGAGCCTTGGAAGGATTGTCGATTGCCGATTGAAGATTGACGATTCGGGCCGTTTCTCCATCCGCCCGGAGGGTGCTCGGCAATCTTCAATCGGCAATCGACAATGAACCGTTTTCTCTTACTGATCTTCCCGCTGCTCCTGCTGCCGTCCGCCTGCCGGAAGGAAGCGTCCGCGCCGAAGGCCGTGCCGGTCGCCGGGGATGACGCCCTGCGTCTGACCTTTGTCAGTTTCAACATCCGCTACGAAAATCCGAACGAAACGGGCTGGCGGGCCTGGCCGAACCGGATCGACCGGGTGGTGCGGACCATCCGCACGCTGGACCCGGATGTTTTCGGCATTCAGGAAGCGCAGCACGGCCAGGTGGCGGACCTGCGGGCCTCGTTGCCGGACTATGATTTCCACGGCGTGGGCCGCGAGGACGGCAGGCGATCCGGGGAATACGCGGCGATCTTCTTCCGTCGGGATCGTTTCGGCAAAACCGAAAGCGGGCACTTCTGGCTGTCGGATCACCCGGAGACTCCCGGCTCGCAGACCTGGGGGAATTCCTATCCGCGCATGGTCTCCTGGCTGCGCCTGGCGGACCGGGCCAGCGGCCGCGGTTTTTATGCCTACAATACCCACCTCGACCACCGCAACCAGCACTCGCGGGAAAAGGCCGCGACGCTGATTGCCCGGCGGATCGACGCGCGCTCCCATCCGGAGGAGCCGGTGGCGCTGATGGGGGACTTCAACGCCGGCGACACGAATCCCGCGGTGGCTTATCTGACCGGGCAGGCGGTGAATCTGGCGGGCGAGGCGGCCGGGCCTTGGAAAAGCCCGCTCATCGACACTCTCCGGGCCGCTCCGACGCAGGAGCGGCATTGGCAGACGCTGCACCTCTGGCGAGTTCTGCGTCCGGGCTGGCCGAAGATCGACCATATCCTCGTCACCTCCGGAGCGGTGGTCGAGGCCGCGGGCATCCATCGCGCGGGATCGCCCGAAGCCGAGCCGTCCGACCACTTCCCCGTGTGGGCCAGGATGAGATGGGAGTGAGGGAAATTCCCCGATTACTCTGCTCCCACGATGGTCAGGTCGCTGAAGCGCGCGTGGGTATCGACCACGCGCAGGCCGATGCTGCCGGACTTGTGCGCATCGTCCGTCGCGGAAAGAACCTCGTGCCCGTCGAGGGAAACGCTCAGCTTGTCACCCACCGCGCGGACGCTCAGGAGGTAATCCCTGCCGGCCGCCACATCGGCATCGGTGCGGGAAATTTCGTGCCAGTTTTGCCCGTCGGTTCTGCCGAGAATGACATGCTTCGCCCCGGGCAGAATCCCGGCGAAATAGCCGTGCTGCGCATCGAAACCGACCGCCGGACGGGAGACGCGAAACAGCAAACCCGCATCGCGGTCGCCATGGACGATCCGAAGGCGGACGGATGCCTCCACATCCGCGAAATCCCCGTCATCGAGCACGAGCTTCTCGCCGCTGCGGTAGTCGTTGACGGGATGTTCGGGCACCACGCCGAGATGCACCCCGTCCTCGCGTTGCGCCAGGAACTGCTGATGCCCGTAGTAGGAAAAAGCGCCCAGATCCGCGGCATCCTTCAATGCCGATTCAAAGGGCAGGGATGGCGGGGAGATGGCCTGCCCCGAAGGCGCAGCCAGCCATTCGCCCGCAGCGACGGGCTGCCCGAAGTCGGGGAAGCCGTCTTCCCTGAAACCGAGCGGCTGCACGAACACGGCACGCCGCCAGCCATCGCGCCCATCGACCTTGGCGTGGAAGACATGCCATAGCTCCTTGCCGTCGGGGGAGGGCGCGAAGGTGCTGTGCCCGACCCCGATCGTGGAGGCCGACGAGCGGAACACGGGCTCGGGATGCTTGCGCCAGGAAGCCGGATCGAGCGGATCGCCGCCCACAAGCTCCAACACGCCGAGCTTATAAGTGCCTTTCCACGAAGCACCGCAGGAGTATGTGACGAAGGTCCTGCCGCTGCGCTTGAGAATCTGCGGTCCCTCGTTCAAGCCGCGCGAGTCTTCCCGCTCTTCGGTGCGCTCCCATAGGTGATCGTCGTTGGGGGCGACCAGCACCCGCGGGCCGGAGAGCTTCACCGGGCTCTCCATCGGCGCGATGTAGAGGAACTGGCGGTCCGTCCCCGGAGCGTCCCAGCCGGACCAGAGAGCGTAGCGTTTGCCCCCGTGTTCGAGGACGGTCATGTCGATCGCCCAGATGTTGGGCGACAGGCCATCCTCTCCCCCGCCGGTGGCGAAGGGGCCGTGAAGCTCGTAGGGACCGAGCGGGTCCGCATCGCGGGATTCAAGCGCGTAGGCGAGATGGTTTTCGTTCCGGCCGTCGGAGGCGGCGAAGTAGATGTACCACTTGCCATCCAGCAGGTGCATTTCAGGCGCCCACACTTCCCGCGAATACGGCCCGCCTGCGGGCGCTTCCCATACGACATGACGGGCACCGATGGAGGGCAGCCTGTCGGAAATCCATACCGAAATCCCGCGATTTCCTTCGGAGAAACACCACACGTATTTGTCCTCGTGCCGGACCACCCAGGGGTCCGCGCCTTCCGCGACGGGATTGACGAAACCGGCCTGCTGCGGAAGGGCCGCGGGCAGCGCCAGCAGGGAAAACGCCGCGCAAAAGAGGATGACTTTCATCGCGGAGAAACCTAGACCGCCAAGTCCGGGCCGAAAACGAAAATCCCCGACCCGCGCCGAAACGCACGGATCGGGGATGGCAATCAAAGCGGTGGTCTAGTCGACGGTCCGCAAGCGGAAGAACACCTTCTCCGTGTCTTCGATCGCGGTCAGATCGGAGATGTTTCCGGAATAGGTGGTGGTGGCGCCTTCATCGCCAGGGTAGCCGACCTCCAGCGAGTGCCAGGTGACGAGATCGATCGAATATTCGATGTCGTAGGCACCCGCTTCCTCGGAACCCCAGGTGAAGCTGAAGTCCCCGGTCGCGGAATCGAAGTCGAATTCGCTGATCGACAGCGTATCGTCCCCCGGACCCGGATCGACCGGCTGAGCGACGATGGTGAGACCGCCGGAGGAGGTGTGACCGATGGCCCGCCATGCGGTGGTGTCCCCTTCGTTCGTGAAGTCACCGGCCGCGGCGAACAATTCGAAGCCCGCCGCACCGCCGGCTTCGTAGAAGGCGAACTCGATGTCGTATTGCCCGGCGGTCAGTTCGATGACCGCGCGGTTGCTTGCGGTGCCGCCGGAGCGGTAGATCGTGTTGGGCTGCGCCATATCGATCAGCGTCGTCGCGGTGCCGCTGAGACGCCTGAAGCCGTTGGGCGCGTCCACGATCCGCAAGGCGAAGCCGTCGTCCGTATTGACCCCGAAGGTGTAGAGACCATCGGCGGGGATGACGACCCGGGCGGTCGCCAGCGCCATCATGTTGTCCACCGTCGCATCAAGGCCGGCGCCAAGGAAGTAGAGTTCCGCCAGAGCGTACTGGTCCGTCCGATTCGAATGGAACAATCCGTGCGTACCCGTTCCCGGATTCGATATGGGCCGGTTGAAGTGATTCAAATAAGGAACCAAACCGCCCCCGAACAGCGAACTTGGGTTCCGCGCAACATCAAAGGCGGCTGCAAGGCTGCCCACCCCTGCCGCGGGGTTCGGGTAATAAAAGCGGATCGACCAGGTACCTTCCTCGGCGAGCGGAAGCGCGACGAAGACATCGTCGGGTATCACCGGAACCAGCGGCGGGAGCGACGGATCGCCGGGATTTCCGACAAGCTGCCAAGCGGAGGTGCCGTTGCGGTGGGTGTGGTTGCCGGGAGCCCAGGCCACTTCCAGCGAAGCTCCGCCGGTTTGTTCGACCTGGACGACTTCGATAATATAGTCGCCCGGCTCGGTCACGCGGTAAACGCCATAGCTGGCCTCGCCGTGAGCTCCCGAATTCAGGAAGGCGCTGCTATCGAGCGGGTCGGCGCCGGCGCTGTTGTTCAACGGGGCCGCATGGTTGATGAGATAGGGGCCGCCGAGGATACGGAAGGCGAAGCCATCGTCCGAAGTGACGGCGAAGGTGTAGTCGCCGGCCGTTGCGATGTTGAGTTCGTGCCTCGCAATGGTGACGAAGTGGTTGTCGTCAATCGGCGGGGCCACCACCGCTTCCATGGGGAAGGGGATGTTGTTGTTGAACAGGCCGTCGGCGCCCGCGTTGTTCGGGTCCCTGAAATTCACCACCGGGGTCGTGGCGTTGGCAACCAGCGATTCGCCCGGATTGGCGATGCGCTCGAAGGCGGCGCGGAGGGTCGGAACATCCCCGCCGTTATAGTAATTGCGGACGGCCCAGCCGCCTGCAGCCGGAAGCTCCGGCCCGGCGAGCGGCGCGGCGGGGAAGAAGGGGGTGTCGCCGGCGCCGCCGACAAGGTTCCACCTGCCGCCGGTCGTATCGTCCGTGTGGTCCCCGGCAGCCCAGGAGACTTCAACGTAGGAGCCGCCGGTTCCTTCGAACCAGAGGAAGTCGATCACGTACTCCCCGGCGTCGAGATTGACCGTGCCGCGGGTGTTGGAGTTGCCGGTGCCGTCGAGGAAGGCGATGGTGGACGAGTCCGCGGAGTCGATCTGGGCGCCGTTCGTCCCCGCTATCGTCCCAGCCACCTTGTGGAAAGAGGCGCCGTTGACGCGCAGGGCAAAGCCATCGTCGCTCCGCACCCAGAAGGTGTAGTCGCCGGCTTCGGCGATCTCGATCTTGGTCCTGCCGAGGCCGACGATGTTGTTGTCGTCGGTTCCCGCAGTATTGGTGACATAGAGAGTATCACGCTTGAAGAAGCCCCGGTCGCCGAAATTGTTGTCGTCGGTGAGGTTGAAGTAGGGTGCGGTGTAGTTTTCGACCCGGCCGGGGGGATTGGCGGCGATCGCCAGGGCGCTGTTGATGACGGCGGCCGGGGTGCCGGTCGACGAGACGGTTCCGTCGCGGAGTTCGCGGATATTCCACTGATTGAGCGTCGGCTCTTCCGTAATGAAGAACTGCAGCGGAAGGATCGGCGTGACCAGCCCGCCGTCCGCCCTTACGAGTTCGCTGTTCTGGTCGAACGCTTCGATGACGTAGGGAATGGAGGTGTGCGGGGCGAATGGCGTCGGCGGCGCCCACGTGATCCTGGTGACATTGCCTTCTTTGACGACGGTTGCCTCCGAAAGCAGGTTATCGGAACCGTTGATCGACAGGAAGTCGAGGTCCGCGGGAGTCACGACGGATTCGGTGCCGTAATCGGTGATCTCGAAGACAAATCCGGTATGGCTCACCTTGGCGCTGGTGACCGTGGCCAACTCGACCGGGAAGGTCTCCAGAGTCAGGTTGTCGAAGTGGTGGACCTGGTTCTGTCCGCCGGTGCGGGCGCCGAAAACCAGGCGGCCGGGACCCGGCTCGAAGTTGGTTTCGAGCTGATCGATGACCTTGACGCCCTTCCACCACACATCGAGCCTTTTGGTTGCGGGATCCAGCTCCACCTCGAAGCGCTCCCACGACAGGGCGGCGACGCGTTCCGCGGGAGTCGCGGGATCCGGCAGGCGTGGGCCGGTTTGCAGGGATTGGGAATAGTTGGTGTCGGTCGTGGCGAGGTTCTTGAATGGAAGCTCGACCTGGGTCAGCAGCGTATCGTCCACGCGCACGCTGATGCCGATCTTGTCCTCGCCGCCGCTGAAATAGGCGTCGAAACCGATGCCGAGGCCGGTCATTGTGCCCTCTTCGTGCCGGTTGGCTTCGGTATGGCCCACATTGTTCGCGCCGGCGTAGCCCGGAGGAGAAGCACTGGCGTTAACTCCGCCATAGATCAGAACGGGATCGACGGCCCCGCCGATCACGCTGGCCCGGGCGAAGTTGATGCTGAAGCCGTCCGCCGGATCCACGCCGCCGCCGCCGAGGCGGCAATCCACGCCGAAATTGAAACCCGCGACATGGAAACCGGGCTCGAAGTCCGGGAAGATAACGGTCGAGCGGATGCCGCCGATCGCATCGGTCAGCTTCAGATAGCCGCTGTCACCGACTCCGCCGCTTGGCACCCAACTCGGACGGTTGGGGCTGGTGGCGGCCTGGTTCGTGAAGATCGTCAGCCGCTGCGTGATGGGCAGGGCCGGGTCAAACGGGTCCGTGGTGAAGTCGGTGGAATAACTGCCGGCATTGGCCGGGATGGAGATGGAGGCGAGCGCCGCCACAGCAAGCCGCGTCAGCGGCACTGTCCGGAATCGGGAGCGTTTCATGAGTTTGGTTGGTTTCGGGTACGGGTACCAGAGGAAGAGGAGGACCATGGACCATGCGCTGGGTTCCGGAGCGCATGACAGGGTTTCCGCCAGGCTTGGGTTTGGGTTGTTGGGTTTCGTAAAAGCCGGAACGACGATTGCGCCCCGTGCATCGGTAGCTAGAATCGTAGCTCTGATCCGGAAAAATCAAGCAATCTTTGCGGGTTGACAGAAATAGCTCACGGAAAAGACGGAAAGCGGCCGCATCGGTTCTCCTGCAGTCCGCGGCGACGAAAAAACCCGCCTCCCCGGTCGGGAAGGCGGGCCTTCGGAAAAACGGACGATCTTACTCGCCGAGGCCGAAACGGACGAAGCGGCGGACGGACAGCGTGTCGCCAAGATCCTTGCCGACTTTCTCGACCAGTTTCTTGATGGTGGTGTCCGGGTCCTTGACGAAAGCCTGCTCCAGCAGGCAGCTCTCGGAGAAGAATTTGCCGATCTTGCCGAGGATAATCTTTTCGATCATTTCGGCCGGTTTGCCCTCGTTGGCGAGCTGCACGCGGTAGATTTCCTTTTCCGCCTCGACCACGTCTCCGGAAATGTCCTCACGGGCGAGGCCCTTCGGCGCGGCGGCGGCGATGTGCAGGGTCACGTCCTTGACCAGGTCGCGGAAGGCTTCCTTGGTGGCGGTCTCACCGTTGCCGGCACTGACTTCGAGCAGCACGCCGACCTTGCCGCCCATGTGGATGTACTGGGCGATGGCACCGTTGTCGGCGAGGTCGAAGCGCTCGAATTTGCGCAGGCGGATGTTTTCGCCGAGTTCGAGCACCTTGGCCTTCACGAAGTCATCGATGGAGAGGTCGCCGTGTTTCACGGCGAGGGCTTCTTCGAGGTTCTTCGCGCTGGAGGCGGCGAGGATGTCGGCGATTTCATCGACGAAGCTCACGAAGCCCTCGTTGCGGGAAACGAAATCGGTCTCGCAGTTCACTTCGACGAGAATGCCGGATTTGCCGTCATCGGAAAGGCGGGCGGCGATGATGCCTTCGGAGGCTTCGCGGTCGGCCTTGCCGGCGGCCTTGGCGATGCCGCGCTCGCGGAGATACTTAACGGCGGCTTCGAGATCGCCGTTGGTTTCCTGGAGAGCTTTCTTGCACTCCATCATGCCGACGTTGGTCTTTTCGCGGAGTTCCTTGACGAGAGATGCGGTGATCATGGCGGACAAATGACTAATGACTGAATTCTAATGACTGAAAGAGCCGACAGCCTGCGGCCGGACCCGTGGAAGAGAAAGCCGGCCGCGGAGGGATTCCGCGACCGGAGGGAAGTGACGGATCAGCCCTTTTTGGCGACGACGATGGCGTCCACCAGGTTTTGCAGGACGATTCGGATGGCGCGCACGGCGTCGTCGTTGCCGGGAATCGGGTAGTTGACCGCCGACGGATCGGCGTTGGTGTCGACCAGGGCGACGATCGGGATCTCCAGGCGGCGGGCTTCGGCGACGGCGATGGATTCGCGGGCGGAATCGACGATTACGACCGCATCCGGCTTGCCGTCGAGATTGCGGATGCCGCGCAGGTTGCGCAGGAGCTTTTCGCGCTCGCGGCCGAGGGCGGAGAGTTCCTTTTTGGACATCGACTTGAATTCCGGCTGCTTCTCGATGTTTTCGAGCCAGCGCAAGCGCTCGATGGACTTCTTGACGGTGCTCATGTTGGTGAGCATGCCGCCGAGCCAGCGGTGGTTGACGTAGTACTGGCCGGTGGCTTCCGCGGCTTCGCGGATGGCGTCCTGGGCCTGGCGCTTGCAGCCGACGAAGAGGATCTTTTTACCCCTGCCGGCGAGATCGGCGAGGAAGTCGGCGGCCTTGTCGAGGCACTTGACCGTTTGTTCGAGGTCGATGATGTAAATGCCGCCCTTGTCCTTCATGAGGTAGGGCTTCATTTTCGGGTTCCACTTTTTGGTCTGGTGACCGTAGTGGACGCCGGCGTCCACCATCTCGCTGATGAGTTCGTTGATCATGGGATGTGTTTGTCCCGCCTTGATTCAGGCCGGGCGATTTTGGAAGACCCGCCGCAGGTTCAGTCCCCTTCGGTCTCCCGTTGTTTGGCGGCGGCGCGGGAAGGGGCGGGCGGAATAGGGGGAGGGAGACGGCTTGGCAAGGGAAAAGCAACGCGGCGCAAGCCGGGGGCATGCGCCGCGTTCGAAAACCCCGGACTTGCCCGGGCTCGCAGCCCGCGGCATCTTCGCTTTGTGCATGGATGGATGATGTGGATGCGGACTCTGCTGGCGGCGGTTTTGGCGACGCTCTGCCTGCCTTCGTCGGCGAATGAAGCCTCACCGCCTCCCGAGCCCGGGACGGCGAAGGTCATGGTCATTCCCCTCCGCGCTCAGATTGCCAAACCGGAACTGTTCATCCTGCGGCGCGGCTTGAAGGAGGCAATCGATCAGGGAGCCAAGACCGTGGTGCTCGACATGAGAACGCCGGGCGGCTCGGCGGCGGTTACTCTTGAAATGATGGAGGCTCTGGACCGCTTCGAGGGAAAAAGGATCACCTACGTGAACAACGAAGCGGGCTCGGCGGGGGCGATTCTCGCCGCGGTCACCGATGAAATCCATTTCGCTCCGGCAGGGGTGATCGGAGCCGCCGAGCTGATCATGGGGACCGGCCAGGACGTGCCGGAAGGCATGAAGCGCAAGTGGAACAGCTACCTTTCCGCCAAGATCCGGTCGCTCTCCGATGAAGTGCCCGGCAGGGCGAATGTCATCAAGGCGATGATGGACCCCGAGTTCGAACTCAAAATCGGCGACGAAGTCATCAAACCCAAGGGAGAACTGCTCACCCTGACCGCGACGGAGGCGATGAAGGAATATGGCGACCCGCCGATGCCGCTGCTCGGCGCGGGCATTCACTCCTCGGTGGACAAACTCCTCGACAGCCTGCACGGCCCGGGCGGCTGGTCGGTGACGCGCGTGGAGGTGACCTGGTCGGAACGCGTCGCCCAGTACCTGACCGCCTGGTCGCCGCTGCTCATGGCCGCGGGCATGGTGCTGCTGTTCATCGAGTTCAAGACGCCGGGCTTCGGGATTTTCGGCATCGGCGGCGGGCTGCTGATGGCGCTGGTTTTCTTCGGCCACCACGCGGCGGGGCTTTCCGGCCACGAGCCGGCGCTGTTCTTCCTGCTCGGCGTCATCCTGCTGGCGGTGGAGCTTTTCCTACTGCCCGGCACCTTCGTTTTCGGGGTGCTCGGCGGGCTGCTGATGCTCGGCTCGCTGGTCTGGTCGATGGCCGATCTGTGGCCGGAGGAGCCGCTGAGCTTCTCCGCCGACATTTTCCTGTGGCCGGTCGTCAATGTCTTCGCCGGCGTGGTGCTGGCGGTCGGGATCTTCCTCGCCCTGCTCAAGGTCCTGCCCAAAGGCGGCCGCTGGGGCAAACTGGTCCTGGAAACCGCCGTGGCCGGCGCTCCCGTGGCGAAGCTGGAAAGCACGCCATCCCTCCTCGGGCAGGCCGGCATGGCGGTCACCGACCTTTTTCCGAGCGGGCAGATCGAAATCGATGGCCGGCGCTACGATGCCCGCCTGCTGGTCGGCACGGCGGAACGCGGCGCGCCGGTGCGCGTGACCGGCGGAGGCGAATTCGAACTCATCGTGGAGGTGATCCCGTCATGACTGCAATCCTGCTGCTGTTCCTGATCGGCATGCTTTTCCTCGCCGCCGAAGTGCTGGTGCCCGGCGGCATCCTCGGCACGGCCGGCGGGGTGCTGTTGTTCGCCGGCTGCATCGTCGCCTTCCTGAAATACGACACCGGCGGCGGGCTGCTCGCGGTGGGCGCGGCGATCCTGCTCGCTTTCGTCACCTTCTTCATCGAGTTCCGCGTGCTGCCGCGCACCGCCATCGGCAAGCGGGCCTTCCTGAACCGGGAAATCACCGCCGCCAGCCCTCCCGTCGGCGCCGAGGCAGGGGAATTGGTCGGGAAACGCGCCGAAGCGTTGACCATGCTGTCCCCCACGGGCTACGTGCTTATCGACGGCCGGCGCTACGAAGCCTTCTGCCAATCCGGCCAGGCGCCCGCCGGCAGCCGCCTCAAGGTCACCGGAGCCGACAATTTCCGCATCATCGTTACCCAAACCACCGAACCCTCATGACCCCGATCCTCGCCGCCATCACGCCAACCCTCGTCATCCTCGTCGTTCTCGGCATCCTCGGCCTGCTGCTCTTCGGGCTGCTGGTTTCCTTCTTCAGCGTCTGGCTGCGCGCCTGGCTGGCGGGGGCTTACGTGGGCTTCACCGAGCTGGTCGCCATGCGCCTGCGCCAGGTGCCCTACGGCTCGGTCGTCGATGCCCGCATCACCGCGAAAAAAGCCGGCATCGAGATCACCATCGACGAGATCGAAGCCCACTTCCTCGCCGGCGGCAACGTGCTGCCGACGATCCAAGCACTCATCGCCGCGCAGAAGGCCGGCATCGTCCTCGACTGGGGTCGCGCCTGCGCCATCGATCTGGCGACGAAAGGCTCCGGCAAGAGCGTCGTCGAGGCCGTCCGCACCTCGGTCGATCCCAAGGTCATCGACTGCCCGAATCCCGCCAGCGGCCGCACCACCATCGACGGCGTGGCCAAGGACGGCATCCAAGTCAAGGTCCGCGCCCGTGTGACCGTGCGCACCAACCTCGACCGCTTCGTCGGCGGCGCGAAGGAGGAAACCATCATCGCCCGCGTCGGCGAGGGCATCGTCACCACTATCGGCTCGGCCGACAGCTACAAGGTCGTCCTCGAATCCCCCGACAGCATTTCCAAGGTCGTGCTGAGCCGTGGCCTCGACGTCGGCACCGCCTTCGAGATCCTTTCCATCGATATTGCCGACGTGGATGTGGGCGAAAACGTCGGCGCCCAACTCCAGGAAGCCCAGGCCGAAGCGAACAAGAACATGGCCCAGGCCCAGGCCGAAATCCGCCGCGCCGCCGCCGTGGCACTCGAACAGGAAATGGTCGCCCGCGTCGCCGAAATGAAAGCCAAGGTCGTCGAAGCCGAAGCCCAGGTGCCGCTGGCCCTCGCCGACGCCTTCCGCAGCGGAAACCTCGGCGTCATGGACTACTACCGCCTGGAAAACGTGAAAGCCGACACCAAGATGCGCGACAGCATCTCGAAACCCGGCGAAGGCAACTGATCTTCTTTCCTCATGGATTGGGTTTTCGACAACATCCAGATTCTCATCGCCATCGCCGCGGGCATCGCCTTCTGGCTCAACAAACGCCACGAAGATCGCGAGCAGCGGCGGCGGATGGAGGACGAAGGACCCGCCGAGTGGGAGGAGGAAGAATTCGGCCCGGGGGAGACCGTGGTCACGGAACGGCCGGTCACCCCGACCATCGTCATCCACCAGCGTGCGACGCCCCCGCCTCTGCCTCCCTCCGCTCCCGCGGAGGTGACGCGCCAACAGGAAATGCTGGAGCGCCTCAAGACCCTGCGCGCCCAGCGCGCCGCCCAGACGGCGGCGAAAAAACCTTCCGCCCAGGCTAAAAACCCGGCCGCCGGCGTCCCGGGCGGCCTGCAAAGCCGCCTGCGCGACCGCGGCGAAATCCGCCGCGCCATCGTCCTGCGGGAGATCCTCGGCCCGCCGGTGGGATTGAGGTGAGCCATATTTCCTTCTTCCGTTCTCGGAATTCACCGTTCGTGCGAATCGCCTTTTTCGCCTCCCATCGCGGCTCGAACATGCAAGCCGTCATCGACGCCTGCAGGGAAGGTCGCCTGCACGCGACGCCCGCCGTTCTCGTCTGCAACAACCGGAATGCCGAAGCCATCCGGCGGGCTGAAAAGCACGACATTCCCGGATACGTGTTGAACGCCGTCCGGCATCCCGTTCCCGACGACCTTGACCGGGCGATGCTGGACGCCATCGAAATGCACGGGAGCGAACTGATCCTCCTCGCGGGCTTCATGAAAAAGCTCGGACCGCGGGTCCTCTCCGCCTATCGCGGCCGCATTCTCAACGTCCACCCCTCTCTGCTGCCTCGATACGGCGGCAAGGGCATGTTCGGAACCCATGTACACCAGGCGGTGCTTGCCGCCCGGGAAAAAGTCACCGGCGTCACCGTCCACCTTGCCGACGACGAATACGATCAGGGAAAGATCCTCGCCCAGGCCGAAGTGCCGGTTCTCGACGGCGATTCCGTCGAAACATTGGCCGCGCGCGTACTGGAAAAGGAACACGATCTCCTCGTCTCCACCCTCCGCCGCATCGTCTCCGGCGGTCTGCCCCTCACGCCCCTTCATGCGTGAAAAGCCATCTCCTCAACTGTCCTCCCTTCTCCATTTCTCTTTCGGTTCATTTAGTTCGGAAACTCTTGAACCATGGCCCATTCCCTGCTAAACTGCTCCTGTGACCGCTCCTCCCGGCACATCCCCCGACGCCGAAGCGACCCGCCGGATCGCCGAGTACTTCTGTCGCTTGGCCGATACCATCAATCTGCCACGCTCCGTCGCTCTCATCTATCACACCCTCTTTCTCGCCGACGAACCCCTGAGCTTCGGTGAAATCGTCGAACGTTCCGGCCTCAGCAAAGCCAGCGCCTCCACCGGCCTCAAGCTGCTGGAACGCATGCACGGCGCGGAAATCGTCGTCCGCCCCGACGACCGCCGCACCTTCTACCGCCCCGAACTCAGCCTGCGCCGTCTCGCCTCCGGCTTTCTGGAGCAGAACCTCCAGCCCGGCCTGCGCGACGGCAGCCGTCTTCTCGAAGAAATCGGCCATAACGCTGACGACAAGCGGCTCTCCCCTCACCTGCGCGAACGCATCGCCAGCCTCCGGCGCTGGCACGAACTGGCCGGCGACCTGCTGCCTCTTCTATCCGCCCTAAGCCCGCGCTGAAGGCTTCCCACTCGTCGCCCCTCCATGGTGCGGCCCCGCCATATTCTCCGGTTCTCCTCCCGAAGGTTTCGCCGCCCCTCCCGGTGATCGACCAAGGGCGGCAGCATAGCTTCTTTTCCCATTCTTCCCTTTCCGTGCCTTCGCTTCTCGACAACACAATCGATCTGGTTCGCCGCACCTATGAATTGGCCAAGCCTTTCGGGAGAAAGAAACTCGCTCTGATCGGCGGTCTCAGCTTCACGCAGGCTCTATTTCAGGTTCTGGGGGTCACCTCGATTTTCCCTTTTCTCGCGCTGGCCGCCGAACCGGATCGCCTCCGCAACTCCACGGTCGGGCAGAAATTTCTTTCCTGGCTCCCGCCTATGGAAGATGCCCAGCTGCTGGCCTTCGCCGGTTTCTTTGCCATCGGCATGCTTGCGATCGCAAACATGCTGAATATCGCCGGCGATTTCTTCCGCAACCGCTACACGCAGCAATACGCTCATTGGCTGCGTCTGCAACTCATCCGGAAAATCGCCGCGCGCCCTTACGCCGACTTCCTCCAGAACAACAGCGGTATCCTCCTCAAAAAAATCCTGGGAGACGTCAATAACTTCTCCACTGGCATCCTCCTCAATCTTCTCGACGCCAGCACCCGCATCGTCACCGCCCTGCTGCTTATTGCCACGCTCTTTCTCGTCCATCCCCGGATCGCCCTCGCCGCCTCCGTCGGTTTGCTGCTTTTCTATGGCATCTTTTTCCAAAGCTTCGGAAAATGGCGGGCTCGTGCTTCCATTAGCCTCAAAAAAGCGTCGCGAGGTGCCTTTGTGGAAATGCAGCAGCTTCTTGGCGGCATCAAGCCGGTCAAAGTCCATCGGGCGGAATCCTTCTTCATTGAGCGCTACCGCTGCCACTCCCAGGTGCAAGCCCGCCTCAATGCCATCATTCCCGTGATTGGCAGCACTCCCCGCTACTTGATCGAGCCGTTCGTTTTTGGGGGCCTTGTGGTGGCGGTCCTCGTCCTTCTCGGGCGGAATCAGGATCTCAGCGCCATTCTCCCCAATCTCGGTGTCATGGCGCTCGCTGGCTACCGGCTTTTGCCGGCCATCCAACTGCTCTACGGGCAAATGACCAGTCTCTCCACCGCCCGCCATGTGCTCGACGAAGTCTACGATGAGTTCCTTGCCGTCGAACGCTCCGATGCTCTCGAGCGCGGCGGCGCCGAGGGGCGTTTTCCCCAGCCAAAATCGCTTGCCTGGAATCGGGAGATCCGCCTCGAAAATGTTTCTTTCCGCTACGAAGGCGCCGCCAAACCGGTCATTCAGGATTTCAACCTTGTCATCCCCAAAAATTCGTCCGTTGGCATTGTTGGACCCACCGGCTGCGGGAAATCGACCCTTGTCGATCTCATCCTCGGACTCCATATCCCTACCGGCGGTCACATTTTCATCGACGACACGCCGCTCTGCCCTGGCAACCGCCGGGCGTGGCGCGCCGGCATTGGTTATGTTCCCCAGGATATCTTCCTCCTCGACAGCTCGGTTGCCGCCAACATCGCCTTTGGCGTCCCCGCGGACCAAGTCGATTCCCAGGCTGTCCGCCATTCCGCCGCGGCCGCGCAAATTCTCGACTTCATCGAAAAGGACCTTCCCGACGGTTTCGAAACCGTCGTCGGCGAACGCGGTGTCCGCCTCTCCGGCGGACAGCGCCAGCGCATCGGGCTTGCCCGCGCGCTCTACCATCAGCCGGACCTCCTCATCCTCGACGAAGCCACCAGCGCGCTCGACCACCGGACCGAGGCTGAGGTCGTAAGAGCCATCAACTCTCTCCGTGGAACCATCACCATGATCGTGATCGCCCACCGACTCAGCACGATCGAGCAATGCGAAAGGACAATCGAGCTGAACCGCCACAGCCCGGTGCCGAATGGGGCCTGAACCTGCCCAATCTCTCTAGTCAATCATGAGAATCGCCATAGTATCCGCATCAAAGCCGGACAATCGGAACACAGGCATGCTGACGGTTGATTTCGCAGCCGCTTCTCTGCTATCAGATTTGCCGGGAGTCCAGTTGAACTGGTTCACCTTCCCTCCATCTGCATCCAAAAAGGAAAACGAGTTTGCTGAAATCACGAAAGATACCATTCACTTTCACAACCTTCCAGATAGCCTTGAACAGATTTACAAACATGATGCGATCATTTTTTGGGGCGATTTTCTGCACTCTCGGACATTTTTGACCACGGGCGGACCGATCCAAGTCAGGCGTTTCGGTCTCTCTCCCACGCAGATTTGGGACATCATGGCGCGATGCATGCTCCTGCGCGATGCTTCCGCGGATGTTCTTGAACGGACATTATTATTCGGAGGAACGATCTTGCCGGACAAACAGAGCGATCTCGAAGATGAAGCATATCGCTCAGCATTTACGCGCCTTATATCCGGGTGCCGGCAAGCCTGGATGCGCGAGCCGATTTCAGCAGCACGGGTCGCAATGATACGCAATGACGAACGGAGCTATTTGGGGGTCGATGCTGCATTGCTTCTGCCGAAATCCGTGAACTTCCCAGTCGGGCCATGGTCCGAGGGGGAGGGCGGGCGCCGTATCGGCCTTTTCGTGGGTGCCCGATCCCAAGTCACAAAAGATCTGATTCCGTTCGTTGAGCGCCTCGCAAAACGGTTCTCCGCAGAAATCGACTGGCTGCCCTGGTTGAACTTCCCATGCTACCAGAATCCGCCGGTCAGCCAACGCATCAAGGGAATCGCCAAACTTCTCCTTCCAATATGCCCCGACAGGAGACGCCATGAATTGCAGGCACGCGCCCGCAGGAACTCAAGCCTGCTTGCCGACAATCTCCGGAGACGAACATTGCGTTCCGGCACATGGACCACTGGAGATCTGGTACGCCAGCTTGGCAAATATGAATTCATTGTTACAGACACCTATCATATCTGCATCAATGCCTGGAGACTGGGTGTGCCAGCGATCTGCCTGGGAGCGGAACAACCGAGCATCCATTCCAATCGGGGATCATTGGCGGATCTGAAGAAATTCATCTTCTACCTCACATACCAAGCAACAGATCTGTATTTCACCCCTACCCAGCTTCAGAACCGCAATGCCGCAGATTTCGCGGCTTCCGTGCTCGAATCCACTCAACCCGGGGCGATAATTGAACGAATTGAATCACATGCCCGCCACGTCAAATGCGATCTCCTCGAGACAATCCGGCAGATGCTCAAACTGCCTACACAGTCCACTTCATATGGACAGATCCACCATGATCATTTTGCAAAAGCGGCAACCAAGGTCGAGGGCTGACATGGGCTCCGATTACAAATGTTATCCGACCTCCTCACTCCGATGATACACGATGCTTCACCCCGAACCTCGGTGCTCCATACCGAGCGCATGCTGCCAGACACCCCCAAGTGGACCGCCGGCTACGCAGAGCACATCGTCCGTTACCAAAAGGCGGCGGCGACCGGAGTCACCGGCCGGGCGCTCGATATCGGCTGCGGCGTCGGTTACGGCAGCGCATTTCTCGCCGACCGGGGCATGGCCGAGGTCATCGGGATCGACTACTCGGAAGAAGCGGTAGCCAAGGCGGGCAAGCATTTCCCCCGCCCGAATGTCCGCTTCCTCCAGGATGACGCCCAATTGCTCGCCAAAGTGGAGGGCCCGTTCGACCTCATCACGGCTTTCGAGGTCTACGAGCATGTTCCGAACCCCGATGCGATCCTGACCCGGGCGGCCGCCCTGCTGGCCCCCGGCGGATACTTCCTCTGTAGTACGCCGAACACCCTGTTCCGTCCCAAGCTTGAGGACGGAGTGACACCCCGCAATCCCTTCCATATCCGGGAATACACCTTCACAGAGTTTCGCGAGGCTTTGGGAAAGCATTTCGGCGAAGTCGCCGTGCTGGGGCAGGACCCCTCGCCCTCCTATACGAGGCTTGCCGCGGTCTTGCGCCGGCTGGACGAAGAGACGAAACGCCGGGACCAGTCGCTCTGGAGCAATCCCTTCGTGCGCCTGGGACGCTGGATTCAGCGTCTGAAGGGTTCAACGTCCGTTTGGACGGAATCAGTCGATCCGCTCTATCCACCGGAACCGGACGACATTGTGTTCACCGAATCCGATGTCGAAGCCAGCCGCGACTTCCTCGCGATCTGCCGTTTGCCTCACAAGCGCACGGCTTGACTGAGAACATCGAACGATCACCGGTTTTGAAAATCGCCTTCGTCACCCCGGAATTTTCGGAAGGAGCCTTTTTCAGCGGAGGGCTTGCCAATTACATCGGGCGGGTGAGCGAAGCTCTTGCGACACAAGGGCACGATGTCACCGTCTTCACCCGCTCCGACCGCAACGACTCCCGCCTCTGGCGCGGTGTCCAGTTGGAGGAGGTGGTCCCGTGGTACGGCACCCGGTTTAGGCTGGACCGGCTGGACCGCCTTTTTCGCGGACGGCTCTATAGCCCCTATCAGGATGTGAAGGCGGCGTGGTGTCTATGGAAGCGGTTTCAGACTGTCGCCCGCGACAAGGGGGGATTCGATGTGCTGCAGCTTGCCAATGTTCAGGCGGTGGGGCTGTTCTTCCGGCAGAGCAATGCGGCGCGGGTGATGATCACCCGCTTGTCCTCCTACCGTCCGCTCTGGGATCAGCGAGCGGGCGTGGAACCCGACCGGTTCGTGCGGCTGCGCTGGTGGTTGGAGGCAACGGCCGTGCGGCGCACGCGATACCACTACGCTCCAAGCGCCTTTGTCGCCAAGGAGGGAGGGACCGGATACGGGCTGCCCAAGGTCGACGTGGTGGAGACGCCGTTTTTTCAGGAAGTCGTTGCCGAGGACCCCTCGGTTTTCGAATCGCGCTTTTCCGGACTTCGCTACGTGCTCTTTTTCGGGCGGCTCACGCAGATGAAGGGAGTGCATCGCCTGGCCGAAGCGCTGCCGGCCGTGCTCGCCGGGCAGCCGGATCTGCATGCGGTGTTTATCGGAGCGGATACCAACCTGGCTCCGGGAGGCGGGAGCATGCGGCGCTACATTCAGGAGCGTGTCGGCACCGCACTGGCAGGGCGTGTGCATCTGCTCGATCCATTGCGGCATCCACAGCTTTATCCGCTCATCCGCGGAGCGGAGTGGGTGGTCCTGCCTTCCATCGTGGATAATCTGCCGAATACCTGTCTTGAAGCGATGGGACTCGGCCGTCCGGTGATCGCGACGACGGGATCGTGCTTCGAACAATTGATCGCCGATGGCGACACCGGGCTCCTCTGCGCTCCGGACGACGCCGGCGATCTCGGAAATACCCTCCAACGCGCCCTATCTCTCCCGCCCGAGAACCGGGAGGCGCTGGGCCGACAAGGACAGGAGAGCCTGGTGCGGCTTCACCCGGACGCATCCATCCCGCATCTTCTCGGTTACTATTCCAGGATCGCCGGTTCCTGATGGTATCCGCGTTTGTGGAACCCATTATCTTCGCTTCCAGATGGCAACCCCTTCGCCAGGCCGTTTGCTTTATCTCACCCGCCGCCGGCTGAAGCTCGGCTTCCATCATTGGATGGCCGAGCGATTCCTCGAAAATCGCATTGAGGAATGGCGCTTGAAGGGAGGTTGCCCGGAGGCGCCGGTTCCCGTCCACCTATTGACCAGCAGGCATGATTGGCGCATGGCCCTTTGGATGCTCGTCAGCCTTCACGAAACGACCCGGCTCCGGTGGCCGCTCATCCTGCATGAAGACGGCAGCCTCGGGGAGGAGGAATTCGGGATGTTCACACGCCTTTTCCCCGGCATCCGCATCGTCCGGCGACCCGAGGCCGATGCCTTCATGGCTTCCCGCCTAGCGTCCCGCCCCCGCTGCGCGAACTATCGCGGGAGAATGCCCCACGGCCTGAAAGCCTTCGACATCCCGCAATTCGCGCAAGCTCCGCGCTTTCTGTTGTTCGATCCCGATGTGCTCTTCTTCGCGCGGCCTGTGGAGATTCTTGATTGGGCCTTCGATCCGGAGGATTTGTCCTGCCGGTTCAACGAAGACTTTCAGGAACCCTCCCCCATCACCCCGGAGCTTGCGGAACGGGACCTGGGGGTGAAACTCTGGCCTCAAGTCAACAGCGGCCTCTGCCTGCTGACTCGCGAAAGCGTTTCCGATCTCGATGCGATGGAGGAATGGCTGAGACATCCGGCGCTGCAGGATTCCGCCGTCCAATGGCGGGTCGAACAAACCCTACTGGCACTTGCCGCCTCCAAGGCAGACCGTGGCGGCCTGCTGCCTGCGGGCTACGAAGTGTCTCCAAACAAAAACCGCCGGCCCGGGTGCGTCGCCCGCCACTACGTCGGCTGCGTCCGCGATCGCTTTCTGGGCGAAGGGGTGTTCAGGCTCTCCAAAACTCTCGGCCTTCGTTCCTGACCCCGTTTTGCGAAGCATCCATGCGCATCGTCCACCTGCCCTTTTACGACGACAACCCTTATCAAACCTTGCTGATGAAAGCCCAGCGGGAGCTGGGTCACGAGGTATGGGACGGCGGCGGCGGCGGCAATTTCCTAGGCGTCGCATTGCGGGAGTGGAAGGCTGACTTGCTGCACTTCCACTGGCTGCATCCCTACCTGCTGCGGGAAGACGCGGCGGCATCCATGCTGCGGGCCTCGCGCTTCCTCATCGAAATCGCCTTGCTCAAAGCCCGTGGCAGCCGGATCGCTTGGACGATCCACAATCTGGCGAACCATGACGGAAGGCATGCGGGCATCGAGAGATTTTTTACCTGCGCCTTTGTGAAGCTTTGTGACAGCTGCTTTGCCCATTCGCAAGCCGCCGCCCATGCCGCGGCGGAACGCTTCGGCATCCCGCGGGAGAAACTTCGCGTCATCCCCCATGGCCACTATATCGGCGCGTATCCGAACGAGATCGGCCGTGAGGAAGCCCGAGCCCGGCTTTCCCTGCCCGCCGCGGCCAAAGTCTATCTATTCTTCGGACGAGTCGAACCTTACAAGGGCGTTTTCGATTTGATCGACGCCTTTTCATCCTTGCCCGACGATTGCCATCTCGTCATTGCCGGGAAAGTCGCCGATGCCGGCGTCCTGCCGGAACTCGAAAGGAAAGCCGCCGGAAACGAACGCATCCATCTGCATCCCCGACGAATCCCGGACGAGAAACTCCAGATCTTCTTCAATGCGGCGGATGTGGTGGTTTTTCCATTCCGCCGCATCCTCACCAGTGGATCACTCGTGCTGGCCATGTCGTTCGGCAAGGCCATCGTCGCTCCCCGCATTGTCAGTTTGCAGGAAATCGTACCCGACAGGGGGGTCAGGTGGTTCGATCCCAAAGAGAGCAATTCGTTAAGCGAAGCTATGGCGGCATGGGAATCCTCCGATCTCCCTTCCGCCGCACATGAGAACCTGGAATGTGCCCGCAAGTGGGATTGGAAGAATATCGCATGGACAATCCTCGCAGCCGACAGCGATTGATCCATTCAACCGTCGAATCATGATTCAACTGACATAAACGACCGATGAAATCCATTCTCCCAATGACTGCTTTTTCGATGATCAAAAGGTATTTTGATCATGCATTTCGTTTCTCCCCAATCGCATCTTCGTATGTGCGGCGATCCTTTTCGCAATTTGGCGAAGACCGCATCGTCCACGAACTTCTTGGAGGAAAACGGAATGGTTTTTTCGTCGAAGTCGGAGCCTGGCACCCATTCAATTTCTCGAATACCCGCCTCTTTGCGGAAATGGGGTGGAAGGGCCTGTTGATCGAACCTCAGCCTGCGGCCGCCCGCAACCTGCGCCGTTTCCGGAAGGAGGCGACCGTCGTTAATTGTGCGGTGGGAGAGACCGAGACGACCGCTCTTTTTCGCTGCGCGGCAACGTGTTCCAAGCTCGTGGATCGCTCGGCCGCATCGGAGAACGATCCATCGACAATCAAGGTTCAGGTGAGACGGTTGCAGTCCATTTTAGCGGACATTCCCTCCATTGCTTGCATCGACTTTTTGTCCGTCGACTGCGAGGGACACGATCTGTCCGTATTGAGATCCAATGATTGGCAGAAATACCGTCCGATCATTGTTGCGGTGGAAGATCACGTCGCCGAAACCCAAAGTGAAATCCATGAATTTCTTTCGGCACAGGGGTATAGATTTTGCGGCTGGGCCGGTCTTACCAAGATCTTTAAGGCCGGCCGTTGAACGCCCGAAACAAACTACCTTCGTTTTTCCAATACCGGGATTTTGATCGCATGCGATGAACGTCTCTTTTCCATCCTCGCCTGCCATCGCCTTCCTGATTCCCTTAAAGCCACGGGGCGACAACGAAGCCTCCTGGAAGGTGACTTGCGACCTGCTTCACCAGACACTCGGTTCGCTGCTGGCGCAGACGGTTCCAAATTGGATGGCTTTCGTTGCCGGTCACGATCGGCCCGACTTCCTGGCCGGAAATTTCGATTCGAGAATCGCCTTTCACCAGGTGGACTGGCCTCCCCCCCACTCTCGCGGTCCTCGCATCGACAAAAGCTGGAAAATCGCTTTCGCCGCCATGCGGGCTCATGAAGCGAAACCTTCCTATCAAATGGTGCTGGATGCCGACGATCTGCTGCGACATGACCTCGTCGATGTGGTGAACCGTTATATCGGCAGCTCGGCAATCGTCTTCGAACGCGGTTGGGAGTTCGACCTGAGTCTCGGACGCGCGCGTCGTTGCGATCATCTGGCGGCGCTTTGCGGATCCACCGCTGCACTATCCACTTCCGATTTTCCCCTGCCGGCAGGACGCGACTGGGATGAGTGGAACAAAGTCCCTTGGATTCATCATGGTCACAATAAAATCAAATCCCTGCTCGTTTCCCGGAATTTGAGCTTTGTCGTGCCTGACGAACGGTGTGTCGCCTACCTTACCGGACACGATGCCAGCTTGCGCCAGCGCCATCGTATCCATCCTTGGAAGCGATGGTTCGTCTTTCATCTCATTGGGCGCCGGATCGGAGCGGATTTGGCACGGCAGTTTTCGTTTTGTCCCGAAACCGGAGTTTAATGGAAGCCTCCATCGTCATTCCCTGCCACAATGCCCGCCGATGGATCGGGCAGTCGATCCGGAGCGCTTTGGAGCAGGCTTCGGAGAATATCGAGGTGATCGTGGTGGACGATGCTTCGTCGGATGACAGCGCTGCCGAGATCAGGACATTTGGCAGCCGGGTGAAATTGATCCACGGGATTTGGCGCAACGGCAGCACCGCCCGGAACCGGGGACTGGAACAGGCGCGCGGCGAGTGGATCCAGTTCCTGGATGCCGACGATTTGCTTGCTCCCGGCAAGATCGCCTCCCAGCTCGCCGCTGCATCTGAGAGCATGGATATGATCCACTCCCCACTGATTGTCCGCGAAGAACGAGCCGATGGATCATCCGTGGAAACTGTCACCCGGCCAACCGCGGACACCGACTTGGTGGAGCGGTGGTTGCGCTGGGAACTTTGCCAGACTGGCGCGGCGCTTTGGCGCACGGAGGCGTTGCGACGGATCGGCGGGTGGAAGGAAGGCTTGCCGTGTTGCCAGGACAACGAACTCGTCCTCCGGGCGCTCCAAGCCGGGCTGAGGATCGGATTTGTCGAAGGTCCGCCTGCCATATATCGCATCTGGTCGGAGGAGACGGTTTGCCGCAGGGACCCCCGCCGTGTGGTACGGCAGAAGACCGCACTGATCGACGATTGCCTCGCATGGTTGGACCGCGAAGGCCGGATGAACGACCGCTACCGCACCGCCGCCGGGCAGGCATGCTTCGCAATGGCGCGGACACTGGCGGTGCATGACATCGACGAAGCGGCAGCTTATTTCAACGAAAGGAAAAACCGGGGGCTCATCGCTGTCGCCGGGCCGGCAGCGCCGGCGAGATTCCGGTTGATCGAGAGATTTGCGGGATTCAAAAACGCCGAGCGGGTGGCCGCCTGGCTGCGTTGAGGAGTCTGCATCCAAGTTCCGTCTCATTGAAAAAGAGGATTCGAAAATGGAACATTGCGGCCCCGGAATGTGAAAATTGTGCGTTCCCGCCACGTACGCCTGCAAGGTGGCCATTCATGACTTGCCTATGCTTGTAGAGCCCGATCCTGAATATCCGAATCGCAAATATACCGGTTTCCTTTCACCGCTTATTTTCTCCAGAAAATTTCCGTATGCCTTCATTCTCGGTCGTTATCCCCACTTTCAACCGGCTGAAGCTTCTGCGGGAAACACTCTCTTCAGTGCTCGCTCAGGAAGAGGAAACACCTGAAATCATCGTCGTCGACGATGGTTCCACGGACGGCACTCTAGATTATCTCCGCACCGAGCATCCCGGCATTCTGACGATCGCTCAACGGAACGCCGGCCCGGGCGCAGCCCGGAACCGCGGCATCGAACGAGCCGGTGGAGATTTCGTCGCCTTTCTCGACAGCGACGATTTATGGTTTCCCTGGACGACACGAATTTACCGCGAAGCGTTGAGGGCAAGCGGAGCCGATCTGCTTTTCGGAAAACCGGAACGTTTCCAAGCCGGCTCTTCGCCGGTGGCCCTCCATGCCGTGGAACCCACTCCCGAATGGCTTGGTTTTGATGATTACTTCGCCTCCGGCGACGAATGGCGCTGGTGGGGAGCTTCGTCGTTCGTCGTTCGCCGGGAACGGCTTGGAGGCGTGCGGTTCGTCGAAGAATCCATCAACGGCGAAGATGCCGACTGGGTGATGAAACTCGGTCACGGCATCCGCCTCACCCAGATCATCGGTCATCCCACTTTCGGCTATCGGGAGCATCCGGGAAGCGTGATGAAACAGTCCGAAAAGACGCTGGCGGGAGCTTGGAATCTCGTGCGGAGCGAGAAACGGGGGCTGTATCCGGGAGGCGCGGCACGGCGTGCCGAGCGGCTCCGCATCCTTGGCCGGCATCTCCGCCCGGTGATCCTCGACACGCTCCGCAACGGACCGCGAGGCGAAGGCCGCCGCCTGCTCGGCGCGACGTTGCCATGGCATTTCGCGGAGCGCCGCTTTCACTTTCTTGCGGCCGCCTTGGCCTATTCTCTCAAACCCTGAAGGATGTCCCTATTGTCGGCGATTCACCGGACTCATGGCGCGCTGGCATCCCGGCTGCGCAACGCCGCGTATCGCGCGCTGGGAGTTCGCATCGAAGGTTACGCGTGGCTACGCCAAATCTCCATCCCCCGCCAGTGGAGCGACATTCGGCTTGGCGAGGGAGTCGCACTCGACGATGGAGTGACCCTGATTTGCAGCGACATTCCAAAGGCGGACAAGCTCGTTATCGGCGCGAGAACCTATATCAACCGCAACTCCATTTTGGACGCCTCTTGCTCGCTCGCCATCGGGGAGGATTGCATGATCGGCCCCGGATGCTATCTGACCGATCACGATCACGGCATCGATCCGGGTACCCCCCCTGCTTCCCAGCCGCTGATTTCACGCCCAACTCGTCTGGGGAACCGGGTATGGCTCGGAGCGCATGCAGTGGTGTTGAAAGGAGTGCTGATCGGCGATGACGCGGTGATCGCGGCGGGAGCGGTGGTCACTCGCGACGTACCCGCCGGCGGCAGGGCCGCGGGTGTGCCGGCACGGTCGATGAATCCGAAGTGATCGGTTTATGGAGGCTACTGTTGTCATCACTACGAAAAACCGTAAGGAGGAACTCCGTCAGGCATTGATCTCGTGCCGGACACAGACTGTTTCACACGAGGTGCTTGTGATCGACGACGCTTCGACCGATGGCACCGCGGAGATGGTCAAGGAAGAGTTTCCGGAAGTACGTCTGGAACGGGACGGGACTTCCCGGGGATACATCGTCCAACGCAACCGGGCGGCGGAGATGGCCAGGGGGCGGGCGATTTTTTCCATCGACGACGATGCGGAGTTTTCCGATCCCGGCATTCTCGAAGCAACCCTGCGCGACCTGGACGCCGATCCGAGAATCGGTGCGGTGGCCATCCCCTACATCGAGCCGGACAAGGCGAACACCGAATGCCAGCGCGGACCTGATTCGGAAAATATCTGGCTGACCGACAGCTACATCGGCACCGCCCATGTGGTGCGAAGGGACCTGTTTCTGAAGCTCGGCGCCTATCGCGAGAACCTCATCCATCAGGGCGAGGAAAGCGATTTCTGCATCCGCCTGCTGGAGGCAGGCTATCATGTGCGTCTGGGAAACGCCCCGCCCATCATTCATCACGAATCGCCCAAACGGGATTTTTCGCGGATGGACTATTACGGTGCCCGGAATTCGGTGCTCTTCGGCTGGCAGAATGCGCCAGGATCTCATCTGCCCGCCCATTTGATCGGAACGACGCTCCGCTGCCTTGCCTGGAGCCGCGAACCCGCGCGACTGAAGATTCGTGCGAAGGCTCTGTTCGACGCCTGGACTGCACTTTCCGAAATTCCGAGAAAACCGGTTGGAACGACAACCTATCGTTTGTTCCGGGTTTTGAGAAAAAAGGGGCCGCTGGCCCTTGCCGACCTTTGAACTTCTCTGCCTCTGATTTGACGATACCCGCCACGGTTCCGATCACCGCAATCCTGCCCGCGTGGAAACGTGAAGTCGGCACGGTCAAAACCATCGAGCGGATCGCCTCCTGCCGGCCGGCGCCCGCGGAAATTCTCGTCCATCTCGATGGAAGGGAAAACTTTCCGTTTCCGGGAGGCGTACGGGTGCTCCGCTCCAAGGATCACGTCGGCCCGGGAGGCGGCCGCAATCTTTTGCTGAACGCCGCGGGACACGAACTCGTCGCCAGCTTCGACGACGATTCCTATCCCGAGGACTCTGATTTCTTCGCCAGGGTTCTGGAAACTGCGGGGCGGCATCCCGAAGCGGGAATCATCGCCTGTTCAATCCGCCACCGGGACAGCAGGCATGACGCGGCAACAGCGACAAAGGACCGCAAGGTGGCGACTTTCGTGGGATGCGGCTGCGTCTACCACAGAAGCGTCTTCCTCAAAACGCGCGGCTATGTGCCCCTGCCAGTGGCTTACGGGATGGAGGAAATCGACCTCTCCCTGCAACTCCATGCGCTCGGGATTCCGATCGTCGAGTCGCCGGATCTCAAGGTTTTCCATGATACCGATCTGCATCACCACGAAAGCCCCCGGATCACCGCCGGAGCGATCATGAACCAGGCCCTCTTCGCTTGGCGGCACTATCCGGTCTCGTGTTGGCCATACGGATTGCTGCAGTGGCTGAACAAGATTCGGGACAGCTTGAAGCGCGGACGGCTTGCCGGAACTCTGAGAGGCATGGCAGGAACACCATGGCATCTTTGGTCTTTCCGGGCAATCCGCCAACCTCTTTCGCGACACCAGATCCGACGGTTTCGCGATCTCGTATCAACTTGTGGAACGCCTGGAAACGCAAAATCCACAATCTCACTCCAGCCTCCTCTCCGATAAGAAACGACCGGTCAATCCAGCGAAAAATGGATCATCTGTTATGAGCATCGAATGCAAAGGCTCCTTCGGAGGCGAACCAGATCCTGGACACCAGAGGACAATTCGCATCATGCTGAACAAACGCCTTTCTGACTTAATGAAAACGGAGCTTGCGGCCACCATCGAATCGCCATAATGCCGATGGATCGATTACCCTTGGCATTGGCGGCGGACGATGAACGTGATCATGCGAGAGATCCCCGAAAGTTGAGAATCTCCATCGCTGCCACCAATCCCTGTCATGTGTGGGATCTTGCCGTCGAGCTCCATCGGCTTGGCGGGCTCGGTGCGTATTATTCCGGCTATCCGAAGTGGAAGCTCCGGCAAAGCGGCGGGATGCCGCTGCGCAGCCATTCGCTGCGGACCCTGGTCACCTATGCGATGTATGAGAAGATTCCAGAGCGCTTTCGTCCTTCGAACCAAACACTCTTCCGCTGGCAGGACGACGGCTTCGATCGCTGGGTCGCCCGGGTGTTGAATCCGGCGGATTTCCATCACGGCATTCCCGGGCAGTGCCGCGAAGCTTTCAGGCGGGCAAAGGATCTGGGAATCCGGACCATATTGAACCATGCGACCGGGCCGGCGGAAAATCTGGCCGCGCTGCTGAAACCGGAATATGAGAGGGTGGGACTGCCGCCCGCCGGCAGTGGTGGCTATGACGCCGGTTATCTGGACCGGGTTGAGGAGGAGTCCCGCCTGGCGGATTATCATTGTTGTGCTTCGTCCATCGTCCGCGGGCAATTGACCGAACGCGGCGTTCAGGAAGGGAGTGTTCTCGTGCTTCCCTACGGCGCGGACCCGGCGGTTTGGCACTCCACCGGCCGCAAGTCTGTGCGTCGAGTGAACGACTCGCTGAAAATCCTCTTCGCCGGACAGCTCAGTCTGCGCAAAGGCTTGCGCTTTCTGCTGACCGCTCTGGAAACAGCAGACCGCCCCGATTGGTCGCTGGATTGCGCAGGCCCCGTGCTGGACGAAACCCGTAAAGACCGTGACGCCTATCGCGGCCGCTCCCCGGTGCGTTATCTCGGACCGCTTGCCCAAGCGGATCTGGCGACGCGGATGCGAGAAAGCGACGTGCTGGTGCTGCCCTCGCTGGAGGAGGGTTTCGGCTTGGTGGTGGTGCAGGCGCTGGCCTGCGGACTTCCCTGCATCGTCAGCTCCGCGGTCGGCGCGAAAGACCTGATCCGCCACCGGGAGAACGGATCGATCTTTACCAGCACGGACTCCGTTTCTCTCGCGGAAGAATTGGAATACTGGGCCGGCAATCCGCGGCCGGTCTCCGGGGTCTGGTCCTGGAGAGAGCCGGCCAACAGGCTGCTGGCCTGGTCCGAAAAGATGCTGACGGCAACGCATGATACGTAGTTCAGGCAAATTTCGTAAAACATGGCTGAAATCCTGAACCAACGGGGCAGACCGCCAGGCTAGAACCACCGGCCTGCGACCAACCTATTACTCCGATTGATTGCGGGAATCGTCGCGAGACGTACCGACCATAGGCTGGAGCGGTAGGCTCCAGCCACACACGATCCGAACCCATACTCAATACCTACCCAGTATCCTTTTGCCACCCCATGCCTTCCCGTCTTTCCACTCGCTTCCGCACGGCATTGCGGCCCGAAACCGATCGCAACGCGCTCAAACCCGATGCTGTCGGCACCGGGCTGCTTCTCGCAAGCATCGCGCTCGCCTGGTTACTGGTCGACGGGGAAGGGACGGCGAAGGCGCTGCGCATGCAGGCGATTTTTCTGGGAATCGGTCTCGCATCCAGCTTGGCGCTCGATTTCCGTTATGGCTTCCGAAACCTGATGCGCGTGGATGTGATGGCTCTGCTGGCCTTCTACTTTCTGACTTTTGTCGAATTTCTTTTTCCCCAGCCCGGTTTCGACATACTGAACCAAATGTACAACATCGGACACGCGGCCCAGGCGACCCTCTTGGGGATGGCGGGTCTGGCGGTGGGCCGGCATGCGGCAACCGGTGCGAAACGGGCAGCAACCAGCCCGAGAACAGCCGCCGGACTTTCGGCCGGGCAGTGGCTGGCATTGCTATGGATTGCAGCCGGCCTGGGCTATCTGCACATGCTGCTTGCGGTGAAGTTCAATCCGATCGCATGGATTGACGCAATAATGCAACCGCGATTCAACCAGCCATGGAGTCGCGGCAAATTCGGGGATTGGAAAGCTCTCATCAACGAGCTGAATCTGTTCATCTATGCCATTCCTCCGGTCTACGGGATTCTTCTTGCCCATCGCCGTAAGATCTCCGCCATTGCCATGGCCGCCGCCTCGGCGCTCGTGATCTTCACTTTGTTTCAAAGCTTCGCCGGCGGCACGCGGAACATCTTCCTGATATACGTCGCGGGTCTGTCGGGGGCCTATCTGCTGGCTTCCCGAAACCTGTCCTGGACACGAGTATTGGTCGTTGCCTCGGCCAGTGTTGTTTTAATCTATCTCGGAACTACGCAAATGCTGGCATTCCGCCAGATTGGTTTGAGGGAGTATCTGAAAGGGAATTCGTCGCTCGTAACCGAAGAACAGCACTCCAGCTTCGCGGTGGACTATAATCTGGTGTCGATGGCGCGGATTATGGACGCATTCCCGGCGAGGTACGATTTTCTCGGATTCGAAGTTCCTTACCAAGCGATCATTCGTCCCATTCCGCGGGCGGTCTGGCCGGGGAAACCGGAGGGACTCTCCGTAAGTATCGAGGAAGCCTCGGAGATGGGGGGGTTGACGCTTGCGGTGACTTTCGCTGGAGAAGCCTACATGGCCGGGGGAATCCCCGCCGTCCTCATCACCGCTCTGATCATCGGTTTATTCTGCGGGCTGTGGAATCATCGTTTCCGGGGATCCTTCGATTCGTTTTCCACTCTTATGTATGCGAGCGGCTTTTTCCCCGCGGCGATTACCATGCGGAGTCTCTTCTCCCTGACCACCGCCATTCTGCCGACCCTAGGACTGCTGGTGGTGGCATGGCTGCTAAAACAGCATTCCCCTCGTCGCGCAGGCAGCCGGTCTCCCGCGGTCAAGCCGAATGGGCGGGCGGAAGTCTCCAAACGTTGACCTCCCCGGGTGAAAACCCTCGCATACAGCGTCACTCCGTCGCCCTATCAGCGGGACTTTTTCCACGCCTTGGCAGTGCGGGGCGACTGCGATCTGACCGTCGCCTATTTCGAGGAGGTTCCGGACGATTCCCCATGGCGGCTGGGAAAACTGGAGCCCTGGGAGACGATCATGCCGGGCAGGGTCTTCGGCAGCGGGCGGGTGCGCTGCCATTGGAACTCGCCTCTGGTCGATCTGCGAAGCTTCGACGCGGTGATGGTGAACGCACCGCTCACCGGAATCACGACCCGGCGGATTTTCCGGCGCCTGGCGGCGCGCGGTGCGCCGCCTTGGGTTTTCTGGGGAGAGCGGCTGCTGGAGCGGCGGGGATGGCGCGGCGCAATCCAACGCCAGCTTGCCGCGCCGGTCGGAAACGCCCGGGCCATCGTGGCGATAGGGCGCAGCGCCCGGGCCGATTACCAGCGGCGCTTTCCTCAAACACCTGTCCATGACATTCCCTATGCCTGCGCGCTGGACCTCTTCGGGTCCGCCGCCGCGAACCGCCGACCGTCCGATACCTGCCGCTTTCTCTTCGCCGGCCAGATGATCGAGCGAAAGGGCGTGGATATCCTGCTGGAAGCATTCCATATGCTCCACCGCGAAGGCTTGGATATCGAACTGCAACTGGCCGGTCGTGAAGGACAGCTTCCCAAATGGCTCGCCGGCATGGACGAAGCCGCCCGCGCCAAGGTGGCCTATCTCGGTTTCAAGCAACCGGAAGCATTGCCGGAGGTCTTCGCCGGGGCCGATGTCTTCGTCTTGCCCAGCCGCCATGACGGTTGGGGCGTGGTCGTCAACCAGGCTCTCGGAGCCGGTATGCCGGTCATCTCCAGCACCGCCGCCGGAGCGGGTCTCGACCTGATCGAGGATGGCGGCAGCGGATTCCACGTCCATCCGGGCAGCGTGGATTCGCTCGCGACCGCCATGCGGCGGCTCGCGCTCGATCCGGTACTGAGGCGTTCGATGTCGGGGGAAGCCTCCCGCAAAGCCCGTGAAATCGGTCCCGAAACCGCCGCCGAACGCTGGATGACACTCCTGCGAACCCTTGTTCGGGGAGCACCTTGACCTCTTTTCATGCGTATTCTTCTCGCAAGTTCCAGCTCCGGCTCGCGCGGAGGAGGCGAATTGGCACTTCTCGCGATCGGTGAAGCCCTCCGTTCCTTAGGGCACGAGGTGTCGCTATGGTGTTCCGACCATCCTCGGATGGACGAATTGGCTGATCGATTCAGCACCTTAGGACCGGTTCATCGTTCGCCCTACAAGAACAGCTATCATGATCGTCGCACCCGGAGCCTGGGGGCGGCGGTCGATTACGGCATCAGTAGGAAAACCGCCGGAGAATGGCGAAGATTGTCACCGGACGTCATTCATCTCAATAAGCAGAATCTCGAAGATGGACTGGACCTGATCCGGGCTGCCGAATGTTCCGGGCTGCCGGCGATCTGCATGATCCATATCACCCAACCGGCGGTCTGGCTGGGAGCACGTTTCGGAGCTCTCAGGGACTGGATCGCCGCCAGGTGCCTCGGGAACTTCCAAGGCCCTTTCGTCACCACCCCCGAAACACGCGCAGACAGCCTGCGAACCTTGCTTGGAACCGGGAAGCGAATCGCCGTCATTCACAACGGGGTGAAACGCCCCGTGGCTGCGGAGCAAGCACGGCATGAACGGCGGAAGGAGTTGGGGATCTGCGAGAACACGTCCCTTTTTATCACACTCGGACGCATCGAGGAGCAAAAGCAACCTTTGGAAATGCTGAGAATTGCCAGACGGTGCTGCGAAGCGGAACCAGGAAAGGTTCGCTTTGTATGGGTTGGATCCGGTTCCATGGAAGAAGCTTGGCTTGCCGAAAGGAAAGCACTCGGACTGGAAGATCAGGTACTCCATATTCCCTGGACGAATCAACCGGGGGATTGGCTTGCCGCGGCCGATGCAATGCTTCATCCCGCCCGATTCGAAGGCATGCCGTTTGCAGTGCTCGAGGCCCTTGCCTCGGATCTGCCGGTATGCATGACACCGGAATTGATCGCTGAGATTCCCCCTTTCGAAGCACCGGGCATCATTCCAATCCATCCAGACATGGATTGGCTTAACTTGATTCTCGACCCTCAAAAGCGGGCAGAACTTTCGACTCAAGCCAGACAGCTTCATGAAAAGAATTTTTCCCTGAGCCGAATGGGGGAAGAATACGTCGCTCTTTATCACGAGGCCATTCGCACCAAAAAACATGAAAATCCGCTTCGTGTCCCCTCCCGCAGCGCTGCAAAAAGGCGGCATTGAAAATGCCATCGAGGGCCTGCGTGCCGCTCTCCTGGGAGCCGGCGCCGAAGTCATCGACAGCGCGGACCCGCAGGACCCGGAAGCGGTCCACCACTTCCATGGCCTCTGGAACCCCGCGCACGCAAGAGTCGCCCTGCGTCTCCGCACCCTCGGCCGCCCCTACATCGTCTCTCCCCATGGCATGCTCGAGCCTTGGGCTTTCCGGCACCGCTCCTGGAAAAAGCGGCCCTACTTCCATTGGATCGAGCGCCCCTTCCTGCGCGGCGCCGCCTCCCTTTTCGTCACCAGCGGCATGGAGGCCGCGAATCTCGAACAAAAAATCCTCCACCCCCGCGTCGAAATCCTTCCCCTCGGTTGTCGCGACCCCCGCGGCCCGGCCCGGACCGCCGCCCGGCGTGAACTCGGCTGGGAGGACGGGCGGAAAATCATGCTCTTCCTCTCGCGGATCGACCGCAAAAAGGGCCTTGATCTCCTGTTCCGCGCTCTCGCCGCGCTTCCGGAAGCCGCGGAATGGCAGCTGGTCGTGGTGGGCGACGGCGACGCGGTCTATGCGGAGACCTTGCGGAAACTGCAACGTGAACTATGCCTTCCCGGCATCGAATGGACCGGCGGTGTCTGGGGGCCGCAGCGCTGGGTTTATCTCCAAGCCGCGGACCTTTTCTGCCTCCCCACCCATTCCGAAAATTTCGGCATCGCCGTTCTCGAAGCCCTGCATGCCGGCACTCCCGTCCTGACCACCGACCAGACTCCCTGGGCCGATCACCGCGATCTCCCCGGCATCACCATCGCCCGGCCCGAAACCGGCTCCCTCAAGGAAGCCCTGCAAATCGTCCTCCCGCATGCCGCGGAATGCTGGACGGACAACGACCGCACGCGTCTCTCATCGTGGGCGGAGGCGAACTTCGGCTGGTCCGGCCTGGCCCGACGCTACCTCGACGCCTACCACCGGGCGATCGGGGGCCGGGAAAAAGTGTAGCGGAGCGGTCGCCCCGTTCCGCGGAAAAACGGAAGACCGGACGATGCAGATTCCGCGGAATCATTGCTCCAAAGTCCGGCCATCTCAACCCTGCGCCTCTCGGATCCCTCCCCAGGGCGGCGCAGCCGTCCCACCGCTGCTTCTCATCTTCGCTCTCCATGATCCGTCTCGACAATTATCTCGCACGAGGTTTCGACCGCGGCGCTCCCCGCTGGAAGGAAGTCCTCTGGTGGATCGCCCGCAGCCTCTTCTTCTCCTCTTGGTTTCCCATCCCTTCTCCTCTCAAAGTCACCGTGCTCCGCATTTTCGGGGCCCGCATTGGCCGGGGTGTCGTGATTCGCAGCCGCGTGAACATCACCTTCCCCTGGCGCTTCGCCTGCGGCGATCACATCTGGATCGGCGACGAAACGTTCATCCTCTCCCTCGCCCCCGTCACCCTCGGTTCGCATATCTGCATCTCCCAGCGCACCTTCCTCTGCACCGGCTCCCATGATTTCCGCAAAGAAAGCTTCGACCTGATCACCGCGCCGATCGAAATCGCCGACGGCTGCTGGATCGGCGCCCAAGCCTTTGTCGGCCCCGGCGTGATTTTCGGCGCCGGCAGCCGTTGCCTTGCCGGGTCGGTCGTCGTCCGCGACGTTGCCAGCGGAACCACCGTCGCCGGTGTGCCCGCAAAACCGAAAAATCCCGAAAGCCGGCATTGAGGAAACCAAAACGCCGGCTGAAACTCACTGAGTTCCCTCCTCATCCCCCCGATTTTCCGACTATCTCAAATTATCCGTATCTCTCCCCATGCCCAAGTGGTCCACCCAAAGCACGCAAAACGACCTCTCCCGCTGGAGCGACGACCCGACAATCCGCCGCCGTTCCCGCGTGTGGCACTGGGTTGTCCTCGGCATCGTCGTGACGCTCGCCGCCGCCGCCGCCATCGGCGCACGCCCCGCCTACCGGAAATTCCGCAACTGGCGGATGGATCAGCAGATCACCCAGGCTGCCGCCGCCCTCTCCCGCTCCGACTGGCAGACCGCCCGCGACCTTTCGAAAACCGTCCTCATGGACCGCGGCGGCGACTTCGAGGCTTTCCGCGTCTTCACCAGAGCCCAGATCGAACTCAAGGATCCCGGCGCCTACATCCTCGCCCTGCGCCTCCTCTCCCATCCCATGAGCACCGGTGACGAGCGCCTGCTCGCCCGCACCTATCTCGTGGACGAGGCCCCCCAGGCCATCGCCTTCTCCATCCTCCTCGGACTTTCCAAGGAAGATCAGGAACGCCCCGAAAACCAGCTCCTCTTCGCCCGCCTCCTCAACGCCCGCGGCATGTCCCGCGAAGCCCTCTCCCTCCTGGAACAGGCCCCCGCGCTCCACACCAGCACCGGCCTCCAGCTCGAGACCATCCGCGCCCTCGCCAACTTCCCCACCCCCGACCACATCCACCGCGCCCGCGGCATGATGATCCGCCTGCTCGACGCCGCCGCGCCCCAGGCCCTCGAAGCCGTCGCTCTGCTCGGCAACCTCCCCGGCGGTCTCAAGGCAGGCCCCGACCTCGCCGACCTTCCGGAAAAAATCGCCGCCATCCCCGGCGCGCAAACCATCCACCACCTCCATGCCCTCCACCCCGCCCTCGAAACCGCCGGCGAGGCTGAAAAAGAGGCCATCTTCCAAGGCGCCATCGACCGTTTCCTCGCCTCCGATCCCGCCACCCTGGGCACCTGGCTCGTCCGCCACGGCAAGGGGGCCCGGGTTATCGACCTCCTCGAAGAACCCTCCAAAACCAGCGACCAGGCCTTCATCGCCCGCATCCACGCCTTCGTCCGTGAAGGACGTTTCGACGACGCCCTCAAAACCTTCGCCGAAGTCCCCGAGGGCGCCGACATGGTGGACATCCACATCGCCCGCGCCGTCGTCGAGCGCTCCCGCGGTGCCGAGTCCGCCGAAAAAGCCGCCTGGAACCGCGCTTTCCATACCGCCACCTTCAGTTCCGGGCGCAACCGCTTCATCGACATCGCCCGCCACGCCTCCGTCCTCGGCGCCCGCTCCGCGGCCATCGACGCCTGGGCCGGTGCCGCCCGTGTCGGCAGCGGTCCGCTCCCTCTCTCCGAAGACATCCTTTACGTCTTCAAAGCTCTCAGCGACGAAAACCGCAGCGAAGAACTCTTCGCCATCTCCCGCTCCATTGCCCGCTTCGAGCCCTCCAATCCCTCCCTCATCAACAACATCAACTACCTCGGCGTGCTTCATGGCGTGGTCTCTCCCGCGGCCGCGACCGACGCCTTGCGGAAACTCTCCGACACCTATCCCTCCGTTGCGGCGGTGAAGTCCAGTCTCGCCCTCGCGCTCCTCGCCGGCAACGATGCCGAAGCCGCCCTCCCTCTGATCAGGGAGATCGAAAACGCCGAGGGTGTTCAACCGATGATGCATCGCGCCCTCCTAGCCACGGCCCTCATCATGACCGGCAGGCAGGACGAAGGAAAAGCGCTGCTCGATCAGGTCGTTTGGTCATCCCTGATGCGTCAGGAAGCGTTCCGCCTGCGTGACCTGCTCATCCGCACCCACGTCAGAGACCTGCCCCTGCCCGAGGCCAACACCGAACTCTTCGAAACCGACCCCGATTCCGTCCCCGCTTGGAAAAAGGCTCTCAAAGCCCTCGAAGAAAGGCAGACCCTCGAAGAACTCCCTCCTCTCCCCACTCCGGTTCCATATGAAGGGAAAGATTTTCCCCAGAAGTAAAGTGCCGGATGCCCAAGGCCGGCGGTAGAAACAATTCATGCAAAACCTTCAGGCTGGAAGCGCCGCGCCCGCAAGTTTCGCTCCGGAATCGTTTCCCGTTTTTTCAAAAAAATTTGATCCCTCATTATTTTTCTCGACAGGCTGGCTTACAAACAGCTAAGTTTTCCCCGTCTTCAATCGAATCTTCCCCAATCCCTTCCCATGATCCACAAACTCCTCCTTACCGCTTCGGTAACAGCACTCCTGGCTGGCTCCGCGAACGCTAGCTTGGTTTTCGGCGTATCGAATTTCTGGAACGTTGCCGGCAGTAGCGCAACTAATCCCGTGTTAGATTTCGGTGGTTCGCTATTTAATGCCACGGCATCCGGAGCAACCACAAGCAATGCCCTCAATCAGTCCAACGACGGTACCTACGGTGATTGGACTTTTGGCCCCGCCGCTCCGACGGGTAATCGCGCTCTCGTGGGTGCGAATTTTACGTTGAACATTCAGAACATCTCATCGGAGACGCAGTCGCTCGCCGCTCTTCTTTTCGATGTCGGAGGCACCTCCACCGCCGGCACTTATACCTATGAAATCTCCGTAAATGGCGGTAGTCCGATTCACACTGATACCTACACCATCAGCACGGTGGGAACAGCAGGCTTCCAAAGTCTGCGAGTTGCCCTGGGTTCTCTTCCTCTTGCTCCTGGTGACTTCCTGAACATCAGACTTTTCGGCGTTGGAGGATCACCTTATCTCGACAACATCGCAGGCCTCATCCCTGAGCCCAGCGGCGCTCTTGCGCTTGCCGGTCTTTTGAGTGCCGGTCTCCTTGTCCGCTCCAATCGTGGTCGTAGGGTTTCGAAGGCTCCGACTCTTGCCTGATTGCTTTCCCGTATCAAGCTTCTCTCGAAAAACCCGCCGGGCCTCTCCCGGCGGGTTTTTTCATGTGCAAATGCCGCACCGCATCGCACGAGCCCGACGCCGGCCCAATGCCGCTAAAAACTCATTGCGACAGGAAGCCTTCCCCCTTTGTCTTCTCCGGGGCTTGTCCTGTAGAGACCCGCAAGTGCTGCAACCGGCTCCACACAAGCTGGAAGGAAAGCTTTGCCCGGCATATTTGGGCTGAAGCCGGGCCGGCTGATTTCGGATGCCGCCGCCGCCGGTACCAATCGCGTGGATAATTTCACCGTCTCGGGTGATCTGCTTCCGGCCGCCGCCATCCCCTGAGCCTGCCCAGTCGCTCGTCGGGCTGCTGCCGGCGGGTGGGTCTTGATGGTCCGCAGACGTCCGGCACCCAAGATACACCACGTCAACGCATCGTGGAGGACACGTTCTCGAGAATTTCCCGTCGGAAAGCTTCCCAGGCCGCTTCCTCGGTCTCCACGCCGCGCACGCTGGCCATCAACACGCGGGCGTAACGGGGTTTGAAGCGGTTCTTCACGGCCAGCAGGCGGAAACGGCGCTTGTCCTCCTGCCAAGTGTGGCCATACGGCCCTTGACGCAGATCCATATCGCGAAAGCCTTCGATCCACGGCGCCTTGAAGATGAAGGTCGGCCGGCCGTTCTCGCCCCGGAAACGGGTCGAGTCGAAAATGAGGTCGAAATCCCCGTAGGGTACCCGGCGGCTGGGATAGCGCTCCTCCAGATCGGCGCCGCCGGCCCCCATGCAGACCTCCGGCATGTGGGCGAGCACTTCGGACATGCGGGCGCTCTGGCTTTTGTTCCATTCGAAGAAGGCGACGGAAAGCAGGCTGCCATCCTGCCCGCGGATCATGCCCTGCAGGCCATCGTCGCAGCCGAGGGCCTCCTTCACTTTCGTGATGCCCTCGGGATCGAGCCGGGCGGCCTCGCCTTCCGGAGGGAAGCGGTAGGCCGGCATGACCACCGGATCCCCCTCGCGGTGCGGGTGCATCCAGAACCAGGCCGCCGCTTCGACCAGAAGCACGGCGGCCGGAATCGCAGCGGCGGCAATGAGGACGGGAAACTTCATTTCTTTTTAAGTCTCAGGGAGCAAATCAAACTTTTCTGACAACCAGTCTCCGCCGCCCCCGCCGGTCGCCGAGAGTGCGCAGCAGCAGGGCGACCAGGAGCAGGATCGCGGCGCTGACGGCGAAGGCGATCATGCCGACGGAATCGTGCGCCGCCTTGAAAGCTTCCTCGCCGCGATCGAAGCGGATGGTGGCCAGGGCGATCGCCCGGCCGGTATTGACGAGCAGGGTGACCCCCAACCCAAGCACGACGAGGACAAGCCGGGGGCCGATGCGCAGGAAGAAGAGTTCGCCGAAAAAGAGCGAGGCCATCAGGATGCTCTGGAAGGAACGAATGCCGCTGCAGCCCTGGGTGACCTCCACCACGGTGCCGAGCGATTCCAGCCTCTCGCCGACTGCGGAAACCGGGCGGCCGGCGAGGGCGAACCACTCGACACTCAGGTCGATCACCCAGCCGGTGAATTGCCGGATCATCGTCTGCTCCACCTGAAAGGGATGGGGCACCGCGGAAAGGGCAAAAATGGTGAGCGGCAGGAACCACAACGAGCGGCGCCACCCGGCCGCCAGGGCAAGCAGCCCGTGGCTGATCACGGCGACCATGCCGGCGTGCAGCAGGATGGGCGGCCGCCACGAGGCATCGAAATGCCCCAGGGTGCGGATCGCGAAAAGCGGCACCAACAGCGCCAGCGCGATGCCCAGCGGCCAAAGCACGGGAATGGGCCGCAGCTCGCTGCGGTCGAAATCGTCGCTTTTCCAGCGGCGGAGGAAGAAAAGAAGCGCCGCTGGCGGCACGTACCAGCCGTAGGTGTAGTATTCGCTGTTCTGCCAGATGGAGATGCAGGAAACGAAAAGCTGCATCCACATTACGCCCAATGCCCCGAGAAGCACGGCGCTGGTGGCGGAGGTGGCGGCGTATTCGCCGCCGGAAGACGGTCGGACCAAGGAGGAAGCGGAGGACATCGGGGGATCTCGGCGCGGACCATAGCAGACACCACCACCAACCCAAGCGAGATTCTCAACGTCTGAAGGCCGGAGGTCCGAACCGGGGAAGCGGTGGCGATTGGGAAAAGACTTCGAGCGGGGGAGACTTTCGACTTTAAGACCTTTAGACTTTGAGACGCGGACAAAGCATGCATTTTCCTCCGCGCCTGCCATGCCCGACAAGCTCGCCCAGATCATCGCCACCAAGCGCCAGGAAGTCGAAGCGTTGATGGCCCGCGCCGGGCACCTCCGCGCCGCCGCGCTCCAGCGCAACGATTTCCGCGGTTTCCGCGCCGCGCTCGACCTTGGACCGGACCGGGTGGGAGTGATCGCCGAGGTGAAAAAGGCCTCGCCCTCCGTCGGCGTGATCGACACGAATTTCGATCCCATCCGCCAAGCGAAGCGCTACCTCGACGGCGGCGCCTCCTGTCTCTCGATCCTCACCGACGAGAAGTATTTCCAGGGTTCGCTCGGCTATCTGTCGAAGATTTCGGAATTCTCCGACGCGCCTTTGCTGCGCAAGGACTTCACCATTCACCCGGTGCAGATCCACGAGGCGATCGTGGCCGGCGCGGACGCGATCCTGCTGATCGTCGCCGCGCTGGACGACGGAGAGCTCAAGCGCCTCTACCACGAGGCGAAGGACTTCCAGCTCGACGTGCTGGTGGAAGTCCACGACCTGCCGGAGATGGAGCGTGCGATCGAACTCGGCGCGGACCTGATCGGCATCAACAACCGCAACCTGAAAACCTTCGAAATTGACCTCGCCACTACCGAATCGCTCGCCGACGAAGTAGCCGACGACGTGATTCTCGTTTCCGAATCCGGCCTGCGCACGGTGGAAGATGTCCAGCGCGTGCTCGATGCCGGCGCGAACGCCGTGCTTATCGGCGAGTCGCTGATGCGCGCCCACAATCCGGCGGAGGAAATCGAGGCGTATCTGGAATTGCGGGCGGGATAGTCCCCGGGCTCCGCGTCTGAAGGTCTCCAGGTCGAAGGTCTTGGAAGATTTTAACAGATTCTTGGAGCGACTTCGCCATCCTTGTCTTGTCCTGCGCGGAATGAAGCGGATGCTCCCGCCATGATCTTCCCGATCAGTGACGACGACCGCCACCTGATGCACCCAGCCTGGGTGACGATCACTCTGCTGGCGGCGAATGTGGCGGTCTTCGTCTGGCAGTTGCTGAACCCGGAATTCACCTATGGCTGGAGTGTCATCCCGATGGAAATCACCAGCGGCCAGGATCTGGTCGAGCCGGCGGTCATTTTCTCCGGCGGTCAGCGGGTGGAGATTCCGCAGGCGCCGGGGCCGAGCCCCATTTACCTCACCGTTTTTTCGGCCATGTTCATGCACGGCGGTTGGGGGCACATCGGCGGGAATATGCTCTACCTCTGGATCTTCGGCGACAATGTCGAGCACCGCTTCGGCGCGCTGAAATTCCTCGTCTTCTATCTGGTCAGCGGAATCGTCGCGACCTTCGCGCAGATCGCCGTACATCCGCAGGGAGTCATCCCGAATCTCGGCGCATCCGGCGCGATTTCCGGCGTGCTCGGCGCTTATCTGGTCCTCTTTCCGCGCAACCGGGTGAATGCGGTGTTCTTCTTCCGCCTCGTCTCGCTGCCGGCCGTTTTCGTGATCGGCATGTGGGCCTTCATGCAATTCATTAACGGCGCCGGCTCCATCGCTCAAACGGAGGAAACCGGCGGCGTGGCCTATGCCGCGCACATCGGCGGCTTCATCGCAGGCGTAGTCATGGGGATTTTCGCGAGGATAGGCATGAAGCGCGAACCCGACAGCGTCTTCCGCCGGCAATACGAGCGGGATGCGGCGGTGAGACGGTATTGGTAAAAAGACAATGCCGCCGGGAAGACGGAAAGATGCGAAAAAGCAGAAAGCGGAAATTCCCCGTCTTCATTTCGATGATGGATTTATTTGCTTTCAATTCTCCGGGGAGGCGGCGAATAAAATCCATCGCGACACGATCTCCCGGCATCACGATGGATCCTGCCTCCTTCATGTCGAGGCAGGTCGAGTCGTCGCGGGTGTTTTTCTTCGACGGACCGGATACGGCCGGCTTCGAGGTGAAATGCGGCGGCTTCGAGCGCTGCCGGCCGGATTACCGGATCGATCGGGCGGATTTCCCGTGGTTCGTGATGGAGTTCGTCCACGGCGGGCGCGGCAGGGTGGTGCTGAACGGGGTCGAAACGCCGCTCAAAGCGGGCGATTTTTTCCTCTATGGCCCGGGCGTCGGGCACCACATCGCGACCGATCCCGACAAGCCGCTGCTGAAGTATTTCGCCGGCTTCCGGGGGCCGGAGGCGGCGGATTTCCTGGCCCGCTACGAATTCCGGACGGGAACGGTTTCCCACTGCCTGAAGGCGGAGCCAATCCGCCGCGCCTTCGACACGCTGATCGAGCGCGGTTCGCGGAACTCGGAATATTCGCCGCCGATCTGCGTGGCGATCGTCCAGCAGATTCTGCTGATGTGCCGCGAGGATGCGGTCGATGCCGGCAGCACGGAGACGCGGGCTTTCGCCACTTTCAGCCGCGTGAAGGAGTGCATCGAACAACGCTATCTGGAACTCGGCACGCTCGAAGCGGTGGCGGATGCCTGCGATCTCGATGCGCCGTATCTCTGCCGGCTTTTCGCGCGCTTCCATGACGAGAGTCCCTATCAGTTCCTCCTCCGCCAGCGGATGCGGCATGCCGCCTCGCTGTTGCTGGAGGGAAACGCACCGGTGAAGGAGGTAGCCGCCGCCAGCGGCTTCCCGGATCCGTTCCATTTTTCGCGCGTCTTCAAGTCGGTCCACCGCGTGCCGCCGTCACGCTACCGCGAGGCAATGCACGCCAGGAAACCCCGGTGAATCGTGGCCGCATGCGCCATGCCCGCTCAATCCGGCTCTTTCATCGGCCGCCCCGTTGCGTCGACGAGCGTGGGGGCGACGAGAACCAGGATGCGCGAGCCGTCCGGGTGGGTCTGAACGAGAGGACGGGCGGCGGCATCGGGCGACCAGGCGCTTTCCTCGATGGATGCATCCACGCTGATCTTCGCCAAGCCGGTAGCCGGGTCGATGTCGCCGGTGACGGCGCTGAAGTTCACGTCGAGCTGCTGGCCGAAGCCGATGCCCGTGGCGGTGATCCCCAACTTGACGCCGGTTTCGTGCGTCTCGAACTCCTGGCCGGAAGCGTCGGTCGGCGCGATCAGTTCCCGGATGATGTCGATGTTGGCGGTCTCTCCCGGCCGGGCCGTTGCGCTGGGCATGGTCAGGAGATCGACGCCGCGCCGGGTTGCCAGTTCGCGCATGAAAACCCCCATCCCGGCGGTATCGAGAGTTCCTTCAGGGATGTCGATATCCGTCCCGGCGGGAATGCTGACGATCTTGGGCTCGACCCGATACTGTATGGGAGAGTCGCTCGCCATCGAGTTCAGGAGGGCCTTCAGAATGGCGTGATCCTTTGCGTCCGGGGTGGTCAGGGTCAAGCCGGTGAGGCGGACGGCGCCCGGGTTGTTCAGAATGCCGAGACGCGCAAGGGTTTCCTGGAGAGTCGACCTCGGCACTTCGGATGAATCGACGCTGGTAATGCCTACGAGGCGTTGCAACTGGGAACCGAAATCGGGAGGAACCTCGATCTTGCGCGGCTGGCCATCGGAGAACGCTTCGGGAATTTCGAAGAGATATTCCGCGCCGTCGCGCCGGACGGTCAGGCCCGCGAGACCGGCAAGCAGGCGGATGGAACCGTCGAGGTTCGAGTTGCCCAGGTTGGCATTCACCCGGGCATCGAAGCCGGGAGGCAGCGTGAATTTGAGACGAAGCGGACTCTCGCCGGAGATCAGGCAGGCGTCTTCGTAGGCAGCGAGAAGTTTCGCGAGCGCGGCTTGCAGGCTCAGGCCGCGGATTTCCATGGGAGGCAGCAGGAATTCCCGCAGGCGCTCCGGCACGTGGGTGGCCCGCCGGACTTCCGTGCGATCCGAGACTTTGGTTTTCCTGGCGGGAGAACCATCGCTTTCGCCGGGGAAATGCACGGCTGCCTGCCGGTCGTTCCCGCTGTCCCCCGCGGTCCGCCGGGCGGACGAAACGGCTTCGCGAACCCCGAGCCACAAGGCCAGACCGGCGAGGAGTAGCCCACCCGCGATCATGGTTTTCCGGTTCATGATCCGGGAGGCTATGACGAACGGGAATGCCGCCAAGGATAAATCCCGCGGGCATGGCCGGACCGGCCGGACCTCACTGCGACTCGACTTCGGCGATGGCCCAGACGAGCGCGCCGGCCCAGCCGAGGAAGGTCCAGCCGAGCAGGAGATTGAGGGTGGAAATCGCGCCCTTGCGGCGGATGCCGTAATTCAGCGCGATGAGGGCGGGCAGGAAATAGACGACCAAGGCGGCGATACCGACGATGGCGACGCCGAGCCAGAGGAGCGCGTGCGGCAGGGAATTCACGATGGCCTGCTCGCCGAAGTAGAGGAAAGCGGCGGCCCCGGCGACCAGTGCGACCGCCAGACCGATGACCCACCAGCCCCAGGCGGGGATGAATTCCTGATGACGGGGACGTCTGCGCCGCCCCTCGCGCGCCTCGACGGGCAGCGGAGCGGGCCGCGAATACATGAACCGGTCGCGAAGGTTTTCGAGGGTTTCCATCGAAGGACTCTACTCCACGAAAACGCATTCTTCAAGGTCAGGAAAGGATACCCTCGACGACCTTCGCAGGCTCGACGCCGGTGAGGCGCTGGTCGAGGCCCTGGAATTTGAAGCTGAGTTGTTCGTGTCTGATGCCGAGCAGGTGCAGGATGGTCGCGTTGAGATCGCGGATGTGCACGGGGTCCCGGACGATGTTGTAGGAGAAGTCGTCGGTCTCGCCGTAGACGGTGCCGGGCTTGATGCCTGCGCCGGCGAGCCACATGGAGTGGCAGCGCGGGTGGTGGTCGCGGCCGTAGTTGTCGCGGGACAGGCCGCCCTGCGAATACACCGTGCGGCCGAATTCGCCGCCCCACATGACGAGGGTGTCGTCGAGCAGGCCGCGGCGGCGCAGGTCGGCGATGAGGCCGGCGGTGGGCCGGTCGATGTCTTCGCAGAGGATGCGCATGCGGTTCGGCAGGTCGCCGTGGGTGTCCCAGCCGCGGTGGTAGAGCTGGACGAAGCGGACGTCGCGCTCGGCGAGGCGGCGGGCCATCAGGCAGTTGTAGGCGTAGGTGCCGGGTTCCTTCGCCTTTTCGCCGTAGAGATCCCAGGTGGATTGCGGTTCGTTGGAGAGATCGGCGAGTTCGGGCACGGACATCTGCATGCGGAAGGCCATTTCGTACTGCTCGATGCGGGCGAGGGTTTCGGGGTCGCCGACTTCGTCGTGGTAGGAGCGGTTCATCTCGTTGACCGCGTCGATCATGCTGCGGCGCAGGTGGCGGTCGATGCCGGCGGGGTCGGAGAGGTGGATCACGGGGTCGCCGCCGGAGCGCAGGGCGACACCCGAGTGCTCGGGGGAAAGGAAGCCGGCAGACCAGAGGCGGGCGGAAAGGGCCTGGATGTTCGCGGTGAGCGGGAGCTTGGAGGTGAGGACGACGAAGGAGGGCAGGTCGCGGTTGGCGGAGCCGAGTCCGTAGGACAACCAGGAGCCGAGCGAGGGCTTGCCGGGGATCATCGAGCCGGAGTTGATGAGGAGGATGGCGGGCTCGTGGTTGATCGCATCGGTGTGCATGGAGCGGACGATGGCGAGTTCGTCGGCGACCCTGGCGGTGTGGGGGAAGAGCTCGCTGACCCAGTGGCCGGCCTTGCCGTGTTGCGCGAATTTGAAGATGCTGGGCGCGACGGGCAGGCGGGACTGGGAGGCGCTCATGCCGGTGAGGACCTGGCCGCCGCGCACGGACTCGGGGAGATCCTCGTCGAAGCGTTTTTCGAGACCGGGCTTGTAGTCCCAGGTTTCGATCTGGGAGGGGGCGCCGGCCATGAAGAGGTAGATGGCGCGCTTGGCCTTGGGGGCGAAGTGGGGCAGGCCGGTGGCGGCGGATGCTCTTGCGCTTTGTTCGCCGAGCAGGCTGGCGAGAGCGGCCCAGCCGAGGGCCTTGCCGCCGCGGCCGAAGAATTGGCGGCGGGTCTCGGCAATGAGCCAGCGGCTCCTGATTTCGGCGGGGACGGGCCAGGCGAGGACGCCGGGGTGCTCGCCGCAGTGGTCGGAGCAAAGGGTGTGGAGCGGGTCGCAGGTCATCGGTTGAGGAATTCGTCGAGGTTCATGATCTGGCTGGAGAGGAGGGTCCAGGCGGCGGTTTCGGCGGGGTCGAGAGATGGGTCGGCGGGGGCTTCGCCGGTTTTGAGGAGGACGGGGGCGGAGTCGGGATGGGCGTCGAAGTGGGCTCGGTATTGGCGGAGTCTGGTGGCGAGGTTTTCGGCCTCAGCTTCGGTGGCGGGGCGGGCGAGAAGGATGGTGGTGAGGCGGTCGATGCGGCGGGCGTCGTCGCTTTCCTCGCGCAGCAGGCGCTCGGCGAGTTTGCGGGAGGCTTCGACGAATTGCGGGTCGTTCATGAGGACGAGCGCCTGGAGCGGGGTGTTGCTGCGCGGGCGGCGGGCGCAGACGACTTCGCGGGCGGGGGCGTCGAAGGTTTCGAGGGAGGGCGGCGGGGCGAAGCGTTTCCAGAAGGAGTAGAGGCTGCGGCGGTAGAGGGCTTCGCCGTCTTGCTGCTTGTAGGTGAAAGTGTTCGATTCGGGCATGGAGACGGCTTCCCAGAGGCCGCCGGGCTGGTAGGGCTTCACGGGCGGGCCGCCGATGCGGTCGACGAGGAGGCGGGAGCTTTGCAGGGCGGTGTCGCGCAGGACTTCGGCGTCCATGCGAAAGCGCGGGCCGCGGGAGAGTAGGCGGTTGGCGGGGTCGGCTTCGAGTTTTTCCGGGGCGATCCGTTCCGACTGGCGGTAGGCGGCGGAGCGGACGAGTTCGCGGTAGAAGCGCTTGAGGTCCCAGCCGGATTCGCGGAAGTCGACGGCGAGCCAGTCGAGGAGTTCGGGGTGGGTGGGACGCGCGCCCATGATGCCGAAGTCATCGGGGGTGTCGACGAGACCGGTGCCGAAGAGTTCCTGCCAGATGCGGTTGACGGTGACGCGGGCAAAGAGCGGGTTTTCCGCGGAGAGGAGCCAGTCGGCGAGGGCAAGGCGGCCGGCCCCGGGCGGGAGCTGGGGCAGGAAGTGGGGGACGGCGGGGCCGACGCGCTCGCCGAGCTCGGTGTAGACGCCGCGGCCGAGGACGTGGGCATAGGCGGGGGTGGATTTTTCGAGCGCGATCAGGGTGGCGGGGCCGTCCTTGCCGAGTTCGGCGAGTCGGGTTTCGGCTTCGGCGAGGCGGCGGCGGATTTCGGTGGCTTCATTATCGGCCTGGCCGTGGAGCCAGTGGGCGAGGACGAGGGAGCGCTCGTCCTCGGTCCATTGGTCGCGGGGCTTGGCGGTGAGGATTTCGGCGGCGGGATCTTCGAAGGGCAGGCGGGCGATTTCGTCCGGGAAGAGGGCGCGGCGATAGAGGCGGAAGTCCTGGTACGAGGTTTCCCGTACCGGCTGGGTGTCTTCGCGACGGCCGAGGTGCATCGGCGCATCGGTGCGGATGGTCTGGCCGGGTTCGAGGGTGTCGTTGGTGACGTTCACCGGCGCTTCGCGGCCGTTGACGTAGAGTTTGACGGCGGCGGCCTTGGAGGAGCCGTCGTAGGTCATGGCGACGTGGACCCATTGGCCGCGGGGGAAGCCGGGGCTTTCGACACGGATCGCGTGCTGGGGCCATTGATGAACGATATGAACGATAAGCTTGTCGCCTTCCACGAAGACGTCCCAGCCGCGGTGGGCCATGCGGGACATGTCGCCCATGCGGGAAACGATGGAGCCGGCGCCGGTGTCGGCGTTGCCGGTCTTTTGCCGCAGCTTGAGCCAGGAGGCGGTGGTGAAGGACTGGTCGGACTCGAAGTCGCCCTCATCGCCGAGGACGAGGCGGGAGTTGATGTCCATGCGCATCGAAGGCCAGAGCCAGGTGTCCTCGCGCCAGATGAGCGGATTGGTGTCGGCTTTGAAGGTGTTGTTGCAGCCGGGGGCGGTGTTGGCGAGGGTCTCGCCGGTGCCTTCGTCGCAGCGCAGGCGGATGTCGAGGCCGGCGCTGGAGACGGGTTGCGGGCCGGCGTTTTCGGCGACGAGGGTGTCGAGGAGGGCGGTGGCGGATTTTTTCCTTTCGGCGAGGCGGTGGCGCAGGGCGGAAATTTCGCGGGCGGTGCGCTCGGCTTCTTCGAGTTTGTCGCCGGGCGGGATGCGCAGGATGGGGGCGGGGGTGTCGATGTTCTCGTCCCAGGGTTTTTCCGCGGTGTTGTGGAAGAAGGCGGAGAGGCTGTAGAAGTCGGCCTGCGTGACGGGGTCGAATTTGTGGTCGTGACAGGCGGCGCAGCCGACGGTGAGGCCGAGGAAGGCGGCGCCGAAAGCTTCGGTGCGGTCGCGGGTCTGGTCGATGTGGATTTCCTCAGGGATGGTGCCGCCTTCGTTGGTGGTGACGGCATTGCGGATGTAGCCGGTGGCGATGAGGGCGTCGAGGCCGCCATCCGGAAGCTGGTCGCCGGCGAGCTGCTCGCGGACGAAGCGGTCGAAAGGTTTGTCGGCGTTGATACTATGGATCACGTAGTCGCGCCAGGGCCAGATGGAGCGGGCATTGTCGAAATGCTTGCCGTGGGTGTCGGAGTAGCGGGCGTAGTCGAGCCAGTAGCGGGCGCGGTGTTCGCCGAAGGCGGGGGAGGCGAGCAGTTTGTCGACGTAGGCGAGGTAGGCCTGCTCGGTGGGATCGGCGGCGAAGGCTTCGACGTCGGCGGGCTCGGGCAGCAGGCCGGTGAGGTCGAGGGCGACGCGGCGGATCAGGCGGCGCGGGGCGGCTTCGTCCTCGGGCTCGAGGCTCTCTTTGCGGAGGCGGTCGAGAATGAAGGCATCGACCGGAGTGCGGACCCAAGGGTCGCTTTTCGCGGCGGGGAGTTCCGGCTTCGCCGGAGCGATGAAGGCCCAGTGTTCCTCGTATTTCGCGCCCTGCTCGATCCATTTTTCGAGGATGGCGACGGCTTCGGGCGGGACGGTTTTGTGAAATTCCGGCGGCGGCATGACGAGCTTGAGATCGTCACTGCGGATGCGGTCGATGATCGCCGAGGCGGCGGGGTCGCCCTTGACGATGACCGGCTTGCCGTTTTCCCGGGGGGCGAAGGCGAATTCCTCGCGGTCGATGCGCAGCGGGTTGTCTTTCGGAAAGCGGCTGGAGGGGTCGAAGCCGTGGCAGGAGTAGCAATACTCCGAGAGGATGGGCTGGACGTCGTGGTTAAAGGAGATTTCCTCCGCCGCACAGGTGGCGAGGCCCGCAGCGAGGAGCGGGCGAGAGAAAACGAAGGATTTCTGGAGCCGGAGCATGGTGGACAGTATAAATGATTCTCTGATTTTCGAAACATAGCGAATGCGGTCAGATCGCCATGCGAAATTGACGCTGGATGACGTCCGCATAGTGCGGGAATGGAAAACGTCGCGAGACGGTCCTGACTATCATGGTCATGACAGGGATTTCTCTCCCATGCTGGCGGGACCCGCTAGTCGTCATCGAAGGTCCAAACCCGCTCCGCCGTGCCATGGCCCTCCAGCCGGGTCTCGCCCTGACAGGAGATGAGCTTCACCCATTTCGCGTCGGTGCGTTCGACGATTCGCTCCGCGAGTTCGCGGGCGTGGGTAACGACGATGAGCTGGGTTTCCCGCGGCACCTTGGTCATCAGATCGGCCAAGGGTTCCAGCAGGGCGGAATGCAGGCTGCTTTCCGGTTCGTTGAAGACGAGCAGGGGCGGCGGCTTCGGGGTCAGGAGCGCGGCGCAGAGGCAGAAGAAACGCAGCGTGCCGTCGGAAAGCTCGCCCGCCGCCAGCCAGCGGCTCACGCCAGGACGAGCGAGCTGGAGCTGGAAGCCGCCGCTGTCGTCCACTGCCCGCCATTCGCAGCCGGGAAAGGCGGCGGCGAGGGTTTCGTCGAGAATTTCCCGCCGGCCGGATTCGGCGATGCTCCGCAAGGTGGCGGCGAGGTTCGAACCGTCGTGCGACAGCACGGGGGACCAGAAGCCGATCCGGGCGCGGCGCATCGGCGAGTCGGCATCCGTGCGGAACTGATGATAGAAGCGCCAGCTCAAGAGGATTTCCCGCGCCGCCGCCAGGGCGGGAAAGCGCGTGCCGTCGCGCACTTCGGCAAGCATCGACTCGGGCGCGTGCAAGGGCAGGGGCGAGGTTTCCATCTTCCCGTTCGGAGTGCGCAGGTCGATCACAGGACCTTTGCGTTTCGCCATCACCCGGCCTTTTTCGCCGCCGGAGCGAAGGGTCTCGGACTTGATGCCGGGGTCGGTCTTGAACGCCGAAAACGCATCCGCCGGGGAATAACCGCACTCCAGGGAGAAGTCGAAATCCGCATGGGCCAGGTCCCAGACGACGCGCAGCGGTTCGTGGCTCCGCCGTTCGCCGGCCCACAAAATGCTCGGCATGCCGCCTTCCCGCGCGATGGCTTCGGCGAATCTTCCGCCCGCCATCCGCTGGAGCAGCGCAAGGGCACGGTAGAGGTTGGATTTTCCGACGCCGTTCTCCCCGGTCACCACCGTGATGCGCCCGAGCTTCACGCGGAAATTGCGGAGCGAACGGTAGCCGCGGATGTGGAGGGTGCGGAGCATGAGACGGAGTGACGGATTTTCCCCGATGCTTTACCTTGCGAAGATCGGGTCGCGAGCGGGGCGGCTATTCTCGCGGCGGCCTGATACCCGCTCCGTCGCTTTCGCGAAACGGTTTTCGGTCGAGGTTCTTCGCCAACCGGATCTCCATCAGGTCCCGCCCCCCGATGTTGATCGGGATTTGCGTTCCATCCTCCTTCATTCCCATCCTGAGGTAAAAGCCGTGTGCGGGCAGGTTGCCTTTCAATACGAGAACCGTGATTTCATCGTATCCCCGTTCGCAAGCCCAGGAAACGCCGCGTTCGAACAGCTTGCGGCCCCAACCGCGGCCTTGGGATTCCGGCCTGATGTAAATCGCGTAAAGCTCGCAGACGCGGGAGGGCTCCTTGTCCTTGTCGCGGCTTGGCCCGAAATCCGCGAAGGCAAGAATCTGTCCTTGTTCTTCAAAGACGAATGTTTCCCCCGGGATTGTTTGGAAGCGTTTCAGCCATCGGTCCGTTTGCCTTGGGACCGACAAGTCTTCGAGGAAATCGTCGGGAACCAGGCCGCGATACGTCGCCCGCCACGTCGCAACCTGCGTTTCGGCGATTCCGGCGGCATCTTCAAGGCGGGCTTTCCTGAGTATGGGTTGCGGGGTCAACCGCAAAAGGGCTAGCGGATATAGATCGGGGAGACAAACGCGGAGTCGTCTCCGGTTCGGCACGGCGTGAGGAATGCGAGACTAACTCGTTGATAATCGGGAACTCTCATTGCCATTTTGATAGTGATTCCTTCAAAATGTTTACAGTACGCTTTAATCGTTCCAAAATCGTTCTTTTCGTTCTTGATTCTGGTAAACGATTGGCATTCTCTCGCTCCATGAAAGGCAAGCTGGTGATCCTGCGCCCCCATCAATTCGAACGCTACCGTTCTCGGATCTCGGACCAATTGGGTGCAAAAGACCGGGAACGGGTGGATGCGCTGCTTCAGCTCATCGACCCGGAAAATGGCGCGGCGAACCTCGCCAAATGTTACGACACGATATTCCCGGGCCTTGGCACCGAGGCCGCTGCCGCCGCTCTGAGAAAATTCCGCCTGAACTTCAACGGAGCCGCCAAGGAAGCAGGCTGCCCGGACGTCCGGCTTTCCGGGGACACCAAAAAGAAAAGCCCCAACGAGCAACGGTCTTGCTGGATCGAGGGTCCCGATACGCTGGTCGCCGAGATCGAGGAAATCTCCCGCGCCGGGGCCGCCAATACCGAGGACCATGAGCCGCTTCCCTCGCGCGTCATTCCCAAGGACGACCGCCTGCTTGTCCGCTTCTTCGTCTCGTTCTCCCACCAAAATAATCCGGACAAGGAGAAACTCCTCGCGCTGCTCCGCGAAGAACTGGATGCCTCTGGAAAATACCGCTTCGAGCTTTGGTTCGACGGCCAGATCATCCTTGGCGAAAAATGGCATGAGCACATCCAGACGGCACTGAAGTCCTGCGACCTTGGACTGCTGCTGGCAAGCCCCACCTTCCTCTCAAGCAAGTACATCGCGGACCATGAACTGCCCGCCTTCGTCTCGGGGGAGAAACCGTGCATCCCCGTCGAGCTGAAACCCATCGACTTCAAGAATCACAACACCCGCGGCCTTGAGGAACGCCAGATCTTCCGTTCCAGGCATGGCAAGGCCTTCACGCAACTTCGGACCAAACAACATCGCGAAGAGTTCGCCCGCGAACTGGCCCGGCGCATCTATGACCGTTTGGCAGCCCATCCGCCGAGTCCGCGGTCGCCGCGCCCGGCGCTGGCAACCCGACCGCCCAAACCGCAGCTCCACGAGATCGCCGAGTTCTCCGCCGTCGATTCGGACTGCCCCGGCGCTTTCATTCCGACTCGTGCCCGTGCCTGGGGCATCCTTCACAAGGAAGCGGCTGACACCAGATCCAACGGTAACTCGGAAGACCACGACGCAATCCAGTTCCTGAGCGATTGGGCGCTCAAGCCGGGAGAGGCTCCCTTCTTCGCTCTGCTCGGCGAGTATGGCATGGGTAAAACCACCACGTTGAAACAGTTCACGCGAAGGCTGTTGGACGAACGGGAAAAGGATCCGAACCTGCCGCTCCCCATCTATATCGATTTGCGCCACCGAATGAGCTCTTCGAACGGCGTGCCGCGCCTTGAGGAGATTCTCGACAACGCCCTCCGCCGGAATTGGCGCAAGACCGAGCCGCTGACGGTCACAGCACAGCAACTCATCGGCCTCGCACGGCAGGGCAAGGCCATCGTGCTCTTCGACGGGCTCGACGAGCAGATCGTCCACTACTCGGAAGCCGACGCGCAGATCTTCATCCGGGAACTGTGGTCGATCACCCCCCCAGCGCTCATCGGCGGGCCGAATCCTCCTTCTACGAAGGTTCTGATTTCCTGCCGCTCGCATTACTTCAAGGATCTCCGGCAGCAGGACAACATGCTCACCGGCGAGCAGCGCGAGGGGTTGAAGCCTTCGCACTACAAGGTCGCCTTCATCCTGCCGTTCACAATGGAGCAGATCCGCAGCTATTTGAACCAGGAACTGGGCGAGGAAGCCGGGCGCAGTGCCTGGGAACTGCTTTCGGAGATTCACGATCTCAGGGATCTCGCTTCCCGGCCCTATCTCCTCAGCCTGATCACCGGCCACATCGAGGAAATCGAACGGTTGAAGGCATCCGGCCGCCCGATCCGGCCGGTCACGCTCTACCAGATCCTTACCCGGAGCTGGCTCGACCGGGATGCGGGCAAGCACCATCTCGACCCCGATCACAAGCCCCGCATCATGTCCGCACTCGCAGCGGCCATGCACCGCGACGGAGCCCGCGAATGGCCGTGGACGAAACTTGTGACGTGGTTCGACCGCTTCTTCCACGATCATCCCGAACTCGCGAACGCCTATCGGAACAAGGACCGGGCACTGCTCCTGGAGGATCTGCGCACCGCCACCTTCATCCTGCGGCCCGATACCGAGGAACAGAACTTCCGCTTCGCCCATTCGTCGCTTCTCGAGTACTTTCTCTCAACCTACCTCCACGAAGCCCTGCTCGAAAACCAGTGCGAACGATGGGATATGCCGGCGCCGTCGCGCGAAACCCTTCGTTTCGTCGGCGAGTGGATGGAAATCCTGGATGCCCGCGACGCGACGCTTGCCTCAATGGCGAGTCTGCTGGAGCAGGATCGACGGCCGCGGGCCACCCTCAATGCCTTCCGCTATGTTCTTCTGGCCGCCGACGAACGCCTGCCGCTTCCACGGCCGGAGCGATACTCCCTTGCCGGGCAGAATCTGTCCGGGCTTCAGATTCGGGGCCGGAAGGACCGATCGCCACTGGCGTTGACCAGAGCCGACTTCAGCGGAGCGAATCTCAGGCGAACCCGATGGGAAAACGTGAACTTGTCGGGCGCCCTTTTTACCGATGCCGAACTCCAACAAAGCGACTTTTCTGACTGTCTGTTGACGGATGCCGATTTTTCCCGGGCGGAACTCACAGAGGTTGATTTCACGGACTGCGTGACCCATGGGGTGAAATCGAACGGCGCGCGACAACTCTCGACGTTTTTTCATCGTGGGTTGGGTTACGAATTCGGCCGCCCAACGCGTCGACCCTCCCGAATCTCAAAAATCCGCCTGGCGATTGAACTGCCCGTGAATCCTACATCGGTGGCCTTCTCGCCCGATGGTCGAACTATCGTCTCGGGTTCTCACGACGGCACGCTGCGGCTGTGGGACGCGACCACCACCAGGTGCCTCCTGACCTTTGAAGGACACATGGGTCCGGTCACCACGGCGGCCTTCTCGCCCGACGGACGGACTATCCTCTCGAGTTCTCACGACCGCACGCTGCGGCTGTGGGACGCGGCCACCGCCAAGTGCCTCCTGACCTTCGAGGGACACACAGATTGGGTCACCACGGTGGCCTTCTCGCCCGACGGACGAACCATCCTCTCGGGTTCTCACGACCGCACGCTGCGGCTGTGGGACGCGGCCACCGCCAGGTGCCTCCTGACCTTCGAGGGACACACAGATTGGGTCACCACGGCGGCCTTCTCGCCCGACGGACAGACCATCGTCTCGGGTTCCGACGACGGCACGCTGCGGCTGTGGGACGCGGCCACCGCCAGGTGCCTCCTGACCTGCGAGGGGCACGTGGGTCAAGTCACCACGGCGGCCTTCTCGCCCGACGGTCGGACCATCGTCTCGGGTTCCAGCAACGGCACGCTGCGGCTGTGGGGCGCGGCCATCGTCAGGTGCCTCCTAACCTTCAAGGGACATACGGGCAGGGTCAACTCGGTAGCCTTCTCTCCCGACGGACGGACCATCCTCTCGAGTTCTTACGACGGTACGCTGCGGCTGTGGGACGCGACCACCGCCAAGTGCCTCCTGACCTGCGAGGGACATACGAGTTGGGTCACCACGGCGGCCTTCTCGCCCGACGGACGGACCATCGTCTCGGGTTCTGCCGCCGGCACATTGCGGCTGTGGAGTGCGGCTTCGGGAGCAGAAATCCATACCGTCACCGGCCACCGCCGTGACGAAAACGCCTGCATCGTCCTTCGCGAGAACCGCATCGTCTGGGCCGAGAAAGACGCTTGGCGTCACATCCAATGGATGCTCCCACCCAATGAAGGCGAAATATATCCCACTCCAGTCCCCGGAGACTACTTCGAAGACTTTCCGATCGGTTTGGAATCCTGATCGCGGTTATCCCAAGGGCGCCAACAGCGCCGAAAGCGTGCTCTCATCCGGCGCAGCGGCTCTTGCGGCGTCGGAGAGGAGGGAGTCGGCGAGCTGGCTTTTCTTCGCCTGGAGCTGGTGGATGCGCTCCTCGACGGTGCCTTGGCAGATGAGTTTGTGGACAAAGACCGGCTGGGTCTGGCCGATGCGGTAGGCGCGGTCGGTGGCTTGGGCCTCAGCGGCGGGGTTCCACCAGGGGTCGTAGTGGATGACCGTGTCGGCGGCGGTGAGATTGAGGCCGGTGCCGCCTGCCTTGAGGGAGATGAGGAAGACGGGATACGCGCCGCTCTGAAATTTTTCGACGAGTTCGCCGCGGTTTTTCGATCCGCCGGTGAGTTTGAGGTACGAGGTATTTTGTACTTGGAGGAGCTGCTCGACAATCTCCAGCATGGAGGTGAATTGCGAGAAGAGCAGGATGCGGCGGCCTTCCTCGATGAGGGTGTCGAGCAGGTCGGCGAGGTAGTCGAGCTTGGCGGAGCCGGCGGCGTCGGCTTCGAGCTTCGATTCCCCTTCGAATTTCAGGAGCTTCGGTTCGCAGCAGATCTGGCGGAGTTTGAGGAGGGCTTCGAGGAAAAGCATGCGCGAGCCTTCGAGGCCCTTGATGGCGATGGATTGGCGCACGCGCTTGTCCATCGTGGCGCGGACGGTTTCGTAGAGGTCCTTTTGCGCGGTGTTCAGCTCGACGGGGTGGACGAGGATGGTCTTGGGCGGGAGTTCCTTGGCGACCTGGTCCTTGGTGCGGCGCAGGATGAGCGACGCGACGCGGGCCTTGAGCGCGGCGCGTCGGTCTTCGTCGCCGTCGCGTTCGATGGGATTGCGGAAGCGACGGTTGAAGTCTTCCTGGCCGCCGAGGAAGCCGGGCATGAGAAAGCGCATGAGGCTCCAGAGTTCGCCGAGGTGGTTTTCGACCGGGGTGCCGGAGAGGCAGAGGCGGTGGCGGGCGTCGAGGCGGCAGACGGCCTGGGCGACTTTGGAGGCGGGGTTTTTAATGTACTGGGCCTCGTCGAGGACGGCGAGGTGGAAGGAGTGGCTCTTGAGTGCCTCGATGTCGCGCTGGGCGAGGGCGTAGGAGGTGAGGACGAGGTCGGCGTAGGGGATGGAACGGAAGTATTTTTTCCGCTGCGGGCCGTCGAGGATGAGGACGCGCAGGGAGGGGGCGAATCTGTTCGCCTCCGCGCGCCAGTTGGGGACGACGCTGGTGGGGGCGATGACGAGGGCGGGCCTGCCCTGCGAGCGGCCGCTTTCCTTTTCGGCGAGGATGTGGGTGATGGTCTGGAGGGTTTTACCGAGGCCCATGTCGTCGGCGAGGATGCCGTGCAATTCATGGGTTGTTAGAAACTGCATCCATTCGAAGCCGGCGCGCTGGTAGTCGCGGAGATCGGCGCGCAGCGATTGCGGATTGCGGATTGCGGATTGCGGATTGGATCCTTTGGTGAGGGAGTCGATGAGTTGGACGAGCTTGTCGGGCGGGGAGAATTTTTCCGGGTCGTGGTGGGCGAGGGTGGCGGCGTCGAGGGGGTGGAGCTTGAGTTTGCCGCCCTTGAAGCGCCGGGGGTCGATGAGGGCGGCGAATTGTTTGAGAATGCGGCGGATGCGGTCGGCGGGGAGGCGCAGGGCGCGGCCGTCTTCGAGGTGGTGGAGGAATTGGCCGGCGGCGGGGAATTCAAGGGTGGTTTCAGTGGCGCCGCGTTCCAGGAGCTGGGCGAGGATGGGGAGGAGATCAAGTTGCTTTTCGCCGACTTCGAAACCGACGGAGAGGTGGAACCAGCCGGCGCCGTCATCTTCGAGGGTGTAGCGGAAATGGTCGAGGTCGAGGTCGATGATTTCGTGACCGACTTCCTCGTCGAAGGAGACGGTCCAGCCGGCGGCTTCGAGGATCGGTGCGCCGGCGGCGCGGAGCCAGGGCCAGAATTCGGCGGGGGCGCCATGGGAGGGGAACCAGAGCGCTGCCGCGCTGGGAGATTGGAAATTGGAGATTGGGTGGCTGGGTTTCTTTTCTTCGAGGCGGAGGAGGAAGCGGTATTGGGCGTGGCCGGCGAGGCTGGAAAGACCGGTTTGCTGGAGGGAGAGGATGGCGTTCATTTCCGCGGCGATGTCGCGTCGGAGAACAAGCCCGTCGAGGCGGTGTTCGCGCGGGCCGGGGATGCCGCCGAGGGGAATACGATGTTCGCCGTAGATGGCAAAGGGGCGGGCGACAACCCAGTCGCCGGTGTCGGGGATTTTGAGGGCTTGGAGGAGCAGGCGGACGATCTTCGATTCGGTCGGCTCGCGGAGGATTTGGAGGTGGAAGGATGGGGTGAGTTCGAGATGAGGGAGGTCGGCGGAATCGGGGACGAGGGCGGCGGCGAGGATAGGAGCGGAGCAGCCGCCGCGAATGGGTTTGCCTTCGAGGAGGCGGGAGAGGTTTTTCGGTTTGGAGGCTTCTTCGAGAAGGGCGGCGGCGTGGGGGCAGAAGCGGCGGGTTTCGCAGGTGCAGTCGCTTTCGAAGTCCCATTCACCGCCAGAGGGCCAGAGGGTGATTTCGCAAGTTTCGCCGGCGATTCCGGCGCGGAGAATGAAGTTGTCGTCATCCGGCCATTCGGCGGCGGGCTCGCGGACCTTGGAGCGGAGTCTCGGGGCGATTTCGAGGCATTCGTCGTCGAAGCGCTCGCGCCAGAGCGTGTTTTCGAAGAAGTCGCGGATGTCGGGGTGTGCGTCCAAAGGGGCGCCAAGAAAGGCGGAGAGGAATGAGGAGTCGAGGCGAATGGAAGCGGGGAAGGGATGCCGCCGCTCCCGTCAGGCTTCTCCGCCCATGCGGGGCAGGAGGAAGGAGCCCTCGCTACGGTTGCCGGCGAGGTCCACGCCTTCGCCGCGCAGCCAGAGGACGCCGAGCGCCATGGCGACCCAGACGTCGATGAAGTCGTGCATGCGCAGTTTGGCGCTCATCGGGGGGATGGGCAGGTCGTCGTCGTCGAGGCCCCAGAGGCGTCCGGCCTGTAGGTGGTAGTTCCAGGCGTTTTCGAGATTGTCGCGGTACCAGGGGAGTTTGCGCCCGGCAGGGTGGAGGCCGATGGCGAGGGGCGGGTGGATTTCGGTGACGTAGAGTTCTCGGCGGGGATTGGCGGGGAGCTGGTTTTCGCAGATGAGCTTGGGCTGGAGCTGCGAGCCGCGGATGACCATGCCCTCGTGCACCGGCAGGCCGAGGATGCGCTGGGTGACGATCCAGTGGGGACGGGCGGCGGCGGAGCGGATGATGGGTTTCGAGAGCGTGTCGGGGAAAAGGTCTCGGACCCACAAGCGGGCCTGTTTTTCGATCGAGCGGCGCTGAAATTCCGCGGAGGTGAGCGGGGCGTCCCAACAGAGGAGGGTGGGGCCTTTCTTCACCGTTTTGCGGATCCACTTGGCGAACATCCGGCTGCCATCGGTGCCGTCGTGGCGGAAGACGGAGGAGACCGGGCCGGCAGGCGTGCAGGCCGCGTGGCAGGAAAGCAGGCCCTTCCCGGTGACGGGCACGACGCCGATGACCTGCCAGGTGAGGGACTGGGAATCGGAGGGCGGGATTTCGTCGTCGAAAATATCGTCCACGGCGTTTCCTCGCACATTGCCGGCGCGGAGTTCCAGCAAGTTTGTGGCGGCTATACGCCGGGGTGGAGCAGGGCGCCGAAGCCGCAGAAGAGACGCGAATCCTCCGCGGGCGCAGCAGGGACCGGGGCGTCGTGGTCGAGGTGGTCGTCGCAGGCGTTGTGGAAATCCTCCGGTGTTTTCGCCCGGCGCAGGCGGAATTCGAAATCGGGGTGATGTCCTTGGGTGATGAAGATCACCGTTTTTTTCATCCGCTGGACGTGGCCGACGGGGTCGAAGGCTTCCGTGTAGTGCGCGAGGCGATCGTAGAGCGTCCGCACGTAGCCGAGCAGGTCGCGGCAGCTCGGGCTCGGCCCCTCGCGGCCGGAAAAGGCGGCGCGGAGCTGGTCGAAGAGCCACGGGTTGCGGATCGCGCCGCGGCCGAGCATCAGGCCGGCGGCGCGGCTTTGTTGCAGGTAGGCGAGCCCGGTCGGGACATCGACGACATTGCCGTTGGCGATGACGGGGCAGGGCAGCGTTTCCACCGCGAGTTTCACACAGCCGGGATGCACGGGTGTGGCGTAGCGTTCCTGAACGGTGCGGCCGTGGATGACCAAAGCGTCGATGGCGTGCCTGCGGAAGATGTCGAGAATGCGCGGAAATTCGCCGGCGTCTTCGTAGCCGACCCGCGTCTTGACGGTGAAGCGCCCGGGAATCGTCTCGCGCAGCCGGCCGAGGATGAGATCGACTTTCGTCAGATTCCGCAGCAAGCCGCCGCCGGCTTCCTTGCGGCAGACGACGGGGGCGGGGCAGCCGAGGTTGAGGTCGATGCCGGCGACGGGGTGACGCAGCAGTTCCTTCGCCATGCGCGCCAGAGCGTCGATGTCCTGCCCGATCATCTGCGCGAGGATCGGCCGGCCGGTGGGGTTTTCGTCGATGGAGCGGAGGATCCATTTGTCCGGCCGGGCGTCGCCGTGGACGCGGAAGTACTCCGTGACGTACATGTCCGCGCCGCCGTAGCGCGAGAGGACTTCCAGAAAGGGGAGGTCCGTCACATCCTGCATCGGCGCGAGGTAGAGCGCCGGGCGGTCCGCGGGCAGCAGGTCCTTCATTGCGGGCGGGCCATTTCAAAAAGCTCTCGCGTGCGGCAATACCAGTCCGGCACGGCCATGCGGCCGATGGGATGATAGTTTCCTTGCAGGATGCGCAGTTTCTCCACGTCGATGATGTCGTCGCGGACCTGCACGCGGTGGACGACGCCGAGCACGATGCGGTTTTCGCCGATTTCCTGGATGGAGTGGACCTTGCACTCCAGCGCGGCGGGTGCGGCGGCGATGCGCGGCGGCGCGACGGTGGCGGAAGGCAGCGTTGCCAGCCCCTCGCGTTCCGTTTCGCTGTCGCCGTACGGCAGGCTGGCCGAGGTGCGGTTCATGGTTTCCGCCAGTGTTTCATCGACCAGGTTGACGACGAATTCGCCGCTGCGGCGGGCGTTGCGCGCGGTGTCCTTCGGGGTGCCATCGTCGCGATCACCGGGCGCGAAGATGACCAGCGGGGGTTCCGTGCCGAAGACATTGAAGAACGAGAACGGCGCGGCATTCACCCCGCCGTCTTCGTTGAGCGTGGTCACCCAGGCGATGGGCCGCGGCGTGACGAGCGCAGCGAGAATCGGATAGGCGCGGGCGGCGTGTTCGCCGAGCAGGTCGAGTTCCATGGATAGGTCAGCGGCGTTGCGGGCTTTCCCTTTCACCTGCTTCGTCGATGCGCAACCGCAAACGCCACGCGATCGTTGCCTCTTTCCGAAAACCTCACGACCGGCACGGGGGTAAACCCAAGAAACCCCGTGCCGGCCGTGATTCCGGATCGGTCCGCTACAAGCTGGGGAAGAAACCCAAGAAATCCCCCGCTCGCCACGGCCTATGTGGGTTCAGATTAAGCGGCGGGCGTGCCAAGTCATGGTCCCTTTTGTGGAAAAATCGCCACAAAAGCTCCTCTCCCGCCCGGGAAATGAAGCGCGTTCATGAGTGCGGATATTTCAGATGCCGCCTACGATTTCGCGGATTTCCTGATCGGTCATGTTGACCCGCTGATAGACTCCCTTGGCCGCGGAAATCATGGCGGCGGCGGTCTCGCGCTCGTCGTGGATCACCTGCACGTCGAGCTCACGCAGCGCCTCGATTTCCGCCTCGAACTTGGCCCGGCCGAAGATGACGATGCCCGGATTGTGCTCCCGCACATGCGGCACCGCCGCGGTGGTCAGTTCGACGAAGGGGAAAGTGAAAGCGATCATCCGCGCCCGCTCGATTCCGGCGAGTTCCAGCGCCTCCGGGTGGGAGGCATCGGCGAAGAGCACGGGTTGGTGCTTCGCCTTGAGCGCGCGGACGGTTTCCGAATTGAGTTCGAGGACCAAAGTCTCGACGCCGGAACGCCTCAGCGCCTCGTTGAGCGCCCGCCCCACCGGGCCGTAGCCGCAGATCACCGCGTGGTCGCTCAGCTCCTTGACCGCATGCGACGGAGCCAGATTTTCGCCGAGCGGCTTTTTCTTCGGTGCGAAGCGGCCGCCCCTTTCCAGCGCGCGGCCGACCGGCCCGGTGGCGCGCATCAGCAGCGGGACCACCGCCATCGTCAGCGCGGCGCAACTGAAGAGCAGTTGCTGGATCGCCGGGTCCGCCGGGCGGTAGTCCGCCGCCTTCCCCAGCAGCAGCAGCGAAAATTCCCCCGAGCTCGAAAGCGCCGCGCCGGTCAGCAGCGCCGGCCGCAGCGGCAGCTTGAAAAGCCGGGCCACATTGAAGGCGACCAGCCCCTTCACGATCAGGATCAGCACGCTGAACAGCAGGATGCGTCCGAAATCGTCGAGCACGATCCCCATATTGATCTGCAGGCCCACCGATACGAAGAAGATCGCCAGGAAAAGATCCTTGAACGGCATGATGTCCGCCATGATGCGGTGCCGGTAGATCGACTCGCTGACCACCAGTCCGGCGGCGAAGGCGCCCAGCGCGGGCGAAAGGCCCAACATCGCCCCCAACACCGCCACCCCGGCGCACAGGGCCACCACCGACAGCGTGAAAAGCTCGCGGCTGCGCGTGCGGCCGACCGCGTGCAGCAGCGGCGTGATCCCGTAGCGGCCGAGCAACAAGGCCCCGCCGATGAAGAGCAGCCCCTTGACGATCGCCAGCGTGATGCCCCCGGCCACCGACCCCTCGTCCTGCCCGAAAAGCGCCGGCAGGATCAGCAGGAACATGATCACCACGATGTCGTCGAACAGGGCGATCGCCAGCGCCGTGCGCGCGCTCGGATTGTTCGGCTGCCCCAGATCCTGGAAGGACTTCATCGCCACCGCCGTCGAACTCAGCGCCACCGACACCGCGAGCACCACCACTTCCGCCGGCGGCCGGATGCCGCAGAACCACGCGACCAGCCCACCGACCAGCGAGATCGTCCCGACCTGGATGCTCCCCCCGCCCAGCGATACCCGCCAGAGATGCTTCAGCTCGCCGAAGGAAAACTCCACCCCGAGCGTGAACATCAGCAGGATGATTCCCATCTCGGCGAGGTGGGCGATCACTCCGTCCATGTCGTGTCCCTCCGCGCCGAGTAGACCGAGCAAGGGCGTGTTCGCGATCACCACCCCGCAGAGCAGATAGCCGATCAGGAAATTCTGCTTCAGCTTGGCGAGCACCAGCGACACCAGGATCGCCATCAGCAGCACCAGGCTGAGGACCGCGAAAAGCGGCGAAACATCCGTCGCCCCGGCGGCCAGTAGCGTGAGCGCATGCATCGTCGCACTTCATCCCGGCAGAAGCCTCACCCGCCAAGAAAAAAAGTCGAAACAACCTTCCTGCAGTGCCTGCTCACGAATCCCCTTCCGCCAGTCCACGGGCTTTTTGCATCGCCTTGCTGTCGCACACTCGGCTCAGCCACTTGGCGAACCACACCTCACAGGACGAAGAAGCCCTTTGACTTGAAGCGATTCCGGATCGTATCGCCCCTCCCATTCTCCCTTCCTGCGGCGGCCTCTTTCCGAAATGCGAATTCCCGGCCATTGAGTGCCACGCATCGAATCGCCGGCGGATCATGATTCCGTTTCGCATCACAAGGTGTCGGCAGCCTCCCCTCTTGGCCTTCGCCGTGCTGATTAAACCCTTCGGCGCGCGTCTCCCTCCGGATCACTCCGAACCACCAACGAAACCGAAAACACCGACCCATCCGGTCCTCCCCCCTGATGGCAGCTATCCCGGTATCATCCCCGCCTTGGCGGAAGATATCGCCACCATCTTATCAGCTCACGTTTTCCATCACTTTATCACTACGAAAATTAAAAATTGTTATGTTTTAACACCCAACTATTTCCCCATCCAGACCACCATCCAACACCATCCAACCACCATGCATATCCATAGATTCGTCAAGGGCGCCTGTCCCATGTTTGCCGCCGGCATCGCCGCCATCACCGTATCCCCTCATGCCGAAGCCAGGAGAACTCCGGGCGGCGAGCCGCCAACGGGCGTAACTCCTGCTCAAGACACGCAGATCGAAGAAGTGAAATTATTCCAACTGGAAAACGCCACTATCGCGGACATCCAGATGGCAATGAAAGAAGGGTCCCTGACGTCCGTCGAACTGGTCAATCTATATCTTAGGCGCATTCAGGCATATAATAGATCGAGCACCATTTCACCCGTTCAACCCCTGAACGCGATCCTCTTCATGAATCCGGACCTGCTTGAGGATGCGGCGCAGGCGGACCGTCTCCGGTCGCAGGGCATCATCCTCGGTCCGCTGCATGGTATTCCCTTCCTCGTGAAAGGCTCGTTCCCGATCCGCGACATGCCGCTCACTGGCGGCGTCAACGGCTGGCGGAATGTCATTTCGAATAACGAAACCTGGACGGTTCAATTGCTGCGCCAGGCGGGCGGCATCGTCATGGGGCAGGCCAACATGGACAACTGGGCCAGCTCCGCTTCCACCTCGACCTCCCAGATCGCCGGCACGGTGCGCAGTTGTTATCTCCAGGGCGCGGCTCCAGGCGGCAGCAGCGGCGGCTCCGGTGTCGCATCCGGCGCCTATCTCACCAATTTCACCTTCGGTGGCGAGACGGGTGGCTCCATTCGCAACCCCGGCGACCGCAATGGCCTCATCGCTTACAAGATCAGCGGCGGCTCCATCGGTCTGAATGGAATCATTCCGCTGGTTCCGGAACGCGACGTGATCGGCCCGATGACCCGCAGCACGGAGGACAACGCGCTCGTCCGCGACATCGTCGGGAAGAAAGACCCGACGGATCTCTGGGCGCCCGTCCTGCCGCTGCTCGAAGACAAGCGCCCCGTTCCGGAAACCGGTTTCGCCACTGCCGTCAAAAACGCGACGCTGGCAGGCAAGAAACTCGGCGTCATCGGCACCTACGTCGGCATTTCCCATCCGAATCCCGGACCGGGGGCGACCACCAACACGACCGGCGTGCAAACCACCACCGCCGCGACCCGGGCGCTCATCGACCGGATGATGGGCGAGATGAGGGCCGCGGGCGCGGAGATCGACTTCGTGTTCATGCCACCGCCCGTCAGCACAACCTACAACCTGGGAGCGGGAGCACCGCAATTGCTTCTCAACCAGACTCCCTACAGCAACCAGGTGGCCGCCTACGTCTACCGGAGCGTGATCGAATCGGCGGTGGCCCGGCCCGACTACACCTACAGCCAGAATGCCGCCTTGGTCCTTCAGACTGCCGCGCTGGTCACCCAAATCAGCGCCGCGCGCCGCAACATGATGTACAGCTTCGATGCCGAGACGGGCATTTACTCGCCGGGTGAGGCGATCACCTTCGCTTCGCCGGCCGGCATCGAGCACTATCAGTGCCGCGCCATTCAGAAGAACGCCTTCGAGACGTGGCTCGACGACGAGGGGCTCGACGCCGTGATCTGGCCGATGTGGCCCAACAAGTCCCGCACCGGCGGCACCATCATCGGCCGCGATCTGGTGAACTTCATGTATCTGCCCGGGGTCACCGTGCCGATCGGGCGCCTCACTCAAGCGGCGACCGGCTCGCTTCCCGCGGGCGAGGAACCCCTGACCATGAACATCTCCGGCCGTCTTTTCGACGACGTGAAGGTGCTCGCGATCGCCCGCGCCTACGAGAAGCTGACGAACTACCGCTACTCCCCGCCGCTCGCGCCGCCAGTCAGCGGCGAGGTGTTCGACTTCAAGCGCCAGGCGAAAAAAGTGTATGTCCGGGATTTCAAGGCCCCCGTTCTCACCGTCTCGCCCGCCGCCACCTGGGGACGCAATAACCTGATGATCTTCTCCGGCACCGTGGCCGATGCCAACGGCATCGACCGTCTGGAAGTCAGTATCGCCGGCTCCCTCATCCCGGCGGTGGTGGAAGGCAGCAGCTGGAAGGCCGTGCTTCCCGCCGAAGCGGCGGCCAATGCGTTCCTCGCTGAGGCTTCCAGCGTCGAAGTCCTCGTGCTCGCCGTCGATCCCGCCGGCAATGCCACCCAGGCTCAACTGGAAGTGACCTTGTGATCTGTAAAACGGTGTTCGCCGCGGGGGCCTCCGGCTCCATGGCTCCGGCCCCGCGGCGAGCCCGTGACTCCTTACCTTTGCTCTCATCACCCATCCCATCATGAATCCCGCGCATACCAGGAAACTCCTGATCGCGTTCGCGATCCTGGCGGCGACGACCGGCATCTTGGCTTGGCGGATTTCCCGGAGCGATACCGATGGCTTTCTGGTCCCTCCTGTATCGGAAAAAGCCGGGACTCCGCCGCAAAGCGCCGTGAACGCCGCATTCCAAGAAGACTGGAACAAACGGATCGCCGAAACGAAGGCGGGCGATTTCCGGGCATTGATCGAAGAGGCGATGCGGATCGCCGATCCCAAACTCCGGGACGAAATCATCGCCTCGATCATCGACAAATGGCTGGTGGAGGACATCCAGAGCTTCACCAAATACTGGGCTTCGCTCGAGGTCGAAGGCGCGGATGACAAGCTGGCAATCCTCGCATCGGCCCTCGAAAAATCGCTCACCAAGCTCGATCCCGAGCGTGCCGCCTCGGACGAAATTTTCGTCATCGTGCAGCGGCTCATTTCCCATCTCGCCGGGACCGACCCGGACAAGGCTCTCGAATGGGCGAAAAAATGGCTGCTCGAAGATACGATGGAGCAAGCCCTGGTATCCGTCGCCCGGAACATGGCGAAAACCGATGTCCAAAAGGCCCTCGCCGTGATCGACGACATGAAATCGCCGCTGAGACGGGGCCAGGCGCTCGCCGCCGTGGGCGGCATCTGGGCCGCGCGGGATTTGCAGGCCGCCTCGGATTGGGCGCGCGGGCTGATCAACCCGGTCGAGCGGGCGCTCACGATGAATTCGGTGCTTCTCGTCGCCGCAAAAGAGAACTCCGCGTCCGCTGCCGCCGTCCTGCAATCCGTGGCTCAGGAAATCAACGAACAGTACCTCCACGAACGCGCCACCGATCTCGCCGCGAACGGTCTGACGGAAGCGGATCTCGCCAACGACCCGGATACCTACCGGGAGATGCTCGAAAGCGGATCCATCAGCGCGCCTTACAGCCCGGACGTCGAACTGATGGCCGATGCCGGAAAGGTGATCGGATCGAAACTCGCGGAAACAGACGGCACAGGAGCGGTGGACTACGCGGACTCCCTGGCAACCGACTATCTCCAGCTCAAGACTCTGGTCGGCGTTCTCGAAGGATGGGCAAAGACCGATCCCGTGGCGGCGGTGAGTTATCTCAACCAGAACCATCCGATCAATACGGACCTTTTCTCCTCACTCTACGCTTCGTGGGCCGCCGCCGATCCGGCCGCCGCGGCGGAGGGAACGCAGCTGGTCCGGGATCCGGCGCTGCGTTCGCAGGCACTCGAAACCGTCGTCGGAACGTGGGGCGTGAGGGGCGATCCACAGGCATTGGTCCACTTTCTGGGCAACCTCCCCACCTCGGAATACACGGACAGCGTGAGGCTCGCCGCGGCGAACGCCATCAGCCATGAGCTGCCCGCGACGGCGTGGGACATCGCCCAGGGCATCTCCAGTGAGAACGTCCAGTTCCGGGGGCTCAAGACAGCCTTTTCGATTCTCGTCGTCCAGGACCCGGCTCATGCGGGCCGGCTTCTGGGATCGGCAACCACCTCGCTTCCCGACAACACCTCCGCACGGTTGCAAGACATGCTGGATGCGGTTGTGGGGAATTGAAATCACCCGTGGCGATTTTCCGGATCACCGGGAAAGCCAAGACACCCATCAGACGCAACCCCGACCCCTTGATTTAAGGAATAACCAAAACCAACAAAAACATATGAAAAAGCTGAAATACTCGTCATTGCTTCTCGCACTTTGCCCGCTGGGAAATCTGTCCGCCTCGGTGACGGTGGTGACCTTCTCCGAATTGAGTTTCGAGGATCCGCTTACCACGCTTCCGGGCTGGACCGGATCGGAAGCCAACCCGGCCGGAGCGACCTACGCCTGGGCGGAACCCGTCGCAGGCAATATGGCAGGAGCGATCGGCGGGGCCTATGCGGAAGCGGTGAATCCATCCGCCTCCGTGACCATGGCTTCTTCCGTCTTCAGCTCGGTCGCAAGCGTGGAGCTGGATGTGCTTCTGGTCAACAGCTCCCCTTCCTTTCCCGGCCGCGACACATTCAGCATTACCGTCGCGGACGGCTCCGGTGCCGATCTGGTGACCGTAGTCTTCGAGCCGACGGTGACCGTTGCCGACATCGCCCGCTGGGAGGTGGGATATTCCATCGAAGGTGGCGCGACCACTTACACCGGCCTGGTTCTTAACGAAAATGCCTGGTACGACATCGCTCTGGAATTCGCCGGCTCGGGCTTCACGTTCACTTTCGGCAACACGGTCGACTCGGTGTCGCTCCCCGGAGCGATTGCCGGATTCGATGGACTGACCGATGGCATAGGGAACCTTTCCTTCACCTGGACGAAGGCCCCCAGCACCCCCTACGGGGACAACTATATGTTGTTCGACAACATCACCGTCACCGTAGTGCCGGAACCTTCCACGGCATCGCTGTTGAGCGGGTTGGCCTCGCTGATGCTGCTCCGGCGCCGGCAAAAGAGATGAGAGAAAAAGACCTGGATCACGGCGAGGCGGGTTTTCCTCCCCCCGCCTCAGCCGGATACCCAAATCCTTCCCTCAGCCCGCCTAACCGCTCCGGCTGCGATGCCGGCAGAATCTCAAGCGTCCGGCTTGCCGGACGATGGGAATGTCGCCCCTCCCTGCGCCGAGGAAGATTTCTTCAATGCCGCGCAGGCATCGCGGACGACCCAGCCATGGGTTTCGAGAGCCCTGAAGGCCCGCTCCTCATCGACGCCGGCGATCTCGCGCACGATGCGCATGGCGCGGTCGCGCAGCTTGGTGTTCGAGGGGTTGAGATCGACCATGAGGTTGCCGATCACTTTCCCCGAATGCGTCATCGCGAGGGTGGTGATGAGATTCAGGACAAGCTTCGTCGCCGTGCCTGATTTCAAGCGCGTCGAACCTGTGAGGATCTCCGGACCGGTTTCGGGGAGGATAGATTGGTCGAGGAGGGGATGGTCACGATAGCCGGGGTTGCAGCAGACGAGCACGGTCGTGGCGCCGCGTTTTTTCGCTTCGTCGAGGCTGCCCCACACGAAAGGCGCGTGGCCGCTCGCGGAGATACCCACGACCACATCGGCGGCGGTGACGCGGCGGTGGACGATGGCCTGACGCCCCGCCGTGGCGTCGTCCTCGGCGCCCTCGGCCGCATTCCATAGAGCCGTGCGCCCGCCGGCGATGATACCTTGGATAAGGCCAGCCGGGCTGCGGAAAGTGGGCGGGCATTCGCTCGCGTCGAGCACACCGAGGCGGCCGCTCGTACCGGCCCCGCAGTACAAGAGGCGGCCACCCTCGGCGAAGGCTCTCACGACGCGCCGCACCGTCCATTCGATGCGTTTGCTCTCCGCAAGAATCTTGCTGGGGATCGTCTCGTCCTCCCTGAGCATCAGCCGGATCGCATCGGCGAGAGGCATTTCGGAAAAATGCGTCGATGCGGGATGCCTCCCCTCCGTGGGCGAAGCGGAGACGGGTTGCCACTGCGGCGGATCGTGCTCCATATCGGGCGGACGCGCCTCGACCGGCCGGGCCGCCGCGACGCCTGGCTCCGCCGCCCGTCGTGCCAGAGCGATCGCGCCCCAGACGCTCGGGCGCTCCAATCGGGTGATCGCACTGCCGGGCCGGCCTTCGAGGATGCGCGAGACGACGCCGTCGGCAAAGGCAGGGTTTTTCAGTAGGACCGATCCATTGAGGACGAACTGCACTTTCTCCCCTTGGTCCGCGACACGGGCGGCGCAGTGGATCGAATCCTTCGCAAGTCGCTCGGTCGTGCGTTTCAGGATGGCCAGAGCGATCTCGTCCCCACGGGTGGCGGCGGCCTCGAATACGACGAGGGCGAGGCTGGCAAGCTCGGTCTTGCTCGCGGTCATGGACCACTCGATGAGCGATTCAGGATCGTTCATCTGGAGGAAATTCAGGATGTCCGCTCCGAGTGCCGGCCAGTCGTCACGAATGTCGGAAATCGTGACGATGGACCGCAAAGCGTGCAGAGCGATGTCGGTCGCGCTGCCGCGGTCGCCGATGATATGGCCGCGGCCGCCGACCTTCACTGTCATGCCATCGCGATGCCGGCCGAGGCAGCAGGATCCCGTGCCGCTCACAAGCAGCACTTGGGCGGCACAATCATCCGTCCATTCCGCCGCTTCGAGGGCGAGCAGGAGATCATCGCCCACCGCCGCAGGCGTGCCCGGCCATACCCTCGCCACCGCCGCCGCGACTCGGCCGCGATCGCCGGCCGAGCGTACCCCCGCGAGGCCGATGCCGATGCGGCCGGGAGCAGCTGGAAGCCGCTCGCAGATTTCGCGCAGATGCCCGTCGAGGGCCTCACCGGGAAGGCGGTGGAGATTCCCCGGACCGGCCTGAAAATCGGCGAGAACGACATCGTTCGCTCCGCCACCGCTCTCGACGAGCAACGCCGAGGTACGCGTGCCGCCGCCTTCGATTCCAAGGAGGATCATGAAAGGAGTTTTCCCGCGAGCTGACTGTCACCAACCGGCCGCCTTGCTTGAACGTAGCTTTCCGGCCCGCTTTACCAATGTTTTTTGTGGCTGGTAGCTGCGGCCATCCGGCGGTGTTGGAAGTCCTGTTGGCTCAATAGTATTGACACCGGGGACGGTTGGCAGTGGCCGGCAAGAAAAGGTCGTCGACTCAGGATGACACCGGCAACCGAAAGAAATGCCCGATGAGCAAAAGGATTGCCGCGGAGAATCTTCGCGCGGCACTTCTCATTTTTGTTGCTTTTGCATTTATTTTGCATTTGTATCCGTCTTGCCAAAATTTCACTCCATCGAGCGAATGCGGCAAACATCCAGAAAATCGACATGAGAACCATGAACACCATCTCCAGCCCTCTCCTCCGTGCGCTCGGCGGCGTCGCTTTCCTGACGCTGGCCGCTTCCCCGGCGGATGCGGCTCTCTTCAGCTACTACATCGGCGTCGATGGGCAGAACACGATCCCCAGCGGCGAGTTCGCCGGGCAACCGAATCCGAATGCCAACCGCCTGACCCTCCTCTTCGCCCACCACAATACCGCCACGCCAGCGAGCAACCACTATCACTCCAAGGGGATCTATCGCTACCAACCGGGAAGCGGCGCCTCGCCGATCATCGAGATCAACCCCAGCAACTATCTGCCGGAGGGCAGCAACCCGCCACTGGAACTCGTCGCCGGTTCGGGTCTCTACGACGGCAGGCTGGTCGCCGAGCAGGATCCGGGCAATGCCTTCAGTCTCATCACCATCAAAGGCACCGACGAGTTGGATGGCTTCGCCGAGGGCACCGGCGAGCATTACCTATTCAACTCCTCGGCCGGCCGCTGGACCGGCTCTCTTGCGGGCTCCGATATCCACCTCGTGCTCGTCTCCATCAGCGATGGCCTGAACATCGGCAATGCCACCAGTCTCAGCGTCGGCCTGCTCGCGCCGGATGACGAACTGCACCTCGGCGAAGCGCCCGATTTCTCGCCCGTCTTCTGGACGGATGCAGGAGCGGCCCCCGGTATCTACACGGCGCAATTCCGGCTGGCGGACGAAGAAGGGCTATACGGAGACTCCGGCACTTTCGAACTCCGCTTCCAAGTTGTGCCCGAGCCCTCCTCCGCCCTGCTCGCAGGTGCAGCGCTAGCCATCGGCCTGATCCGTCGCCGTCGCTGATCTGCACGGAGTCTGCACGATCATGAAAAAGCCCCGCGGGCCGGTCCCGCGGGGCTTTTTCCTTGGCTGAAAGACTCAACGCCGGCGGCGCATCCCCGCCAGCAATCCCAAGGGACCCAGCAACACCACCGAAGACTCCGGCACCACCTGAAACTGGAACGTCTCGGTCGCCGACACAAAGCCGTCGGTCACATGTGTGCCGCTCACCGTGAGCTCGATCTCCCAGATGCCCGGCTCCGAAAATCCATAGTTATGATGGGAATGCGTTCCTGCCTGCGTCACGAAAAAATCCGGCCCCGGATCGGCCGTGGACATATGCAGCAGCAACGTGCCGAAGGAACCCGTCTGCCAGACCGCAAAATGTCCCGCTCCGCTCGGTGACACCACACTACCCAGCGTGAACGTGATATCCCCCCATTCCGCCGGGGCCAACTCCTCGGTCGCCAGGCCCAGGAAAGGCAGAACCGGATTCTCCTGCTCGGGGAGCACCCAGATGTTTTGTCCGGCCACCGCCCCCAGTGCCGGGAAATCCACTGGCAGGATCACCGTGGCCGCTGCCGGGACCAGCGTGACGATTTCCGACGCCTCGTACTCCTCATCGTCGACATCCACCCCGTCGATCGTCGCCCCCGCAGCATGGACATGGAAATCGAAGACTCCGCCTTCATAGGCCACACCGAAATCGGCGTGACCGCTGCTGTACACAGCAGCGTCCGATGAAACGGCGGCGAATGCCAACATCGCGGCGCCCGGGAATAATGCATTTCTCGTTTTCATATTTTCGGAAAGCACCCGCACGGGTGCCACTGCATTCACCCATAATGCAAAACAATTGCAATACATTAAATGCAAATAAAATGCTCTTTTAATTTTTATGCATTTCAAGGTGTTCCCACCCGGAAACGGAAGAAATGCCGCCCCTCTCCCGGTCCTATCGCCCGGAGTTGCCGCCTCAGGATGCGTCCGTAGGCGTTCCCCCGCTCCGCCCCGGTCTCGAACAGTTCCAGCGGAAAACCCGGCACGCGCGAAGAACGGACCTGCCATGTCACCAGATCGGGACTCGCTTCGGCATGGATATCCCACCCCGTCTCGTTCAGCCGGTCCTTCCACGTGTCGCGCAGAAACTCCACCGCTCCGTGCCCCTCCGGCGTAGGAAACGCTCGCGGCATTCGCCAGCCATCCGCCACCGCCGGGTCCATCCCCTGCCAGAAAAACGCGAATTCCACCCCGTTCGGCACGCCGTCCCGGTCGTAATCCGCGTCGGGATCGGCCAAGGCTCCATCCGCCAGCTCCGCGCTCCGCTCGAAACTCTCCCGCCACGCCGTGTAATCGAAATCCGCCCCCACCCCCGCGCCGAAACTCAACGTCACCGGCGTCATCGCCACCGGCACCCCGGCGCGCATCCCTGTCACCGCGAACGTCGCCCGGTAAATCCCCCGTTCCGAGAACAGCGCCCGGATTGGCCGTGCCGAGCCCGCCTCCACCTCGAACACCTCCCCCAGCACGCCACCCTCCTCATCCACCAGCGCAAAATCCCCCGGCCCGTAGATCGCGGCCAGCCGGACCTGCACCTCGCTCCATTCCTCCGCCGGCAAGCCTGCCGAAGCTGCCGCCGGCGACACCCCGACCCCATTCGGCAAATTCAGCGCTGCCGCCGAAACCTCTCCGCTCCATTCCCAGCCCGCCTCCACCGGCACCGCCTCCACCATCGCCTGGTCCGGCGCATAGGCCACTCCGTTCCCCGGATCGGCCGCGATCAAACCGCCCCCATCCGTCAGCCGCAACTCTCCGCCCGCTCCCACCCGCCCCGAAAACGGCACCGCGAATGTGAATGTCTCCCGCGCCGACGTGAACGCATTCGGCGAAATCAGCTTCCCCATCGCCTCCAGCGTCACCCGGTAAATTCCCGGCCGGGTCAACCCCCAGTTGTAATGCGTGTGCGACCTTACCGGGACCGTCGGAATCTCGTCCGCCGCCCCGATCCCGTCCGTCGTGTCGAAGGAAAACACCACCGTGCCGAAGCTCTCCGTCTTCCACGTCGCGAACTGTCCCCCCGCCTCCGGCCCCGTCCCCTCCACCGAGACCAAGCGCAACGAAATGCTCCCCTGCCCGCTCGGCGTATAATGGTTCCCCACCCGCGCTTGGAAAATCCCCGGACTCATCGTCGTCCGTACTCCCAGGAAAAGCGCCCCCAATGCGTTGTTCTGCGGCAGCACCCACAACGGCGCCCCCGCCGCGCCGAAGCGCCCGAACACCCCAGGCGGCTGCGGCACCGCCGCCTCCGTCACCGGCCCTGCCACGAAAGTCACCGCCGCCGGGTCCAGCCGCACCACTCCGTTCGCCGTGCTGAAATCGTCGTCCTCGTCGTACGACACCGAGAAACGCCAGCCAGCATCCGGATCCCCCGGCGTCGCAGTGTAATCCACATGAATCTCATAATGCCCATAAATGAGATCCGTCGGCGGCGTCGCCGCCCCCCCCCCGGAAACCACCGCGAACCATGCCAAAACGGATCTGTTCAGCGGCCCGGAGAATCTGTGCGCCTTTCGGAGCGCAGCGGGAACCGCCGCTTTGAATCGGGCGGCGCGGAGCGCCGCGCTCCAAAAACCAAAACCGACGCTAAACAGATTCGCCAAAAACGGATGCCAGATCGTCATGCCCGCGCTTTTTATGCAAATTACTTGCAAACGCAAGTCTTACACATACACAATTTTCTCCGATGAAGCATCGGGCACCCGTCATCCTCTCCCTCCTTGCCGCGACCGCCGCCGCCCAGGACCTCCTCGATCCTCTGGACACAGCGGAAGCCGGAGACTCCATGGACACTCTCGACGCCCTCGTCGTCGAAGCCGCCCCCGCCGGCCCGATCGCCGACACCATCGCTCGCTACTCCCCGCAACCCATCCGCAACGTCCCTGCCGAAGTCCTGCAACGCAACGCCGCCGCCACCCTCGGCGAGACTCTTGCCTGGGAACCCGGCGTCTCCTCCAGCCAATTCTCCCCCGGCGCCGCCCGCCCCGTTCTGCGCGGCTTCGAAGGCTTCCGCGTCCGCACCTTGCGCGACGACCTCGGTACCTTCGATCTCTCCGATATCAGCCCCGACCACGGCGTCGCCCTCGAACCCTTTCTCCTCGACAGCGTTGAAATCCACCGCGGCCCCGCCTCCCTGCTCTACGGCAATGCCGCCATCGGCGGCGCCGTCAACGCCCGCAGCAAAATCCTCGCCCGCGAGCTCACCGGCAGCCCCTTCTCCGGCGGCTGGGAAACCCGCTACGAAACGAACGGCGACGGCCTCGGCGCCGCCGGTCATCTTTCCCTGGAACACGGCCCCTTCATCCTGCGCCTCACCGCCTCCGCCCGCGACTCCGGCGACATCGACATCCCCGGCCGCGCCCGCACCGGCGGTTACCAGCGCCTCGAAAACCCCGTCGTCTACGACCCCTCCCTCGCTGCGGAGATCCCCGTGCCCAACCCATCCGGCACCCTGCCGAATTCCGCCCACGACTCCTCCACCTGGTCCGCCGGGCTTTCCTGGCTGCCGGAAAGCCTTCCCGTGCTACTAGGCATCTCGTATTCCCGCTTCGACTCGCAGTACGGCGCCCCCTGGACCTTCCCCGGCGACGCCACCGACCTCTTCGGCGACTCCGAGCTCCACCTCGAACAGGACCGCGTCGATCTCGAAGCCCGCCTCGACTTCGACGAAGGCTTCGTCTCCCGCATCGACGCCCGCCTCGCCTGGGCCGGCTACCGCCACGCCGAGCGCTTCACCGGCCGCGGCAAGGACCTCGGCCGCGACTTCACCGACAGCCGCTTCATCAAGGACGCCTTCGAAGGCCGCATCGACATTCATCACCGCGCCTTCGACGACCGCCTCACCGGCGTCTTCGGCCTCACCGGCCTGGCCGAAGACTTCCAGGCCGACCGCACCGTCGTCCCGCCGCCCGACCTCTTCCGCCTCCGCGGCACCCTGCGCACCGAAAATTTCGGCCTCCACGCCCTCGAAAAACTCCAGCTCGGCGAATGGACCGCCCAACTCGGCCACCGCGTGGAGCACGTCGACGTCCTCGACGACAGCCTCGCCGCCTTCGGCTTCGAACAAGGCGAAACAGGCTTCTCCTTCAGCACCTCCGCCGCCCTCGGCTGGGAACGCGAGTCCATCGGCCCGCTCGACCGCCTCGCCCTCACCGGCATCCTTTCCCTCACCGAGCGCCAGCCCACCGCCATCGAGCGCTACGCCTTCTGGAACAACGCCGGCATCGGCCGCTTCGTCGTCGGAGGTGACCTCGACGGCACTCCGCTGCGCGCCGAAGAATCCCTCGGCCTCGAGCTCGGCGTGGAAGCCGCCCGCGGCCCCGCCACCCTGCGGCTCAACCTCTGGCACTATGACTTCGACAACTTTATCTTCCTCCAGGAAGACCCCGCCCTCACCGGCGGCTTCGGCCGCGCCGTCCGCTACATCGAGCGCGCCGCCTCCTTCACCGGCTTCGAGGCCGAACTCGACTGGAAACTCCGGGACGGACTCACCCTCACCCTCATGGCCGACTACGTCCGCGGCCGCAATCTCGACGACCGCGAACCCATCCCCCGCATGCCGCCGCTGCGCCTCGGCTCCCGCCTCGAATGGAGCGACGGCCCCTTCACCGCCGGCCTGGAAATCCGCCATGCCTTCGCCCAGCGCCGCACCAAGCCCGCCCCCCGTCCCGAACTCGAAAGCGGCGCCTACACCCTTGTCAACCTCGACGCCTCCTGGACCCTGCCCATCCCGGACCGGGACCTCACCCTCTTCCTCCGCGCCACCAACCTTCTCGACGAAGACATCCGCCTCTCCACCTCCTTCCGCAAGGACGTCGCCCCTCTTCCCGGCCGCAGCCTCTCCCTCGGCCTGCGGCAAACATTTTAATTTTGTGCAATATCATTGCATTTGTATTTTTTATGCTTAGGATGGCTCCGCGATGCGCCGCTTACTCACCCTGCTTGTATTCTCCCCCTCCCTGCTCGCTGCCGATGAAGCATGCTGCGAGCACGATCATGGTCACGGCCACCCCGCCCACCTGCCGGGCAGCGCCCATCACCCGCACCTGAAAATCAACCACCCGGAACACGACGGCTGGTTCCGCCTCCACCCGCACCTCCACGCCGCCATCGCCCTCGGCGGCTCCACCGCGGACGGGAACTGGGCGCTCATCCAGGGCGGCCACGCCCCCCTCGACGACGGCTTCAACCTCCAGGGCATCGAACTCGGCGTCGTCATGGAATTCGGCGCCGCCGTATCCGTTCACGCCAACCACAACGTCTTCTGGGACAAATACGACGGCTGGGACGGTGAATGGGAGGAAGCCTTCGCCGCCATCTCCCTGCCCGGCGGTTTCGTGCTGCGCGGCGGCCAATTCCTCGCCCCCTTCGGCATCGAAAACCCGCTGCATCTCCACGACCGGGCCTTCGTCGAGCCGCCCATCTCCATGATCCGCCTGCTCGGCGAAGAAGGCCTCGTCATCCAAGGCGCCGAACTCGCCTGGCGTCTCCCCGGCGCAGGCGACCGCTGGCTGCTGCGCTTCGGCTACGGCCAAAGCCCCTCCCACACCCACGGCAGCTCCCGCGAACGCCGCCGCCACTCCTTCTTCGACGGACTCCACGGCCATGACCACGAGGATCATGAGGAGGATCACGACCACGAAGATGACCATGACCACGAGGAGGATGACGATCATCATCACGGCCACTCCCACGGCTTCGCCGGCGGCGGTGGCATCTACGACGTCGACCGGGCCTACCTCGACGACGGCTTCTTCTTCGGCCGCCTGGAAACCGAAACCGACTCCGCCTTCGTCCGCCGCGCCGGCCTCTCCTTCGCCGCCGGCCAGAACGGCTTCGGCCGCACCACGTGGATCGCCGGAGCCGATGTCCGCGGCGACACCGAATGGTCCGGCCTCCCAGTCTGGTGGCAGGGCGAACTTTTTTACCGCGAAGTCGAAGCCCGCGACACCGCTGGAAACCGCGGCGACTATGACGAATTCGGAATCTACCTCGCCTGCGGGTGCGAATTCGCGAAGGACTGGACCGCCGGCACCCGCGTCGAGTGGGCCTCCGGCGACCGCGAGGCGGGCAACGAAAGCCGCTGGCGCGCCTCCGCCAAAGTGGGCCGCGTCTTCCACCTCGCCGAAAAAGCCGATCTCCACACCCGCCTCCAGTATTCCTACGACCGCCTCGGCGGCTATGGCGACGAACACAGCGTCTGGCTGCAATTCGTCCTCAACCTCGGCGCCGCGGAGCACGGCCACCCGCACTGACGAGGACGGGCCGGGGGAACGGTCGATGGTTGAGAGTTAGAAAAACCACCGGCCACCCGACACTTCGACCGCTCCCTCGAAAAAACATTCGCCATCCGGACGGCCCTCGTTCGTCATTCCGGTCGTGATCCATCCGACGGCCCTCGTTTCCCCGGAAGCCAAACTCGGCGCGAACGTCCGCATCGGCCCCTATTGCATCGTCGAGGCCGGCGTCGAACTCGGCGACGGCTGCACCCTGCACTCCCACGTCGTCATCGGCGGTCCCTCCCGCATCGGCCGAGACAACGAATTCTTCCCCTTCGCCGTCGTCGGGGGAAAAACCCAAGACCTCAAGTACGAGGGCGAGCCGACCTACCTCGAAATCGGCGACCGCAACGTCTTCCGCGAAAACTGCACCATCCACCGCGGCACCCACGCCCACACCCCGACCCGCATCGGCTCCGGCAACCTTTTTCTCTGCTACTCCCACGTCGCCCACGACTGCCAGGTCGGCAACCATATCATTCTCTCCAACAACGGAACCCTCGGCGGCCACGTCGAGGTGGAAGATTACGCCATCGTCTCCGGTCTCGCCGCCATCCACCAATTCTGCCGCATCGGCTGCCACTCCATCATCGGAGGCTGCGCCAAAGTTGTGCAGGACGTGCCGCCCTACATGATCGCCGACGGCAACCCCGCCGCCACCCGCAGCCTCAACCTCGTCGGCCTCCAGCGCCGCGGCTTCGCCGAGGATGACATCAAGGCGCTCAAATCCGCCTACAAAAAACTCTTCCTCAAAAAAGACGCCAACCTTGCCACCGCGATCAGCTCCCTGAAAGCCGACCGTCCCGCGAACCACGATCCGGTGAAGCACCTCATCGCCTTCATCGAAACCTCCGAGCGCGGCGTCACCCGCTGATCCGCTTCGTAGCGGAGCGGCCATGCCGTTCCGCTAGGGCCTCCGTACAGATCGGCGATCAGGAAGCGCCCGTTCTCACCCGGCGACTCCCGGCGAGCAGCAAAAGGCCACCCCCCAGTAGAAGCGGCAACCCCGGTTCCGGAACAGGTGTCACGACATAGTCGAACTGGTAGTTGGTGACCGCCCCTCCTGTCTGCTGGATGAGAAAAACATAGCTCCCGCTGGCCAAGGGAGGCGTGAAACCGGTGGCACCTGCCGCTATCCCCATCTCGGGCAGGATATCCGCGCCCACGTTGCCGGGCCCGGTGCCAAAGTGCGTGTAGCCGAGATAGCTGCCGGCGCTGTCCGGGCTGCCCACAAAAGCGGTTCCCGCCTGCACGCCCGTGAATCCTATTGTATCAGTGGAAATGTAGGACGCCAGAATGACGGAACTCAGCAAATACCCGTCCGGCACGGTCAACATGACCCAGTCCCGGCGATCCGCCGGGTTCACCACCGAGCCAATGATGGAATTGATGCCGGGAGACAGCGTGAAGGAGGTCGGATTCGCCTGATCGTTGGACAGGTCGCCCGATATCCCTTCATTCCAGATCACGGCGGCATGGAGGGGCGTCGCGCTGCAAGCGATGACGAATCCAAGCGACAGCCAGCGCTTGCCCACAGATTTCACGAAAAAGCGGAACATGGTTTTTTCAGGTGAATGGTTTATCGGCCGAATGGGCCCCCTCTTGGTTTGTCGCCGGGAGCGGAGGGAATTTCATGCGCGGGAAGCGTTTCACGGCTTTTACCCATTGGTCTCATTCAATGAATTTTCGAATCGCTCCGTCAAGTCGTTTCGATGCAGGGATCGCCTCGAGCGATCGGGCTTGCGTCGCAGGCGCGCCGTCACCCGTTGTTCAGCCCCGTAGCGGAACGGCAGCGCTGTTCCGCGAACCGCCGGAAGGCGGGAAACAAAAGCTGGAGCGGAATCGTCAAGTCACGGGATCACCGCCTTTCCGCCCGGCGGTCCGGGATCGTCTTTCCGTCCTTTTCGATCTGACCCCCGACCTCAATCCAGATGCTCTTCCAGCCAACCGGCGACCGCGGCGATCACCGGTGTATGGCTGGATTCGAAGGAATGCCCCTCGCCGGGGATTTCGAGCAGACGCTTTGGCTCCTCCGCCGTGTCATAGGCGTCGCGGCTGTCCTCGATGAGCACCACATCGTCCGCGGTTCCGTGGACGAGGAGCCAGGGCACGGAAATCTGGCCGACTTCGTCGAAAAGGTCGCCGATCGACTCCATGTCGTCGACGTAGTTTTGCGAAAGCGGGCACTCCGGCTCGTCCCACATAAAACCCTGGCCAGGCGTCACAGCGCCGAATTCGCGCTCGCGGAAATCCTCGGTGCGGATCATCCCGGCCAGCGTGACCAGCACCGCGATCCTCGGGTCCGCCGCGGCGGTCATCACGCCCACCGCACCGCCCATGCTGTGGCCACAGTAGGCGACCTTCAGCCCGGGAGGTAGCGCGTCCAGCACGTCGCACAGATCGCCGCTTTCCTTGGAGATCGTCGCATCCTCGAAACGGCCCTCCGATTCCCCGTTGCCGGAAAACGACAGCCGCAGGCAGGGCCATCCTTCGGCCGCGAGGCCATCCGCCAGCGCGACCAGCAGGGGACGGTCCTTGTTGCCGGTGACGCCGTGGGCGAGCAGCACCAGCACGCCGTCGCGGCTGCCGGGGTGGAAGGCGGTGTCGAGCTTTTCGCCGTGGCGATTGCGGAATTCCGGAAGATTCATCAGGGGAAAATCGGCGTTCACTGCGCGGTCCGGCCGGGGAAAGTCAATTCGGCGATGCCCGACTTGTCCAGCTCCCCGAGCCCGAGCTCCGTGAGCCGGTGATACTGCGCCTCTGTCGCCAGCGACAGCGGCACATACACCCCGGCCCCGTCCGCCAAAGCATTGGCAATGCCACTGTCTTTCGCCGCGTGCGCCGCGGAGAAATAACAATCGTGCTCGCGGGCGATCATGTCGTCGCCATCGGTCTCCAGCACCCGGGAATTCGCGCCGGTCTGGGAAAAGACCTCCTTCAGCATCGTGGGATCGAGTCCCAGCGCAACGCCCAGCCCGAGCCCCTCGGCGAGCGCGGCGGTGTTAATGTTCATCACCATATTGACCAGCGCCTTCACCTTCGCCGCCCGGCCCGTCGGGCCGATGTAGCGCAGCGAGCCGGAAAGGTCCTTCAGCAGCCCCTCGACCTCGTGGAAGGTTTCCTCCGGGCCGCCGATCATCAGGTAGAGCGTGCCCTGCCGGGCCTGCGTGATGCTCGATGCCATGCAGGCTTCCAGCGACACCGCCCCGGCCTTTTCACAAGCCGCCGCCACCTCCTCATGCACCGCCGGGGTCACGGTGGCACAGTTGACGAAAATCCGGCCCTGCGCGCCATCGAGCAGCGAACCGGGCGCGCCCGAGAAAATCTCCCGCATGGCCGCATCGTCGCTGACCACCGTGAGCACGATGTCCGCGGCGGCGGTCACCTCCGCAAGGGTGGGGGAGGCTGTGCTGCCGAGTTCCTCCGCCAATCCGGCCGCCACCGCGGCATTGGCATCGAAAACCGCCGTCACGGGGTAACCGAGATCCTTCAGGCGCCGCGCCATGTTCGCGCCCATCCGCCCCGTTCCCACGACTCCGATGTTTGGTTTCGCCATGGCCGGAGCTTGGAACAGGCCGGCCCGGCTGTCCACCCGGGAGCGCGGAGCCCCGGCTCCGCAGAAGCACGAAGGCGGTCCGGCATGACAATGCGGGCTCGCATGGGCAAAGGAGGCGTATCGGCGGTTCGTGCGAAGCCGGGGCTTCGCGTTCCCGGCTCAAAACGGCACCTCGTGGTATTCCAGCGCCCACTCCTTCATGAACCGCACCCGCCGCGGCTCGATCCGGTATACGATCAAATCCGGATGATCCGGCCTGCCGAGATAAGCCCGCAAAAGGGGACTCTTCTCCCAAATCGCCGCGAGCGTCGCGGCATCGCTCTCCACCACCGCCTCGCCGGTGATTCGCACCTGATGATGATCCGGGTCCAACCAGCAAAGCTCCACCCGCGGATTCGCGGCGATCTCGCCGGTCTTGTGATAGCCGCGGAGATTCGCCACCCACACGGTGAAGCCCTCCGTCCTCACCGGCGACACCGGCCGCAGCCGCGGCTGTCCGGCATCGTCGCTGGCGAGCATCGGGAACTTCGCCGCCTTCATCGTGGCGAGCGCCAGTTCCGGAAGGCGGGCGGGATCGACGGGCTCGGGTATGGGGCGGGGCATGATGAAGGCAGCATGGAACGGAAAAAGCCGGCGGACATCAGAAATTTCTGCTCCGGCCGCCGATTTCATCCCGGCTTGGATCGATCACCACGATGCAGCTTGGCAGTTTCTATTTCTCTGGGAATTGACCTCAGAGCAGCCTCGCCCTTGCCTCTGCAATCCACGCCGCATAGCTTTTATTTCAGCGCATTCTACTGTTGAACATAAATGATGGATTATGAGCACAAGCCTATTGATTACTCAGCGCTAATTGTGGCAGGGGCGCTTCCCACCATTTTTTGGATGCTCGCACTCGCGCTTGTCTTCGCTCCTCAGCTCAAGGAGTATCACGTGATTCCTATCGCTGGATTCTTCGGGGCTGCGGCGCTTGGCGTTGCGATCTTCGGCGCATTCCGAGTCCTGGATCGCCGGATGAGCAGGAGTCACCGCGTGGCTGTCGGCTTGCTTTCTCTTTACGGATTTAGTCCTCTTTACAGCGCGGCATTCGGGCTTTGAAGGAGGAAGATCGTCCTCAGTTAACGGCCTCGAGCAACCCAGAGCAAACCCAGCAAGTCGGTAGAGGCGACCGGCTGAAGCCGGTGCTTCACCTCTGGCATTCTCCAACTGGCGAGATTCCATGAAGGGACGAAGCACCATGAAACCGACCTCAACCTTTCGTCATGCTCGCCGACGAATGGCTTGATCCCGAAGAACTGCAAACGCGCCTGCTGCAACGATGATCACCCCCGCGGGCCGCGGTCGTAGTCGAGGATGAAATTCCTGCCGCGAAGCTGTGCACCCTTCGAAATTTGGATCAGGCGCTCGGCGCAATCGGCGCGGACATCGATGCGGCTGTGCTTGGCGAAGAGCTTCACATGGCCCACCGCGCCGTCCGGCAGGCCGGCTTCGCCGTAGAGCATGCCGATGATCTCGCCGACCTTCACGCCGTGGAATTTGCCGAGCGAGAAGAACAGGGAGACCATGTCGGCATTGTCATGCGGCCCTTCGCGCCGCGGGCGTTCGCGCGACTCCCGCGGCGCGCGTTCGCGGATTTCGCGCGGTTCGCGTTTCTCGCGGCGGTTCCGCTCGCGCGGGTCTTCGCGGTCTTCGACGATCTCGCCGAATTCCCGCCCCCGCGCCTCGCGCAGCAGAGTGAAAAGCACGCTCGCGATGTCGGTCGGCGTGTAGCCCTGCTCCAGCAGGCGGTCCACCTGGCTCTCGTGCGACTGGAACTCGCCCTTTTCGAGCCGTTCCTTGATCTCCTCGAAGGCGAGGTCGGCCAGACGCCCCTCGACCTGCTCCTGCGACGGCACCTTTTCCCGCCGGATGACCTGGCGGGTGTAGCGCTCGATCATTTCCAGCCGGTGGATTTCGCGGCCGAAGACGAAGCTCACTGCCCGTCCGCTGCGCCCGGCCCGGCCGGTGCGGCCGATGCGGTGGACGTAGTCCTCGGGGTCCTGCGGCAGGTCGTAGTTGAAGACGACGTCGATGTTTTCCACATCCAGCCCGCGCGCGGCGACATCGGTGGCGACGAGCAGTTCGATGGTCCCGTCGCGGAAGCGGCGCAGCACGCGCTCGCGCATCTGCTGGGTGATGTCGCCGTGCAGGCGGTCCACCGCGTAGCCGCGGGCGAGCAGCGCTTCGGTGCACTCGTCGACGGAGCGCTTGGTGTTGCAGAAAATGATCGCCAAGCGGGCCTGCTCCATGTCGAGCAGGCGGGAGAGCACTTCCACCTTCGAGCGCTCCCGCACTTCGAAATACGACTGGTCGATGGTCGAAACGGTCTTCGCTTTCTGGTCGATCTGGATGGTCTCGGGGTTATTGCCGAATTTCCCGATCAGATGTGCCACGCCCTTGCTCATGGTGGCGGAAAAGAACATCGACTGGCGCTCCTGCGGCAGTTCGGAAAGCAGTTCCTCCATCTCCTCGCGGAAGCCGAGGTCCAGCATGCGGTCGGCCTCGTCGAGCACGATGGTGTGAATGCCGCCGACGTCGAAGGAACCGCGGCGCAGGTGATCCATCACGCGGCCGGGCGTGCCGACGACGACCTGCACGCCATCGCGCAGGGCGCGGAGCTGGCGGTCCATCGGCGCGCCGCCATAGACCGGCACGGCGCGGAGCTGGCCGAGGTGCGAGCCGAGGCGGTGGACTTCCTCGCAGACCTGCACGGCGAGCTCGCGCGTGGGGCAGAGGATCAGCGCCTGCGGCCGGCGCAGGCTGAAATCGAGCCGGGCCAGCAGCGGCAGCGTGAAGGCCGCGGTTTTGCCGGAACCGGTATGCGACAGGCCGAGAATGTCGCGGCCGCTCAGGGCGGCCGGGATGGCCAACGCCTGGATCGGCGAGGGGCGCTCGAACCCGAGCGATTCGATGGCGGCGAGAAGCTCGGGCGACAGACCGAGTTCGGAGAAGGGCGGAGTTTCCATGATGCAGGGATTCGAGGACCAGTTGATCCTCGAAGCCATTCACACAGCGCTTCCTCGGATCGCACGATTACCGCCGTTCCCGGCGGCGGGGCGCGGAGACTGGCGGCTTTTCCCGATCTGGCAAGCAGGGAATTTCAGAGATGGCGATTCGGGATGAGGCATTGCCGCCGGTGCGATGGCCATGTTAGGCTTCCGTCATGAGAAAAGCCCCCTTCCCCGCGCTCGTTCTGATCATGGCCGGGTGCGCACCGAAACTGCCGCCGCCACCGGATGAGGCGATGGCGGCGCGGAGCGGGGTGAGGGTGGAGACCCTGCGGCGCGGACATTCGGTTTATCTGGCGCATTGCGGGAGGTGCCACGAGCACATCATGCCGGAGGATGTGAGCCGCGCGGATTGGCATGTGGTGGTGCCGGGGATGGCGTGGAATGCGGGGATTTCCGCGGAGGACGAAAGGGCGCTGACAAGCTGGATTCTGGCGGAAAAGGAGCGGTGAATTCGGCTCTCGAATTGCTGGCCTTCGCCGGGGTGATGGCGCTGGGGCAGTTCAGCCCGGGGCCGGACATGGTGCTGCTGACGCGGACAGCGCTGGCCGAGGGAGCGAAGGCGGGCGTGGCGATGGCCTGCGGGATCGCGACAGGCCTGGCGGTGCATGCGACAGTGGCCGTGGCGGGCGTGGCCGTGGCCTTCGAGCGGAGTCCGGGCCTGCGGAAGGTGGTGGGATGGCTGGCGGCCGGGTATTTATTGTGGCTGGCGTACCGGATCGCCAGGGAACGGTTCGTCGCGTGGTATTCGGGAGCGCTTGTCGAGGAGCGGGAAGGGAGCAAAGGACGGCCGTATGTCCGCGGGCTGGTCTGCAATTTGTTGAACCCGAAAGCGGCGCTTTTCCTCGCGGCGGTATGCGCGCCGTTTCTGCGCGGCGGGCACCCGTGGTGGTGGCCGGGGGCGATCTGGGCGGTGGTGGTTTTTCAGGGAGGCATCCTCTGGAGCTTGTGGGCGGGACTGCTGCAATGGCGACCCCTGCGCCAACGCTACGAGCGATGGTCGGGGTGGATCGACGGGGCTTTCGCCGTCGCGCTGGCGGGACTGGCGGCGAGGCTGCTGACCGGACTGTGAGAAGACGGCGAAATCCTCGGAAACCGGCGGCGAGCGCAATCGCCACACCGACTCCCTCCGAATCAGGACGCTATTCTTCCGGGAACTCTCTCAGCGTGCTCTTTCCCATGAGGTCACGCGGCGGTTTTCGAACCATACGGAGGCCCTGCGGTAGGGCACGTAGGTGACTTCCGGACCCAGCGCGTAGCCGTAGTAGGGGCGGCGCCAGTAGGAACCATAGTAGCCCGACCAGCCGGTGGTGTAGACGGGCATGGTGCCGGTGTAGTCCCAGCGCAGGGTGGCCTTGCCGCGCTCGTGGCCTTCGTATTCGCGGGAAGGACGGCCCCAGGCGAGATAGACGGCGTCGGGCGACATGCCGTTCGCAATCCGGCCCTCCCGGACGAGGGATTTTTCCTTTTCCGAGAGCTTGGAGTAGAGCGTGGGGTTTGCATTGATCCGGGCGTCGGGGGTGACCGGCGCGCAGGATGCGAGCAAAGCGGCGCAACCGGCGAGCGCGAGGATGGTTTTCATGTGGCGCAGCCTACTCCGTGCTTCCGGCTCATGCAAATCGCAAGCGCGTGGCGAATGTCGCCGAAACACGCTTGCCAAGCCGGAAGGCAAACCAGCACTCTCTGCACGAAAACGTCACCTGCCGCCCCAATGTCCGACCTGCTCGAAGACGACGATCTCGCCGCCGCCCTGAAGAAGTGCCCCGAATGGGAATTCGAAAAAAACGCCATCCACCGCTCCATCGAGTTCGAGGAATTCATGGACGGCATCGACTTCGTCAACAGCGTCGCCGAGATCGCCGACGAAGCGCAGCACCATCCCGATATCCGGATCAATTACACCAAGGTGACGCTGAAGCTCACCACGCATGATGCGGGTGGGGTGACCGATGCGGACATTCAGCTCGCACAGCGCATCGACAATCTGGTGGATTGAGGCGGCCCGCACAGCCCCCTGTGCGGCGACCCGTAGCGTGGGGACGGACTCTCACATTCTTCGTTCCGCACGCGGACTGCACGGACCGCGTTATCTCGGCAGCAGCAGCTCCTTGTCGTCCAAGCCGGTGAGTTCCCGCAGGCCTTTCACAAGGCGGGTGAGGATGACGAACAGGATCACGAGCAACGGCAGGCCGATCACGGCGAAGCCCCAGCCGGTGAGCTTGGCGACGATCTCGTTGTAGGTTTGCAGCGCGTCGATCGCCGTGGCGTCGAAGCCGCGGAAGAACCACTGGGCTAGCGCCACGTTCATCGCGGAGCTGAGGAAGAAAGATCCAGCGAACCAGTGGGTCGCGCTGAGAATCAGCTTCGCGTAACCGTCCTGGGCGGACCGTTGCTCGACGCGCTTTTCGATCTTTGGGATGTCGAAGATGTTGTCGTTGTAGAGGAAGACGCGGATCAGCGGCGTAGCCGTCCGGTGGGAGATGAGGATCGCCACGCCGAGCACCAGCGGGATGAGGCCCTCCTTGATGCCGAAGAGCAGGCCGGCATTCGGCTTCACCGTGCCGTCCTGGTTCCACAGATAGAGCGTGAGCCCGCCGGAGAGCAGCACCGAGACCAGGCCGAGGGCGGAGAAGAAATTGCCTTTGCGCGTTTTGACAAAGTGCCAGATCCCGTAGCCGAGCGGCAGGGCCAGGGCGATGACCATCGCCTTGAGCGGGCCGATGTGCCAGGGCCGCACGGTCTTGCCGAGCTGCTCCTGGATCGCCGGATCCTTGCTCAGATAGCTGAGCACGAGCACGGGAACGATGACGTTGACGAGGATGTTGGCGAGCGGGTGCTCTTGCTGCGGCTTGGTTTCGGGCATGGCGGGAGCGCCGGCAGGCAAGCGTTTGCGGCGCAGGATGGGAACAAAAAAGGTTCTCCAGACCCGGGCCGCCCCGATTGCGCTTCTTTTTTCCGGCCGCCTTCAAGGCGCTTCGAAGACGACACGGTAGAAGCGTCTCCCGCCCTCCCGCGGCACTTCGAATTCGAAATTGTCGGCGTCTTCGGAAACGGTCAGCGGCACGAAAGTCCACGGATCGGCCAGATCGGCCGAGCTTTCGATCGTGAAGGCGCCGGTCGTGACGACCCGGTTCAGCTTCAGGCGGATGCTCTCTTCACCGATCTCCACCAAGGAAAGTTCCAGCCGTGAGCCGGGATCGGTGGGGTCGAAGCCGAGCAGCATTTCCTCGCGGTTCGGCACGCCGTCGCCGTCCGGATCGGCACCGGGCAGCGCGTCCTCGCCTTCCAGATCGAAGCCCGCGATCCAGAATTCGTAGGGGTCGATGAAGGCGAAGATGGCGGTGACGGTTTTCGCGGCGTCGAGGAGGACGGTGGTGGAAGCGGCCGCGGGATCGCCGATGCCTTCTCCGGTCCAGCCGGTGAATTCCCAGCCTTCTGTGGGCGTGGCCTCGATGGGGACGGTGGAGCCTTGCGGATGCTCGCCGCCACCGGTGACGGTGCCGCCTTCGATCGGCGAAGCGATCACGGTGAGAGTCACGTCTGGCGGCGGAAGCTGGGCAAACGTGGCGGTGACCGTTTTCGCGGTGTCGAGGAGGACGGTGGTGGAAGCGGCGGCGGGCTCCGCAATACCTTCTCCGGTCCAGCCGGTGAATTCCCATCCCTCGGTGGGCGTGGCTTCGATGGGGACGGCTGAGCCTTGCGGATATTCGCCGCCGCCGGTGGCGGTGCCGCCTTCCTCCGGCGAGGCGGCGACGGTGAGGATCACCTGCGACGACGGCACTTGGAAGGTGACGGTGATCTGCGAATCCGTCCCGCTGCCGTAGTCGATCACGGCGGCGAGTTCGGGATCGAGCTGGCCGGCGAAAGTAACCGGAGGCGTCCCGGAAAGCGTTCCCTGGTAGACGACCAGCGGATGGGCGATGCCGGGCTCCGGCAGGGTCCCGGCTGTGACGGTGAGACTCCCGGAGTCATGCGCGTAGTTTCCCATGACCGTCAGCGGCGCGCCGAGATCGAGCAGCAATTCGCCGCCGGTCTGGGTGAAGGAGGCGACGGTGACAGCATTTCCGCCGAAGCCGAGCCTGCCGTCGGCGGTGGTGAGATGGAGGGCGGGATCGAGTGAACCGGCCAGGCGCAGCGTGGCGGGACCGTTCTTGGTGAAACGGAGCGGGGCGCCGAGATTTCCACCAAAGGAGGCGTCCGCGGTTTGGTTCACGGTCAGCGCGGAAGAGGCGCCCGTGCCGGCGATGGAGCCGGTGCCGCCGGAAAGATTGCCGATGGACGAGGCGGCATTGCCGAGGGTGACGACCGGGCTGCCGCCGGTGAGCGCGAGGCTGGCGGCGGAGTTGTTCCAGGGTTGGTTGAGTTGCAGGGCGGAGTTCGCGCCGTTCATCACGACGCCGGCCAGCGAGTTCAGTCCGTTGGCGGCGTCGTTGACCAGCCGCGAGCGGGTGCCGACGGTCACGGTGCCGCTGCCGAGGGCGTTAGGCGCGGCGGCCCGCAGCGCCGCGAAATCGTCGCCGCTCGCCTGGTGGATGACGCTCCAATTTCCACTGAAGGAGTTGTTGGGAAAATTCACCGAGACCTGGCGGACATTCGCGGGCGTGGATCCCGCATTGCTCTCGGAGACCACCGCGATGGAACCGCTGCCGGAAAGTGGGCCGCTCAGGCTGACATTATTCGCATAGTTGCCCCCGGTGATGCGCAGGGCGCTTGTGCCGGAGTTCGTCAGCGCCGCGGTGAAGATGTGGCTCACGCTGCCGTTGGAAGCGCGGAAGCGGATCGAGCCGCCGTCTTCCAGGCGGGTGGCGGGGAGGTTATAGGAGACGTTCTGGTTGGTGCTGTCGTGCAGGCGGGCGAGATCGAGGATGCCGCCATTTTCGATCCGCAGGCTGCGAGCGATGAGCGCCTGGCTGTTGGAGCCGGTGTTGTTGGAGGTGACGGTGTGGGCAACGGCGTAGTCCTTGCCGTTGTTCTGCGGGCCCGAGATGGCGGCGGGCTGCTCGTCGATCCACGTCGCGCCGATATTCCAGGCGCCGTTGGCGATGGAGGTGACGTGATCGCCGATGAGCAGCGTGGCGGAGGACGGCTCGCCGGTCACGAAGAATTCCGATTCCGCGGCGACCAGCGTCACGGATTTTTCCTCCGCAACCGGCGGGCCGGCGACCGGCATTAGCGTGACGGTCGCCGACAAGGCTCCGTCGGGCAGCGTGACGCTGGCCGGGAGGGGCAGATAGTCGGTTCCGGGAATCGCACTGCCGGAGACGACCAGGGGCACCGTCAGCTCGCCGATCGGATGGCTGCGGACGACTACAAAATCCGCGGAGATGGGCCCCAGGCGCGAAGGTATGCCCGCCGTGGCGAAAGTGACCACCGGCAGGGGCGGCTCCAGCGCCGTGAAGGCGACCGGCGCCGAGTCGACGGAGTAGCCCCAGTCGCCGAAGCTGACGCGGGCAGTTACCGTGTGCGGGCCGGGACTCATCGCCGGAACCGTGACAGCGAAGGGCGGAGCGTCCACGACGCCGAGCGGGACGTCGCCATCGAAGAACTCGACCCCTTTCACTACATAGTCGGTGGCCGGCACTTCCGCCACGATCCCCACATCGAGAGGGGAAATCTCCGCATCCGCCGCGGGCGCGGCGATTGCCGGCATCGGCGGATTCACCGCCTGCTGGTAGAGCGATTCGATGTGCTGGGCGGTGAGAGTGTGGTTGTAAACGCGGACATCATCCAGCCATCCCTTGAAGTAACGGTTGTTGCCCGTGGCGTTGTCGCGCGCCAGGAACATGGTGCCGTTGAAGGCCTCAGCGGCGAGAGCGGCACTGTGGGTGGCGCTTTGTAGTCCCTCCGGCGTCCGCAGATGCAGGGTGACGCCCCCGGACGAGACGGCCATCGCGGCCAGGCACCATTGATTGTCGGGGACCGCGAGGCCGCTGGCAAAATCGTGGCCGGTATCGTCCCAATGATAGCGCAGTTCAGGTGTCGTGCCGAAGCCGAAACCCGCGACCGAGGAGCCGGCGCGGGTGAAAATGAAGGGCGCCCAGGCTTGCTGCGCGCCATCCCGCTTCACCCATACGGTGATGGTGAGGGTATTGGTATTGTAACCGGGGTTGGTGATGGAGGTGCGGTCGTTGTTGCCATCGTAGTAAACGCCGCGCCCGGTCACGGCGTTGGCTCCCGGCTGGCCGGAGACCGCGCCTTCCTGGTGTGTGCCGTTCCGGTTGGAGCGGATCGGGTTGAAGGCCGTGGTGCCGGAAGCCTCGTCGAGCGGCCAGTGATCCACCGGGAATAGTGCTTCGGCCACCGGCCGCACGGTCACGTAGCCGGTCGCCGTCCGCCCCGACTCGTCGACGATGCGATAGGAAAACCAGTCGGTCCCCGAGCTGAAACCCGGCGGCGGCGTGTAGGCGATTTCGTCCCGGCCTCCCGGTCCCGTGCCTTCGGACCGGGCGAGCGTCCCGCCGGCCGTCGAGGTCTCATCGAATGAGAGCAACGAGATCGCCTCTCCGTTCGAGTCGGAATCGTTCGCCAGCACGTCGAACGTCGTGGCGGCGCCGGCGAGGAAAGTGGCGCGGTCCTGGTTCGCGCGGGGCGGCAGGGGGAAAGGATAGGGGCCGAGATTGTCGAGAAAGGACTGCCGCGAGTTCCGGTGGGCGATGATCCTCGCCAGCTCGGAACTGGAAAAGCGCGAAAGGGCATTGTCCGACATGATGGTCGGGCCTTCCGGCCGGCCGCCGCCTTCGTAGTGGTTGGAGCCCCAGTTGTGGCCGGCCTCATGGCGCCAGACGATCGAGAAATCGCCGTTGGCGTCGGCATCATTCGCCGAATACTTGTTGTTGGTGGCGATCGCGCCCACATAGGCCAGCCCTCCGTTCGATCCGGGCTTGGCGACCAGCGCGATGTCGTGGGTATTGCCGCCGGGGAGGGTGGTGCTCGAATTCCATTGCGAGCGCAGGGTGGTCAGCTGCGGGTTGGTGTCGCTGCCAAGCGGCTCGTAGGGATCGGCCGCGGCGTTGCTGCGGATGATGATTTTCCCGACGTGGTGGACGATCGCCGCGTCGCGCAGGTAGGTGCTGTTCGTCGCCATCACCGAGAATTCCGCCATCTGCACGGTGGTCTCGAAACTCGACCCGCAGGCAAGGTATTGCCGATAGGAGCAGTCCACCCCCACCTCCGCCATCCGCACCGACGAGCCCGCCCCGCCCGGCCCCACGACGAGGGTCGGCCAGGCGGGTTCCCAGTTCGTGCTGCCGCGGACCGATGCCGTGCCCCCGGTACTGCTCCACTCGACGCCATTTTCGAAGGCGATCCGACAAAATAAAGTGCCGTTCGCCCTCAGCAAGCCGGTGGCGATTGCACCCGGATGATCGTGCACGGTTCCCAGATAAGTCCGGGCCTCGCCCGGCTCCCAAGCGGTGAAGCTCCCACCCGCTCCCTGCACCCATACCTGAAAATTCGAACTCCGAATCGGGTGACGGACGAAATCTACCGTTACCGATCCGCCCGGTCCCGATACCGTCCGCGTAAAGGTCTCCGGCGGAGCTTGGCCCTGTGCCAGAGCCGTCGCAAACCATGCCAATCCGAGCGCACAGATCCATACCGTTCGCCAAGAGAATTTTTTGATGGAAAAATGATGGATCGTCATAGCCATGGTCCATAGCGATGGAAAAATCAGTCATATAAGTCAAATTATTTGACAAAATTTGAATCTATTTCGAATCGTTGTGGGCACCCGACTTCGGGCCGCGAAATCTCTCGCGGCGGAGTCAGAAGCTTCCACCAAATCGTCTATCGCGCCCCTCTGATTCCTCGCTGGCGAAAAAAATCCGAACTTTTTGAACATTCGGAAAGGTGAAGGGTCTGACTCCATGAAAGCCACGCTTGACGTGCGTTTTCATGTAAGGGTGAACAGCACTAGTCGGCCTTCGGGCGCGACGATTTGACCGCCGGGGGTGGGACCCCGGCGGTCTCTTTTTGGCCCCGGGAGCGCGGACTCCCAGACCCGCAAAAGGAAAAGCAGAAATTCTGTGCCGGTTCGGACTGCAATGGAGATTGACGTCCCTTGCTTCTGCGGAGCTGGGGCTCCGCACTCCCGGAGATGCCCCATCTCTTTCACCCAAATATGCGACTGTGCGGAGGGATGGGTTCCACCGAGTTTTTTTATACAGGCGCTTTGTTCCCATGCCGCCTGCGAAACCCCTGAAACCCAATCGAATGAAACAACTCCTCATCCCCTCGGCAGCCGTTCTTATGACCATCGCCTCGCAAGGCGCCATCATCACCTGGGGAACTGCCACCGGCATTACCGGACCCGATGATGTCAGCCTCCAGGGAACTTATTTCGGCTCCTGGGCTCCGAACCACGTGGATGCGCCCAACTATCCCGTGAACGGCGTCACCTTCCATGGATTCTCCGATCTCCAGGATCTCAACAACGACCTGTGGGACGGCTACAATGGATTCTTCGGCAACCTGACCTCCGACCCGAACTACAACGCGCTCCTGACCTGGGGCAGATACGCCGGCTCCGGCACACACACGTTTTCCTGGGGCGGCATGACTCCGGGACATGAGTACCTCGTCCAGATCTGGGTCGCCGATGCACGGAATCTCGGCGGCGATACCCGCCAGCAAACGCTGAGCGGCAGCAGCGAAGACGTTTCACCTACCATCTCGTTCCCCGCCGATGGCTCGGGCATCGGGGAATACATCATTGGAACCTTCATCGCCGATGCCAGCGGCACGCAGACAATCATGATCGATCCATTCACATCGTCCGATCCGGATGGCGGCAGCGCCCAGATCAATCTGGTCCAGGTCCGCCTGATCGCGATTCCGGAGCCCACCTCCATCGGTCTCGCGGGCCTCGGCCTGCTCGGCGCCCTCTGCCGCCGGAGGATGCGTTGACACCGGCCCTCGTGAAGAGGAAACCCGCGGTCTCTTTTTCATTCGGCAAAGGGATCGGAAACCCTCGCGGAGTCGGCGGCCAGCGCATCCGCGAGAGGACTGCCCGCGTTTCCGGCGATCCACTGGCTGAGACCGCCGGGGTCCTTTTCCATCCATGCCTTGCGGACGGCCTGGATGCCGCGGGTATCGACGACTTCGCCATCGGCGACGCTGAGCTTTTCAACCCATTCCATGACGGCCCCCGGATCGTCGCCGGCCGCCGCGGCGACGGTGCGCTCAATGAGCCACGGCGATCTGCGGGCAAGATCGGAAAAACCGGCCAGCAACTCCAGCGCTTCCATGCGCTTCTCCGGGGTGTAGCCGGCATTGCGCTTGATGTCGCAGACATTGTGGAAGAAAGCGTAAACGTATTCGTGCTCCTTGGCGCTGATGCCAGCGGGGTCCTTGGCCTGGTAATCGGCGTAGATTTCGCGGATGCGGGCGGCCGTGGCGTCGATACCTTCGGCTTGGATCATCGGGCGGACGAGGAACGAAATGGTGCCTCCTTTCACGTCGTCGGGAAGGCTGTCGAGTTTGCGCATGGCGAGCGCGGGATCTTCCTCGGCGACACCGATGAGCACACCGCGCCAGATGTCACGGCGTCCCGCGGAATCGCGGAAATTTTCCATCCACTGCCAAGCGGCGTCGAGATCCTGCTGCGCCCAGCCGACGAGGACCTTTCTCAAGGTCTCATCCTCGCCCTTCTCCGCATAGAAAGCGGCGGCACGCGGTCCGTCGATCTCGCCGATGCGGCGGATGAGGAGATCCCACTCCAGCTCCTGGAAGCGGCCATGATTGCTGGTTTCCTCGGCGAGAGTCCGGACAAGAGCCTCCCAGTTGTCGGCATCGACCCCTTCCAGCAGCATGAGAAAACGGCGGAGACGCTCGGCCGTGGGACCGGTGCGGATGACGGAGTGGGCGACGGCGGCAATGCCATCCCCGGATGCGTGTCGAAGTCGCTCGGCGTCATTGGCCCCGGCAGGCCGGTGGGCGGCCTTCGGTCCCTGGGCTCGCGGAGAAACCCTGACATCGCCCGCATCCGTCGCCGGGCCGGAAGACGGCACACGGAAAGACTGCACCACCATACCGATCGCGACCCCCGCCAACACAAACGCCGCTTGTCGTACGATCGGAACCTTCATCTTCATGAGATGAACGTTCCCACCCTTTCCGGCAATGGGAAATGCAGTCAGTCGCAGGGACAAAGCGGAACGCTTCGATACGCACTACTTCACCAACCGCTCCGCCAACTCCCAATCCTCGTGATAGCGCTTGAAGCTCCGCAGCGCCCACTCCGCCTCAGCCAGCACCACCCAATGTCCCGCCGCATCTTTCGCCAGAGCGCACCCGCCGGGAACATCACCAGTCGGCGGCTGCGCGCCTTCGACAACCTTGCCGCCATCCATCAGCCAGCGGATCTCCTTCCACGGACAATGCTCCAGAATGACCTCCGCGCCGTATTCCGTTTCGAGGCGGTACTTCAGCACCTCGAATTGCAGCGGACCGACCGCACCTAACAGTGACCCCGTTCCCGACGCCGTTTCGAAAAGCTGTGTCACCCCTTCCCTCACGAGCTGCTCTAGCCCCGCGCGGAACCGCTTCGCCGTCGCCGTGCTGCGGCCGCGGATCGTCGCAAAACACTCTGGCGGGAACACCGGAATCTCGTCGAACTTGATCGCAGCATCGGTGGTCAGCGTGTCGCCGATCTCGAAAGGCTGATTGCCCACCAGACCGACCACATCACCGGCGAAAGCCTCATCCACGATTTCCCGCTCCTGCGCGAAAAGCCGCTGCGAATTCGACAGGCGGATCTGCTTCGCTCCGGAACCATGCCACACCTGCATATCGCGCTCGAACTTCCCCGAAACGATACGGACGAACGCCATCCGGTCGCGGTGCTTCGGGTTCATGTTCGCCTGGATCTTGAAAACGAACCCGCTGAATCGCTCGTCCCGCGGCTCGATCATCGTTCCGCCTGATTTCCGCCCCGCGGGCTCGGGAGCCATCGACAGGAAACCGTCGAGCAAAAGCTGGATGCCGAAATTATTCGCCGCCGAGCCGAAAAACACCGGCGTCAGTTCCCCCGCCAACACCCGCTCCGGATCGAACGGCGCGCCGGCGATGTCGAGCAATTCCATTTCCTCCGTCGCGCGATCCACCAGATCGCCGTCCACATGTTCGCGCACCGCCGGATCGCTCAGGCCGAGCACCGACACCGGCGCGCGGTAGGCGCCGGCCTTCGTCCGCTCGAAAAGGTGCATCGCCCCATCGCGCCGCTGGATCAGGCCGCGGAAGCGCGGGCCGTCGCCAAGCGGCCAGTTCATCGGATGCGAGGCGATCCCGAGCACGCTCTCGATCTCATCGATCAACTCGACCGGCGGCCGGATCGGACGGTCGAGCTTGTTGATAAAGGTGAAGATCGGAATCCCGCGCAGCCGGCAGATCTCGAACAACTTGCGGGTCCGCGCCTCCACGCCCTTGCCGGCATCCACGACCATGATCACCGCATCCACCGCCGTCAGCACCCGGTAGGTGTCCTCGGAGAAATCCTCGTGGCCCGGGGTATCGAGAAGATTGATACGATATCCCTCGTAGTCGAACTGCAGGACGGTGGATGAAATCGAAATCCCGCGCTGCTTCTCCAGCTCCATCCAGTCCGATGCCGTGCCGCGCCGGTCGCGGCGCGAAGTCACGCTGCCCGCCAGATCGATCGCCCCGCCGTAGAGCAGGAACTTCTCCGTAAGCGTGGTCTTCCCGGCATCCGGGTGCGAAATGATGGCAAGCGTGCGGCGGGTGGACGACGGATGAGACACAGCGCGCGGAGCGAAGCAGCCCGGCGGGCGCTCATCAAGCATGAGGAGGGACGACACTCCTGTCGTCAGCGGAGAAAAACGGGGGGCAGGAGCGTCCCCCCTCCTCAACTCGTCGCCAATTTTCCGCAATCTGTCATCAGCGGAAAAAATCCCGGCGATCTACTCACTGGAAATCGCCGGAACTTCCCGATGCCTTCTTCTCCCTTTCTCCAAGTCCCCATCCGCCTGCGCAAATCGGCTCCCGAATTCTTCGAGCGGCTCGCCGCGGCTGGTCCGCTCTGCATCCGGGCGAAAAACCTCACCGCCGAACTGGTCGCCATCGCCGACGGCGGCGACATCGTCATCCGCCGGAACAACGAAATCTTCCTCCCCGCCCTCGGCCTGTGCCTGTCGCTGCCGGAAATCGCCGGCGCCCACGCACTGAAAGTGGCGCAACTGCCGGGCCATGCCGGCGTGATCGAGATAGATTTCGAAAACGGCCGCCATCCGCTGAGCATCGCCCTCCCCGGCGATCCCTTCGGCTCCAAACGCCTGCGGGAACTGGTCGCCGCCTGCTGCCTCGAAGAAACGGAGCCGGAAGACCTGCTGCGGTGGCGCGCGACCCTGGCCGAGCCCTTCCATGCCTGCCCCTGCTGCCAGGCCACCGCAGACCATCGCCGCGCCCATCCCGAAGCCCACCCCCTCGTCCCCATCCTGCACGATGCCATTGACTCCGGCCTACCGCTCCATTGCCGGATTCTCGGCGCGGGATTCCAATTCGACCGCTTCCTCGAAATCCACAATCTCGTCCTGCACCACGCCATCACCGCCCGCGATGCCCGCGGCGAATGCCTGCTGCAGATCGATCCCGCCTACGCTCACGCCCTGTGGGTTCTTCCCGTCGCCGTCGATGGCGAAACCCGCTCCGCCGTGCGCGTCTATGACACCCTCGGCGGCATGAACCTCGTCCTCTCCCTCCCCGGTGCCTGCTTCGTCGAAAGATGGCAGCGCTACTGCGCCGCCGCATGCCGATAGCCTGAAACGCACAATTTCGCCCAAGAAATGTCTGCTTCGCACGTTGTTCCGGGCAACCAATCGCCCCCCTTGCAGCCCGCCGGGATAAAAAAGGGACGGATCATCATCGCCATGCACTTCCAATCGTCTCTTCGCCTCATCACGCGGGGTCTCACCCTCGCTCTCGTCCCCGCCTCCGCCCAGGATGCGCCCCCTGCAACCCGTCCGTTCGCCGATCTCGTCGTCGACGCGGAACGCACCCTCATCGTGCCCAAAACCTCCGCCGCCGCGACCAAGACGGACACTCCCCTACTGGAAACCCCACAGTCCGTTTCCGTCGTCACCCGTGCGGAGATCGAGGCGCGCGGCGCGCAAAGCGTCGCCCAGGCGCTCGGCTACACCCCCGGTCTCGTCATCGGCCAGGGCGGCGAAGACAGCCGTGTCGATGAGGTCCTCATCCGCGGCTTCGACGCCGGCGGCTTTTCCAACAATGTCTATCTCGACGGCCTGCGCGTCCCCGCCGGAGGCCAGTGGACGCGGACCCAGGTCGACCTCTTCGGCTTGGAAAGCGTGGAAGTCCTCAAAGGTCCCTCCGCCGTGCTTTTCGGCCAGGTCGCGCCCGGCGGCCTCGTCAACATGGTCAGCAAGCGTCCCACCGGCGACACCCGCGGCCTCGCCTCCATCCAGTACGGCAGCTTCGACACCCTGCAGGTCGCGGTGGACAGCAGCGGCCCGCTCGACGGCGCGGGGAAATTCCTCTACCGCGTCGCCGGCCTCTACCGCGACGGCGGCTCGCAGATCGACCACACCGACCTCGAACGCTTCTACATCGCCCCCAGCTTCACCTGGAACATCGGCGAAAACACTTCCCTCACCTTCCTCGCCAGCCGCCAGGAAGACCGTGGCGGCTCCACTTACCAGTTCCTGCCCGTAAAAGGTGCGCTCAATGCCATCCCCGGCTACGGCAAAATGAAGCAAGGAACCTTCATCGGCGAACCGGATCACAACACCTTCAACCGCGACCAATCCACCATCGGCTACGAACTCAAGCATCGCTTCAACGACACCTTCTCGCTGGAGCAGAACCTCCGCTACGCCGAGATCGACACCCACTACGACGGAGTCGTCGGCGGCACCCGCGGAGCCCAGCTCGAGCCGGACGCGACGGGACTCTGGACCCGCCGCGCCGTCACCGGCATCGGCGAGGCCCATAACCTCACCCTCGACACGCGGCTGCGCGCGGACTTCTCCACCGGCCCGGTCGAGCACAACCTCATCGTGGGTTTCGACTACATCCGCTCCTCGTGGGAACACCAGCGCACCGGCGCCACCGTGACCCCGATCAATATCTTCAATCCCGTCTACTCGGGGACCGCCGCCTTTCCTGCCTTCGCCCTTCAAGTCGACCAGGACGTGAAGGAGCACCAGAGAGGCTTTTACATTCAGGAGCAGATGACGTGGGACCGCTGGCACCTCACCCTCGGCGGCCGCTACGACGATACCGACATCAACCTGCTGAACACCAACCCCGCCACCGGTGTCCGCACTCGCACCCGCACCAGCGCCGAGGAGTTCACCGGCCGCGCCGGCCTGCTTTATCTCTTCGACTTCGGCCTCGCGCCCTATGTCAGCTACGCCACCTCCTTCGAGCCCGTCTCCGGCACCGACCGGAACGGCAGGGCCTTCGATCCCACCGAGGGCGAGCAGCTCGAAATCGGCCTGAAATACGAACCGAAGAACTTCAACGCCCTCTTCACTCTCTCCCTCTTCGAGCTCACCCAGCAAAACATCCTCACACGCGACCCCGTCGATGCAACCTTCCAGACCCAGACCGGAGAAGTCGAGATCCGCGGCGTCGAGTTCGAGACCAAGATCACCCTCACCGAGGGCCTCTCCCTCATCGGCGGCTTCGCCCTGACCGAATCCGAAATCACCCGCAACAACGACGGCAATAAGGGCAACGAATTCGCCGGCGTGCCCGGTCAGTCCGCCTCCCTGTGGCTCGACTACACCTTCCAGGACGGTCCCCTCGCCGGCCTCGGCCTCGGCGCGGGCGTCCGCTATGTCGGCTCCCGCTACGGCGACAATGGCAACCAGTTCGTACTCCCCTCCTACACCCTCATCGACGCCGCCATCCGTTACGACCTCGGTAGGCTCCACTCCTCGCTGGAAGGCGCGCACGTCTCCCTCAGCGCCGCCAACCTCGCCGACAAGACCTACGTGGCGAAAGCCGAGACCGTTTCCTCCGCCAACTACGGCCCCGGCCGCGCCGTCAATCTTAACCTCAGCTACGCCTGGTAATGCTTCCCCGCCTCTTCGCCGCCTGCGCTCTCGCCCTGCTCCTCCCGCTTTCCGCCGAAGAAGCCCGGCCCTACCAGCTCCCGGGCTGCTCCGAGCGCATCGTCAAATCCTCCGCCGGCGCCGAATACCGCATCCTTATCTCCGTCCCCGAAGGTGACGCCCCGCCCGGCGGCCATAGCATCGTCTATCTCCTCGACGGCGATGATCTCTTCCCCGTTGTCACCAGCCTGCTCCGCCTCCAGGCCGGCACCGGCAAGGCCTCCAAACACAACGCCATCGTCCCCGGCATCGTTGTTGGCATCGGTTACCCCGGCGCCTCGCGCCGCGATCTCGACTACACCCCGCCCTCTCCCCCCGGCCCGCCCGAAACCTACCTCGACGGCCGCCCCTACCCGCCCCGCCCCGGCGGCGGCGCAGACAAATTCTTCGACTTCATCGAAAAGGACCTCAAACCCCTGATCGAAAAGGAACACCCCATCGACCGCACCCGCCAGACCCTCGCCGGCAATGGCTACGGCGGCCTCTTCGCCCTGCACGTCCTCTTCACCCGGCCCGCCTCCTTCCAGACCTACATCGCCGCCAGCCCCTCCATCTGGTGGAACGACCGCTACATCCTCAACGAGGAAAAGACCTTCGCCGGAAAGCTCGCCGACTCGCCCGTGAAGGCCCGCCTCCTCCTCACCGTCGGCGGGCAGGAACAATCCCTCACTCGCATCGAAGCCTCCTGGCCTGAAGAAGAGCGCGAGGAGCACCGCCTCAAAGTCACCCGCCGCAAGATGGTGGACAACGCCCGCGAACTTTTCTGGCGCCTGGAGAAACATTCCTCGCCGGATTTCCAGGTTCTCTTGCAGATCTTCGAAGGCGAAAGTCACAAATCCGTCGTCCCTCTCTCCCTCAACCACGCCCTCCCCTTCATCTTCCCGCCGCCTTAAAGTATTGCGGTCTGAAGGTCCGAACTCAGAAAGCGCTGGGGAATGGGAAGAGAGTCCCAACAAAGAGGACTGTTCCACCGATCACAACCGAGCGTAGAGAGATGGGGCTGCGAGCTCCTCAGACAGACGGCTCAAATCACTCGGCACTTCTCCCATTTTCCAAAAACCTCCGTAGCGCAATTCACCGCGCAACTTCCGCAAACCACCGCGAGCGGAAACTTCGCCGGTCCTTCACCATCCGGCCATGTTCTGCTCGTGGAGGAAAAGTCCGTCCGCCCCGTGCTCCTGCGCCTGCCGGCTCCACGGGTCGGTCACCGAACTGCTCAACCACCTCTGCTGCCTTGGCCAGGGCACCCTCGTCATCCGCCAGCAGGGGCTGAGCCTCGCGAAATCCACCCTCTTCGGCCTCTGGGTCTCCTCGCGGGAAAGCGGCTGGCATACCCTCCGCGACCACATCAGCGGGCTGGAAGTCGATACCCGCCGCCCGCAGAATATCTACCTCCTCACCGGGCACGGCGACCGCCGCCCCCTCATCGCCATCGGTGAACCCGGTAAACCGGTCCATCTCTCCATCCGCCTCGACGGCCACCTGTGGGAGTCCCGCTCCATCCGCAATCTCATCGACCATTTCCAGGGCACCCCCCTCGACTGTGTCGAAAGCCGCCGCCTCGGCGCGGGTGCCTGGCTCGACGAATGGGAGCGCCCCGCCTGCCCGGCCGCACCCTGCAACCGCCTGGCCGACACCCGCTTCCTCCTCGAACGCTGCACCGAACTCGAAGTGGGCGTCGCCACCGCCTCCCATAAGGGAACCGTGCGTTTCAGGCCCTCCTTCATCGACGCCTCCGGATCCGTTCTCCGCATCGCCGACCGCCCCCTGCGCCACGTCGTCCACGCCGATGCCGGCGACCCCGGCTTCCTCCTCCAGTCTACCGGCCCCTCCCGCCTCCGCATCTCCCACACCCTCGGCGAAGCCGCCTGAATCAATGGACCTGCCCCGGGACGCGCCAAGCCATGGCGGGGTTACTCCATTACCGGCACCGTCCTCCTCGCTCCCGAAAAAACAAGCAGGCCGGCCGTGAGACGACTTGTCGCCCGCATGCTCGCAGACCTCCCATGACCCGCACGGTCAGCAGCCCCAACCTAGCGGCAAATTGCCATCACCGCATGAAAGGCAAATGAGAACGAGTCGCAATATATTCATACCCAAAGAATTGAGACAAATTCTCAGGACATTCTTTTCTTGCGTCGCCTAACATTCCGTGGGATCATAAGATGTTCAATTCAACCGACACCATCATGAAAACCAAATCCGCCAATCGCACATGCAGTGCCTGTGCCCACTGGAACGAACTTGAGGATGGTCATGGCGAATGCCGCCGCCACGCCCCGCAAACCATCGCCTTTGAAGTCGATGACGAAGTGAAATTCGAGTCCATGTTTCCCGTCACCGCTGGCGACGATTGGTGTGGAGACTTTGCTCCGGAGGATTGACAGGTATCCACCCGCATCACTCCTTCCGAACCGCCCCGGGCTCTTTGCGATCCGGGGCGGTTTATATTTAGTGACGCGTCTTCCGGCAAACCGGCCGGCACAGCCGCAAACCTGTTTACCCATTAGGGCTTCGTTATGGGTCATTTGATCCCTCCCTGCTCTTGGCAAGCGGCGAAATCTGAAATATCCCGTCACCACCAATCGTTTTCCCGCCCCGATCATGCAGAATCCCATCCGCGTCCTTTGCGTCGGAGCCGGCCATATGGGCCGCTCCCACGCCCTCGCCTACCACCGCATCCCCGGCTTCGAAATCTGCGGGATCGTCACCCGCTCGGCCGAAAGCCGCGGGAAGCTCAATGCCGAACTCGGCGGCGGCTACGCGGAATTCGCGGACTATGAGGAAGCGCTCGCCGCCACCAAACCGGACGCCGTCAGCATCTCCACCTACCCCGACACCCACGGCCCCTACGCCGAAGCCGCCTTCGACGCCGGCTGCCATGTCTTCATCGAAAAGCCCCTCGCCGAAAGCGTTGCCGCCGCCGAAGCCATTGTCGCCAAGGCCAAGAGCACCGGCAAAAAACTCGTCATCGGTTACATCCTCCGCCACCACCCGAGTTGGATCAAATTCATCGAAGTCGCCCAAACCCTCGGCAAGCCCCTGGTCATGCGTATGAACCTCAATCAACAATCCAGCGGCGACAATTGGAAGACCCACAAGAACCTGATGGCCTCCATCTCCCCGGTCGTCGACTGCGGCGTCCACTACGTCGATGTCATGTGCCAGATGACCCGCTCCAAACCCGTCCGCGTCTCCGGCATCGGCGCCCGCCTCACCGACGAGCTGCCGGAGGGAAAAATCAACTACGGCGCCCTGCAGGTCACCTTTGAAGACGGCTCCGTCGGCTGGTACGAAGCCGGCTGGGGCCCGATGATGAGCGAAGTCGCCTTCTTCGTGAAAGACGTTGTCGGCCCGAAGGGCTGCGTCTCCATCGTCGCCGACAAGGCCGCCGCCGAAGGCCAGAGCGCCAACGTCGACGCCCACACCCAGACCCAGGCTCTGAAACTCCACCACTCCCAGCTCACCCCCGAAGGCGCCTTCGCTAAAGCCGACGAAACCATCCGCCTCGACGACGAGCCCGACCACGACGGCCTTTGCCACCGCGAGCAGGAATACTTCCTCAAAGCCATCCTCAAAGACCTCGACTTGACCGATCACATGGACGACGCGATTTCCTCCATGCGCATCGTAGCCGCCGCCGACGAAAGCTTCCGCACCGGCAAAACCATCGAACTCTGATCCGTAGCTGGAGCATCCTGCTCCAGTCCGTGTCCGGGGTGTCCCGTCCCGCAATCTTCAAATCACACCGCATCCGCATGAAAGCCATCGCCATCGCCGCCTGCCTGTTGCCCCTCGCCGCCTCCGCCGAGGTGAAACTGAAACCCGTCCCCCTCTTCAACGGCAAGGACCTCTCCGGCTGGACCGGTGAAGGCTACCTCGTCGAAGACGGCGCCATCGTCTGCACCCCCGAAGGCCGCAACTTGACGACCGCCCAAACTTTCGCCAACTACGCGCTCGACTTCGAATTCAAGCTCCCGCCCGCCGGCAACAACGGCATCGGCATCCACTTCCCCGGCCACGGCGACCCCGCCTACACCGGCATGGAAGTCCAGGTTCTCGACGACAGCGCCGACAAATATAAGGACCTCAAGCCCCACCAATTTCACGGCTCCCTCTACACCCTGGCAGCCGCCCAGAAAGCGCCCCTCAAAGCTGTCGGCCAATGGAACAAGGAACGCATTCTCGTCAACGGCGACACCGTCCAGGTCACCGTTAATGGCAAGCTCATCACCGACGCGAAACTCAGCGAACTCAACGAAAAGTTCCCCGAGCACGAGGGCGCCAAACGCCGTTCCGGCCACATCGCCCTCTGCGGCCACGGCGACCGCGTCGCCTTTCGCAACATCCAGATCACCGAGTTTCCCCCCACCGCCAACGAAGCGGGCGCGAAGCAGGCCGGCTTCAAACAAATCTTCGACGGGGAATCGCTCAAAGGCTGGGCCATCGAAAAAGGCGCCACCAACTGGACCGCCGCCAACGGCATCCTCAAGCACGACGGCAAGCCCGATGCCACCAAGGACCTCTGGAGCGAAAAGGAATACGGCGACTTCTCCCTCGCCTTCGACTGGCGGTGGGCCGCCCCCGGCCCGCTCGTGAAGCGCCCGGTCATCGGCCCCGACGGCAAGGAAACCGGCGAACAGGTCGAAGTTGAGGAACTCGACAGCGGCGTCTACGTCCGCGGGAATTCCAAGAGCCAGATCAACCTCTGGAACTGGCCCTGCGGCTCCGGCGAAGTGTATGGCTACCGCACCGATGGCGGCCAGCCCGCCGAAATCATCGCCGGCGTCACCCCGAAGGAAAAAGCCGACAAACCCCTCGGCGAGTGGAACCGCATGATGATCACCATGCAGGGCGACCGCCTCACCGTCACTCTCAACGGCAAGACCGTCATCGAAGAAGCCCAGCTCCCCGGCGTGCCGGAAAAAGGCAAGATCGCCCTCCAGCACCACGGCGCCGCTATCGACTTCGCCAACATCTGGATCAAGGAACTCTGAAGCGAGGGGAGCCTGCATCACATCTCAAAATAACGGCCACCCCGTCGGGTGGCCGTTTTCGTGAAGCGCTTTTGATCTGGCTGCCGCTGAAACGAAGGATACTTGGACGACGAAATGGAACCATCATGCAATGGGGCGGAAAGTCCTATATTCAAACACCCTTTTAAAAATTAGAATTATTCTTGCCTTGGTCGGTGCCGGGCGTAGCTTCCGCCGCCGCTCATGGTCAGTCCATCGTCAGACAGTCAAACCGATCCTGCGGCGGACCTTTCCGCCGACATGGGCGGACTGCGCCTGACCCGTCAGCGGCAGGAAGTCTACCGCCTGCTGCTCGAACAGCGCGACCACCCCACCGCCCAGGACGTCTTCCTGCGCGTCAAGGACCGCCTGCCGAACATCTCGCTGGCGACCGTGTACAACACCCTCGAAGCCCTCGTGCAGCACGGCCTCGTCCGCCAGGTCAATTTCGACCGCGAGCCCTCCCGCTTCTGCCCGAATCTCGAAGAACACGGCCACTTCCACGACAAGCGCAGCGGCACGATCCACGACGTCACCTTCAAGCCCGGCGCCAACCTCGCCGACCTCCTCGACCTCCCGCCCGGCACCCTCATCACCGACATCGAAATCACCCTCCGCGGCGAACTCCCTGCCTCTCCTTCCACTGATCACAATCGAGCGAAGCGAGATGGGGCCGCTGACTGTTCCTGATCGCACGGCTCAAATCACTCGGCACTTTTCACTTCTTCCACCATGTCCCTTCTCATCCAAGATCTCCACGCCACCCTCGAAGACGGCACCGAAATCCTCAAAGGCGTCTCCCTCGAAATTCCCGCCGGAGAAGTTCATGCCATCATGGGCCCCAACGGCTCCGGCAAATCGACCCTCTCCAAAGTCATCGCCGGCCACGAAGGCTACGTCGTCACCGGCGGCTCCGTCACCCTCGACGGCGAGGACATCTTCGAAATGAGCATCGACGAGCGCGCCCGCGCCGGCGTCTTCCTCGCCTTCCAATACCCCGCCGAAGTCCCCGGCGTCTCCAACGCCAACTTCATCCGCGCCGCCCTCCAGGCCCGCCTGCCGAAAGGCGAGGAACTCGACGCCGTCGCCTACTACAAAAATCTCTACTCCAAGATGGACCTCCTCGAGATGGACCGGAAATTCACCGCCCGCTCCGTCAACGAAGGCTTCTCCGGCGGCGAAAAGAAGCGCAACGAGATCCTCCAGCTGATGATGCTCGAGCCGAAATACTGCATCCTCGACGAAACCGACTCCGGCCTCGACATCGACGCGCTGAAAATCGTCGCCCGCGGCGTCAACGCCATGCGCTCGCCCGACCGCGGCTTCCTCCTCATCACCCACTACCAGCGCCTCCTCGACTACATCTGTCCCGACCACGTTCACGTCATGGCCGAGGGCAGAATCGTCCGCTCCGGCGGCCCCGAACTCGCCCTCGAACTCGAAAAGCACGGCTACGACTTCCTCAAGGAAGAAGCCCTGGCTACACACTGATCGGTTTAATCATTAGTGCTTAGTCATTAGTCATTTCAAAAAATGTCCTACGACGCTTCCAGTACCATCGACGCCGACACCCGCGAAGCGATCGACATCGACCGCACCAAGGGCGACTTTCATTTCCCCGAGCGCCACAAATACGACGCCGGCCGCGGCCTGACCGAGCGCACCATCGACTACATCTCCGACGTCAAGGGCGAGCCGCAGTGGATCCGCGACTTCCGCCACAAGGCGCTCAAGGTCTTCCGCGAAAAGCCGATGCCCACCCACTGGGCGACCAAGGACCTGGAGAACATCGACTTCGACATCATCCGCTACTACCTCTCCGATGGCGAGCGGCCCAAGCGTTCCTGGGAAGACGTGCCCGAAGACGTGCTGCGCACCTTCGAGCGCCTCGGCATCCCCGAGCAGGAGCGCGCCTTCCTCGCCGGCGTCGAGGCCCAGTACGACTCCGAAGCCGCCTACTCCAACATGAAGGAGGAGCTGACCAAACAAGGCGTCATCTTCGTCAACTCCACCGAGGGCCTGAAGCACCACGAAGAAATCTTCCGCCCCTGGTTCGGCAAAGTCATCCCCACCGGCGACAACAAATTCTCCGCGCTCAACAGCGCCGTCTTCTCCGGCGGCTCCTTCATCTACATCCCCAAGGGCGTGAAGCTCAAGCAGCCGCTCCAGGCCTACTTCCGCATCAATTCGGAAAACTTCGGCCAGTTCGAGCGCACCCTGATCATCGCCGACGAAGGCGCCGAGGTCATGTACATGGAAGGCTGCACCGCGCCGAAATTCGAGACCGCTACCCTCCACTCCGCCGTCGTCGAACTCGTCGCCCTCAAGGGCGCGAAGATCCAGTACGTCACCGTCCAGAACTGGAGCAGCAACGTTTTCAACCTCGTCACCAAGCGCGGCCTCGCCATGGCGGACGCCGAAGTCCGCTGGATCGACTGCAACATCGGCAGCCGCCTGACCATGAAGTATCCCGGCGTCATCATGAAAGGCGAACGCGCCCGCGGCGAGGTCATCTCCATCGCCCTGGCCAACACCGGCCAGCACCAGGACACCGGCGCCAAAATGATCCACGCCGCCGACAACACCACCTCCAACGTCGTCTCCAAATCGATCTCCGTTGGCGAAGGCCGCGCCACCTACCGCGGCCAAGTCCACATCCCCAAGCACCTCAAGGGCTGCAAGAACAACACCGAGTGCGACGCCCTGCTCATCAACACCCGCAGCCGCACCGACACCTACCCCGCGATCACCGTCAAGGGCAACCGCCACGCCACCCAGCACGAAGCCAGCGTCAGCCAGGTCTCCGAGGAAATGCTCTTCTACATGCAGCAGCGCGGCCTCGGCGAAGGCGAAGCGATGTCCCTCGCCGTCAACGGCTTCATCAACGACCTCGTCCGCGAATTCCCGATGGAATACTCCGTCGAACTCAAACGCCTGATCGATCTCGAAATGGAAGGCTCGGTCGGTTAAAATACGCCATGCGTTCGCTCCGTCACGGTCCCGTTAAAGTTTCCTTCGTCACCCATGCGGAAGACGAAGCCGCCACCGCGGCATACTGGAAATCCAAGACACCCCGCGAGAGATTGGCTGCCCTGGCTCTCCTTCGTTCTCAAAAGCACAAAGCTCCCGATGGAACCCGACGAAGAATTCAAGGAGTTTGCCGAGTTGTTCCTGTCCCATGGCGTTAAGTTCATGATCATCGGAGGCTACGCGGTCACGGCACACGGACATCCCCGCTACACCGGGGACATCGACTTCTTTGTCGAAAAATCGCAGGACAATGCGGAACGCATCGTGAAGGCTGTCCACGAGTTTTTCGGACCGCTTCCCGAGGTGACGATCAAGAACTTTCTTGATGAAACCCGGATGAGCCAATTCGGTCTTCCGCCCTATCGCATCGATATCCTGACCAGCATTCAGGGAGTAACCTTCGAGGAAGCGTATCCGCGTCGTGTCATGGCTCCCCTTGCGGGACTTGAAGTTCCCTTTATGGGGCTTGAAGACCTGAAGCAGAACAAACGATCCACAGGCCGCCACAAAGACCTCGGCGATCTCGATGCCTTGGAAAAACTCAACGATTGAATCAATTTCCCATGCCCGCCGTGCTCGAACATCCCGCTTCCCTGCTCGAATCCACCCCCGAAACGCCTGCCGCGTTCCCCACCTGGTTCGCCGAGCGCCAGCGCGCCGCGTGGCAGCGCTTTCTCGAAACTCCCACTCCAAAACGCGGCGACGAAACCTGGCGCTTCTCTTCCTTCAAACAACTCGACTTCTCGCCCTACTCAAGGAGCGCCGGCGTCCCGCCGGTGAACGATCTCCTTTCCTGCTCCGCCTCCCTCGAATCCCCCGCCGCCAAATTCGTCTTCGCCAACGACGAACTCCTCCACGCCGAATCACATCTCCCGGAAGGCATCATCTGCCTCCCCCTCAGTGAAGCTCTCGCCAGCCACGGCGACCTCGTCCGCGAGCATTTCATGAAGCAGGACACCCGCCTCGGCTCCGCCAAATGGACCGCCCTCCACGAAGCGAACCTGCGCAACGGCCTCTTCGTCCACGTCCCCGCCGGGATCGAAGTCGATGGCGCCATTGAAGTCTTCCACTGGCTCGCCGGCGAAAACGCCGCGATTTTCCCCCACACTCTCGTCGTCACCGGCGCGAACGCGAAAGTCCGCGTGATCGATTACTTCCAATCCACCAACGCCGACGACTCCGGCCTCTGCATCGCCGTCAACGACCTCATCGCCGGGGAAGGCTCCAAACTCGACTACCTCGCCATCCAGGCCTTCAACGAAAAAACCAAGGTCATCCAGATCAACGAAACCGGCGTGGCGAAGGACGCCTCGGCCATCGGCTTCATCCTCAACACCGGGGCCGCCTGGGCGCGGAACGAATCCCTCAGCCGCCTCGAAGGCGAAGGCGCCCGCTCCGACATGCTTGCCGTCAGTGTCCCCGCCCGCGAGCAGGAATACGACCAGCGCACCTTCCAGCACCACGTCAGCCCCGGCGCGTACAGCGACCTGCTCTACAAGAATTCGCTCTACGACAAATCCCGTACCATCTTCTCCGGCCTCATCTTCGTCGACGAGGGCGCACACCGCACCGACGCCTACCAGACCTGCCGCAACCTCTTCATGAGCGACGACGCCGAGGCCAACTCCATGCCCGGTCTCGAAATCAACGCAGACGACGTGAAGTGCTCCCACGGCAGCACCAGCGCGCAGATCAGCGATGAGGAAATCTTCTACCTCCGCGCCCGCGGCATCGACCCCGCCCGCGCTCGCCAGCTCATCGCCCGTGGCTTCTCGGTGGAAGTCATTGAGCGCCTCGGCGACGAAAAGGTCGAGGAAATGATCCTCCGCTTCCTCGACGACAAATTCGCCCACATCGCCGGCGGCGGCGCGTGACGCTCCCGAAGCGATTTTCGAAAGGGCGGACCGGCTCATCCAGCCGGATCCGTCTCGCTCTTGATCCCCAATCCATCCCCGATCACCGCCTCCATGGCGGCGATTTCGTCATCGGTCAGCGGCTCGAACTCCGGCAGCTTCCGCTTCTTCTTCGATAGGGTGCCGCCGTTCTGGCGGCAAAGCTTCAGGAACAGATCGGCGATTCGGTCCGGCAACTCGACAATATCATGCATCTTTCTGCGGATTTCGTCATAGCTCGTCAGGTAGCGTAGCTCCGCCGGCAGCTCGGTCTCGATGGTTTCGCGGATGAAATCGTTCGTGATCCGGGTCAGCTCCGTGCAGTCGATGTAGCGGTAGAAGTCCACGGTATCGTTCGTCACCGTCATCCGCTGCCGCTCGTCCAGAGTGTATTCCACGAGCTGCATCAAAGGCTTCGAAAAGCTCTCCAAGGCCTGATCGTACTCCCGGGGCCGGTTCAGGATCACCGCCGAAACCGGCAGGATGATGCCTTCCGGGCCGAAGCCATTCCTCGCCAGCACATGATGCAGCAGGAAGCGGTGGATGCGGCCGTTACCGTCGCTGAACGGGTGAAGAAAATCGAAACCGAACGACACGACCGCCGCAGCCACCAGCGTCGGCACCCGGGACGACAGGGTGATCCACATGCCGGACCTGGTCTTCGCCCGGCGCGTGGTGATGCTCCTCGCCATCAGGAGAAACGCGTCCATCAACCCATCGAGATCTTCCGGCTTCGGGGCGGCGAAATGGATTCGTTCGTGCCCGGGTCCCAGCGTTTCGCCGACGTATACCTGCTCGCCGATCGCACTTCGCCAGCCATCGTTCGCGTAGCGCGGATCGACGATGGCCTTTTGCAGTTCCACGAGCGCGTCCTTCTTCAAAAAGCTCCGATGCCACGCCTGCTCCAACAGGCCGATGAACTTCTCCGCCCGCTTCTGATCCGGGATTTCCCGTTCGATCTCATGGCTGCTCTTGCTCTCTTTGGCGTAGAGGTAACGCACCGCTCGCTGGAAAATCTCCGGCGGATACTCGCCCGCAATTTCCTCACAGCGCGTCTTCAGAGCCTCCTCGCTCCAGTCTCCCAAGCCCTTCTTGCGGACCATTGGGGAAAACTCCAGAGACCCCAGGAGATTCACGTTGATCCGCTGCCGTTTGACCTTCCTCACGGGGCCGGGCACATAAATCTCTTCGTCCAACAGGTCCACATAGCCACCCATCTTCAAGTCCGGCAGATCCAGCCTCGTCCGGGTGAATTCCTCGTAAAGCCACCAGACCACCCTCGCATAGCGGCCCGTCGGCTTGCTCCGGACGTAGGCGGCGACCTCTCCGCCGTCCAGCTTCGGCAAGACCTTGCGCAGCAGCTCCAAATGGAGGCCTTCCCGTTTGAGCCCGAATTCCAGATGGGCGAACACGTCGTCCCCGGGATCCCGCGCCGCGGGGAAATACTCGATCTGGCGGCCATCCTTCTCCACCAGCCGCCTCATCCCCTTGGCCAGAACCCAGCTCTCCCTCCAGTAGGGCAGCGTCACCACGGCGAACCTCTCCACCAGCCAAGTGTAGCCAATTCGATTCCCTCCAGGCGCTCCCATCGCGTTTTTGATTACGATTCTTAAAAAACGATTACAAATCGGAAATCCTCTCCAATTTCGATTACAAATTCGATTGCTTCCAGCGTCTCCTTTTCCGGAATTGGCTTTCAAAACGATGACAAAACCCGTCAAAAGTGTTACAAATTGGGCTTTCTCATCAAAAATGATTACAGAATTGCCCGTATCACTGTCGGCGTGACCAAGCGGAAGCCCGGGCAAGCTACCCCAGTGGTAAAGGGGAACCTCTCGAAAGCGAGAGGGGGATCGGCGGCACAGCATGCACCCCTTCGTTGACCCTGGCTCCCCGTTTCCTTTAGCCTTCGCTCATCTTCCGTCAGATGGCCGGACTCTCCAGCAACTTCGCCCAACTCCGGGAACACGACGAACAGCTCCTCCGCATGGGCATGCTGGCGGAGCGCTATTTCACGGACGATCCGAATACCTGTCTGCTGAAACTCCGGCAGCTTGCCGAGGCGCTGGCTCAAATCGCCGCCATCCGCGTGGGGCTCCCTCCGCAGCAGGACCAGACCCAGTACGACCTCCTCATCCGTCTCAGGGATCAAGGCATCCTCCCCGGCGAAATCTACCAGTTGTTCGGCGAATTGCGCCGCAGCGGCAATGCGGCGAACCACGCCATGGCCGGCGATCACCGCACGGCGCTGGCCATGCTCAAGATCGCCTGGCAGGTCGGCATCTGGTTCCACCGCACCTTCAAAAACCCCGGCTACAGAAGCGGCGCCTTCATCCCGCCCCGCCCGCCGCAAGACGAAAGCGAAGAACTGCGCGCCGAACTCGCCTCGCTGTCCGCAACCCTCGCCGAACAGCAGGCGGCCCGGCAGGAACAACAGCAGCAGCTCGCGGAATTGACCGCCCAACTCCAGGCCGCAAAGGACGAGCAGTCGTTCTGGGAACGGATGGCCGAGGAGGTGGAAGCGGAAAAGACCGAACTCGTCCAACGGCTCGCCGCCAGGCAGGCCGCCACTGGCCAACCTGCCGCGGCCTCCCTCGTCCAGGCCGCACAGACCGCCGCGGATGCGGTGCAGTTGGACGAATCCGCGACGCGCCGTCTGATCGACGCCCAGCTCCGCCAAGCCGGCTGGACCGTGGATTCCGAAAATCTCCGCTTCTCGAAAGGCGCCCGTCCGCGCAAGGGCGAAAACCTCGCCATCGCCGAGTGGCCGACCGCCACCGGCCCCGCCGACTACATGCTCTTCGTCGGCCTCCTCCCCCTGGCCGCGGTCGAGGCGAAGCGCAAGAACATCAATGTCTCCGCCTCCCTCCAGCAGGCGAAACGCTACAGCCGCGGCTTCGAACCGGCTGGCGACGTGCAGCTCCACGGCCGGAACTGGGGCGAAAAGAACGAATTCCGCCTGCCCTTCGTCTTCTCCACCAACGGCCGCCCGTGGCTGCGCCAGCTTTCCACCCACAGCGGCATCTGGTTCTGCGACCTCCGCCGCCCCGACAACCTCAGCGTCCCGCTCCAGGGCTGGCATTCGCCCGAGGGCCTCGCCGCCCTGCTGAAGCAGGATGCTGCCGCCGCCCACGAACGGCTCGCCCAGGAAAACTTCGACTACGGCTTCACCGTCCGCCCCTACCAGCGGCAGGCCATCCTTGCCGCCGAGCGGTCCATCGGCGAAGGGCGGCGCGCCCTGCTTCTCGCCATGGCCACCGGCACCGGCAAGACCAAGACCTGCATCGCCCTCATCTACCGCCTGCTGAAAACGCGGCGCTTCCGCCGCATCCTGTTCCTCGTCGACCGCGCCGCCCTCGGCGAGCAGGCGGCGAACGCCTTCAAGGACACCCGCATGGAAAGCCTCCAAACCTTCGCTGACATCTTCGGCATCAAGGAGCTGGAAGAGCAGGCCCCGGACTCCGACACCTCCGTCCACATCGCCACCGTGCAGGGCATGGTCCGGCGCGTCCTCTACGCCTCCGAAAACAACCCGCCGCCGTCCGTCGACACCTACGACTGCATCATCATCGACGAATGCCACCGCGGCTACCTGCTCGACCGGGAAATATCGGAGACCGAGCTGAGCTTCCGCTCCTACGACGACTACATCTCGAAATACCGCCGCGTCATCGACTGGTTCGACGCCGTGAAAATCGGCCTCACCGCCACCCCCGCGCTCCACACCACCGAAATCTTCGGCCCGCCGGTCTACATCTACAGCTACCGCGAAGCGGTCATCGACGGCTACCTCGTCGATCACGACCCGCCCGTGCGCATCAAGACCGAACTCTCCGAATCCGGCATCGCCTGGGAAAAGGGCGATGACGTCCCGGTCTTCAACCCCGGGACCGCCGAAATCGAACTCTTCAAAACGCCGGACGAACTCCGCTTCGACATCGAGGACTTCAACCGCAAGGTCATCACCGAATCCTTCAACCGCGTCGTCTGCGAATACCTCGCCTCCGAACTCGATCCCGCCTCCCCGCAGAAAACCCTCATCTTCTGCGCCAACGACGCCCACGCCGACCTCGTCGTGAAGCTGCTCAAGGATGCCTTCCAGGCCGCCTACGGCTCCGTCGACGACGATGCGGTCATCAAAATCACCGGCACCGCCGACAAACCGCTCCAGCTCATCCGCCGCTTCAAAAACGAGCGGAATCCCAACGTCGCCGTCACCGTCGATCTCCTCACCACCGGCGTCGATGTCCCCGCCATCTGCAACCTCGTCTTCCTGCGCCGGGTGAACAGCCGCATCCTCTTCGACCAGATGCTCGGCCGCGCCACCCGGCCCTGCGACGACATCGGCAAGGAGACCTTCCGCATCTTCGACGCCGTGCGCCTCTACGAAGCCCTCCAATCCGTCACCGCCATGACCCCAGTGGCGGTCGATCCCTCCATCGGCTTCGCGCAACTGGAAAAGGAAATCGCCGCCGCCCCCACCGGAGAAGCCGCCGCCCTGGCCCGCGACCAGTTCCTCGCCAAGCTCCAGCGCAAAAAACGCCGCCTCGGCGAAGCCGCCGCCCGCGACTTCGAGACCCGCGCCGGCATGACGCCCGAGGACTTCATCCGCCATCTCCGCGACATGACGCCGAGCGACATCGCCGCCTGGTTCACCGCCCACCCCGGCCTTGGCGAAATCCTCGACCGCACCGGCGGCGGGAGCGCCGCACCCGTCTTCATCTCCGACCACGAAGACCGCCTGCGCGAAACCGAGTCCGGCTACGGCCCCGCGCAAAAGCCGGAAGATTACCTCCGCGCCTTCGAGGACTTCATCAAGGCTAGGACCAACGAACTGCCCGCCCTGATGACCGTCGTCACCCGCCCGCGCGACCTCACCCGCCAGGATCTCAGGACGCTCCTTCTGGAACTCGACCAGGCCGGTTTCACCGACGCCGGCCTCACCACCGCCTGGCGGCAGATGACCAACCGGGACATCGCCGCCCGCATCATCGGCTACATCCGCCAGGCCGCCCTGGGCGATCCGCTGGTGCCCTTCACCGAGCGCGTCGAGCGCGCCCTGCAGACCATGCTCGCCTCGCGGAACTGGACCACACCCCAGCGCGAATGGCTGAAAAAACTCGCCGCCCAGACCAAGGCGAACCTCCTCGTCGATCGCGACGCCCTCGACGACCCCATCCTCATCTTCAAGCGCGAGGGCGGCGGCTTCAAGCGGCTGGACAAGATCTTCGGCGGCGAACTCGAAAGCGTCCTCGGCCAGTTCAACGACGCCGTCTGGGAACACCCCGCCTGATTCCTCCCCGCGCTTGTCAGGCGCCTGCCCACCGATCACAACCGGGCGTAGCGGGACGGAGCCGCAAGCTCCCCCGATAAACGGCTCGAATCACCGATCCCCGGCACTTTCCCATGACCCACGACATCGTCGCCAGACTCTGGAACCTCTGCAACATCCTCAAGGACGACGGCGTGACCTACCATCAGTACGTCACCGAACTCACCTACCTCCTCTTCCTCAAAATGGCCGAGGAAACCGGCGTCGAGGACCAGATCCCCGCCGGCCACCGCTGGGCCGACCTCGAAGCCAGGGGCGCACCCGACCGGCTCGAAGCCTACAAGATCACCCTCATCCACCTCGGCTCCCACGGCTCGAACCTCGTCCGGGAGATCTTCGCCAACGCCTCCTCCTTCATCAAGAAACCCGCCACCCTCTCCACCCTCGTCAGCGAAATCGGCAAGCTCGACTGGTACTCCGCCCGCCGTGAAGGCCTCGGCGACCTCTACGAGGGCCTGCTCGAAAAGAACGCCAACGAAAAGAAATCCGGCGCCGGCCAGTACTTCACCCCGCGCCCGCTCATCGACACCATGGTCGCGGTGATGAAGCCCACGCTCGAAGACATCATCCAGGACCCCGCCGCCGGCACCGGCGGCTTCCCCATCGCCGCCAACCACTGGCTGCGCACGCACTACGACTTCGACAGCCTCACCGAAGCCCAGCAGCGGAAATACCGCCACGGCACCTTCTACGGCATGGAGCACGTCCAGGACACCCACCGCCTCGCGCTCATGAATCTGATGCTCCACGGCATCGACGGCGGCATCCGCTACGGCGACACCCTTTCCGACGACGGCGCCTCCCTGCCCAAGGCCACCCTCATGCTCTCCAATCCGCCCTTCGGCACCAAGAAAGGCGGCGGCCTGCCCACCCGCACCGACTTCACCCACCGCACCAGCAACAAGCAATTCTGCTTCCTCCAGCACATCTACCGCGGCCTGCTGCCCGGCGGCCGCGCCGCCGTCGTGCTGCCCGACAACGTCCTCTTCGAATCCGGCATCGGCAAAGACATCCGCCGCGACCTGATGGACAAGTGCAACCTCCACACCATCCTCCGCCTGCCCACCGGCATCTTCTACGCCCAGGGCGTGAAGACCAACGCCCTCTTCTTCACCCGCGGCACCAGGGACAAAGGCAACACCCGCGACCTCTGGGTCTACGATTTCCGCGCCAATGTCCCGCAGTTCGGCAAGCGCACCCCGCTCACCCGCGGACACTTCGCGGAGTTCGAGGAAGCCTTCGGCGACGACCCATTCGGCAACGCCGAATCCCTGGCCAGGCGCCGCGACACCGGCGAGACCGGCCGCTTCCGCAAATTCACCCGCGAGTGGATCGCCGGACGCGACGATTCGCTCGACATCTCCTGGCTCAGGGACGACAGCGCCGAATCCGGCGGCGATTTGCCCGAGCCCGCCGTCCTCACCGCCAGCGCGGTGGAGGAACTGGAGGCAGTCATCACCGACCTGCGCGGAATTCTGGCAGAGCTGGGGGAGGAAATCGAAGAGGAGGTGGAGGCGTGAGTGGAGAGGAGATGACGAAGGACGAGTTGCCGAAGGGGTGGGTTTCAATGCAGGTTGGGCAACTCGGCCAAGTTCAGCTCGGGAAGATGCTCGACCGGGCAAAGAATACCGGGACACCGTTTCCCTATTTGAGGAACGTCAATGTCCGCTGGTTTGGGTTTGATCTCAACGATCTCAAATCGGTGCCAGCTTCACCCGAAGAAAGGGAGCGCTTCTCAGTGTTGAATGGTGATGTCTTCATTTGTGAAGGCGGTGAGCCGGGCCGTGCAGCGGTTTGGAAAGATGGAGCCAGTGAGTTGCTCTACCAGAAGGCACTTCATCGGTTCAGGTCGAGTGGTGCGATTCTGCCCGAGTGGCTGGCCTTCCGATTGCGGCTGGATGCTGAGATAGGAACATTGGAACGCCACTTCAGTGGGAGCACCATCAAGCATTTCACTCGCGAGACTTTCCTCAAATACCAGATACCCATTGCTCCTCTCGCCGAGCAGAAGCGGATCGTGGACAAGCTGGAGTTGGTGCTGGAGCGGGTGGACGCCTGCCGCGCCCGCCTCGCCCGCATCCCCGCCCTCCTCAAACGCTTCCGCCAATCCGTCCTCGCCGCTGCCACCTCCGGCAAGCTGACAGAAGATTGGAGAATGGCGAATGGAGCGAATGATGAGTGGGATACAGACGAGCTCGGAAAGCTTGTTATCGAGATGAAGAATGGCCTAGTTGCCAAGCAAGGCAAAGAAGCCGTAGGCGTGCCAATGAGCCGTATCGAAACCATTGCTGATGGTACAATCAACCCAACGAGAATCGGATATTCGACGGAAGTGACATTCAAGCAGGCGGAGCCGTTCCGCTTTCAAAAAGGCGATATCCTTTTCAGTCACATTAACAGCGCTGCTCATTTAGGCAAAACCGCGATCTATAAAGGCATCCCCGAGACCTTGTTTCACGGGATGAATCTCATGCTCCTTAGATCGAACTCAGAAAAAATTATACCCGATTATCTTGAGTTCAGCCTGAGGCATCTACGCGGAGAGGGTGTGTTTTCCATGGTTGCACAGCACGCTGTGAATCAGGCGTCGATCAATCAGAAAAAGCTCCGCGCAATTCAAATCGCCGTTCCCAGACTCCCCGAACAACAAGAAATCGTCCGCCGCGTGGAAGCCCTCTTCTCCTTCGCCGACCGCATCGAAACCCGCCTTGCCGCTGCGCAAAAGATCGTGGAGCGCCTGACGCCCGCCGTGCTGGCCAAGGCCTTCCGCGGCGAACTCGTCCCGCAGGACCCCGCCGACGAACCGGCCTCCGCCCTGCTCGCCCGCCTGCGCGAAGCCCGTGCCGCCGCCCCGGCCAAGCCCAAACGCGGACGCCGGACACCGGCGGGATGAAATGGCACCAAGCTCCTCCGGAACGGAGGCCGGCAGGGCTCCATGCCCGGTCGCGGGCCCGTCTCAACCGCAAACCGCGAACTCTTCGACGGAAAGCCCGTCCATCCGGCGGTCTTCGGCATGGAGACGGGATTCGGTTCCCGGATTTTCGCGGAAGCGCTGCACCAGCGCGCCAAAGGCTTTGAGCGTTTCGCGGGAAGGCAGGCTGATCCCTTCGGGCCGGTTCATGAGCAAACCTTTTCGCCGATCCGACGCGCGCGGCGCGACATGCCCACAAACGATACCGTCTCAGTGCTGAGGGATTGGCCTCTGCCATTGCCCTGGCCCGGCCACGGCATCGGAGCCGGGAGAGGGCGGAATAATCGGCGGCAAGTTCCGTCACAAGTTGCATAAGGGTCGAAAACCGGGGAACACAAACCTCACACTACTGGCACCTTCCTCCGTCGATCACGTGCTCCGCATCGTGGATCGAAATTCGCGGCATCCCCGCCGGAGCATCCTTTTCCGCCTGCCACGATTTTCAAAGGAGAACTCAAGTTCCTCTTGTTTTTATCGAATTTTCAGTAAATATTGAAACAATCGAAAGGAGCATGCGATGAAACTGCCTGACGAAATTGAAGGAATCGAAGTCTTCTACGACGGCCGCTGCGGGATGTGCTGCAGCTTTCACGAATGGATCGCCCGGCAGCCGCGGGCGTTCCGGATCGCGTTCATTCCCTATCAATCGCCGGATGCGGAGCGGGTGTTCCCGGGTTTGGGGACGCTGGACCCCGCCCGGGAAATGGTGGTGAGAACCAGTGACAACCGGATTTTCCGGGGTGCGGAGGCCTGGGTTTGGTGCCTCTACAGTTGCGCGAATCACCAGCAAGCCGCCCGTCGCCTGGGCGGGCCGCGTTTGCTCCCGGTCGCCATTCACGCCTGCCGCGTCCTCGCGGCGAACCGCCATGCGCTGAGCAAGGTCTTCTTCCGGAGCAAGGACAGGCAGGTCCGGAAAGAGCTGCACCGCATGAACGTCGCCGGCTGCACCGACGGATTCTGCGTAACCCGATAATCCTCCATTCACGACTCCCATGACGCCGAATGCCCAGATTCTGGAAACGGCTCTGCGGATCGCCGGACTGATGATGTCCGGCGTGGTCGCGGCGAATTTCTTCGCGGCGAAGCGATGGCGATACCGCGCCAATCTGGCGGACTGCGAGGTGATGGTCCGCCAGATCTTCCATGTCCATTGCGCCTACATCATGGCGATCGTCGCGGCGCTGGCGGTGCTGTGCCTCGCTTGGCCGAGGCTGTTGCTCGCGGATGGGATGGGCCGGGTGCTTTGCGGCTTCTTCGGGGTCTTCTGGGCAAGCCGCGCGGCCGTTCAGCTCGCCTATTACGACGGGGAAACCCGCCGCCGGAATCGCGGCTGGGACCTTTTCTTCCTAGGCGTCTTCATGACCCTGGGCGCCGTTTTCACCCTGGCCGCGATCTACGGATGAAGGACCTCCTCCAGATCGGCTTATGGACGGGCGGCGCTTCGCTGGTGGCGCTGAGCATCGCCAGCTTGTGGATTCCCAGGGCGCTCGGCTGGCGGGAGAAGCTGGCCGGTTTGACCCCGCTGATGCGCGAGCTGTGGTGGACTTATTCGATCTATGTCTGGGGCAGCCATGTGTTCTTCGCCGTGCTGGCGCTGGGATTCGGGGATTGGCTGATGGGCCGGACCGGCGCGGCGACCGCCATGTCGGCGTTCATGTTGCTGTGGTGGTCGGTGCGGTTGTGGTTGCAGTTTTTCGGGTTCGATCTGCGCGAGATCGAGAGAAGCAGGACCAACCGGGTGGCGAAGCATTTGCTGACCCTCCTGTTCGCGGGTCTGGTCGTCCTCTATGGATGCCTGCTGGCCTGGAACGCAGGCTGGATCCCGGCCGGAGAGATGCCATGACGCTGGCAATTCCAGTTCTCGCGGTGGCGGGCATCGCCGCAGGCCCGGTACTCGCGGGCGTGAAGCCGGTCGGGGTGAAACGCTTCGCCGCTTGGCTGCTGCTCGCGGCTCTGGTGGCGGGAGCCGACCGGGCGCTGGCGGCTTCCGAGCCGCTGCCCCGGATGATCGGCATCTGCTGCGTGCTGCTCGGCGGGATGAAAGGTCTGGTCTATGCCGAGTGGACCGGCCCGCAGCGGCTCCCGATTTCACGCTACGCCGTGTTCGCGTTCCTCTGGTTCGGGATGGATCCCGGAAGCTTTCAGACCCGGCGCGCCGGGTTGACCTGGAAAGGCGATGTCGGTCTGGGCCTGTTGCTGATGGTGGTGGGGACGCTGGGCGCTTGGTTGGTTTGGGCGATGCCGTGGCGTCAGATCTTCCTGATGTTCCTGCCGATGAGCCTCGGGTTTCATTTCGGGGTCTTGAGGGTGCTGAAGGGATTGCTCCGGGCTGCGGGTTTCCCGGTGAGGACGCTTTTTCCAAACGTCCTGGAAACCCGCGGGATCGGCGACTTCTGGAGCAGGCGGTGGAACACGGGCTACTCGCAGATGATGCAGCGGCTCGTGGGCAAACCGGTGCAGAGGACGCTCGGGGAAGGTGCCGGCGTGATGGCGGTTTTCCTCGGCTCGGGCCTGCTTCATGAACTGGCGATCACCTTGCCGGTCCGTGCCGGTTTCGGGCTGCCGACCTTGTATTTCACGCTCCAAGGGGTGTTGACCTTGCTGGAAAGGAAGCTTGGACGACCGCTCGGGAAAATTCCGGCATTGCTCGCAGCGATCGTCCCACTCGGATGGCTGTTCCCGCCTGCGTTTCAGCAGCAAGTCATCGTCCGCTGCCTTGAGATTTTCGCCGTCGCCGGGGGCATTGTGACCGGCTGCCGCAATACCTGATCACGATCCGGTCGAACAGCGATCGTACAGCAGGAGATCCCGTCGAGACTGCCGCGCAGCTTTGAAATGGCCTCAAGCGGGACATGTCCCCTCGCTGACCCCGCGTCCGCGAATCAACCTCGGTTTCCCGCTTCATTTCCCGCTTTTCACGCCGCCGCCGCTCCTTCTTCATCGGTCGTGCGCGTCTTGTCCTTTGCCGTCGTCGGCTGCGGTTCCCGCGGCCGGACCTACATGCGGATCGCCCGCAGTCTCGGCCACCGTGTCGCTGCTGCGGCCGATCCCGATTCGAAAGCCCGTTCGGCGATGACGGAAATCGCCGCCGACCCGCGGCTCCGGCTCTTCGACACCGGCGAGGAACTTCTCGCCGCCGGCAAGCTCGCCGATGTCGCCCTCATCGCCACCCAAGACGCCCAGCATTTCGAGCAGACCAAAGCCGCCCTCGCCGCCGGCTACGACATCCTGCTCGAAAAACCCGCCGCCTGCTCCGCGGAGGAAGTCGAGGAACTCCTCACCCTCGCCGAATCCCTCGGCCGTAAGATCGTCCTTTGCTTTGTCCTGCGCTACACCCCCTTCTACCAGGCCGTGAAGCGTGTCGTGGACTCCGGCAAACTCGGCGAGATCGTCACCATCAACGCCACCGAAGGTGTCGAGCCCTGGCACCAGGCCCACTCCTTTGTCCGCGGCCACTGGGCGAAGCGCGCCGAGTCCACGCCCATGATCGTCGCGAAATGCAGCCACGACACCGACCTGCTCTCCTGGCTGGCGGCCTCGCCCTGCACCGCCGTCTCCAGCCATGCGGCCAACACTTTCTTCCGCCCCGAATCCGCCCCACCCGGCGCGACCGGCCGCTGCACCGACGGCTGCCCGCACTGCGGCGCCTGCCCCTTCGACACCCACCGCTACCTCGACGACCAGAAGCGCTGGCTCGCCATGGTTTATCCCGAGGTCGAAAAAGCGGCCGACGCCGAAATTCTCGAATGGTTGCAAACCAGCCGCTGGGGCCGCTGCGCCTTCCGCTGCGATCAGGACACTCCCGACCACCAGATTGTCGCCGTTGCCTTCGAAAACGGCGTGACCGCCACGCTCACCATGACCGCCTTCGACGCCGGCCGACGCCTCCGCATCCACGGCACCAGGGGCATCCTCCAGGGAGCGCTCGGCGCCGATGGCCGCCCGCCGTGGCTGGAATTCCGCCCGCACTTCGGCGGCGAAGCGGAGAACGTGCCCATCGTCGAGACCGCCGCCAGCGGCTACCAGGGCCATGGCGGCGGCGACTTCGGGCTCATCGAAGCCTTGCCCCGCCTGCTCGAGGATCCCGTTTCCGGTGCATCGGAATACATCGACGGGCACCGCATCGCCTTCGCCGCCGACCGCGCCGCCAAGGAAAGCCGCACCGTCTGCATGAAGTGATCGGATGTAGCCGAATGGCTGCGCCATTCGGAAGGCGAGTTCACGGCGGCTATCTCTTTGCCGCCTGCCAGGCCGCTTCCATCTCCTCAAGAGTGGCGGCTTCGAGCGTCTTGCCAGCCCGCCGCAAACACTCCTCCATCTCGTCGAAACGAGCCTCGAATTTCGCATTCGCCGCGGCCATCAATACCTCGGGATCGAGCTTGCGGAAGCGCGCCAGATTCACCACGGAGAAAAGCAAATCACCGAGTTCTTCCTCGATCGCCCCGGCATCCTGCGCGTCCATTGCGATCTCCAGCTCCCCGACTTCCTCGCGGATTTTCGCCAGCACTCCGTCTTCGTCCGGCCAATCGAATCCCACCTTCGCCGCCTTCTTCTGGAGCTTTGCCGCCCGCAGCAAAGCCGGCAGTCCCTTGCCCGTGCCATGCAGGTAGGGCTGATGTTCGGTGCCCTTTTCGCCGCGCTTGATCTCGTCCCATTGCTTGAGCACCGCATCGGCATCTCCCGCCGCGCTGTCGCCGAAGACGTGGGGATGGCGGCGGATCAGCTTGTCGCAAATCCCCCTCGCCACATCGTCAAGATCGAAACGGCCGGCCTCCTGTGCCAGCTCGCTGTGGAAAACCACCTGGAGCAGCAGGTCGCCCAATTCTTCCTCCAGATGCGCCATGCAGTCCCGCTGGATCGCATCGATCGTCTCGTAGGCTTCCTCGATCAGATTCGGCACCAGGGTGGCGTGCGTCTGCCCGGCGTCCCACGGGCAGCCGCCGGGCGCGCGCAGGCGGTGCATAATGGCGCGCAGGCGCTCGATCTGGCGCTCCTTTTCGGAGCAGCCGGTCATTTCGGCATCGGTCATGATTCGTCGCGGGCGCGCGCGGCGCGCTGCAGGATGTCGCGTTCGCGTTCGGTGAGGCTTTGCATTCCCTCGTCGGCGATCTTGTCGAGAATGCGGTCGATCTCGTTCGCCTCCTCCGCCGGGCGGCGTCTGCGGGGTTTCAACTTGGGCTCGCGCTGGAACTCCTTCGGCCGGATGATCTTCGACTCCCGCTTCCGCCCCTTACCGAGCAGGCCGGGCTGGCTCACCAGCAGGAAACCGAGCATGGCGCCGCCCAGATGGCCGGCTTCGCCGCCGCTATTCTGGAAAAGGAAAAAATCCCAGTCGAGAAACAGATCCCCGAGAATGGCAAACAGGGCGATCCCGATGACGGTGAGAGCCAATTGTCGCAGCGTGAGCGAAATGGGCGGGAAGAGCAAATGCACCACTTGGTGCGGCATCACCCGCGCCACACCGATCAGCACGCCGTAAACGCCCGCCGAAGCGCCGACCAGGCCTGTTTGCGGCAACAGGCCCACCGAGGCGAGCAGCGAAAAGAACAGCGCCCCGGCCACCCCGCAAAGCAGGTAGAAGACGAGATAGCGCCGGCTGCCCCACCATTTCTCCATGAAGGGCCCAAAGATCCAGAGCCCGATCGAATTGAAAAGCACATGCCCCACACTGCCGTGGAGAAACTGAAAAGTGATCAGCTCCCACAGCTTTCCCTCGCCGAAGCACGAAGCCATCCTGAAGGCTCCCCATTCCCGTATCGCATCCCCGAAGAAAAGCATGTCCACGAAGTAGATCGCCAGGTTTGCGATCAGCAGCGCCTTGGTCACCGGCGGGACACGCGGCGCGTGCCGGCGCGCCGCTTCCTCGCGGAAATAATCCCGGTCCATGCTTCCCATCCCCGTAGGGCCTAGCACGGCCCCCGCAACCCGGCAAGGGTCTGAAGGCCTTAAAGTCTGAAGGTCGATAGTCTGAACCGGGAGGGAGGTAACGGTTGAAGAAAAGTTCCGGGTGGGAAGACTTCAAGAACCTTAAGAGAGACGAGTTTGCGTTCGCAGTTCTCCCACAGTCTGCGGTATTTTTTCAGCCACGAAATAGCCCGCTCCACCACCCAACGCATGGAGATGACGGCAAAGGCATGAGGCTCGCTCCGTTTGGCGACCTCCATGGTTGACCTGCGGTAATACATCGCAATCCAATCTCTTTTCAGCCCATCTTGGAACAAGCCGTGCTTCATCGGTATCCGAAAATCTTCCCATCGTGACCCGACACCCCCTGATTTAGGGGGTTGGCAAATGGTGGATCGATGGGCATGATGAAGACTCCTCCTCCGCTTGGGGCTCGATCCGGTTCGCCGGGCTGTCTCGGTTGCCTGACCGGCCGGGGGGATCGCGGACATCATGCCGCGATCCCTCCGGCTCGGTTTTGGGGAGGACACACCTCCTATCTCCCATGAAACTGAAATCTCTCGCTCCTCTCGCTTGGTACGTGGTTCCCGCGGTAATCTCCCTCACCGGCTTTGCAAGCATGTTGCTGAGCCCAGACCAGCCGCCGCCGCAAGATGAACCCCGCGGCGTTCCCGGGATTTCTTCCCGGGAAGCGGATTGGGAAACCGAAGCGGAGGATGTGTCTCTCTCTTCCGTCGAAGTTTTTCCGGTCAGGCATGCCCCGTAGCGGGATCTCTTGCGGGGAGCATCTTTTTTCGAATGCGGCGTTCCGCGCCGCTTTGGATCGGACGCGGCGGGAAGACCGCTCCAAAGAACGCGACGGAACGTCGCCATTCCTCAATAGCTGATGCTCACCGGTGTGCCGACTTTGACGGCACTGAAAACGACCGGCGCGAGGTCTTTCGGCAGCCGGATGCAGCCGTGGGAAGCCGGTTCGCCCGGCTGGGGGATGATGCCGGCGTGCATGCCGATGCCATAGCTGGTCAGGCGCATCCAATAGGGCATGGGAGCGGGAACGTAACGCTCGCCGGGCGGCACGCGGTCGGTGGCCTTGGCGTCGCCATTGGTGACGTTGCCGAACTCGTCCTCCATCCAGCCGTATTTATTAGAATACTTGTCCACGATCTTCTCGGTAATGCGGTAGGTGCCGGCAGGAGTGCCGTGGCCTTCCTTGCCGGTGGCGACGTAGGACCAGCCGATTTCCCGGCCGCCGCGCCGGTAGCGGGCGCGCTGCTCACGAAGATTGATGGAGACGGTGACTTCGCCCGGGCCGCGGTCGTCGTACCATTCGTAGAGCACGTATTCCGCCCGCGGCGGGGGCTTGATTTCATGCACCGTCACCGGAGTACAGGAGATCAGAGCCCCGGCGGGCAGACCGGGCAAAAAGCAGCGAAGGAGCAAGCGGAGAACCATGGCGACGGGCGATTCGCCGCATTTGTTAGCACGGTTCGCGACACAAGGAAAGTCCTTCGCGCTCCGGAAACGAAACGGCCCGCACGGGACGCGCGCGGGCCGCCTGGTATGCATCCGGTCACTCGGGCTTGGCTTCGAGGTCGAGGCGGATGACGACTTCGTCGCGGATCAGGTCGTCGGCCTTGCCGGTGTAGACGATGTCGAAGTCCTTCCGGTTGATGTCGAACTCGGCCTTGATCTTCACCGCATCGCCGTCCTGGCTGACGGTGGCGGGGAAACTGATGTTCTTGGTCACGCCGTGGAGGGTGAAGTTGCCGGCCACGGTATAATTACCGTTTTCACCGGGAGTGAGGGTGGTCACGTCGAAGGTGCTCTCCGGGAACTTCTCGACATCGAAGAAGTCGGCGTTTTTCAGGTGCTCGGTGAGCTTGTCGGCGTCGGACCAGGTGGAGTTCATGTCGATGACGACCTTGTGATCGTTGCCGACGGGCTTGCCGTCCTGCACGGTGAAGTGGCCGGTGAAGGTCTTGAAGCCGCCGTCGTGCTTGCCGGTGACCTTGGAGCCGGTGAATTCGATCTTCGATTCCGGGGTGAAAACATACTTGGCGCCAGTGGTGCTGTCGGAGGTCTTTTCGACCGCCTCCTTCACTTCGGCGGTGGTGGTCTTGTCGGCCGGGTTCTCGCAGGAAGCGAAGGTCATCGCGAGAACGGCGGCGGGGAGGGCGAATTGGTTGGTTTTCATGTTATCTTCGATGTTCGGTTGGAGTGATCAGGGATCGATGGGAAATTTGGAAATTAATGCCTCACGCCCCAAGGTCGAAGAGCAGGGCTTCGACGGCCTCGTCACCGGCCTGGAGAGTGAAGTCGCCGGGGCTCTCACTGGAGGCGGCATCGCCCGGGAATATTCCCGCGCCGTTCAGGGTGGCTTCGCCGCGGATGAGGTGGAGCCACAGGCCCCGGCCGGGGGCGAGGGCATGGGTGCTGCTTTCGCCCGGCCGGAGCTTGAGGCGGTAGATGTCGGCATCCTGCGCGATGGTGGCCGAGCCGTCGCGGCCGTCGGGCGAGATGACGAGGACTTTCGGCGAAGCCTCCTGCTCCGCGGTGGGCGTCCACTCGGTGTAGCGGGGAGCGAGGCCGCGCCGGCGGGGCAGCAGCCAGATCTGGAGCAGGTGCGCGGGCTCGGTGGAGGAGGGGTTGAATTCCGAGTGGGTGACGCCCGACCCGGCGCTCATGAGCTGGATCTGCCCGGGCTTGAGCACGCGGGCATTTCCCATGCTGTCCTGATGGGCGAGCCGGCCCTCCAGCAGGTAGGAGAAGATTTCCATGTCACGGTGCGGATGGGTCGGGAAACCGCCGCCGGGGGCGATGCGGTCGTCGTTGATCACCCGCAGCGAGCGGAAGCCCATGTGCGCGGGGTCGTAGTAGTCGGCGAAGGAAAAGGTGAAGCGGCTGTCGAGCCAGCCGTGATCCACATGGCCGCGTTCGCCGGAGCGGCGGAAGGTGAGGTCGGTGTTCGTTTTCACGCCGCCATTCTGCCACGGAATCCGCCGCCGCCTAATGCTGTTCCGGCATGCTGAGCATGCGCGAAGAATGGGGCGTGGAGAATGGCCTTCCACCGGCCGCCGGTTTTGGCTCATTTGGCGTGCATTGCGCAGCCGGGCGCCGGCGCCTGCCGATCCTTTTTCGACACCCATGAATCTCTCCGCTTCTTCCTCGATTCCGGCGGCCGTCCGTCATTTGGAGAAGGCCTGCCCGGCGATGCGTAAGCTGATCCGGCGGGTGGGACCCTGCACGCTGGAGGCGGAGCCGGGATACACGCCCTTCCAATCGCTCGTCCGCGCGGTGGCCCATCAGCAGCTTCACGGCAAGGCCGCGGCGACCATTCTCGGGCGCTTCCAGGGGCTTTTCCCCGGCAGGCGTTTTCCCGGCCCGCAAGCGCTCTCCAAGGTGACGGACGAGCAATTGCGCGCGGTCGGCTTTTCGCGCGCCAAGACCGCCGCGATCCGCGATCTCGCGGAGAAAGCCATCTCCGGCATCGTGCCCGGTTCGAAGGCCATCGCGGGCATGAGCGACGAGGAAATCATCGCCCATCTGACCCAGGTTCGCGGCATCGGCCGCTGGACGGTGGAAATGCTGCTCATCTTCACGCTCGGCCGTCCCGACGTGTGGCCGGTGGACGACTTCGGCGTGCGCTCCGGCTACCGCATCCTGCACGGGCTGGACGAGATGCCGCCGCCGAAGGCACTTGCTCCGCTCGGCGACATCTTCCGCCCCTACCGCTCCGTCGCCGCCTGGTATTTGTGGCGGGCGACGGATCTGGAACGGGAGAAGCCGCGTTGAGGGATGTCACGGATCGTACACCCCGCGGAAGAAACAGCGGGGGCCGAAGTCCTCGATCGGGCCGGACCACGAAGTCTCGTTCTCCGGATCGAGCCCGGGCACGGGCTCCCATTCCTCCTCATCGTCGAGCGTGGTGGCATACTCGATCGCCCTGAACCTGGCCTTCCAGATCAGCCGGATCACGTTGCCGTCGATGGAGAGATCGATGGCGCGATCCTCCTCCTCCAAAGGCTCCGGTTCCGTCAGCGTCGCGACCACGAAGCCGGTGCGGTCGTCGTCGATGTCCGGGTTGGGACCGCTGTTGACGATTGTGAAGGTGAGACTGGTGAAGCTGCCGGAAAAGCGGATCGAACCGAAGGTTTCCTCGCCGAAGAAAGGAATGGTTACTCCGCTCGACGTGAGGGAATTGCCCGTCACGGCCATGTTTCCCGACTGGGCGATCACGGTGAAGGGATGCGCGAAGACCAGGGTCGACTGGACGTCCACATCGGAGAACGAAAGGATGGGATCGACGATCCGGGTATTGAATTCGATGGTCACGGTGACCGTTGCGCCGCCCTTCGACTCGATATTGATGAAATCTCCATCGAAATTCGGCTCGAAGAAATTGGTGAACGGTGGAAGGGGCAGATCCCGCCATGGGAAGGAGTTGTTGATCCTGGAAGGCTGGCTGGGGTGATCCGTCGGTTTGACTTCGCCTCCCGTTTGCGCCAGCGATACCGGGATGGCGAGATCCGCCAGGGTCGTTTGATTGCGCCAGACGCCGGAAGCGCCGACGGATCCATTCAACGCCGTGAAATTGCTCACGTAAACGTCGGCCGCGGCCGCGCAAGCAAGGGAAATCACGGCGAACCAGACAATCGTTCGCTCGTTCATAACGATCAGGGAGAATTCGATGTCATCTTATCTTCCATCAGCGGCGGCACTCAAATAAAATGCCGAGTGCTGCTGGGTTTCCACCATAATCAATTCACATTGAGTGATATATGAAAGCAATCAGAGTCTTTCACGCATTTCCGGAAGAATCGCTTGTCTTAAGCTTTCTTCGACCCGGAAGCGGCAGCCTCACTCGCTCAGTTCCTCCAGCATGCCGTAATAGCCGCTATAGAAAGAGATCAATTTCCACGCGATGAAGGCGACGATGAGAAAGTAGGCCAGCTTCGGCAGTACCGCGGAGACCGCTTGCATTCCGCGGCGCGCCTCGTCTTCGAAAATGCCGGCCCAGCGCGCGAGATCCTTGTCGAGCCCGCCGGTCTCTTCGGCGATGGCATAGGCGCGGGCGAACTCCCGCGGAATCGCATCCGTCGCCAGCATCCGAGGCCCCAGCGCCTCGCCGGCTTCCGCTGCGGCAACCAGATCGCGCGTCGCTTTCCCGATGCCGCCGCTGCGCGAAGCCTCCCCAGCCATCCGCGCCGTTTCCACGACGGGCAGCCCCGCGAGCACACCGATGTGCCAGACCCGTGTGAAGCGCGCCATTGCCATGCTCCGGCGCGCTTTCCCGAGCACCGGCAGTCGCGACAGGGAGCGATCGAGCGCGGCATTCCGCTCGGCTGCTTTCACCACCGCCCGCACGGCGAATCCCGCGCCGATCCCCACCGCGTAGGCGATCACCAGCACCGCTGCGAAATCCTGGAGGATCGCTCCGAAACTTTTCTCCCCGGCGATCAGCGCCGCGGGCACCACCGCGACGAAGAGCCCCAGATGCAGCAGCACCAACGGATAGACCAGCGCGGCCGCCATCTCCCGCCGCGCCGCCGCCAGCATCCCGAAATAACCGGCCAGATGCTGAAAGGCCGCCGCCAGTTTGCCTCCCCGCTCGCCCGCGGCGACGATGCTTTTCTCCAGCCCCGTGATCTCCGGCGAAGCATCGCCGAAAGCGACGGCGATGGTCCGGCCGCTTTCCAGCGCCGCATCCATCCTGGCCAGCAGGCCGGCCTGATCGGCGGGCAACCGCGTCTCCCGCATCACTCCGGCCGCCGCCCGGATGCCGAAGCCTGCCTCCAGCAGCTTTGCCAGTTCGGTGTAGAAAAGATGCTTCCGCGCGGGAGTGAAGGCCATTGCGCCGATGCTGGCAGACTCCCCGCACATTCCAACGCGGAAGTGCGAACGGGGATTGCGGGAAGGAAATGGCATTCCGCATTGATCGAAGCGCCCGTTCCGGGGCGTAATGCCGCATCCGCCATCTCCAACCCTATTCCCGCATGTCCCTCGCCCGCACCGTTTCCGCTTTCTTCGCCGCGCTGGCCCTTCACGCCCCGGCCGATACCAAGCCGCTCAAGGTCATGCTCATCACCGGAGGCTGTTGCCACGACTACAAGACGCAGACCGAAATCCTCAAGAAGGGCATCGAAGAGCGCGCCAACATCGTGGTCGATCAGATCCATGTCGACGACGGCAGCACCCGCCCGCCGCTGCCGATCTTCGGCAATCCCGACTATGCCGCAGGCTACGATCTCGTCATCCACGACGAATGCGCCGCGGACATCAAGGACATTGAGATCGTCGAAGGCGTGCTCAAGCCGCACACGGACGGCATCCCCGCGGTGAATCTCCACTGCGCGATGCACAGCTACCGCACCGGCGATCACAACAAAAAGGTGCAGAAGACCGGCACGCCGGAATCCATGTGGTTCGAATTCCTTGGCCTGCAATCCAGCGGCCACGGCCCGCAGCAGCCCATCGAGATCAAGTTCACCGACAAGCGCCACCCCATCACCCGCGGGCTGGAGGACTGGACGACGATCAACGAGGAACTCTACAACAACCTTCGCGTCTTCAAGGACGCCCATGTCCTCGCCGAGGGCAAGCAGGGCAGGGCCGAAGCCGTCGTCGCCTGGACGAACATCTACGGCAAGGCGAAGACCCGCGTCTTCTGCACCACTATCGGCCACAACAACGAAACCGTCGCCGATCCCCGCTATCTCGATCTCGTGACCAGAGGCATCCTGTGGGCCACCGACAAGCTCGACGGCAACGGCCGCCCGAGACCCGGCTACGGGCCGGTGAAAAAGTGAGCGGCGGGCGGGAGAAGAACCCGCACTCCAAAACGATCAGATACGCGCCATTTTTCTCTGCCGTCGCTTCGCGGCGCCGTTTGCCAGGACCGGGCAGAGGATCATGAAGGCGATCCAGGTCAGCGGCCAGGTGACGTAGCCGACGAGGATGAAGCAGAGCAGGAAATTCACCGCACAGGCCGCCCAGTAGCCTAGCATCATCAGGATGCCACCCAGGACATTGCCGGCGTAGATATTCCCGATCCCGAAGACCTGGAAGAATCCGGGCAGCAGCTCCAGCACCACCGCGATGCCCGGCTCCGGGCCGCGGGGGTGGTAGTGATGCACTTCACGAATCGGCTGAATGGCGGAATGTTCGGGATTCATGGCGGACGATCTCGGCGGGTTGCCGCGAAATCTGCCCTCTTTTCTCCTCCGCCGCCATTGCAAATCCGGCCGGTTTTTCCCACCGAACTACCCGCCGAAGCGGATTTCGACGCCCCGGCGCCGCCATGTTTCGGCGATCTCCGTTTCGAGCTTTTCGTAACTGCCGCCACCGAGCAGCGGGGCCAGCGCTTCCTCGTCGGTGCGGCGCTCACGCAGCCCTTTGAGATAGGCCGTGACCCGCGCGGCGCGGCCGCCGCCTTCCATGTGGAAAAAGTAGTGGGTCACCAGCAGCGCCAGGCCGTAGTTGAGGTTCGCGGAATGTCCGGTGAATTCGCGATAGTCCATCAGCATGAAGTGTCGCAGCTTCGGCGCGCGGATGGTCGTCCCCAGGTTCCGCCCGCCTTTGCCCTTCTCGCCGTAGGCGGTCACGTAGCTCTTCACCGCATTGCCGTGGGGATCGGGCTGGAAGTAACCCCAGTGATACGGCGTGACCGCAAAGTACTCCGCCAGCCCCTCGATGAACCAGCCGTTGCGCATCCCCTGCGCATAGTAGGCCCGCGGCGTGAGTTGGTGGGCCAGTTCGTGAACCAGCACCGAATTGTGGCGGTCCATGTCCAGGCTGAAGCCGGTGCCGGTGCGCTCCAACCCCAGACTGCTCATCGGCACCATCACCGCGCCGGTCGACGGGACGAAACAGCCCGCGCTGCCGGGCGTGCCGCCCGCCCGGATGTAGCCGGTCATGTTTTCGAAAAGCAGGATGTCCAGCTTCGGCTGGTTCACCCCGCCCAGCATCCCGAGCGGCAGATTGCCGGCGAATTTGTGGGTCGTCTCGAACATCATCGCGAAATTCCTCAGCACGTCGGAAGTCAGCCGCGCGTCGCAGGTGAAGCGGTAGTTCGGGCTCTCGTACACATAGCGGCCGGTCTTCGGATCTTCCGACACGACCTTCGACTGCGATGGTCCGTCCATGCGGACGCCGCGCGGCCACGGCGCGCCGAAATTCAGCATCGCCGGCCGCTCCGGTTCCCCTCCCGAAACCGTGCGCACCGCCAGCAGCAGCGTGCGGTCCCGCGGGCTCATTCCCTCCACCGGAGTGCTGAAGGTGCGGCCGTTCTCGAAACGAAACACCGCATTGCCTCCCTCGACACGCACCAGGGCCGCCTCGAAGGTCCGGCCGTCCGCCGCGGTCCATACACGCGGTTGCTGGCCTCCCGCCGGCATGCTGGCCGCCAGCAGGCAGACCAGCGATAGCAGCGTTCGTTTTCTTGCATGGGTAAAGCGCACGGCATAATTGAAGATAAAGAAATATCGACTTTACGAGAAAATTCGATTCCTCCCGGTTATCCCATTCAAAGGCTCTGGAGCCGCGCCTCGGCGCGCCGGAGGGATTCCAGGATGCGCGACTGCCGTTGGATGAATTCCGTTTTATGCGGGACGAGGAGGATTTTGCGCTCCGCTTCGGCGCGGGCGAGCAGGAGCTCGTTTTTCATCTCGCCTGCCAGAGCGTCGTCATCGGCCAGCGGGCCGCGGGTCAGCCAGTCGATGAGGGCTTCGCCGAGAAACTGCGGCTGGCAGATGCGGTAGATCTTCGCCCCGTAGCGAACCAGATCGCCGAGGGCGGGGTGCCGCACACCGTCTTTCGCAAGGGCCAGCGCTTCCTCGACCGTGTCCGTCGCTTCGGCGATCCAGTCGCCGTCCGGGGGGGGGCCTTCCGGCAGATCGAGCGCCATCGCCAGGCCGCGGCAGAGGAGGGCGCGGGCGACGATGCCCGGCGCTTCGCGGAAACCGGTCTGCTCCAGTGCGCGGCTGGCGTCCACCGCGCGGCGGGCGTTTTCCAGGGCGGTGGGGATTTCGCCATGATCCAGCAGGGTGCGGGCGCGATTGGCGCCGAGCATCGTGGAAAGTCTCATCCGCTCCGGTGTGAGGGCGCGGCCCCAGCAGTCGAGCAGGCTTTCCGCTTCCGCATAGGCGTCCATCGCGGCATCCGCGCAGAGGTCCGCGCGCTTGAGCCAGGCGAGGATGAGGCGGTCGGGCAGCGAGGGATGCCGTTCCAGCGGGACGTGGGTCATGACTTCGATGCCCCGGTCCAGCGCGTGCAGGGCCTCAGCCGCCGCCGCGGGGTCCGCGCGCAGGGCATCGGAGCGGTTGATCCATGCGGCGGCGAGCATCCAAGCGAGTTCGCCGTCTTCTTTCCAGGGCCATGCCTCGCGCAGTTCCACCGCGCGGTCGAAATGCGGCAGCGCCTCTGCGGCCAGCCCGCGAGCCAGGAGGGCGATACCTTGCTGCATCGACTCGTGGGATTCCTGGCGGCGTCGCTCGATTTCTTCCGCGGTCATCCGCCGCCAGCGGTAGCGTGCGGCGGCAACGGAGAAAACCGGAATCCGCGCGGCTCTTACGGCGAAACGGCCTGCAGGCGCAGGAAACGCCGGCCATCGCCGCCCGCGGGGGCGGTGGAGCGGATGGTCCGGCGGGCGCCGCTTTCGGAAAGCACTTCGTGGGTGATGCCGTCGGTTCGCCAAGTGTGCAGGTCGTCCGACCATTGGACCGTGAGCGTGGCATCGGTGGCGCCGGTGTTCCGGGGATAGGTGATGGACAGGCGCTTGTCCGCGAAGCCGGGTTCGAAGCCGGGGATGTCCGAGGCGAAGGGGTCAAGGCCGAGGACGTATTCCAGCAGATTCGGGAGATGGTCGCCGTCCGGGTCGGCCTGCGGGCCGGTGATTTCTTCCGAGGTTTCGCCGCCGAAGTTTTCGAGATGCCAGGCGACGTAGGGAGAGGCGGGTTGGGCCTGGGCCGCGGGGGAGGGCGCGCTCGCTCCGACGGGGTTGAGGGCGATCACCCGGTAAAAGGGACGCTGTCCGGCCGGGACGGAGGCGTCGGAAAAATGGGTGGCGGCATGGTTTTCCGCAAGGACCGTGAAGGGGCCGGCGGCGGAGAGGGCACGCTCAACCCGGTAGCCGGCGGCCCAGGTGGCGGGGCTCCAGGAGACGGCGGCGCTGCCGATCGAGAGGCTGGCGGAGGGCGCCGCCGGGGTGGCGGGGGTGGCGTAGCCGTAGACCTGGATTTCACTGACGTTCCCGTGGCCGTTGGAGCGGAAGCGGAAGTAACGGAAAAGACCGGGATGGGTGGCAGGAACGGTGGTGTAGATCCCATCCGGCGGTTCGTGGATGACGGTGAAGAGGTTCACGGCATCGCCGAAGTCAGGTTGATTGGCGGCTTCGAAAACCCCGTCGGCGAGCATACGGAAGGCCCAGCCGCCGCGCGGTGCGTAGCGGATGGCGGTGATGCGGCGGGGCGAGCCGAAATCGAGGCCGGTCCAGGCGGAGGAGGCGGGCGCGTCGAAGAAGGTGTTCATGTTGCCATCGAAGGCTCTATCCCCGGTATTGCCGCTATTTCCCCAGGAGCCCGGAGTGCCGATCCAGGTTCCGGTGAGGCGATGGGAGACGTCGGGCCCCGGAGGGAGCGGGATCGTGACGGTGGCGACGGGGGAGACCCCGAAGTCGGCGCCGACGGCGGAGATTTCGATGGCAAGCGAGTCTTCGGAAGCGAGGCGCCGGGCGGCCGGAATGAAGAAGGCATGGTTCGGCGTGCCGCCGAGCCACCGACGGGTGCCATTGGGGAAGCGCTGGACGATCCGGTAGTGGTGGATGCCCGGTGTGGCGGAGGGGTCCCATTTGAGACGGATGGCGAGGCTGTCGGCGTCGATGGCATCCTGCCGCACGATCCGGAGGTTGGAGGGGGGAGCAGGGGGCGCTGGGTTGACGGGACCGTCGTAGATGGCGATGCGGCCGATCCTCATCTGGTAGTTGCCGATGGCGGGGGAGCCGGTGAAGCGCAGGCCGATGACGGCGATCTTTTTCCCGGCATGGGCGCCGAGGTTGAAGGTCGCCGTGTTCCAGCCGGTGGTAGGGGCGGAGCCGACATTGAAGTAGGTGAAGGTTTCCGGCGCGTCCTCGAAGGAGAGGGCGACCTGCATGCGGGTGGGGCCGGTGCCCTGGTTGGATTTGTATACGAGCCGGAAGCGGGTCTGCGCGGTGACGGGCAGGCTGGCGGCGTAGAGCTTCACGTCGTTGGTGGCGCTGAGGGTCCCGGAAATTCTCAGCGAGGTGCCGCCGTAGTAGGCATCGTCGAGCTCCAGGCTGGGCTGAAGCTTGGCGCCGGCGCTGTTGACGATCCAGCGCCAGGTGGGGAGCACGTCCTGGAGGCTGAGGTTGTTCCAGCCGCCGTTCATGAGCACCGTGCCATCGACGGCGAAGCGGTTCCCCTGGCCGCGGTTGAAGTGGGTGACAAAGGGGAGCTGCCGGAGAGGGGTGGTGGCGGGGATGTAGTGGGCGAGACCTTTCCAATGATGATCGGTGGCGGTGTTGGAAGGGTCGTGATTGGCTCCGGACCAGAAGCGGAGTTCGGCATTCTGGAAGCCGGAGGGGTTTCCCGAGTTGTGGAAGACCCGCTGCTGGCCGTAGAAGGCGAGCGACAGGCGGTGAGCCTGACCGGCGGGGAAGACGGCGTTCCAGTCGAAGTTGGTGTTCGAGCCGCCGCTTTCCACATCGACCCCGGCGTAGACGGAGTAGGGGTCGATTCCCAGGTTCAGCGCACGGGTGCGGGAGTTGGCGAGCATCCCGGAGTTCCACCAGAAGTTCAGGAACATGGTATGGGAGACGGGCTGGGAGTTGTGCATCATGAACATCTCGTTGCTGGCGGTCAGCGCGTTTTGCCATGAGACGCTGCCGCTGGAGGTCATGGCGTCGTACCACATGATTTCCAGCTCCGGCGCGCGGTTGCGGAAGTAGATGATGAAGTCGCGCATGTTGGCGGCGTCGGTCGAGTTGCCGCCGGCGGTTTCCTGGTTGATGAACCAGCCGTCGAAGCCGTAATGGCGGGCGACCTCGATGAGTTTGTCGGCGACGGGGAAGTCGTTGCCGCTTTTCTGGAGGAAAGTCCGGACCCAGTGGAACTGGCCGCCGTAGGCAGTGGGCGGGAAAAAGACGGTGCCGAGCACGGGCACGCCGTTGCGGTGGCCGGCGTCGATGACGGGCGCGGAGGGGGCGAGGATGAGGCCCTCGCCCGCGGAGCCGCCCCAGAAGACAAGCCGGTCGGTGTAAGGCCAGCCGGTGTAGGCGTTGAAGTGTTCCGCCGCCGATCCCTGGGAGGGCTGGAAGCTGGTGACGCCGAAGGTGGTGAGCACGGCCACCCGGCCTTCGTTCGGGCGGGCGTTGGAATTGACGTTCAGGGCGGGATTGACCGAACGCGCGGCCAGGGGAACGAAGGAGCGGTTGAAGTCGACGCTGGTGTCGTCCGCCGGCGTCCAGCGGAGGAGGTAGTCGGGGTGCCAGAACGAGGTGTAGGGCGGAATCGTGACTTTCAGCGGAAAGGCGGAGGTGGAGGTGCGGCGCTCGGTGGGGACGGAGCCGTTGACGATTTCATCGAGGAGGAACCAGGTCGAGCCGTCGTCGCTGCCTTCAAGCCGCCAGTTGCGGGGGTCGCGCTCGGGGGCGTCGTTCGCGGTGGAGAAGGAATAGGCGTCGATCGTGACGGCTTCGGGAAAACGGAAGGTGACAGCCCTGCGATTGAAATCGAGCCACTTGGTGGCGGTGTCGCCGTCGGTCAGATTTGGCGGTCTTTCCGTGGCGGGGTTGTTGCCGCCGGGGTTGGCGACGATCGCCTGGGCCATGTCCAGCGGCTGGCCGTGGCGCCAGAAGTTGAATTCGGAGATCTGGACGGAATTCGGCTGGGGGGTGTCCCGCAGCTTGGTGGGCGTGAAGCGGAACCAGACGTGGGTTTTCTCCGCCGCGAAAGCCCCGGTGCAGATCAGCGGGATGAGGAAAGCGGCCAGGCGTGGATGGAGGGTGCTCGCCATGAGGAAAATATCATCCTTCCACGGCACGACGGCAAAGGACGAAGCAAGTCAGTTCGCCGGGCAAGGGCAGGGGATCAAATATCGATCCCCTCCCTCTCAGGAAAGGCGGGAGGCGAGGAGTTCGCGCTGGAAGACGATTTCCTTGGGCAGGAAATCGTAGAGCTTCAGGAAAAGTTCGCCCTGGCTGAGAATCTCGGCCTTCCACTCGTCGCGGTTGAAGGCCATGCACTGGTCGAAGCGGGCTTCGTCGAAGCCGTCGAGGCCCTCGGTGTTGAAGTTCTCCCAATGAGGCGTCCAGCCGATCTGGGTTTCGTGGCCGGCGATGCGGCCGTGGCAGCGGTTCACGATCCACTCCAGCACGCGCATGTTTTCGCCGAAGCCGGGCCAGAGGAATTTGCCGTCGGCGTCTTTGCGGAACCAGTTGACGTGGAAGAAACGCGGCAGGTGCTTGACCCGCCCGCGCATGTCGAGCCAGTGGTGGAAGTATTCTGCCATGTTGTAGCCGGTGAAGGGCAGCATGGCCATCGGGTCGCGGCGCACGCCGGCCTTGAGACCAATGGCGGCGGCGGTGACTTCCGAGCCCATCGTCGCGCCGACATAGACACCGTGCGACCAGTTGAAGGCCTGATAGACGAGCGGCATGGTGTCCGGGCGGCGGCCGCCGAAGATGATCGCGGAGATGGGCACGCCCTCGGGATTCTGCCAATCGGGGTCGATGGTCGGGCATTGCCTCGCCGGGGCGGTGAAGCGGGCATTGGCGTGGGCGGCGGGGCGACCGCAACCCGGCGACCAGTCCTGCCCCTGCCAGTCGATGAGGTGGGCGGGCGGCTCCTTGGTGAGTCCTTCCCACCACACGTCGCCGTCGTCGGTGAGGGCGACGTTGGTGAAGATGGTGCTCTCCTTCATCGACTCCATGGCGATGGGGTTGGTGTCGTAGGAGGTGCCGGGGGCGACGCCGAAGTAGCCGGTTTCAGGGTTGATGGCGTGGAGGCGGCCGTCTTCGTGCGGCCAGAGCCAGGCGATGTCGTCGCCGACGATGGTGGTCTTCCAGCCAGCGTCGGCGTAGGATTGGGGCGGCACGATCATGGCGAGGTTGGTCTTGCCGCAGGCGGAGGGGAAGGCGGCGGTGACGTAGGTTTTTTCGCCTTCGGGGGATTCGAGGCCGAGGATAAGCATGTGCTCGGCCATCCAGTCGTGCTCGCGGGCGATGTTGCTGGCGATGCGCAGGGCGAGGCATTTTTTGCCCAGCAGAGCGTTGCCGCCGTAGCCGGAACCGTAGGACCAGATTTCGCGGGTTTCGGGAAAGTGGACGATGTACTTGTCCTCGTTGCAGGGCCAGGAAACGTCCGTCTGGCCCGGGTCGAGCGGCGCGCCGACGGAGTGGAGGCAGGGGATGAAGTGGCCGTGGCCGTCGCGGCGGGTGTTGCTTTCGCCAGCGGCTTCGGCTTCGAGGCGCTCAAGGACGTGCCTGCCCATGTGGGCCATGATGCGGGTGTTCACTGCGACATAGGCGCTGTCGGTGAGCTGCACACCGATCTTGGCGAGCGGCGAGTCGAGAGGGCCCATACAGAAGGGGACGACGTACATGGTACGACCCTTCATCGCGCCGCGGAATTTTCCGGTGAGGATAGCCTTCATTTCGCGCGGTTCGACCCAGTTATTGGTCGGGCCGGCGAGGTTTTTGCGGCGGGCGCAGATGAAAGTGCGGTCCTCGACGCGGGCGACGTCGGATGGGGTGGAGCGGGCGAGATAACTGTTCGGCCGTTTATCCGGATTGAGCCGGGTGAAGGTGCCGCGGTCGACGAGAAGCTGGCAGAGGCGGTCCCATTCTTCCTGCGAGCCGTCGCACCATTCTACGATGTCGGGCTGGCAGAGGGCGGTGATTTCCTCGACCCAGGCGAGGAGTCCGGCATGGCGGGTGGAGGCGCTCATTTGCACGCATCAAAGGCACGTCTTCCGCCCGCGGCAATCCTATCGGAAAAAATGGGCCGATTCCGCGAGAATTTGACCGGAAGCGGACCGGAAAACGGATGGAACGATCAACGATAATCCAAACGCGGAACGCGGAATGCTTTTTATTCGTTCCGCGTTCGCACTTCCGACATCCGACTTCCCATCACCCGCCTGCAGCGGCCTCCGCATCGACCCTGCTTTCCAGGATGAATTTGAAGGCCACGGGCCCCTCTCCCGGTTGGGTGTTCGGAACGACGAAGACGAGCTTGCGCAGATCTTCCCTGTGCTCCCAGATGGAGGAGAAGATGAGGTTGTCCGGCTGCTCGCGCAAGGCGAGCAGGACTTCCATATTGCGTCTTTGCCCGCCGGGAGCCACATCGACGGGAGTCCACCCGGCGGGCAGCTGGCTGATTTTTTTCTCGCACCTAAAAAGCAGAGGCCGGCCGGTGGCGTTCACCAGGCGGATGGTGCCCCAGCGGAAGCCCGCGAGATCGTCTTCCAGGACGACGGGGCGCACGCCGGTGGCGGCCTTGGGGTCCGGCATCAGCAGGACGAGCGGACGCTTCACGCCCCCCGGGATGCGGATGGGATCGGTGGCGGGTTTTCCCTTCTCATCGGTGCGGTCGAGCGCCTGCAGCAGAGGAGGCTGCCCTTCCGCGGCGGCCACGTCGATGGCGGGAGACCGGCTGAGCGGGTGGAGGTCCTTGAGCGCCGTGGCCTCGCCGCCGCCGGCGATCGCAAGCTTGCGCGCGGCGATGTCGTCGTCCCACGCCAGCACGCGCAGAGGCAGTCCGTGAAGGGACTGGCTCAGGAGTAGGAAGACGGTTCCCAGCAAAGGCAGGTGGAATTTCATAAAGAGGCGACGGGTGGTGTGGCGCGGAGCGCCCGTTTATCCTCGCATCTCCTCGGCGGAAAGATAGCGGAAAGAAACGATTCCGAACCGTCTGCCGAATTTCCGGTTGATGTCGCTGAGCCTGTCCACGGCGGTGTAGCGCTCGTCCCGCTCGTCGAGGAAATCCGGAAGCCTCTGGACGACGGCCTCGCACATGGCGGTGGCGATGACGTTTCCGGAGTCGTCCCGCGCCTCCCCGTAGCCGCGGATGGTGAAGGTATCCGAACGGACGGTGATGACGGGAGCGAGCGATTGGAGCACATCCGCCTGGGTGAGGTAGCCGGGGATGCCGACGCCGGTTCGGGCGGGGCTGATGTTATTCCGGGATTGGGCCGGGTAGCCGGCGTTCACCTGGAGATTGTCGTAAAGGGCGTCCGAGTTGAAGCCGCCATTGTCGATCGCAGCCTGGATAGCGCCTCTGAGGCCGGCATTGTCGTTCGCTACGCGGCGGTTCACGAATTCCGCGAGGGAAAGGAAGGGACCGCGGTCCTCCACTTCCCGCACGATATTTTCCGCGAGAGTCCGGATCTGGCCATCGGACAGGGTGCGGAATCCGCTCCAGTGATGGTTCTCGGCTCCAATGGGATAGTGGAAGCGCGGGAAGGCGGTCGCCGACGAATTCGGAGGGTTGCCGGATGTCACGGCGAAGCTGGAGCCGCGGAGTCCGGAAAGGAGAGCCGCCCATGCCTCGACGCTCGTCGAGTTGACGTTGAAGGCTCCGTCGACCATCAGATATCCGGCGATTTTCATGCAGCCTTCGGGTCTGAGCAGATCCGCGGCCAGTTCGTTTTCGGGGAGATGGCCCTTCACGAGCCGCATGCGCGGATTGCGCAGAGGATTGGTGACGGGATTCTGCAAGAAATCCTCGACCACTCTTGCCAGCGAACGGGAGGTGGAAGCGGTGGACGATGACCAGACATTCGGCGTCCCGGAGCCTGAGCCGTGGTTCAGGATGGGCGAGGCCCCGCTGAAGAAAAAGCCGTCCCACAGGGCTTCGTTGGCGAGGTAAACAGTGTCATAGACCGGCGGCCTGGCGCTTTCCCCCGAGCCTTGTTGGGGGACGAGGGTGCGGTTCCGGGGGACGTAGGCGCTCGCCCAGCTGTTGGCGAACTGGTTGGCGGGGCCGAAGGGAGTTGGGGAGAGATCGGCATGCTGGAACGCAGCGAGCGAGAGCAGCGGCGCGCGGGGAATCTCGAAGAAGGACAGTTGCGTCGTTCCGCCGCCGCCGCTCGTGTTGGACGCGCCATAGAAGGCCTTGCGTCCCCCGTCCGCCACTTCGAGCAGGCCGTCGAAGGTGGTCAGCGGGCCGCGGACGCGCAGTTTGTATTGGGGACCGCTCGGGAAGGTGCCGTTCGTCATGTAGTGGGCCATCCATGGCTGCCGCGGATTGCCCGTGTAAACCAAGTCGGCGGATTGTTCCTCGCCGGTCCTCGCGTAGCGGTGATAGAATTCCAAGGCGGCGAAAGGCGCCGGCTCCGAAAGCAGATTGTTATAGCTCTTCCGGACGCTCCGGAAGCCGCCGGATCGCCCGCTGTTGTTGTGGCCGAACTCGCCGGACTGGCCGAAATAGCGTTGAAGCACATCCACCAGCGCCTGTCCCTTGATGGCGGTCGTGGCGGTCGTGCCTTTGGCGCGGGTGGCGTCTTCCACCGAAATAAAGCAGGGGTAGTCTTCACTGGTGGCAATATTGAAATGGATCTCCGCCGACTCGCCTGCACTCATTTTGGTTGTGGAGAGCGACGCCGCGAGGCCTCCTCTCACCCTGAAATCGCTCAGACTCTCCACCGGTCGCAGATAGGTGGTTATGCCGGTGATGGGCACTGTGGCTGCGGGGCTTGCGTATTCCGTCGGCTGGAACAGCATCGGCGTGGGGCTCGCGGGAACGAACACCCGAATCTCGCCGGGCTGGAACCGGATCGGAGCGGCGTTCCCGGTGATTCTGGAACCGTTCGCCGTGATCGCGGCATACAGGTAGGGGTCCACACTGCGCCCATGACTCACGGATCTGAACTGCCGCCCCAGCAGCCCGGCCATGCCATGGCTGTGATTGCGGAGCTGGGTCCCGCTCGAGTTGAAGACGATGAAATTGAGGTTGAAGGGAACGTCCAGCCACGGGTAGGCGACGGCTCCCTCGATCTCCAGCGAGACATTGTAGGGATTCCACATGGTGACCACGGGCGTGATCACGAGGCTCGGTTCCGAGGTGGGAGTAAGGCCCGCGCTGAGCAGGAACATCACCCGGTCCAGGACGGGGCGGATGCTGGTCTGGGTAGTCGCCGCGGGGGGAGTATTCCACGGGGTACGATACAGTCCGCTCGGGACGGAAGCGCTCCTTGTAAACGCGACATGGTCGGCGTGCCGCTCGAAGACGGTGAGCCCGTCCTGCCCGGCGGTGTAGAGGTGATGGGGAATCCGATAAAAGGAGCGGAGGGTGTGGAACGTGGGAACGCCCGCGCCGGGGTATTCGAAATGAACCCGCGCCACATCGAACTGATCCAATCTCGCGGTGTGCGTCGCCGTGGGCGTGTTCGGCCGGAAAAGGGGCCGCTGGCCCTTGTAGTTGTTGGAAACCGCGCTCGCGAAATCCGCGGCGGCGGCGCGGAAGGGATTCGGGAAATCACCCCCGAAGGAATCCCTCTCGAAGTCGGAGTCCGACATTTCGAAGCCGAGGTTGAGATCGACTTTCAGGCCGCCCCTCACGACATCGGTGAGGAGGCCCATGGAGTGGGCGGTGTAGTCGCGCCATGCGGTGGCGGGTACGCCCCCCGTGTCGGCGAGTGTTCCATCCAGCCCCGCCTGGGCCGAGGAGATGACACGGGCCGCCCGCGATTCCCAGCCGCCGGGAGGCTGCTTGAAGCTCCCGGAAAGCGCCAGATTCGGCCGGGCCTGGGCCTGGATGTCATCGTTGCGGTTCCGCTCGTCGAGTTCGGGGCCGCCGACATTGATCTTGGCCTTGGTCCCTTCCTGGGAGACCGCCCAGGCGTACGCGCCGCCGGGCAGGGGCACGCGGGGCGCGTTGATGTCGAAACCATCGGAATTGATCCTGAAAACCCTGACCGCATCCGCGACGGGCGACTGTTGTCCCAACCTGCGGTCGCCGAGCCGCTCCGGCTCCGGGTCGGAGAGGAGCCAGGTCTGGAAGCGGTCTTCTTTCGGGTTGTTGTAGAAGGTGCTGGCAACGGTCTGGTTCGGGTTGAGAGTGAAGCCGGGAGCCCAGGATTCCCACACGCCGACAAGGTGCGGCTGGGGGGAGTTGCCCAAGATCGAGGCATCGGCAGTGATCCGCCGGTCGTCGCCCAGGTTTTTCTGGAGCTGCCCGAGCGCGAGCATCAGGCCCAGCCGGGCGTTTTCCATCGCCGCGGCCCGGGCTTCGCCGGTCGTGCTCTTGCGAAGTTCGATGGATGCCAGACCGAGCAGGCCGGCGGCAAGGATAGTAATGAGCGCCATCAGCATGAGTGTCGAAATCAGGGCGAAGCCGCCCGGAGTCTTCTGGCGGGGTCGACATGGGATTTCGACGGTCGGAGAGGCTGGGTGCACTTGGGTTTGGTGCCTATCGTCAAGCATGGGTATAGCGTTCCGCGTTGTATGCACTTCGTCAAGTCATTACCTTTCCATACAGAAATGGCGCGATCATACCGAAAACGGCGGCAAACCGCTTTTTCGGAGCCCGAAGCTGCCGCTGGCCATTAAGCGGCGGCGCTGGTAGAAATCGGGCATGGAGTTGCGGCAGTTGCAGATGTTTCTCGCGGCGGCGGAGGAGGGCAGCATCACGGGGGCCGCGCGGCGGATGCATCTGACCCAGCCGGCGCTGAGCCGTCAGATCAAGGCGCTGGAGGAGGAGCTGGAAGCGGAGCTTTTCGTCCGCGGCGCGCATTCGGTGAGCCTGACGCCCGCCGGCGAGGTGCTGCGCGGGGAGACGGCGAAGCTGCTGCGCTTCTGCGACGCGATGGTGGAGAGGGTACGCACGGAAGCTTCCGGCGAGCCGCTGCGGGTCGCGTACGCGCCGTCGCTTTCCCGAGGTTTCATCGCGCTGGCGATCGAGCGCTTCACGCAGTTCCACGAGCGGGTGCGGGTGAGGCTTTTCGATTCCACTTCGGCGGAGATGCACGCCGGTCTGGCGGCGGGGGATTTCGATGTGATCCTGACCGTACCCTGCGGCAGCGAGGCGATCCGCTGGACGCCGCTGCGCGAGTACGGCTGGCAGGTGCTGCTGCCCGCCGCCCATGAGCTGGCGGGCAGGAAAAAAATCGGGCTCCGGGATCTCGACGGTGCGAAGCTGGTGATGCTGGGGCGCAACGCTTATCCGGATTATTGGGAGCGGGTGACGCGCTTTTTCCGCGACCGCGGCTTGCAGGCGAAGATCGCCGGAGAGGTCGATGGCGCGACGAGCCTGGAGGCGGCGGTGGAGGCGGGGATGGGCATCGCGCTGGTGGGGGAGACCAGCGGAAAAGCCGCGCCACCTGCGGGCCGCACGGTGTTCAGGCCGCTGGCCGAGGAGCCGGAGCACATCGTGGTGGCCGCCGGGGTTTCCGCGAACCGGGAATGCCCGCCGAAAACGCTGGCATTCATCGAGGAGTTGAAGCGGGCGGCGAGGGAGGGGTGATACAGCATGCAGTCCCGGAGGGGGGCTTGCGGAGGCGGAGGGTAGAGGTTATTCATTGGCCCGAGTGACGGAGCGTAAAAACGTGCGGCTGATCCTGATCGAGGATCATGCGGATTTCCGCGAGTCGGTGTCGATGGTGCTCGACGAGCGTGGCTACGATTGTGTCGGGGAGTTTTCCACGATGGAGGATGCGATCGAGGCGATCCGCGGCGGGCTGACGGCCGATCTGGTGCTGTCGGACCTGGGGCTGCCGGGAATGAGCGGGGTGGAAGGGATCAGGAAGGTGCGGGAGCTGCTGCCCAATGTGCAGGTGCTGGTGCTGACGGCCTTCACCGACAAGGCGAAGGTTTTCGCGGCGCTGGAGGCGGGAGCGCACGGATATCTGGTGAAGGCCGGGAGCGCGACGCGGCTGATTTCGACGCTGGAGGAGGTGCTGGCGGGCGGGACGCCGCTCGATCCCAAAATCGCGGGAATGATCCTGCAGACCTTCCGCCAGTTGAGCCCGATTCCGGGGGCGGAGACGCTTTCGACGCGCGAGTGCGAGGTGCTCCAGCTTTCGGCCAAGGGGCTGACGCGCCAGGAGGTCGCCGACCGGCTGGAGATCAGCCAGCATTCGGTGACGGAGTACATCAAGCGCTGCTTCGACAAGCTCCATGTGCGCAACCTGCCGGCGGCGGTCAGCGAGGCGATCCGGCGAGGATTGCTGGATTTGTCCTGATTTTCAGAGAGTGGCCGGTGTCCCAAATCTTAGGGACAAGACAAGATCGAGGATTTCGTGCATATTTTCTTCGTCGAAGGGGTCCGCTCCGGAGATGATTGAATTTCATGACGAAATAATCGGGGCCGCGTGAGTGCGCGGCCCCATTTCGTTTTTCGGCACGGGCTTCGGCCCAAGGGAGCCGGCATGTTTTCTTTCCGCGTCCGGTTCAAGGGGCAGGCTGCGTCCCAAATCTTAGGGACAAGACAGAGCCGCGGATTTCGTGCATATTTTCTTCGTCGAAGGGGTCCGCCCCGGGGATGATTTGAATTTCATGACGAAATGATCGGGGCCGCGTGAGTGCGCGGCCCCATTTCGTTTTTGAGAGGTGAGGAGGGATTCGAGGAATCGGGATTCAGGGGCCGGAGATCCGGGAGAAAGTCCCTTGTCTTTTTCCCTGACCCGGGAATCCCGGCCTCTCCTCATGGGGCCTTGGCGGCCACGGGGCGGTATTTCAACATATCCTTCACGTCGTCGGGCAGCGGGTGGCCGGCGCCGAAGGTGAGGTCGTAAACCGCGGCGAGGGCGCCGGCTTCCACAAGAAGACGGTGGCCGCGGGAGGTCGCATCCTCGTCATTGGTGCCCCACAATTTGATCGCGGTCTGGATTGCGGGCTCTTTTTTGTAGAGCCGCAGCGCGTTGATCGCCGTGAGGCGGGCGAGAGCGGTGGAGGTGCCGGCATCCGCGGTGAGTGCGAGGCTGTATGCCTCGATGGCGGGCTGGATCTTGTTATCGGCTTCCAGGGCGAGGCCGAGGCCGTAGGCGACCTGGGCGCGCTGGTAGCCGGGGAGGCGCTGCTCAATGCGCTCGCGGCAGATGAGTTCGAGGCGATCCCAGCTCTGCGACTGAATGGCGCTCCACATCGCGTAGAGTTCGACCTGGCGGCGTTCGTTTTCGCGGGTCAGGGCGCCGCCATTGAAGCCTTCGAGCCCCTTCACCAGCGCGTCGAGCTGGTTGAGGTTGCGGAGGCATTCCAGTTCGTGGAAGGCGGCGTTGGTGGAGGGGTTGTCGGGCAGGGTTTCGAGCGCCTTGTAGGTGGTCTTCACGGCGGCGAATTTTCCGCGGGCTTCCTCGTATTTCCCGGCCTGGTAGAGTTCCACCGCTTCCTGGTAGGCTGGCGGCTCGATGAAGTAGATCGAGTGGTAGTCGGTGATGGCGGCGTCGCGGGTGGAGGCCGATTGTTCGGTCTCTCTGTAGCGGATGCGGGTGTTGGTGGCGGAGACGATCCAGACGCGCTCGATCTCACCCCCTTCGTAGATGAGTTGGACCTCGACCTGGGCGGGCTGCTGTTGCTGGGCGGCGGCCGGGACGATGCAGAGGAAGGCGGCGAGGGCGGAAGAGAGAATGGTCTTCATGGGCGAAAGGCGGTTGCTGGGATTCACTTCCTGGCTCCGGCCCGGAGCTCCTCCATCGACTTGACGTCGGGAGAGGCGACGTATTCGTCCACCAGGGCCTGGACCTGTTTCCACATTTCCTCTTCCTCGGGCGGGATCTTGTGGTTGGAGTTTTCGAAGAAGCGGCGGGTGTTGTTGATGTAGTTCCAGCCGGCCTCGTAGGCGGCCTGGCGGTCGGCCGGGGATTTGTCGGTGGCGGGGTTGTTGCGCACGTAGGAGAGTTCCATCCAGGCCTTCATGGCAGGGGCCGAGATGCGGATGAGCCCGGGGTAGGCGCTCCAGACGCGGGCGTAGGCGATGATCGCTTCGTCGCGCATGTTCCGTTCGTGGTAGGAGCGGGCGAGGAGGAGTCCGGCGTCCGGGGCGAAGCGGATGTATTTCGGATCGTGGTTGAGGTATTCCAGCGCGGCGGCTTCGGTGGCGGCATGGTCCTGCTTGGCAGCCTGGGTCAGGACGATCTGGTGGAGGGCCTTTTCCCGTTCGTCCTTGTCCTGGGAGTCCTGATAGATGCGGCGCAGGGACTCGATGGCCTGGTCCTTTTCGGAGTCGCTGCCGCCGGAGAGCACGGTGGCTCGGCCGAAGAGGGCGGCGAAGCGGTAGGATTGGTCGGGGCGGTCCAGAGCGGCCTCGTAGTACGGCAGCGCCTGGCGCGGCGCGGAGGTCCGCTCGCGCAGGAAGTCGCCGGTGCGGACAAGAATGTACGGGGTCAGGTCCTTGAGGTTGAAGTCATTTTTCAGTTCATCGAAGAGCACTTTGATCATGGCGTCGGCCTTGATGCGCTCGTCGTCGGTCTGGGCGGCCTTCAGTTTCTGTTCGAAGACGCCGATGATGGCGGTGCGGAGCAGGGCCTTGGCGGCCATGTCGTTGCGGTCGACACCGGGGAAGTCGTAGAAGTGGTCCTTGAGCTCCTCCGGGGTGTGCTTGCGCTGGTAGATTTCGGTGTAGGAGTTGATCACTTCCTCCAGGCCACCGGACTCGGGGTTGGAGGCCATGCCGGAGATCACCCCTTCGAGCCGCTTGAGGGCTTCCTCGCCGCGGCCGGCGGCTTCGTAGGCATCCACCTGGGCTACGGCGAGGCGCGCCTGGTAGGGGGAGCCGGCGGCGTAGTCTTTCCAGAACTTGTCGGCGTAGGGGACGGCTTCCGCGATGCGGTCCTTGCCGGCCTCGGTGAGCACGATCACGAGGTAGTAGAGGGCCTCGCCGGCGGCGGCCCTGTGGCCGAGGCGCTCGGCAATTTCCAGCGCTTTTTTGTAGGCGGTTTCGGCGGCCCCGGCATCGCCCTGGCTGTGGAGGATGTTGCCGCGGAGGATGTAGGCGGAGTCGGCGATTTCGGAGTTGGGAAAGAGCTTCAGCAGCTCGGCGAGCTTGTCGAGGGCAGGCTCCATCTGGTCTTCGGAGAAGTGGGTCTGCGCCCGGTCGAGGAAGGCGAAGGGAAGGTAGACGTTTTTCTCCGGGTCGGGGTGCTTCTCGAGGAAGGCGTCGAGCAGGGCCGCGGCCCTGGCCCAGAATTGCAGACGCACGTTGTTAGACGCCTGGAAGTACTGGGCTGCCTGCTGGAAAGTGCCTTCGGGATAGAGCTGGAGGTGTTCGTCGAGGAGGGGCTGCGCCTTGTCGTACTGGCCGGTGTAGTAGTAGCTGCCGCCGAGGACGTGGTGGCACATTTCGTGTTCCTTGCTGCCTTTCTCGACCTGATCGATCATTTTCGAGGCGACCTCGATGCAGGTCTGGTATTCGCCGCCGAAGAAGAGGGAGGTGAGCAGGATCCGCCGGACATCCGGCACGTGGCGGGAGTCGGGGTAGGTATCGAGAAACACGGCGCCGTGTTTCTCCGCCTCGAGGTATTTGCCGACCCCGGCGGAGGTGCGGACGAGGTGGAAGAGGTTGTCCTCGCGCCGCTTCGCCTTCGGGTAGAAACGCTCGAGCTGGTCGTAGCAGGTGTAGGCGCCGCGGGTGTTGCCCTGCATGTCGTGGAGGTAGCCGGTGGCGGCGAGGAGGATGGATTCGTTCGTCTCGCCACTGCTGCGTTCCTTTTCCAGTTTGTCGAGCGAGGCTTGCAGTGCCGCCTTGTTCACGATGCGGGTGGGCTCCTGCATGCCGGCGCGCTGGCCGAGCGAGCGGATGCGGGCCTTGATGTCGTCGATCATGACATCGGTGCCCGGGATGAGCTGGAAGATGGCGAAGGCGGTGGAGGGCATCTCGGCGCCGATCGCATCGCTGCCGAGTTTGAGGTAGAGCTTCACAAACGGCTCCATCGCGTAGGGGTCGAGAATCAGGTCGGCGCGGTTTTCGGCGACGAAGCCGGTGACGAGTTTCTCGTCGCTCTTGTCGATGGCGGTTTCGACCATGCCCTTGAAGGCGGCGGCGATTCCGGCGTCGGGCGTGCCGTAGCGGATGCGGTTTCTAAGCGCGGTCTGGAAGTGCTTCGCGCCTTCGGCGAGGTTGCCGGTCTTGAAGTGGGAGAGCGCCATGCCGACGTAGAGGGCGCCGGGCTGGAACTTGTCGCGGGTGGGATCGCGTTCTTCGAGGAACTTGGCGTAAAGGCGGATCGCTTCCTCGTAGTTCCCCCCGCCCTGGGCGGCTTCGGCCCAGCGGAGCAGCGCCAGTTTGTGGAAGTTGTTGCCGCCCGAAGAGACCTGGTCGCCCTGGTTGGGATAGCGCTGGTAGCATTGCTGGAAGGATTCCATCGCCGCGTCCCATTCCTTGAGCTGCAGTTCGCAGTAGCCCTTGCGATACCAGATGACGCCGAATTTCGCCCCGTACACCTGGGGGGCCACCTTGTCGAATTTATCGGTCGCGGTGGTCAGAAGCTGGAGTGCATCCTGCCACTTGGCCTCGTTCATCAGGGCGAGCGCCTTGGAGTTGAGCGAGCCGGCGTCTTCCTCCAACTGGGCGTAGGCCGGGGCGACCAGCGCGGCGACGACGCCGAGAGCGGGCGCGAAGGGGTGGTGGAATGGGTTCATGGATCGGATGGAGTTCGGGATTTTTTCGGAAAAAGCGGAGTTTCTAAAGCAAAGCGCCGACTCGATCCCCGCGCAAGGGAGGAACGGGCCGGCGCGAAAGCATGGGGAATCCGGGGTTGCGCCCGCCCTGGCAGGCGGGCGCCGTTCGTCAGGGATCGGTCACGTCGGTGAAGGTGACCTTGGTGATATCCACACCGGCGAGGGCGTTCAAGACGTCGATGACCCGTTGTTGCGAGGCATTCCCGTCCACGTAAATCTGGACCAGCGCTTCCTGGTTGGAGGCGTTGAGGGCGGCCTTGTAGGTGCGGAGGTCGGCGGCGAGCAGCGGCACGTCGCGGATCGAAGGGTCGGCATCCATCGGGAGCTGGGCGTTGCCGGCGCCCACGGAGATAACGCCGTTGGCGTCGATCTGGATCAGCTTGGGATCGATGTTGGGCATGTTCGGCGAGCCCGAGGCCATGGAAGGCAGCGTCATGTTGAGGTCGGTCTCGCGCTTCTGCACGGTGGTGCAGACGATGAAGTAGATGAGCAGCAGGAAGACGCAGTCGATCATCGAGGAGATGTCCATCCCCGGCTCGTCGGGTTCGGGGGCGCTCGCCTTGCGGTGTCTGGCCATGGGGTAAAGCGGTGAGGGGTTGGGTTACTTGTCGGTCACGTAAACAGCGAAGACCACCTGATCGACCCCGGCGGCGGCGGCGTTGCGCATCACTCTGCGGCAGTGCTTGAAGACGGCGTCTTTGTCACCGCGGAGGTGCAGCTTGGGCGTCCAGCCGATGGCGGCGACCTTCTCGCGCTCGGTCTTGACCAGTTCCACGATGGCGGCGTCGTCCGGCAATTCGTCGCCGGCTTCGTTGGCGAAGGTGCCGTCGTTCAGGATGTTGATGACGATGCGGCCGTGGTTGTCCTCGGGCATCTTCGAGTTGAAGGCCACCGGCGGGGTGACGCGCGCGTCCTGCCTGACGATGATGGCCGTTGCGTTCACCAGGAAGAAGAACAGCAGCAGGAAGACCATGTCGATCATCGGCGACATGTCCATCCTGCAGTCGTCTTCCTGAAGGCTCGCGGAAGAGTTGCGAAGTTTGGAAGAGGCCATGGGGCGGTTTTATTGCGGGGTTTTTGCGGCGGATTCCGAAGGAAGGAGCGCCGCGCTCTCACCGGGGTCAAACGGAGATGCCTTCCGGAATCTTGGCCAAATATGCCTCGGAGTTCACGGTCTGCAGGGAGGCGTTGATCATGTCCTCCGCGGCGTGGTGGCATTCGGCGACCAAACCGTTGAGGCGGCCCTTGAAGTAGAAGTAGGCGATGAGACAGGGGATCGCGTTGGAAAGGCCCCAGAAGGTGGTGAGGAGGGCGACGGAGATGTCGCCCGCCAGCATGGAGGGGTCGGCCGAGCCGGTGACGCCGAGGGTGCCGAAGGCGCCGATCATACCGATGATGGTGCCGAGGAGGCCGAGCATGGGGGAGGCCTGGGCGATGAGCGAGATGTAGTTGACCGGCGTCATCAGCTTGCGGGTTTCGTTGTTGGTGAAGTCCGCGATGGCGTCCTCGATCTGGTCGCGGCCGAGGTCCTCGGGCCGGGTGGCGTCGATGTTCGGCAGGGAGTAGGCCATCATGCGGCCGAGGAAAGAGGGGTGGGAAGCAGCAAGCTCGATCGCGGAGCGGACGCGGCAGTTGACCATGTGGTCCATCAGCGCGGCTTTGAGGTCGTCGGGACAGAATTTCGCCTTGGTAAGATTGATGAAGTTGAAAACGGAAAGGGCGAGGAAGGCGACGATCGCGGCGCCGATGAAGACCATCGTCCAGCCGCCGTCGATCACCCATTTGTCGAGCAGGGATTTTTCCGTGGCGTCCTGGGCCATCAGCATGGGGGTGGTCACGAGTGCCGTGACGGCTACGGCGGCGGTGAGTCGATGGGAACGACGGGCGAGTTTTTCGATCATGGACGTTGGTGTGGGTTGCCGGAAGTAACGGGGGCGCATTCTCGGAATCCGCTTGGTGGCGGCAAGGAAAAGATTTTGAAAAAGGAAAGCGGCGGCCGTCGCTTTTATGAAACGCGCCGCAACGTGGATACCCCCGGGAAAGGGGCTCATCAGCGGCCTGCGCGGGGCGGGAAAAGTTCGCGGCAGAGCAGGCAGGAGCGGCCGTCGCAGCCGCGGGCGGTGCAGTATTCGCGGCCGTAGAAGATGATTTGCAGGTGGAGCCGGTTCCAGCGTTCGCGGGGAAATATTTTTTTCAGGTCGCGCTCGGTTTGTTCGACGTTGCGGCCGTCGCTGAGTTTCCAGCGCTTCGCGAGACGATGGATGTGGGTGTCCACCGGAAAGGCCGGCACGCCGAAGGCCTGCGCCATGACGACGGAGGCGGTCTTGTGCCCGACGCCGGGCAGAGCTTCGAGCGCCTCGAAATCCGCGGGCACCCGGCCGCCGTGCTTTTCGACGAGGATCGCGGAGAGGTCGCGGATGGCCTGCGATTTGCGCGGCGAGAGGCCGCAAGGCCGGATGATTTCGCGGATGCGCTCGACGGGGACGCGGGCCATTTTTTCCGGACAGTCCGCGAGGGCGAAGAGCGCGGGGGTGACGGTGTTCACCCGGGCGTCGGTGCACTGCGCCGAGAGCAGGACGGCGACGAGCAGGGTGTACGGATCGCGGTGGTCCAGAGGGATCGGCGTCTCGGGGTAGAGTTCCTCAAGACGCCGGTCGATGTGGACGGCTCGCTCGGCGCGGGTCATGCGGGCGGCCGGCAGCTCAGCGGGAAGCGGTGGCGGCGGTAGCCGCGCCGTTGGTCATCCGATGGATCGCGAGATACATCTGGTTGCAGTGAGGATGGTGGCGGCGCTTGGAGAGGATTTCCGCGCTGCGGGCATAGGAGCCCCACTGGACGACGGTGAGTTCGACATTGCGGCGGCCCCAGACGTTCATGTGGGCCTTGCTCGGCGTGTAGATGTCCACCGTGGCGGTGCCGGTGAGGGCGGAGCCGTAGTCGTCGACGACGAAAAGCTGGGGCATGCCCTTGATGCGGAAGACGGTGCCCACGGGATAGACGGCCCAGTCGGCGGCGGCGCTGCGGACTCTGTCGCTGTAACGCAGCGGGGTGCCGGCGGCATTCATGGAGCCGTACTGGATGTGGTCGTCCTCGCTGCACGTGTAGGCGGTGGTGCGGACGTGGCGGACGCGCTCGGAGTGCTTGTAGAAGGGCATGCCGTGTTTGTCTTTCGACAGCGCGCCCCCTGCCTGGACGACGGTCGGGCAGGGAGTGGCCGTGGTATAGCCCGCGGCCGCCGAGGGCGTGTAATGCCGATGCTGCGAGGGCGCGGAGGCGAGGGTTTGCGCGCGGGACTTGGAAAGCACCCGGGGACCGGAATCCGTGGCGCAACTGGCGAGAAACGCGGCGGCCAATGCGGCGACGGAAGCGAAGCGAAAGGTCATGTGTCAGTCAGGGAAAGTTGATTTCTAAGGAAAATTGAATACGGCAGACTCCGGTTTCTACGGATCGAAGGGCCGGAGGGCAAACCGAAAATCCACTGTTAGGTGGCAAAATGGGCGTACGGCCTTCCGCCCATTCGATGGGTTGGGGAATGGCCGGACGGAGCGCCGCACCGAAGGCGGAAGGCCTCCTTCACTCCGCAGCCCGGCGGTCGCGGTCGCCGGGGAGGATGCGGTCGAGCATGCGCCGGATGCCGGCATCGGCCTGCTCGCTGCGCGGATAGATGGAACGGGCCTTGAGGTACCAGGAAAGCGCGGAGCCGACCTGCTGGTCATTGCGTTCCTCGAAATCGCGGGCGCGGTTGAGGGCGCGGGTGAACTCCGCCACCCGGGGGGCGAGCAGTTCCATTTCGCGGCCGAGCTTGGGATCGTCGGGGAATTCGTTGCGCAATTCGGCGAGCTGCTCCCACGCGGCGAAGTCCTGGCCGGCCTTGCTGAATTCCGACGCCTTGCCCAGCGCGGTTTCGATGCGGGTGAGGTTGCCGATGATCTGCTTGAAGGCATCCTCGCGGGTCGCGTCGCCGTGGATGGCGGGGGCGATCTCGTACTGGCGGTTGAGGATTTCGCGGAAATTCTTTTCGCCGAGCAGGCGGTCGAAGTCGCGGCGGGCGACGGCCATGGTGCTGCCGGTTTCGACGAGGCGATCGAATTCGGCAAGCTTGGGATTCTGCGGCCAGACTTCCATGGCCTTCTGGATTTCCTGGCTGGCCTTTTCGTTGTCGCCCCCGGCGGCGGCGAGTTTGGCGGCGTCGATGTGCATGTTGCTGACGCGGGTGTAGGTGGCGATAGCCGCCTGCGCCTTGGTGGCGTCGAAGTCGCCGGACATTTCCTTGAGTTTCGCCGTCATTTCGCCGGCGGTGGTGTAGTCCCTGGCGTCAAGAGCGGCGATGAGCTTGTAGGATTCGCGGACGAATTCGAGCACCTTGCGCTTGTCCTCGCGCGGGAGGGTGCGGATGGAGGGCATGAATTCGCCGACGGTGTAGGCTTCGCTGAGGCGCTTGGCGGCGCTTTGGAGTTCCTTTTTCCCGACGAGGAATTTGAAGGCCTCCACGCCCTGATCCACGTCGCGGATGGCTTCGCTGGCGAGCGAGTCGAGCGCGGAGACGGTCGGGCTGGTGCCGAGGCTTTCGCTGAAGAGCTTCGACATGTCGGAATTCTTGTCGATATGGAGCTGGTTGTCGCCGTCCTGGAAAATCTGGTTGTAGAAGCGGGCGGCCATGACGACGTGCTCGAAGCGGCGCTGGACGAAGAATTGCAGCATCAGGGCCTGATACTGGACCTTGGCCTGGAGGATCTGCATTTCTCCCTTGGCCTGGTTTTCCCGCTTCAGGCTCTCGATTTCCTCGATCCGGCGTTCGGAATCGCGATAGCGCAGGGAGTCCGTGCCGGTGCCGGTGGCCGACGACGACCCAGAGTTGCCATCGTTCTCCTGTTGGTTGTTGTTTCCTCCCTGCTGGTTTTGCTGGCCCTGCTGATTGTTGTTTCCTCCCTGGGGGCCGAAGGAGCGGCGCTGGTTGAGGCCGGAACCCTTGGCGATCATGTCGGCGTTGCGGATGACGCGCTGTTTTTCCTCCTCCATCGCGGTGTTGAGCGCGCGGGTGGCGGCGACATCCTTCTTGGCGAGGACGGCGGCGTAGATTGCCTGGGAGAGGGAGTCGCAGAGCTTGGCGTCGGCCGGGAAGGAGGAGGCCCGCGGGAGCAGCCTTACCCCGCCCGCAAAGCTGGGGCCGCCGGGGCGGTGCGGGGAGACTTCTTCGAGGATGTGGCGGATGGTTTCGCGGTATTCCCTAGCCCCTTCGGAGTCGTCCTCCGGCTCGTTCAGGTAGCGCTCGAAGCGCGCGGCGAGTACGCGGTTGTCGGTGGCGGCCCAGGTGTGGCCGTTCCAGGAAATCGTCTCGGCGGAGGGATCGAAGAAGGGCAGTTCGCTGCCGAAGGGAGATTGGGACCTCGGTTGCTGCTGTTGTTGTTGCGGCTGCCGTTGGATGACGGTGTCGCCGGAAGCCCGGGAATCGCCATCGGACGGCGGCGGCGTGTAGACCTGCGCCGGAGCGAGCGCGGCGGTGGCGAGAAGGATGCGGAGGCTTTTCATGACGGCGGGGTCAGAGGGGATTGATGCCGGTGGCGACGGGGATGCCTCCCTGGCGGAATTTCACTTTAATGGCGTAGCGCCGCTCGCGCTCGATATTCACGGTGGACAGGCCGGGCGGGATTTCCACGGGGATGAATTCCTGCGAACCCTTCGAGGAAACCACCACGCTCACCACTTCGCCGCGATCGGGCGTCCAGCGGAGTTTTTCATCGATGGCGCCCTCGATGACGTATTCGTTGCCGCGCAGGGAATTGCCGTTGTCGAGAAAGTCCTCCACCGCGAGCGGCGAGGTGTCGGCGAAGGCTTCCGATCTTTTCCCGAGCAGGGCTTTGCCGGCGAAAAAAGCGATGGCGGTGACGGCGGCGACTCCGAACAGGAGGCCGGGACTGATTCCGGAACTGGCGCGGCGGGGCATTTTCGAAAGGGGTTGCTGCTAACTCCCAAACGGAGCGCGGGGAGGCAAGTTTCCACGTTTTTTCCGGCGAATCACGCGGAAATGTTGAATGACGGATTTCCGCTCAATCCCACTGATGGCGGCGGGAGCCGATCCAGGCGGCGATGAGGCCGGTGGCGATGTGGAAGCCGAGCATGTAGTGGCAGGCCTGCCCCTCCGAAAGCGTGGTGTCGATGACGGATTTCACCGCGGCGATTTCCTTGTCGCCGAGCGCGCCGACGCTCCCGGACCAGGCCCAGTAGGCGGAGATGAAAGGCCGGGTGACCGCTTCGATGGCCTCCGGCAGCGCCAGCACCGCGCCGGAGAGCGGAAGCTGGAAGCCGACGAGGTAGATCGACAGCAGCGAGGCCTGCTCGGCGGTGCGCATCAGCGACGAGATGCCCAGGCAGACCGCGGTCATGGCGGCATTCGCCAGGAGCAGGAAGACGGCGTGCTGGGCGAAGTCGCCGCGGAAGGGCGCGAAGAAATTCACGAACACGGCCATCCACAACGATTGCGCGACGACCAAGCAGGCGAGGAAAGCGGTCTTGCTGGCAAGGTAGGCCGAGGGGCGCAGGCCGCCGAATTTTTCCTTTTCGAAAATCAGGCGCTCGCCGGCGATTTCGCGCGCGGAGTTGTTCGAGCCCATCAGCGACAGCAGCACGACCTGGAACATGATGATGCCGGAGACAGCCGAGCCGACGAGGATCTGGTCGCGCCTCACCGTCTCCTGTTCCCGGATCTCCACTTCGAGGTTTTCCTGCCGCATGTCGGAAAGGCTGGAGATCGGGAGCTTGGCATTTTCCGAGAATAGCGTGACGAGGATCGGGAAGCAGATGAGGATCGCGAGCTGGAGGAAGACCTGTCCGCGGTCGCGGAAGAAAATCTTCCAGCGGCGGGAAAGGAGGGTGGCGAATTGCGCAATGAAGCCCGGCGTGCGGATGGCCGGGGTTTCGGTTTTTTCCCCGTCCGTGGTTTCGCCGCCGGAGGGCCTGGCGGGCAGGTGCAGGCTGCCGGAGTCCACCAGTTTTTCCCGCGTCCGCTCCAGTTTCGTGTAGTAGGGGCCGCGGTGCTTCATCCACGAGCTTTGCCAGCGCTCGGAAGGTTGGGTCGCCAGCTTCGGGTAGACTTCCTCGGTGTCGTGGACGGAGAAGTAGTGCGTCAACTGGTCCGGCGGCCCGTGGTAGGCGACCCGGCCCTCGTGCAGGACGAGGATGGAGTCGTAGAGTTCCAGGTGGGCGAGGGAGTGGGTGACGGAAAGCACGATCCGCCCGTCGCGGCGGGAAAGGTCGTGGAGCAGGCGGACGATTTCGCGCTCCGAGCGCGGGTCGAGGCCGCTGGTCACTTCGTCGCAGAGCAGCAGCTTCGGGTCGGAGACCAGCTCCATCGCCAGGCCGAGCCGCCGCTTCTGGCCGCCGGAAAGGACCTTCACCTGCCGCTCGGCGATGGCGGTGAGGCCGGTCTCGTCGAGCACGCGGTCGATGCGGCGGTCGAGGTCCTCGACGTCGCGGTATTTCACGCGCAGGCGGGTGGCGGTTTCCACCGACTCGTCGACGGTCAGCGGATCGTAGGCGATGGAGAACTGCGGCACGTAGCCGACTTCCGAGGGGTCGAGGTCGCCGTCTTTCGAAAGATCCCGCCCTTCCCAGAAGAGCGCGCCGGCGGATTCCGGGTTCAGGCCGGCGATGGTTTTGAGCAGGGTGGTCTTGCCGCAGCCGGAGGGCCCGACGATGGCCATGAAGTGACCGCGCGGCACCTTGATGCTGACTTTATCGACGAGATTCAGGTCCTCGCGGTCCTTCCGGATGGTGAAGCAGACGTCCTGGAGTTCGAGCACGGTTGGAAAGCTTTTCCGCAGGAAAGCGACGCGCGCTCTTCGCGGCGAGCAGAAACCCTCGTATTGGCGGCGGGCCGGGTTGTCGCGCGCCGGCGGAATCTCCGGGTGACGGGCACCGCCAACATGGCACCTTGACCGCCATCTTCCAATGGAATATTGCTACCCATATGAAGACAACCATCGAGATTGCCGACAATCTCCTGATTCGCGCCAGGAACCGTGCGAGGGAACAGCGAACGACCTTGCGTTCCCTTGTCGAGCAGGGACTTGCCGCGATCCTAGACGAACCTGTGCGCCGGGTCGGCGTCAAGCCCGTCACCTTCAAGGGAAACGGACTGAGCCCGGAGTTCGAGGGCGCTTCCTGGGAAAAAATCCGGGACACCATCCATCCATGATTGCCGTGGACACCAATATCCTGGTGTATGCGCACCGCGAAGACTCGCCTTGGCACGACAAGGCGCTCGCCGGCGTCACCGGACTCGCGGAATCCGCTGCGCCATGGGCCATCGTGTGGGCGGGCATCCATGAATTTCTCGCCATCGTGACCCATCCCAGGATCTACAACCCGCCCACGCCGCTCGCCATCGCGCTCGATGCGATCAGGGCATGGCAGGCCAGCCCGGCCCTGCGGCTGCTCGGCGAAGGCCAGGGCTATTTTGAAATTCTCGCCAACCAGGCCATCGCCGGAAGGATCAAGGGACCGAAGATCCACGACGCCCGCATTGCCGCCATCTGCCTGCACCACGGTGTCAAGAAACTCTGGTCCGCCGACCGCGACTTCTCGTCTTTTCCCAACCTCGTCTGCGTGAATCCGTTGATTGGGGAGTTGGCTTGGTGAATCCGGGGTTCTTCGTTCGGCATGGATAGGAATGGACAAAATTCACACGCCGAACTTGTCAGGCGCTTCCGGTCGCATTCCTAGGTTTTGCCTTTCGGTGCGTGCTGTTCGAGCCAGTCAATGCCCTTGCGGATGCTACCGAAGACGTCGCCCTGCCAGCCGTGCCCGCCCTCGTAAGTCTGAAGCTCGACGATGGCACCCACTTTTTTGAGCGCGTCGCGGGCCGCTTCCGCCTGCGCGATGGGGATGAAATCCTGCGGCGAATGATAGATGAAATACGGATGGCCCTTGGCTGCGGACAGGTGCGGGAGCCCGGCGGGCTGGAAAACCGACATCGCCACGAAAGTCCCCGTGATGCCGGACTTCGGGTGTAGCGAAAATCCATAGCCACTCATCCCGCTCGACGACCAGGTCAGCGTGAACGAATAACGAGGGTCGAGCTTGTGCGCCTTGGCCAGTTCGGCGCGGACGGCGAGGAGAAAGTCCGTCGTGCTGAACCTCACCTCGCGCATGCCGGATTTCTCGCCTGGCCATACCAGATTCTGCGCTTGCTGCGGCGTCCAAACGGGAGCAACGAGTTGCACGACGAGATAGCCCTCCGGCACAGCGTTCTTCGCGATCCGCGTCACGAACGGCCGGAACTGCGCATCGCCGGAACCGCCCGGAAGAACAAAGAGCGTGCGCCATCCATCCTTGGGCGGCTCTCCGGGGCGCTGGATCACGAAATACCGCTTCTTCTGGTCGCCCCCGGCGCGCAAATCCTGAACCTGCATGTCAGCGATGTCCGCCGGAACTTCTTCGGCAGGCGCGGGGCGCGGTGTGGCAACGACAAAGGAGGCGATGACGGTGAGTAGTGCGTGGATGGGCTTATTCATTCCAGAAAGAGCGAGGAAACGCCTAACAGTAGAATTAGTCATCAAGAGGAAAACGGATTCCATCGTGAAAGGCAAGGATGGAGCTCGAATTTCCAGCTTTTCAGATCTGACAAATCAGCGAGTAGAGATTTCCTTGCAGATCATTGAAATCCAGTCCATCCGAAGAAGTCGGGCCGGGATTCCGGTGCGCTGATATTTTGCTCAATCATTCGGGAGAATCATTGATGACTGAAAATTTAGCGAGACGAAGAATCGAGTTTTCGTCTGGCACCGTTTTGCATTCATGGGAGACAAGCTCATAGGGACTCTTCCAGAAGCGGGACGGCGAGTTGACAGACGGATCCGATGGCTTCGCGGAATGTGACGGAGCAGGAGAAGCAGCATCACGGGTTTTTTGCTCCCGTGGCTCGGGAGTGGCAGCAGAGGCGCATACCGCTTTCCGGTGGCAGTCCGCCCGGCGGATCGGGGGTATGACCCGCCGGGCGGCTGACTTGGTATGGGGGGATTTCGCCCGCTGCTTCGATTGGGGGGATTTTCGCTTCGGGCGGTTTCCGGACCTTCCGGGTGGGGGGTTTGGTTGGTCCGGTTTAGCGACCTTCGGGATCGGGGGCTCCGTCGTGTCGCGCGTTCGCTGGGAACGGCACGATCCAAGCCGCGGAGACTCCGGGCAGCAAGGTATTTTTCATTACGCGATCGCGTAGGTCGAGATATGAGAACCAATTTCGGACATGCACGTTCCAAAATTTCTATTTCATTGATTTAAAGCGATTTGTATCAAATTCACTAGGTTTTCTCGAAAGATTGCGTGCAAACTTCAAAGGCGCTTTTGTTTTGCGAAAGTTAAGTTTCCCGAAATCCGCCGCGGATTCCTCTTTTTCAGGAAGGTTTCGCCTGCCGCAGGGAGGGTACGGAGCCGAGCCAGGTAACGGCCACGGCGAGCAGCAGGGCGAGGCTGAAAGCTCCGCCGGCACCGCTGTCGTCGATGTCCTGCCCGGGATTGGCGGCGAGGGCGGCGGCGACTTTTCCGCCGAGGCCGAGGATGGCGAGGGCGCAGGCGGAGAAGATGAGCCTGCCTTTCGGCGAGGGGTTGGTGAAAATCATGGTCGAGGGGATGGCGGCGACGAGCAGCGCGCCGCCGATCAGGGCGATGGGGATCATGCTTGCAGCCACCCCGCCGATCAGCGCCAGGAGGCCGCCGAAGAAGAGCAGGCCGACGACGAGGCCCTCGGTCTTTTCGCCGCGGTCGAGCGAGAGGCGGGCAACGGGGTCCTTCAGCAGCAGGAAATTCGCCAGCCCTCCGGCGAGCCAGGTGCCGAAGAGGAAGAGGTAATACACCAGGGCGAGCGGGATGATGAGCAGGGGATGGACATTCGCCGCGAGGGCGCGGAGGATGCGGAACCCGAAGATGATGCCGATGATGATGAGCAGTTGATGTTTCTGGCTGAAACGCTGCATGAAGAAAGCCCAGCGCAGGAAGAGCCGGTAGAAGGCGGAGCGGGCGCGGTAGGATTCCTTGAGACCGGCGCGGGCGTGGTCCATTTCAGGATCGAGGCGGAGCGCTTCGCGGAAGTGGCTTTCGGCTTCCTTGACCTGACGGCGTTGCAGAGCGGCCCAGCCGGCGTTGGCGAAGGAGAAGGCGTTTTCCGGATCGCGGGCGAGGCGACGGCGGGTTTCTTCCTCGGATTCGTCGAGCTTGTTCTGGAGGCGCAGCGTGTGGGAGAGCAGGTTGGAGGCGGTCTCATCGTCGGAGTCGAGCGCGAGCGCCTGCCGGGCGGCTTCCTCGGCTTCCCTCCAGCGGGAGAGACCGCAGAGGGCGATGGCCTTGGTGTTCCAGAAAAAGGGCTGCTCCGGGTCCATCGCGATCGCACGCTCGGCAAAGGGCAAGGCTTCCTTTTCGCGGTTGAGGTCCGTCAGTATCCGGGCCTGTAACGACAGCGGGAAAGGATCGTCCGGCGCCAGGCCGGAGGCTTTCTTCGCGTCTTCCAACGCGAGGGCTTTCGCACCCGGAATGCGGGCGCGATTCAGCGCCATTTCGATGAAAGCCTGACCGTCTTCCGGATGGCGGGAAAGATGCCCCATCAGCAGCGATACCGCCTCTTCATGGCGGCCATGCTCGCGGAGCAGTTGGGCGCGGACAAATTCGGGAGTCATTTTTTCAGACCGAGATAGACCAGCACATCGTCATAGAAGCCGCTTTGGTTGGCGTAGAGCGCGTGGTTTTTGGCGCTTTCGAACCATTTGCGGGTGGAGGGTTTCACTTCCTTCGCCGCCTTGGCGAGCATCCTGCCGCTGACGGGGACGACGGAGCCCTTTTTCATCGCTTCGGCGAGGGCGGCCTCGGTCGCCTGCTCGAAGACGGCGCGCATGTCGGCGCCGGAGAAGCCTTCCGTGCGCTTGGCGAGATCGGCGGGGTCGAAATCGACGAGAGGCTTTCCCTTGGCGTGGATTTTGGCGATTTCGGCCCGCGCGGGGGCGTCGGGCGGCGGCACGAAGATGATGCGGTCGAAGCGGCCGGGGCGCAGGAAGGCGCTGTCGACGTGCCAGGGGGCGTTGGTGGCGCCGAGGATCAGGACGCCGTCGTTGGCGGCCTGGGCGCCGTCGAGTTCGGCGAGGAACTGGTTGATGAGATTGCGCCCGGCGGATTGGCGCATGTCGCGGCGGTCGGCGGCGAGGGCGTCGGTTTCGTCGAAGAAAAGGACGGCGGGCGCGGATTTGCGGGCGAGTTCGAAGATTTTATGCAGCTTCTGCTCGGATTCGCCGATGTACATGTCGAGCACCTGGTGGAGACCGACGGAGAAGAAGGTAGCGTTGATTTCGCCGGCGGTGGCGCGGGCCATGAGCGTCTTGCCGCAGCCGGGTGGACCGTAGAGGAGCACGCCGCCGCCCGCTTTTTTGCCGTAGGCGGCGAAGAGTTCGGGATTCTTGAGCGGGTGGATGATTTTCATCCGGATGTCGTCCTTCACCCGGTCCATGCCGCCGACGTCGTCGAATCTGATGTCGGATTTGACGCGGAATTCGAGGTCGAGTTCGCGGGCTGTGACGGCGTCCATGCCTTCGAAGGGGGATTCGTCGTCTTCCTCCTCGTGGAAGGTTCCGGCGGAGGTCATGGCGACGCGGCGATTGCCGCCGGCTTTGAGGATGGCTTGCAGGAGCTCGTCGTCGGCCAGCGAGCGGTCGAGGTCGACGGCGGTGTCGTAGCAGGTCCGGGCGAGGAGCGCGTCGCCTTCGTCAAGGGAGATCCGCGCCCGCAGCAGCCAGGCGGAGGCGAGTTTCGGCTGGTCCGTGCAGAGCGCTTCCAGGCGCACGGCGGCCTGGGAGCTTTCGCCGGCGAGGTCGAGGACGCGGGCGATGCCGACCTGCGCTTCACCGTGGCCGGGCTGGATGGCCAGCACGCGGTCGAAGCAGGCGCGCGCGTCGGCGAGTTCGTAGCGGTCCTCGTGCGCCTTGGCCACCAGCATGAGGAGCGGGATGTTGTCGGGAGATGCGGCGAGCGCGGCTTTCAGAGCGTCGAGATCCATGCCGGGAGGTAAAGCGGAACGGGCGGGGGAAGCAAGAGCGGGAGGCATGGATCACAGCCCCGTCCGCAGATCGAGGGTGACGGGGAATTCGCCGCTCGATTCCTCCGGCGGGACTTCGGTGTAGGCGATGGCGGGACCGCCGCCGCGATCCTCGACACGGCGGCGGGCCATATCACCGGTGGCGGCCGTTTCGATGACGCCGGGGGTGTGGCCATGCTGCCAGAAGCGGTTCACGCGGCGGGCCTCGGCTTCGTAGGCATTGACCGGGAAAGTTTCGTAGCTGCGACCGCCGGGGTGGGCGACATGATAGACGCAGCCGCCGAGGGAGCGCTTGTTCCAGGAATCCACGACATCGAAGGTCAGTGGCGTGTGGACGCCGATGGTCGGGTGCATGGCCGACCAGGGCGCCCAGGCTTTGTAGCGCACGCCGGCGACGAATTCGCCGCGGCGGCCAGTGGGGGTGAGCGGGATGCGGCGGCCGTTGCAGACGAGGAGGTGGCGGCCCTCGATCATGCCGCGGACCTTCACCTGCACGCGCTCCACGGAGGAATCGACATATCTCGCGGTGCCGCTGGAGGTCGCCTCCTCGCCGAGCACGTGCCATGGTTCGAGGGCGGCGCGGATTTCGATTTCCACGCCGTCGTGGCAGACGCGGCCGTAGACGGGGAAGCGGAATTCGTTGAAGGGCTCCAGCCAGGCGGCCTCGAAGGGGATTCCTGCGCGCTTGAGATCGACGGCGACATCCATGACGTCGGCGCGGACGAAGTGAGGGAGCATGAAACGGTCGTGCAGCTCGGTGCCCCAGCGCACGAGCTTGCGGTGGTAAGGCTCGTCCCAGAACCAGGCGACGAGCGAGCGGACGAGAAGCATCTGCACCAGGCTCATGCGGGCGTGAGGCGGCATTTCGAAGGCGCGCAGTTCGACAATGCCGAGACGTCCGGAGGCGGAACCGGGGGCGTAGAGCTTGTCGATGCAGAACTCGGCGCGGTGGGTGTTGCCGGTGAGGTCGGTGAGCAGATTGCGCAGCACGCGGTCCACGAGCCACGGCGGGTCGCCGGTTTCGGGGAGTTGCTGGAAGGCGATTTCGAGTTCGAAAAGGCGGTCGTCGCGCCCTTCATCGGCACGCGGGGCCTGACTGGTCGGGCCCAGGAAAAGGCCGGAGAAAAGGTAGGAGAGCCCGGGGTGATGCTGCCAGTAGGTGATGAGGCTGCGCAGCAGGCCCGGCCGGCGGAGGAAAGGGCTGCGGTCGGGCGTTTCGCCGCCGAGAGTGACATGATTGCCACCGCCGGTGCCGGTGTGGCGGCCATCGAGCATGAATTTCTCGGTGCCGAGACGGGAAGTACGGGCCACCTCGTACAAGGCGGTGGTGTTTTCCACGAGATCGTGCCAATTGGTCACCGGGTGAATGTTCACCTCGATGACGCCGGGGTCCGGCGTGACCTTGATGCGCTCGATGCGGCGGTCCCAGGGCATTTCGTAGCCTTCGACGATGACGGGGGTGGAGAGTTTTGTCGCGACGGTTTCGACGGCTTCGAGCAGTTCGAGGTAATGCTCGAGATGCGTCACGGGCGGGAAGAAGATGTGGAGCTTCCCATGGCGCGGCTCGAAGCACAGGGCGGTGCGTGGCGGCGGGGCGTCCTCCTCGCCTTCCTCGCTCTGCAGGGTGCGCCCCGCGGGCAGGATGCCGCCGTGCAGGGGCAGCGGCGGGACCGGCTCCAGCGGCGAGGCTTCGAGCATGGCGCGGCGCTGTTCCTCCTTTTCCTGCGGCTTCGGCAGGGAATCGAGCGGCAGGCGGAAGCCCATCGACGAACCACCGGGGATCAGGCACATGCGGCCGCGGCGGAAGGTCCAGAGAGCGCTTTTCCAGGTGTCTTCGGCTCTTTCGACCGGCAGGGCATAGCCGGTGGGGGTGGCCATGCCGCGGTCGAGCAGGGCGGTGAGGTAGCGGCGCTCCAGCGGGTCGTCGAGATCAGCGGCATAGGGATCGACGTTGTCGGGCAGGGTGCCCTCGCGCCAGGCGTAGTAGAGGGCGTCCTCGTAGCCGGCGAGAACGTGGCCGGGGTCGCAGCCGAGCAGGCGGGCGATTTCCTCGGCGAAGCGCCGGGCGTTTTCGATGCCGTGGCCGGGGTCGGAGTTGGGGTCGGCGAGCAGTTGCGGTTTTTTCCACAGGGGTTCGCCGTCCTTGCGCCAGAGCACGGTGTAGGCCCAGCGCGGCAGGGGTTCGCCGGGATACCATTTGCCCTCGCCATAGTGGAGCAAGCCGCCGGGGGCGAAATGGTCTTTGAGACGTTCCAGCAGCGTGCGCGCCAGCCGCCGCTTGGCCGGGCTGTCGGCGCTGACGTTCCACTCCGGACCGTCCATGTCGTCGATCGACACGAAAGTCGGCTCACCGCCCATGGTCAGAGCCACGTCGCCGGCCGCGAGCCGCTCGTCCACCGCCTCGCCGAGCGCGTCGATGGCCGCCCATTCCTCGTCGCTGTATGGCTTCGTCACCCGCGGGTCCTCGTGGACGCGGCGGACTTCGTTGACGTGGAAGAATTCGCATTCGCACGGATCGACGAGCCCGACGACCGGCGCGGCGCTCGCCGGCTCCGGCGTGCAGGAAAGCGGAATGTGCCCCTCGCCGGCGAACAACCCCGAAGTCGGGTCCATCCCCACCCAGCCCGCACCGGGGATGAAAACCTCCGCCCACGCATGCAGATCGGTGAAATCCTCCGCCGGTCCCGAGGGTCCGTCGAGCGATTCCATATCCGGCTTCAACTGCACCAGATAGCCCGACACGAAGCGCGCCGCCAGACCGAGATGCCGCAGCACCTGGACGAGCAGGTAGGCGGAATCCCGGCACGAGCCGGTGCCGCGTCCGAAGGTCTCTTCGCAGCTCTGCACGCCCGGCTCCATGCGGATCACGTAGCCGACCGCCAGGTGTACCAGCCGGTTCACTTCGACCAGAAAATCCACTGTCCCGAGCGTCTCGCGCGGCACGCTTTCCAGAAAATCCATCAGCCGTTGCCCGCTCTCCCGGATCTTCAAATAGGGAGCCAGTTCGTGTTTCAGGTGGGCGGCATAGTCGAAGGGAAAGTACTCCGCCTCCTTCTCCAGAAAGAAATCGAAGGGATTGATCACCGTCATGTCGGCAACCAGATCGACTTCGATGCGCAGCAGGCGCGTCTTTTCCGGAAAAACGAAGCGCGCCACCCAGTTGCCGAAGGGGTCCTGCTGCCAGTTCAGAAAATGCGGCTCCGGCAGCACTTTCAGCGAATACGCCGGCACCGGCGTCCGCGAATGCACGCAGGGCCGCAGGCGGACGACATGCGGAGACAGCGCCACCTCGCGGTCGTAGCGGTACTCGGTGATGTGATGGAGGCCGACGCGGATTGCCATGGGATTCGCCCCACCATGAAGCGCCCGGCATGCCAATCGATGCAAGTCCGGGAAATAAGAAGTGGTCGATTGCCAGTAGCCTCTGATCAGGCAAGAGAGCAGGGGGCTGCTTCTTGCTGACCACCGGCCACCGAAACGCTCCCCCTCCCCTGTTGCCAATCCCCCCGCAAAACCCCATACCACTCCCGATGCCGGCCATTGCCCTGCCGAAAGCGCTTTCCGACTACCCTCGCGGCGACTGCGACGAAATGGTCGCTGTCGATGGCACCGTCCACGCGCCCTGGCTCGCCGTTTCGAACTGGCTCGGCGGCCTGACCCCCGAACACGCCACCGCCGCCACCGCCGAAATCCGCCGCCTGCTGCGCGAAAACGGCGTCACCTACTCCGTCCACGGTGCCCCCGGCGGCGAGCACCGCGAATGGCGGCTCGACCCCGTGCCCTGGGTGGTTTCCGAAAACGACTGGGCCGCCATCGAAGCCGGCCTCATCCAGCGCGCCGGCCTGCTCGACGAAATCCTCGCCGACCTCCACGGCCCGCGCCGCCTCATCGCCGAAGGCTGGCTGCCGCCGGAACTCGTCCACGCCCACCGCGGTTACCTGCGGCCCTGCCACGACATCCGCCTGCCTTCGCAGCGCCAGCTCATCCTCTACGGCGCCGATCTCGCCCGCGGGCCGGATGGACGCATGTGGATCGTCAACGACCGTACTCAGGCCCCTTCCGGCACCGGCTACGTTGTCGAAAACCGCGGCGTCATGACCCGCGCCCTGCCGCGTCTCTTCCAGCGCTGCGGCGTGCGCCGCATCGCCGGTTTCTTCCGCACCCTGCGCGAAACCCTCGAATCCTTCCCCACCCGCACCGGCTCGCGCCAGCCGCGGGTCGTCATCCTCACCCCCGGACCGCAGAACGAAACCTACTTCGAGCACGCCTTCCTCGCCTCCTACCTCGGCTATTCGCTCGTCCAGGGCGACGACCTGACCGTGCGCGACGGCGGCGTCTGGCTGCGCTCGCTCGGCGGGCTCGAACCCGTGGATGTCATCGTCCGCCGCGTCGATGCCTGGTTCTGCGACCCGCTGGAACTCAAGGAGGATTCCCAGCTCGGCGTGCCCGGGCTGCTCGAAGCGATGCGCAACGGCGCCGTCACCATCGTCAACCACCCCGGCAGCGGCGTGCTGGAAAATCCCGGCCTCATGGCCTTCCTGCCCGGCATCTGCCGCCACCGGCGCGGCGAGGAACTGCTCCTCCCCTCCGCCGCCACCTGGTGGTGCGGGGAAAAGCAAGCCCGCGACAAGGTGCTCGCCGATCTCGACAAGATGGTCGTCAAGTCCATCCACCGCACACCCACCTTCGGCACCGTCTTCGGCGCCATGCTCAGCGAGGAAGAACGTCGCACCCTGCGCGCCCGCATCCTTGCCTCCCCCGAAACCTTCGTCGGCCAGGAGCAGGTCAGCTTCTCCACCGTCCCTTGCTTCGGTACGGAAAAGATCGAAGCCCGGCGCGGCGTGCTGCGCGGCTTCGCCACCGCCACGGCGGACGGCCGCTACCTCGTCATGCCCGGCGGCCTCGCCCGCATCGCTGCCTCGGCCAAGGCGCTGGTCGTCTCCAGCCAGCTCGGCGGCATTTCCAAGGATACCTGGGTCGAAGGCCGCGACAGCGAACCCTACATCAGCCTTTGGGACGAAAACGCCGCTTTCGCCGCCGACCATGACCCCCGCAACGTCCCCAGCCGCGCCGGCGAAAACCTCTACTGGACCGGCCGCTACGCCGAACGCGCCGAAGGCGGCGCCCGCCTGCTCCGCCGTGCCGTCCTCAGCTTCGTCGAACAACTCGGCGATGACGAATCCCAGCTCAGCCGCCACCACGAAATCCTCATGGGCGGCCTGCTCGGCGTGACCAATGCCGCCCCCATCCACGCCGGCGAGGAATTCGCCGCCGTCTCCGACGAGGAGGAAATCCTCTCCCTGCTCGGCGACCCGGCCCGCCCCGGCTCCCTGCCCTTCGCCCTGCAAAACTTCCGCAACGCCGCCTACTCCGTGCGCGACCTCTGGTCGCCCGACTCCTGGCGCGTCATCGAGGCCATCACCCGCGAATGGGTGGACTCCCCACCGCCCGCCACCGGCCACCTCGACCGCCGCGCCGCGCCGCTCAACCGCCTGATCCTCCACCTCACCGCCCTCCTCGGCCTCAATCTCGAAAGCATGACCCGCGACGCCGGCTGGCGTCTTCTCGACTCCGGCCGCCGCATCGAGCGCGCCCAGTTCCTCCTCGCCGTGATCTGCCACTTCCTCGCCGACGCCCGTCCATCCATCGAGGAGCGGCTGGTCATGGAAACCGTCCTCGCCGCCACCGACAGCCTCGTCACCTACCGCAAGCGCTACCGCACCCACCCGCGCCTCGAACTCGTCCTCGAGCTCCTCCTCCTCGAACCCGACAACGCCCGCTCCCTCCTCTATCAGATCCGCCGCCTCGGCACGAACATCGACGAACTCCCGCGCCAGACCCGCGGCGCCCGCCTCACCCCCGAGCAGCGCCTGCTCGTCGAAACCACCGGCACCCTGCGCCTCGTCGAAATCTCCCGCCTCGCCGAAGTGCGCAAAAACACCCGCCACCACCTCGCCGACTTCGTCGATCACATGTCCGGCAATCTCAACCGCCTCTCCGACGCCCTCACCCTCACCTACTTCCGCCATGCCGAACGGGTGCAGTTCCTGCACGGGTGAGGGGGATGGAAAATGAGAATTGCCCGATCCGATATATCACCCTGATCGTCCCATCTCCTTCCACTTTTCATTCCTTCAGTGCTCTACCGCATCCGCCACCGCACGCTCTACCGCTACGACGAACCGGCGAACCTCTGCCACAACGAAGCGCGGTTGCGTCCGCTCGATCTGCCCGGCCAGCGCTGCCTTGCGTGGAAACTGAAAATCGATCCCGCGCCGGATTTCCAACGCAGCCGCAACGACTCCTTCGGCAACCACATCGACTACTTCGCCATCCAGCGGCCGCATCCGCAGCTTTCCATCATCGCAGAGAGCGAGGTCGAAGCCCTCGCCGCCGGCCAGCTTTCGCTGGAAACCGGCATGCCTTGGGATCAGGTCCGCGACGCGTTACGCCAGGCGAAGGATGCCTCATCTCTCGACGCCCGCGCCTTCGCCCTGTCCTCGCCGCTTGTGCCGGTCTCGCGGGAGCTGGCCGACTTCGCCGCCACTGACTTTACCCCCGGCCGGTGTGTGCTCGATGCCGTGGCGGCCTTCAACGAGCGCATCTTCCGCGAATTCACCTTCGATCCCGGCTTCACCACCGTCTCCACACCCGTTGCCGAAGTCCTCGAAAACCGCCGCGGCGTCTGCCAGGACTTCGCGCAACTCATGATCGCCGCGCTGCGTTCGCTCGGCCTGCCCGCCCGCTATGTTAGCGGCTACCTCGAAACCCTGCCGCCGCCGGGCAAGCCGAAACTCGTCGGCGCCGACGCTTCGCACGCCTGGGTTTCGGTCTTTATCCCCGGCCAGGGCTGGGTCGATTTCGACCCGACCAACAACCTCCGCCCTGCCGAGCGCCACATCGTCGTCGCCAGCGGCCGCGACTATGGCGATGTCGCCCCGATCCGCGGCGTCACCGTCGGCGGCGCGAGCCATCAGTTGAAGGTCGAGGTGGATGTCATGCCGGTGTAGCGTCGCCAATCGACCCTCACGGTTTCTCACCATAGCTCCCATCCTTCTCCTCCACCGGCAGCCGGGGCTTCGACGCGCCGGGCCGGTCCTCGGCGAACCAGCGGTTGCGCTCGAAGCGGAACGTCTCCGGTGCGGTGCCTCCCGCGATATTGATCTCCACACCGACCTGCGAACGCCGGAAGACGATCTTGTTCTCGGCTACCAGCACGTTGCGGCACGGCGGGAATCCTTCCTCCTTCGTCTCCTGCAGGATGCGGAAAATCCATTTATCCGGGTAAAGGATCGTGTTCCCGGTGAACTCCGCGCCATCGACGCCGGTGAAGGCCGCGGCGCACATTCCGCCCTCGATCGTGTTGCCGCGGATGAAAATACGGCGCGCCTCGTACTTCGCGCCGGGCGGGCGGAAATAATCCATGCCCGTCGATCCTCCCGCCTGGATGGGCCGCTGGCCGGCGTTGACGAGGCGGCAGTTCTCGATGGTCACATCCTCGCAGCCGCCCTTGAACTGCGGCCCGGTATACTGCGAGAAGCCCGGCTTCCCCGTGATCGTGCAACCTGAGATTGTCACCCGGCGGCAGCCTACCAAGTCGATCGCCTGTCCGCCCCAACCGGAGATCGTGCAATCCCGGATCGCGAGGTCCTCCAGGCCGGAGCATTTGATCGCGTCGAAATTGCCGTCCGGCCCGACATCGGAGACATCGAGCCTTTCGAGCGTCACCTTGCCCACCGGCTTCTCCCGTTCGCTGCCGTCGTCGATATTGATGCCGTTGTGCCGCTGCCCGCTGGTGCGGAGGTTCCGCAGCGTGAGACCCGGGCAGCGGGAGAAATGCCATGCGTTCGAGCCGCCCTTGAAATGCGGCGGACGTTCCGGGTCCGCGGCTTCCACCGTGAGATCGGCGACACCCCGCACCGAATGGCCGCCGGGGTAATCGCCCGGCGCGATCTTCAGCACCGCGCCGGGTTTCAGATTGCGGAGAGCCTCCGGCAAAGCGGCGGCATCTCGGACTTCGATCACTTCCGCGGCAAGCGGCGCGATCAGCAATGGAATGAGGAAAAAGCGCACGATCCGTAAATACTCGCCATGGCAGCGGACGATTTCAAGCGAAGAGCCTTGGGCGCCTTTCGTTTGCAAACCGAAGGCACGCACCAGATTCGCAACCGCTACCCGCTCTCCGGCAAAAAGGTCGGCATCACGATCCCCTTCGGCGGCGTGAAGGCTCCGCACACTTGGAGGACATGCAACTCGACATTCCGCGTGCCCCATTCGTAAAGCGCGGCCACCAGATCCTTCGCCGCCGCCGGCACCAGAAATACCGGCGTTCCACCGCGGGGTGCGGAAAGCTGTGAGTGGATCAGACCCAACGCCACCGCTTCATCCCGAGCCACGCCCGGGCCGACCAGGCGGCTGCCGGGGTGATCCACCGAGGCGAGCCAGCCGTCCATTTCCCCCGTCGCATCGAAGTGAGCGAAAGTTTTCCAATACCCTCCCGGATTGGCGAGGAAGTGCGCGCAGTCCTTTTCGCGGCAAATGCCGGAGATTTCGCGCTCCAGCGCCACCATCGCGGCCAGATCCTCCGCGCGGGCTTCGCGCAGCGTTCCCCCGGTCTCCGGCGCGGACGGCAGGGGCCGGTCCGCAGGCAGCACCATGTCCTGATACAACGCCACCGGCACAAAACCGGCCCGCGTGTAGAGCGAGTAGGAATCCAGATTCAGCGCGCTGGAGACCAGCCGCACCGGCAAATCTCCGGCGCGCCGCAGGATGTCCGCCAGCAGCGCCCGGGCGACCCCGCGACCGGCGAAGTCCGGCGACGCGTTCATGATCCCCAGCCCGACATGCGTTTCGCGCGGATGGTAAAAGCAGGACCCAGCGAGCTTCCCATCGACCTCCGCAACCAGACAGCAGCCGGGATCGAGCGCTTCGTAGGTCTCCGGGAAAATCCGGCAATCCTCCGGCGGCCCCGGGAAAATCGCGATGCCGAATTTCTTCCCGTACCACGCATTCGTGGACCGATGGATGAGGGCTGCGATCTCACCCTCCTCGCCGGGACGCATGGCACGGATCCGCATGGCTATCCGTTCAGCTTCGCCAGCGCCTTCGGCAGGAACACGCCGTCCCTGCGGATCACCTTGCCGTCGAAGCGGATCTCGCCGCCGCCGTAGTCCTTGCGCTGGATGTTCACCATGTCCCAGTGGACTTGCGAGCGGTTGCCGTTGTCGGCCTCCTCGTATGCCTGGCCAGGAGTGAAGTGAAAGGAGCCGCCGATCTTCTCGTCGAATAGAATGTCGCGCATCGGGTGCCGGATCGCCGAGTTGAAGCCGAGCGCGAACTCGCCGATGTAGCGCGCGCCCCCATCGCTATCGAGGATCTTGTTGATCTCCTTCGTCTTCCCGGGCGACTCGGCCTTGACGATCTTTCCTTTCTCGAAGGTCAGCCTGATCGAGTCGAAGGGAATGCCCTGATAGATCGTCGGTGCGTTGTAGGAAATCACACCCTCCACCGAATCCCTCACCGGCGCGGTGAAGATCTCTCCGTCGGGAATATTGTAATTTCCGAGACAAACGACCGATGGAATATCCTTGATCGAAAAGCGCAGGTCGGTCCCCGGGCCGGTGATGTGGACCTGATCGGTCTGGTCCATCAGCTTCTTCAAGGCGTTCGCCGCGGGAACCAGCGCCTTGTAATCCACCAGGCAGACCTTGAAGTAAAAATCCTCGAAAGCCTCGGTGCTCATGCCCGCCTGCTGGGCCATCGACGGCGTCGGCCAGCGCAGCACGCACCATTTGGTTTTTTTCACCCGCCAGTCGATCACCTGGCGCAGGTGCTTCATGGCGAGCTTCATCTCCGCGGCCGGGACATCGCTGCTTTCCGCGATGTTGTGGCTGCCGCGCACCGCGATGTAGGCGTCCATATCCTTCATCTCGGCGAGTAGGTGCCTGGAGATGATCCGGTATTGGGCATCCTCAGCGCCTTTCAGCAGTTCGCGCGTCAGGCGGGAGCTGTGGATGCGGATCACCGGCAACGCGCCCTTCGCCCGCGCCTCGCGGATCAGCGCCAGCCCGATGGATTCCGGCACATCGTAGAGATCGAAAAGGACTTTCTCCCCTTTCTTCAGGGAAACCGAATAGCGGACAAGCTGGCGGGCAAGCTGATCGATGCGCGGATCGTGCATGCGCCTGTCTAAACTCCAAATGCCAAACGCCAAATTCCAAAATACCGGAGAAGTCACTTCCCGCTCTCTCCACACTTCTCACTTGGCACTTCTCACTCGGCACTTTCCCCTAGCGCCATGTCCGACCCTACCGCCGCGCTCAAAGCCCTCCTGCTCGAAAAATCCGTCCGCACCGGCACCTTCACCCTCGCTTCCGGTCAGCAGAGCGACCTCTACATCGACTGCCGCGTCACCTCCCTCGACCCCTTCGGCGCAAACCTCATCGGGAAGCTCGGCTGGGCCGCAGTCCACGAAAAAATCCGGGCGGAAAATCTCAAGATCGACGCCATCGGCGGAATGACGCTCGGCGCGGACCCGATCTCCCTCGCCATCGGCATGACCAGCGCCGCCGAGCACCCGGATGAGGCGCTCCAGGTTTTCACCGTCCGCAAGGAGCCCAAGGGCCACGGCCGCGGCAAGCAGATCGAGGGCAACTTCGCCGCGGGCGGCACCGTCATCGTCGTCGATGATGTCATCACCACCGGCGGCTCCACCCTGAAAGCCATCGACGTGATCGAGCGCGAGGGCGGCAAGATCGCTTTCGCTCTCGTCCTCGTGGACCGCGAGGAAGGCGGCAGACAAGCCATCGAGGCCCGCGGCATCCCCGTCGTCGCACTCTACTCCCGCAGCACTCTGCTGGGCTGAGGTTCAGTATTTCAGTGTTTCCGGAACACCGAAGCACTGAAGTACTGACGCACCGCCCCCCGGAAACCATTTCCCTTTACGCTTCCGCACCCTGCCTGTTACCGCTGGCGCGATGAGCGGACAAGATACTGGCCCGGCGCTGGCGAGGCGGATCGGATTGTTCTCCCTGGTCGTCTACGGCGTCGGTGACATGGTCGGCGCCGGGATTTACGGCACCATCGGCGTCGCCGCGGGGATCATGGGGAACGCGGTGTGGATCTCCTTCCTCATCTCGATGGTCGCCGCCTTGCTGACCGGGCTGTCCTATGCCTCCCTCGGCTCCCGCTACCCCAGGGCGGGCGGGGCGGCCTACATCACGCACCGGGCGTGGAAGCTGCCGTTCCTTTCCTACATCGTCGGCCTGGCGATCGCGGCTTCGGGGCTCACCTCCATGGCTGCCGGGGCGAATGTCTTCGCGCGCACCCTGAACGGCAGCTTCCCCTCGCTGGCGATCCCGGTCATCATCGGCGCTTATCTCATTCTTATCACTATCATCAACCTGATCGGCATCAAGGAATCGCTGATCGCGAACCTCATCTGCACCGTCATCGAAGTGCTCGGCCTGCTGTTCATCATCGTGATCGGCATGCGCTATTGGGGGGATGTGGACTACCTGGCGGTGCCGGAGGGCCAATCGCTCTCGGTGCCCATGCTGTTCTCGGGCGCGGTGCTCACCTTCTATGCCTTCATCGGCTTCGAAGACATGCTCAACGTCTCCGAGGAAGTCAAAAAACCGGAGCGCACCATGCCATGGGGCATCATCATCGCGCTCGGGATCGCAAGCCTGCTCTACGTGTGCGTGAGCATCACCGCGGTGTCGGTAGTACCGGCCGAGCAGTTGGGGGAAAGCGAACGCGGCTCCCCGCTCTCACAGATCACGACCGTCGCGGCGCCGTGGGTGCCCGCGTGGGTTTACAACGCGATCACCCTTTTCGCCGTCGCCAATACCGGCCTGCTCAACTACGTGATGGGCTCCCGCCTGCTCTACGGCATGGCCCGGCAGGGTCTGGTGCCGCAGTTTCTGGGGCGGGTCCATCCGCGTTTCCACACGCCCCACCTGGCCATCGCCGCCATGGGCCTCCTCGTGCTCACGCTCGCCTTCGCCGGCGACATCAGCCAACTCGCCTCGGCCACGAGCCTGCTTCTGCTCGGCTGCTTCTGCCTGGTCAATGCCTCGCTCATCGTGCTGCGCAAGCGCCCGGACGAGCCCCGCGGCCACATGGAACTGCCGCGCATCGTCCCCCTGCTCGGCTTGATTGTCTGCCTGGCCCTGATCGTCGCGCGGGTCGCCTCGTCCGGCGGCGACATGCGCGCCCCGCAGATCGCCGGCATCATCGTCGCCGGCCTGGCGGGGTTGTATTTCGTCATGAAACCCGGCAAGCGCTTCGACGTGAGCCCGCCGGAAAAAGACTGACACGGACGGCGGGCAACAATCCCGTTTCCCCGGGGTATCTCATCCAGCACTCATTTTTCGCTGATGAAATACATTGTCCGACTGGCCTGCCTCCTCACCCTGCCCTGCCCCGCTGAAAGCCTTTCCGGCATTTCCTGGCCGGAAAACCAGGCCCTGCCCGTCTTCGCCCAAGCCCGCCGCCTGGAGGTCCTCGACGTCGAGCGCGCCCCCGGCGAACTGCGCCTGCTCTCCGCCAGCCTGCAAGGCATCGTCAACCGCAAGGAACCGCGCATTTTCCTTTTCGAAAACTCCGAAGAAGGCCGCGAAACCTGGCTCAAGGGCCTGAACCTCCCCTACGAAGTCCACGCCGATCCGCTCGAAATCGTCCTCCGCTTCAAATCCGAACTGAAGGGCCTGATCGTCTACGACCCCGACTTCTCCGACTCGGTCAATGTCGCCACCACCCTCGCCGGGCAGAAGGACGCGCTCGTCGCCAGCCCCGACCTCGCCGCCAAACTCTCCGCCCCGCCCTACGAACTGAAAGTCCTCGATGACCTGCGCGGCAAATTCAAGAACCGTCTCGAAGCCTACACCTGGCAATACGAGCACCTCTGGAAAGACGCCAACCAGCGCCTGCTCGTCGGCCTCTCCCCCGGCCGCGCCGGCCGTACCCACAACCGTCTGCCATCCGGCTTCCAGGTGATCGCCGAAGAAACCCGCGAACGCCGCGCCCGCAACCGCAGAACCCACGAACTCGACCTCTCCGCCCATCTCGGCAAGGAAGCCGTCTTCCTCCGCTTCGACGACGCCTCCCCCCGCGACGGCTGGGGCTCCTCCGTCGCCAGTGTCACCATCAAGGCCGGCGAAACGACTCTCGCGGAATTCACCCCCGGCAGCGATGCGGAGGGCCCCTTCCTCCACGATCCGCAGCGTTCCCTCGTCCGAAACGGCGTCCGCTTCGCCGACAACGACCGCGCCTTCACCTACCGCTTCCCCGTACCGGAAGGGACCGAAAAGCTCACTGCCCATATCGAGATGTGGAACCAGTTCCGCGTCTCCGCCGGCAGCTCCGAGCCGCGCATGCCGTGGAGCCCCTATGGCCACCTGCGCGACTACGCCGTCGCCAACCGCGCTGCGGTCTTCTGGCTCGACGCCAACGCCCCCGCCGAGCGCGCCCTGTTCGAAAAAATCCTCACCGACGCGGGCCGCGGCACACCCTACCTCGGCTGGTTCGGCAACGACATCGAAGGCGAATTCGGCGCCGTCGAGCTCGCCTCCAAGCACGGCGTCTACGTCGTCCCCGCCGACTGGTTCAACAACCTCACCGTCTTCTCCGGCACCCGCCTCGCCACCGAGCCGCCGAAAGCCCCCGCGCCGCCCGCGCTGGAGAACAAAATCTACGTCACCCTCACCTTCGGCGAAGGCGACAACCTCCAGTATAACCAGCACCGCATGCGCGTCCTCTGGGACGACCCCGCCCGCGGCAAAGTCCCCATCAACTGGACCTCCACCCCCCTGCTGCTCGATGCCGCCCCCGCTATCCTCGACCACTACCGCCGCACCGCCACGGAAAACGACCTCCTCGTCTCCGGCCCCTCCGGCGTCGGCTACTTCTATGCCGAACCCTGGCCGAAGGATCACTTCCGCGAATTTCTCCGCCGGACCCGCCCCTACGTCGAAAAATCCGGCATGACCATCCCCTACGTCCTCAACCGCGTGAACCACCACGACGTCCCCCTCGACCCCGCGAAAGCCGCCGCCTACCGCGACGAGCAACAGGCTCCCGGCATCCTCCTCGGCTGGGGCGAGAAATTCGGACTCAACCTCATCGACGGCATCCCCGTCTCCGAAATCCGCGGCATCGGTACCGTCGAGGAGGGCCTGCGCGCCCTCAACGCCGCCCGCCGCACCTGGGACGGACAATCCCCGCATTTCCTCTCCGTCGGCCTCTTCGCCTGGCGCATCCGTCCCTCCGATGTCGTTCGCCTCTCCGAAGCCCTCGGCTCCGAGTTCGAAATCGTCCGCGCTGACCACTACTTCTCGCTGATCCGCGAGGCGAAGGGGCTGCAGAAGTAATTCCCCCGGGCTCGCCATCCGGCGGGAAGCATGAGCATGCTTCCCGCGTGATCTCCCGCCGCAAGATCAAGTACCCCGTCTCCGCCCCGCTGCGGCAGTACCTCTACCGCTTCGACCGCCAGCGCGACATCCCGCTCGTCTACGACGACCTCGCGCGTTTCACCGGCTCCATGCCCTACGAGGACCCCCGGGGGAAGGAAACCCTCTGGCTCACCGTCCTCTACCCCCAGGAGCTGATGCTCGAGCTGCGGCCCAGGCTCACTCAAATTTACGCCGAACTGAAAATCGGTGGCGACACCGGCTTCCACGAACACCTCACCGTCGATCGCATCGACTTCGGCGAATTCGGCAACTCCCGTCCTTTCCGCATCCGCATTACCAACCTCTACAACGACAACTCCGACTATTTCTACGTCAAACAGGCCGACGCCTCCCGCATCTACGGCCTGGAACTCGAACACATTCTCTCGCCGAACCGCATCAACTACCTTGTCAACGGCAACACCCTCATCGAGGAACACATCGCCGGCGTCCCCGGCGACGTCTTCCTGCGCGACCACCTGCCCCACCCGGAACTCAACAAAGTTCGCATCGCGAAGGAATTCACCAAATTCAACGAACGCTGCTTCATCCGCCTCCTGGGCGACATGCGCAGCGTGAACTACGTCGTGGACATCACCCCCGACTTCGAGGAAGTGCAGTACCGCGTGCGCCCCATCGACTTCGACCAGCAAAGCTACGAAGGCCGCGGCAAAACCTACCTCGCTTACCGCTTCCGCTCGAACAAGACGGTCACCAAGCTCGCCTTCGACGTGCTCAACCGCAAGACCATCGAACAATACGTCGCCGAAGAACACGCGCAGATGACCCGCCGCGCCAAGGTCGAGAGCGCGCGGCTCAAAGCCCTGCTCGGCATCATGCGCCGCGACGACATCGCCCCGCACATACACGTCGCATCCCTCGCCGCCGACCTCGCGCAGTACCACCACACCGACATCTTCCGCGATTGCAATACGATGGGCGAACTCACTGCCGCCCACGTCGCGCACATGCTCGATCTGTAACGGCGCGCCGGAGAAACCGCCTGCCCCAACGCCGTAAAGAAACCCATGACCCGTTCGCGATGGATCTCCGCCACACTCTGGATCGGCCTGTCATCCCTGGCCGCGGGCGAAATCTCCTGGGCGGATCCCCGTGGATTCTTCGCAGAGGAAAAGATCACCGAAACCGGATTGCGGCACGGCCTGAAATGGATCTCCGCCGGCGGACTCCACGAAGGCCGGCCCGTCGAAAGCCACCTGCTCGTCGTGGACCTGCGGCAAAAGGACCTCCGCCTCGAAGCCCTCGCCGGCGGCCGCATCCTCAATCCGAAATCCGGCCAGTTCGTGAAACGCTCGACCGTCTCCCAACTGCTCGATGACCACGATGCCCTGGGCGCGATCAATGTCGCCTTTTTCGACATCGGCTCCACCCAGGCCAGCCAGGGACTGGTGATCCGCAACGGCGGACTCCTGCGCGAGCCCCAGCCCGGCCGCCCCGCACTGCTGGCCTTCGACGACGGCCGCCTCGCCCTCGCCGAGCCGACTTGGCAGGGCCGCATCCACTCCGGCGCACAGCGCCGCCCGCTCGCCGGCATGAACCGCCCGCAACTCGCCGGCGACGAAGTCGTCGCCTACCACCTCCCCTGGTCGCGCAGCCCCGGCAACGCCGCCGCCTTCACCCGCGGCCAAAAGGTCCGCGAAATCCTCATCGGCCCCGTGACCTTCCAGCCCGCCGCCGAAGCCGGGGAATCCGCCCGCCTCTCCGGCCCCGTGATCGAAATCCGCGACGACGGCCGCCCTTTCGAGCTGAAGGAAAACCAGCTCGTCCTCAGCGCCGGCGAATCCGCCGCGCCTTTTTTCCGCAACACCCGCAAAGGCGACGAACTCTCCATCGACTGGTCGCTCGACGCCCTGCCGCCCGGCTCCTCCTTTCACGAAATCCGCAACGCCGTCGCCGCCCAACCCGTGCTGATCCGCGAGGGGAAAGCGCTTCCGGGCGACGGCGCGTTCTGGACCACCCGCCACCCGCGCAGCGCGATCGGCATCCATCGCGATGGCAGGCAGGCCATCCTCCTCGTCGTCGACGGCCGCTCACAGCGCAGCGCCGGCATGAGCCTCGGGTCCCTGACAAATTACCTCCTCCACCTCGGCGCCCACGAAGCCCTCAACTTCGACGGTGGCGGCTCTTCCGTCCTCGCCGCCCGCATCAAACGCAAACCGCACGTCCTCAACACCCCCTCCGACGGCCGCGAACGCCCGGTCCCCACCGGCCTGGGCGTCGTGGCAGCCGATTAGGGTCCGCACCTTTCCTTGAAACGACCAGCACGACCGCCCCGGTAGGCTCCGGGGCGGCCCTGTTGCCGGAAAATCGCCATGCGGATCACACGGCCGGCGCGGGCAGCGGCGGCGTCTCAGCTTCGGCCGGCGTTTCCGCCGCCTTGCGCCCGTCTTGCGCGCCCCTCCGCAGCGATTCCCTCAGGCTGGCAGGTACCAGTTCCCTCGCGAAACATGCGGCGAAGCACGCGCCGAAAGCCGCCCCGTAGGCAAGATCATGAGCGGCGCCCGCAAGCGCCTCCCTCAACTTCGGGGCCGCCTCCCGCGCTTTGGACGACGCATCCCGGCGGGCCGTGTCGATTGCTTGGGAAAAACTCGTATAACGCGGAGCCTCAGGCTCGGCCGCCGCGGTGTCGTGGATCGGATCGTGAGTGTCATTCATAAGAGTCGGAGTTGGGACGAACACGGGCAATATTCCCTTCATGGAAATCTCCCGCCATGGGAATCCTTCACCGAAATTGGAACCGGATGCAAAAAATTTCCGGCCGAATCCGGCATGGAATCAGCGGCGGGCATCCGGTAATCCGTAGCCCAGAAATCTCGCCTTCGACCCCGCCCGCGGCAGCTTGAAATCGTACACGCCGTAGCCCTCGCGCTTGATGCCGCGATACGTCCTCCCATCGCTCGCCCCGATCATCACCGGCGCGCCGGTTCCCTTCTCGTGGCCGAGGAAAATCTGCACGTGCGACACGGGAATCTCGCGGCCGTCCTTCGGCTCATACGTGCCCGACCAGAAAAGCAGATCGCCGGGCTTCAGCTTCGCGAAAGCGGCATCGCCCGTGGACGCCACGGACGACGAAACCTCCACCAGCGCGCCCGCTTCCTTCACCCACAAAAACTGCGCCGCCGACGTGCGGGGAGGAGCCAGCCCCGCGCGCCGGAACACGAAATACACCGATCCCGAACAATCCATACCCCCCTGCGCCGGATCCGCGCTGCCGAAGACATACTTGAGCCACTGGGGACGCGCCGCGAGCGCCAGCGCCTCATCCACGATCTTCTTCCGCCCTCCTTCGAGAGCGGCGTATTCCTTGAGGTCCTCCTTCGCGATTCTCCCCGGACGCGCCAACTCATCGGCCGGCGCCGCATACACGGACATCAGAAGCGCGAAGAGAATCCTCATCCTCCCATCCTAACACCTTTTGCGAAAAACGCGAGCGGCCCCGTTCTGTTCGTGACGGAGGCCTGAAGGGGAGAAGGCATCCGGCGTTATTCGGGGGCCTTTCGCCCGTCATCCGCATCCACAGCCGGGGGCGCGGCGGCTTTGCGGATCGCGCCGAAACGATCCCGCATCTCTTCCGCCGTGCCGATGGTCAGATGAATCGTGTAGTCGTGGACGAAGCCGGGCCTGACCGCCATCGTGCGGACCGGCGCGAAATAGGAGCAGCCGGCGCCCTTCGGACCGCTTTCGCCGGGATGGCGGTAGCAGGTGAGATCGCGGGTGCCCGGGAAGAAGACGCCGAGGCCGCGGGCATCGGGACCCATGTAGGCGGCCCATTCCTCGGTGGCCCTGCGCGGCTCGTTCGGCCAGCCGGGGCGGCTTTTCGAGAGCGGCGCGCCGGTCCATGGTTCGTCGCCGTCGTAGTAAACCATGTCCTCGAGCGCGATATCCATGAACACCGCGGGCAGTTCCTGGTGCGCCGGTGGATGCTCCTCTTTTCCCGAATAGGTGAAGCGGAAACGGATCGTCGCCACTTCCCCGTCGAGCGAAATCCACTCCTCCATGCGGCACTCCCCGATCTCCTGGCCGCCGGCCCAGTTCACCGGGACGCTTTTCACGTAGAGGCCGCCATTCTCCTCGCGCGCCTCCAGCACCCGGGCGGGCTTGCCCTTGTAATCCCCGCCCTGCACCGGGTTCCAGCGCCACGGCTGGTCCACCCATTTCGAGCCGTCGGGCTTGCCGTAGTAGGACTGCTGGATGAAGCGGCCGCGGTCGTAGTGATTCAGCAGATTGCGGTCGGCGGCCACCTCGGAGAACCAGAAAATCGAGCCGCCCGAACTCAGATCGACGCCGATCTTCACCCGGCCGTTGCTCAGGAATTTCTCCTGCGGCTGCGCCTGGGTCAGCCATGGAATGAGGAAGAGGAACAAATGGCGCTTCATCCGGAGACCCGCAACGCTTCCCGGCGGGCCCGTCTATCAAGACGCGCCGTTCTTCGCACAACCGGTGCGGCTCACGGAACCAGCAGCACCTTGCCCCGACGGTCGCCGGCGTTGAGGCGGTCCAGCGCCGCGGGAAAGGAAGCGAGGGGATGGGTGGAATCCACCGGCAGCGTCAGGTTGCCGCGGAGCATCAGGCCGGCAAGCCTGCCGTACACCTCGTCGAGTTCCTCCTTCGGCGCGCTCTCGATCCACTTCGTGATCCACAGGCCGCGTAGATGGAGGTTCTTGAAGATGAGCAGACCGTTCGGCACGGTCAGCGGACGGCGGGCCATCGCACCATAGGTGATGTGGATGCCGCCGGATGCGAGCAGGTTCATCAGGCGCAGCGCGCTTTCCCCGCCGACGCAGTTGAAGGCGAGCAGCGGCCGCTCTCCGCCCAGCGCGGCTTTCGCGGTTTCCGCGCCGGCTTCGTCATCTGTCACCACCTCATCGGCGCCGAGGGAAAGGAGTTCGTCCCGCAACTCCGGCCGACGTACGAGATTCATCGTACGAATGCCGAGTTCCTTCGCCAGCGCGATCACGCAGCGGCCGACGGCCGAGTTTGCGGCATTCTGGATGATCCACGAGCCGGTCTCCGGCGCGCCAAAGCCGGTCAGCAGCCGCCAGGCGGTGGCGGGATTCACCTTGAGCATCGCGGCCTGCCAGGAATCGAGCCCTGCGGGGACTTTGAAAAGGTGGCCGGCGGGCAACTGCACCTGCGTCGCCCAGCTTCCCGCGCGGCGCAGCAGGATGGCGCGGTCGCCGGGCGCGAAATCCGGTGAGCGGCTCTCCACCACTTCGCCGCAGCCCTCGATGCCCGGCACGGCGGGCAAGTCCGGCTTCACGCCATAGGTGCCCTCGATGAAATTCAGGTCGGCGGGATTGACGGGCGCGGCGAGGATTTTCAGCCGCACCTCGTCCGCGGCCAGCGGCGGCGGCTCCAGTGTTTCGAGCCGCAGCACATCGGCGGGCTTGCCGAAGGTGTGGAAACGGAGCGCTTGCATTCAGGCTTCGATGACGGCGGGGAAATCCGGGCAGAGCCGCGAACGGTCGAGCGGGCCATCCGGCGCATGAACGCGCATCGCGTCATCCTCGCCGCAGAACCAGGCTTCCTCCGCGCCGGCGTCGAAATAGAGCGCCATTTTTTCGTCCATCTCCGCCTTGGTGTTGGAGGGCGAGAGGACTTCCACACAGATTTCGGGGGCTTCGAGAAAGCAGCGGCGATCAAAGGCGCGGGTGTACCGAAGATCGGAAAACCAGGCCGCATCCGCCGCTTTCACGCCATCGGAAGTGGAGATTGGGCATTCCGCCATGGCCCGCCCGCTAAGAAGGCGATCCAGCAGGATCACGATTTGGGATTGCCAGGAGCTGTGAAAAGAACCGGGAGGAGGAGTCATGATGATTTGGCCGTGGCGGTCGGTTTCGATGCGGCCCGCCACCTTCGCCAGTTCCGGATCGCCGAGCAACCGCTCCCAGACGCGGAGGTTGAACTCCGTCTGGTCCTCCCGCGGCGGAAGCTGGATCGCGAGACTCATGGCGGCAGGCTACGCGAAAGGGCGCGGGTCCGCAAGCACCCGCCCGGCGTTCACTCCGCGGCGGCGAGCAGCCCGGGAATTTCCCGCGGTTCCACCGTGCGGAAATGCTCGTCGAATAAGTCCGACAATTCCGCCACATCCTTGACGCCGAGGTGGGCCACCGCCTTCAGACCGACTTCGGAGCGGGACAGGTCGCTCAAATGCCGAAGGAAGGCCTCGATCTGGCGCTCCTGCATGGTCTCGATGTCCTCCTCGCGGATCGGCGGTTTGCCCTGCTCGTCCAGCCAGAGATTCCAGGTCTCGTAGTAGTCGTGCAGCGTGTAGAGGGTGGTGGGGAAGTCGAAGAAGATTTCCCCGCCGGGGCTTTTCGAGATGACGAGCAGCGAGCGTTTGATCACGCCGGCGCCGACGCGGTACACGCCTTCGAGATCGCGCTTTCCCGACAGCTTGCGCAGGGCGGGCTCGACCTCGCTTTTGAAATGGTCGAGATCCTTCACATGCCGCGGAAAAACCATGCGGAAGGGCAGCGTCCGCCCCGCGGTGCGGCTTTCGCCGCGGATCAGGATCAGGGCCGGCACCAGAAAGTTGGAGAAGTAGCCGAAAGCCAGCGCGCGGCCGATGTCGTAGTGATCGGTGCCGTCGAGCAGGCCTTTGAGCTGGCGTTCCTTGATGTACAAGCCAACCCCGAGGGCGATGACGAGCGTGAGCAGGGTGAGCGCGCCGTCGCTGGACAGGGCCGCAAGCAGGGATTCCGGGAACCAGCGCAGCGGAATCCATGTTTCCGCCACGCCCGTTGCCAGGACGATGTTCAGCAACGCCGAAACGACCAGCAGGATGGTCGCGGCGCGGGCCATCCACGGGTAGTCGCACCATAGGGCGAGGAAGGTTTCGCGTAGCGGGGCACGCCGCTCATTCGCATGGTCTTCCGGGGAAGGAGGAACGGCAGGATGACAAGGATCGCTCATGACAAGGGCACCATGCCGGCCCGGCGCACCTTTTGGCAATGCCGGCCGAAGCCGTGCTGGGCTCCCGGTGCTGGCTTGCGGCAAGGTATCGCAGCCGCGTTCACGGGAACATCCCGCGCTGCGCCTTCACGTCGGCGACGGTCTTGATCGCCAGCGCCTGCGCGGCTGTGCGGTGCGAAAGCTGGTGGCGCTCGGCGAAGTGCAGCACGCGTGAGAAGGCGCTCTCCAGCATGGTTTCGAGCTTGGTCAGCACTTCGCGTTCGGTCCATTGGAAGCGTTGCAGATTCTGCACCCATTCGAAGTAGGAAACGGTCACGCCGCCCGCGTTGCAGAGGATGTCGGGGATGACGAAGATGTCGCCGCGCGCGTCGATCACGGCATCGGCTTCCGGCGTGGTGGGGCCGTTCGCGCCTTCGGCGAGAACTTTGCATTTCAGGTGCGGCGCGTTTCCGCCGGTGATGACCATGTCGGTCGCGGCGGGAAGCAGGATGTCACAGGGCTGGCAAAGCAATGCCGCGGGGTCGATGGGCTCGGCTTCGGGATAGCCCGCGACGCCCCGATGGGCGGCGACATGCTCGCGCAGCGTGCGGGTGTCGATGCCGCGCTCGTTCCAGATCGCGCCGGTGACATCGGAAATGCCGATGACGTTCACCCCCGAGTTCGAGAGGGCGTAGGCCGCGTGCGCGCCGACATTGCCGAAGCCCTGCACGACGGCGGTGGCTCCGCTCAGGTTGACGCCCAGCTTGTTCAACGCGCGGCAGGCGAGGAAGGCCGCGCCGTGGCCGGTCGCCTGCGTGCGGCCGGCGGAACCCTGGAGCGTCAGCGGCTTGCCCGTGACGATGCCCGGGACCAGCCGCCCGGCGTGGGTCGAGTAGGTATCGACCATCCAGGCCATGGTCTGCTCGTTGGTGCCCATGTCGGGAGCCATGACGTCGATATCTTCGCCGATGAAGGGGATCATCTCCATCGTGTAGCGGCGGGTGAGACGCTCCAGTTCGCCGTGGCTCATCGAGCGCGGGTCGCAGGCGATGCCGCCCTTGCCGCCGCCGTAGGGCAGGTCCATGAGGGCACATTTCCAGTTCATCCACATCGCCAGCGCGGCGACCTCGCCGAGATCGACCGCCGGGTGGTAGCGCAGCCCGCCTTTCACGGGGCCGCGCGTCAGATGGTGCTGCACGCGGTGGCCAAAATACACCTTCGTCGAGCCATCGTCGCGACGGACCGGCACGGCCACGGTGATCAGGCGCTTGGGCCATTTGCAGCGCTCGCGCAGTTCGTCGCCGAGGCCGAGGAAATCCGCCACGCCGTCGAACTGGGTGGCCGCCATGGCGAAGACCGGGTTTCGCAAAAGCTCGTCGCGCATGGAGCCTTTTCTAACCGGGAATCGCCGCTTGCCAACGAATCCTTTGCGGGAGCAAGAGATCCGTTAATACTCGTCGAATTCGTAGACGTACAGCTTCGCCGCCGCATCGGAAACGGCGTAAATCCGCCGCCTGGCGTAGTCGACCGCGATACCCTCCATCTGCGGGATCGCGGAGGAGAAAACCGCCTGCAGCTTGAGATCCCGGTCCACCACGTAGATCGCCGCCGATTCGTCGCTGCTGATCCACAGATGGCCGCGCACGGGTTCGGAAAAGAGGCCCGAATAGTCCCGCGCGAACCGCAGGACGCCGCGTGAGGTTTCCCGCATCCGTTCGTCGAGGATGAGGAAGAGGCCCGGATCCCGTTCCTTCAGGATGTAAAATTCGCCGGCATCCGTATTCCAGGCCAGCGCTTCGGGACCGGAGTTGTCATTGCCCGGGATGTCGAGCGTGACGCTGCCGGCCGGTGTTCCGTCTTCGTGGAAGACCAGCAGCTTGCGCTCCCTTTCCGCCAGCACGGCGACTTTGCCGGCGCCCGCGGTGGTGATACCTTCCAGATCGGCGTGGCCGGTGTGGAAGCTCGCAATGATCCGCCCCTCCAGATCCGTGCGGTAGACCTTGCCGTCCTCGTCGCTGACCATCCAAAGCGAGGCGCCGTCTTCGGACAGGCTGAGGCCCGATGGTTCCGGCACCGCGAGCCTGTATTCCCCCACGAGTGCAAGGTTGTCGCTGTGGGCGGGGGACGCAGGCGGCGCGTCGCGGCACGCGCTGAGGAAAAAGCCGAAGAATGAGAAAAGAAGCAGAGGCCGCACGCGCGGACCATCGGGCGGGAGCCTCCGCACCGCAAGCGCATCTCTGCTTGAAGCTTGGCACCCGCGCCCCGCCGCCTAGCCTTCGCGGCGATGGACCCGCTGCGCGTCGCTGGCAAATTCTTCCGTTCCGGGGGAGGACGTCACGACGTGCGCGCCGTGACCTACGGGCCCTTTCCCGGCGGCTGGCCGGAGGATTTCGCGCCGGATTTCGCAAGGATCGCCGCCGCGGGATTCAACGCGCTGCGGCTCTACGATATGCCGGACCGCCGCCTGCTCGATGCCGCTTTCGCTCATGGTCTGCATGTTTTCGGCGGCCTGCACTGGCCTCAGGCGGTGGATTTCCTGAGGGACGGCCGCATTCTCTCCGCCGCCCGCGTGGCGCTTGCGGAGAGGCTGCGCGTTGCGGAGGGGCATCCGGCCCTCGCGGGTGTTTTCGTGGCAAACGAAGTCCCCGCCGATCTCGTCCGCTGGATGGGACCGCTGCGTGTGCGCCGTGCGCTCGAAGAGCTCATTTCGCTGGGCAGGGAAATCCGCCCGGACATCCTCTGGTGCTACGGCAACTATCCGAGCACCGAGTATCTGGAACCGGAGAACGCCGACTTCACCGCCTTCAACGTCTATCTCGAAAACGAAGCCGCTTTCCGGAAATACCTGCGCCGCCTGCACCACATCGCCGGCGACCGGCCGGTGATGATTTCCGAATTCGGCCTTGATTCGCAACGCAATGGAACCGTGAAGCAGGCGCAAACCCTTGCCTGGGCCATCCGTGCGGCACGCGAGGAAGACGCCGCGGGCATGGCGATCTACGCCTGGAGCGACCGCTGGTGGAACGCGGGCATGGAAGTGACCGATTGGGATTTCGGCCTCGTCGATCGCGAGGGCGGCGAAAAGCCGGCGCTGGGCGCAGTGAAGAGGGAAATCGCCGATCGCCGATCGCCGATTCTCCGTGATCGTTTGCACGAGGAACGGGGAGTCGCGGATCGGTGCATGTCTCGCCGCTTTGGAAAGGCAGTCCTTCCCTGCCCGGGAAATCATCGTGGTGGACGACGGCTCCACCGATCGTACGGCTTCCGTAGTAGAAAAGGGCTTCCCCGCCGTGCACCTGCTGCGGCTGGAGCCGTGCGGATTGAGCGCGGCGCGCAATGCAGGGGCGGAGGCGGCTTGCGGGGAGATCCTCGCTTTCACTGACGACGATTGCGAACCGGATGCGGACTGGCTCGCCGGGCTGGCCGCCGCTTTCGCCAAGGGCTGGGATGCCGCGGGCGGGCCGAACCTGCCGCCGATACCCGCCACGGATGCCGGGGCCATCGTGGCCGCCGCGCCCGGCGCGCCCAGCCATGTAATGCTCGACGACGAAGAGGCGGAGCACCTGCCCGGCTGCAATATTGCCGTACGACGTGCGGCGTACTTCGATATCGATGGCTTCGATCCGCTTTTCACCACCGCGGGCGACGATGTGGATTTCTGCTGGCGGCTGCGGGAAAAGGGCTATCGGCTGGGCTTCGCGCCGGGCGCCTTCGTCTGGCACCACCGCCGGCCATCCTTGCGCGGCTACCTGAGGCAGCAAATCGGCTATGGCAGAGCGGAGGCGCTGCTGATCGCCAAGCATCCAGGGCGTTTCACCCGCGAGGGCGACGCGAGATGGGAGGGCTTCGTCTATGCCGGCGGGCCGGTTCGTGCGGTGGAAGGCGCGGTGATCTACCACGGATCGATGGGGCAGGCGGGTTATCAGGGCGTGATCCGCCGCATGCAGCCGCTGCGTCCGCTCAACCCGTGTTTCGACGGGCTGTTCTCCCGCTGGCGGCTCGGTTTTCTGAGCTGGCTCCAGCCGCGCCTGCGTTCGTGGTTCCGCTGCCGCCGGTGGAGCGGGCCGGAAGCCGGGAGGCGGGAATCGGAAACCCACGAGCCCGATGCGGAGTTTCAGATCTGGTCGGGGGAAGGGAAAACGCGCGACGACTTTCTTCAGCAGCTCCTCGCCGCGGGATGGCAGGCCGGCGGCGAGAGCGACGGCTGGGATGTGGAAAAAGACAGCACCCGCCTGTTGTTCGCCACCGAGCGGGGCGACGGCATCGGCAAGCGGACGCTGGTGAGGGTATGGGGTGATCCCGGCGACATTCCGGCGCTCTTGAAGCCGGCCCGATCCACCGCTACAGCCGGGCATGGGTTTGCGGACTCGAGATTTTCACTACGATCTCCCGGATGAGCTGATCGCCTCACGGCCTCTCGCGGAGCGCGCGGCGTCGCGGATGATGGTGGTTCACCGCGATTCAGGAAGGATCGAGCACCGGATGTTCCGCGATTTCCCCGAATACCTACGGCCGGGCGATCTGCTGATGCTCAACGATACCCGGGTGATCCCCGCACGAGTGTTTTGCGACGACGGAAGGATCGAGCTGCTCTGTCTGGACCGTCTCTCGCCGGTCGAATGGCGCTGCCTGGTGCGGCCGGGAAAGAAGATGCGCCTCGGAAAAGCAGCGAGTGTCGGCGGAAATACCGGAATTGTCGTAGAAATCTTCGATAATGGCGACCGCCTGATCCGTTGGGACGCTCCGGTCGATCTGAACGAGCACGGACATCTGGCGCTGCCGCACTACATGGGGCGCGAAGACGAAGCAACCGACCGCGAGCGCTACCAGACGGTCTTCGCCCGCGAGGAAGGGGCGATCGCCGCGCCCACGGCCGGGCTGCATTTCACGCCGGAAATGCTGGCGGAGTTGCCGCACGATTTCCTGACGCTGCACGTCGGCGTGGGCACCTTCCGGCCGGTGCAGGCGGCGACGCCGGAGGAGCATGTGATGCATTCGGAGAAATACGCGCTGTCCGCGGAAACGGCGGCGCGGATCAATGCCGCGGAGCGGGTGGTCGCGGTGGGAACGACGGTCACGCGGGTGCTGGAGCGTTTGGGAGCGCGGAACGCGGAAGGCGGAACGCGGATTGAGAAAAGAGAGCACCGGGGGGAAACGGATATTTTCATCTATCCGCCCTACGAGTTCCGGGTGGCGGGGGCGCTGCTGACGAATTTCCATCTGCCGGAAAGCACGCTGATCATGCTGGTGAGCGCTTTCGCGGGACGCGAACTGGTGATGGAAGCTTATCGGGAGGCGGTCAGGGAGAAATATCGCTTTTACAGCTACGGGGATTGCATGCTGCTGGTGTAGATCGCGGCGCACGCCAGCCATCCTTGTTGCCGCGGAATCTCCCCGGATAAGCGGCAATTTCTCTCTTGACCCCGTTTGGCATTTGGAAAGAGTTTATAGGGTAAACCCATGAAGAATCCCCTCAATCCCAAGGGCTTTTTGCGGCCCCGTACGTCCGCGTGCATGATGGCCGCCAGCTTTGCTGCCATGGCTTTTTCCCACGCGGCTCCGCTCTGGTGGGCCGGAGGCGATGGAAATTACTTCGACAATAGCTGGGTGAATGCCGGCAATACGCCCCAGACTCCCGTAGCGGCGGATCAGGTGTTCGTAGGCAATGGCGCCACTGTCACGATCGACTCGGATCTGACCATTGCCGAACTGGTCACCGGCCGCTTCACCAGCCCCCCGCCGGGGCAGACCGGCATCGGCACCATCAATATCACGGGCGGGACGATCAGCGTGACGAACTGGCTCACCGCCGGCCGCGGCCAGGATAGCCTGCCCGTCACCGGGACGATCCATATCAGCGGCGGCACCGTGAACAAGACCGGCGCCGGCCAGACGGCGGTGGGCCGGCAGGCAGGCGCCACGGGCTTCCTCACGATCTCCGGGAACGCGATCTTCAACCATGGCGGCACCGGACCTCTCCACGTCGGCTCCGGCACGGGAGGGCAGGGTACCATGAATGTCCAGGGAGGCGTGATCAACTACTCCCCTACCAGCGGCGGGGAATTCCACGTCGGTGCGAACGGCGGCAACACCGGTACCATGAACCAGTCCGGCGGCACGGTGAATGTCACCGCCGGCGCGCGCCTCGCCGTCGGTTCAGGGGCGGGGTCGACAGGAACTTTCAATCTGTCGGGCGGAAACCTCAATGTGGGCAATCTGCCGATCGTGATCGGCCGGGACAACGGTTCCGGCACCATGACCATGACAGGCGGCACCGTCACCAAGACCGGCAACACCAATGTCATTCTCGGCACGCTGGGCACCGGCAGCTCGCAAGGCCATCTCCACCAGAGCGGCGGCCTTTTCGACATCCAGGGAGGCCGCCTGGTCATCACCGAGCAGAATGCGACCAGCTCCGTGACCCTGTCCGGCACGGCGCAGCTCAATGCACCTCTCGTCTCGATGGCGGAGCGGCACGCCGATGGACAAGCCACGCTGAATCTCAACGGCGGCACGCTCGTCACGGGCGAGATCAACGGAAACGCCCCGTGGACACCCGGAGACACAGGCCCGGGAACCTCGACGATCCACTTCAACGGCGGTCTGCTGCGGGCCGCCGGCAACAACTCCGCATTCATCGCCAACATCACGAACGCCAATATCGGAAACGGCGGCATGCGGATCGACACCAACGGCTTCGCGATCGGGACGGCGCAGAACTTCACCGGAACGGGCACCGGCGGACTGGAGGTGCTTGGCGGAGGCTCGCTCGAACTGAATGGAAATTCGAGCCACACCGGAATCACTCTCGTGTCCATTGGCTCGCTTTACGTGAACGGCGAACTTTCTAACACATCAGCCACATCCGTCGAGGACGGCGCGACGCTCGGAGGAAATGGCTCTCTCGCCGGCGCGACGACCATCCATGAAAACGGCACGATCTCCCCCGGCATGTCCGTGGGAGAGCTGTCGCTGGAGATGCTGGCCATCCTGGAGAACGGTATCTTCCTCGCCGAAATCACCGGCGCGGGGGTGAATGACAAGCTCGACATCAGCGGAGCTTTCATTTTCGACGGCATCCTCAAGCTGGCGCTCGACGGCTACGCCCCGGTTTTGGGCGACGAGTTCGACCTGGCCGATTTCTCCGGAAATGTCACCGGCAGCTGGTCGCTCGACATCAGCGATGCCGCCCTGAGCCCGGGTCTTCTCTGGGATACCTCGCGCTTCAATACCGAAGGCATCCTGCAGGTGATTCCTGAGCCTTCGTCCGCGCTGCTCCTGCTGCTTGGCGGGCTGCCGATCCTCCGCCGCCGGCGCTGAGGAAGGCATGCCCCCGCTTTTCCGGCCGCACCGACAAAGAGGATGCGGCCCGCATTTCCGTTCCGAAATCTCTGTCACCATGATTGCGATCCACCGCGCACCGCGCACCGTCATTGCCACGCTCTTCGCCGCGGGGGCCGCCCTGTTGGCCATCCCGGCGCCGCTTTCCGCCGCTGCGGTGGATTTCTCCGGCTACGATGCAGGAGGCACCATCGCCGTCGCGAGTCCCGATCCCGCCACTCTGGTCGCGGAATGGTCCGACAAGGAGGGGGCGGGCTTCCGCGCCACCTTCAATCTGGATGCCGGCGAGCCGCTGCTCCGGCGTCTGGAAACCGCTCCCTCCGGCGGCGGCTTCGGCACGGTCGCGGACGATGTGGACGCCCGCTTCCGCGTGACACTCGGCAGACGCCACTCTCAGACGAGTTGGCCTTACGTCTTCTTCGAGACCATCGACTCAAACCAGCCCGCGCCGCAGGCCTACTTATCGGAACTCGACACGGATGCAGTCGCGGTCGTCAGCGACAGCGCCAACCGGGTGCGGATTGTTTTTTCCGGGCTGCATCTGGGACCCTACTTCGGGGAACTGACCTGTACCATCTACCACGGCAGTCCTTTCCTCCATTTCCAGGCGTCCATGCACGTCACCGATCCCTGGGTCTCCTACATTCACGATTCCCTGTTCTATGCGGACTTCGAAACGATCGCCTACAAGGACCGCTTCGGCGCTTTACAGACGGCGGCGAGCGCATCCCTGCCCGCCGCGGTCCCCGGTGAAAGCGCGGGACTCCAGGTGAAACACCGCACGATCATGGGCCGCCAGGCAGGCGGCGGCGGGACCCTGGCCGTCGTCGCGCCTCCGCACACCTGCGTGTATCCCCTCGATTTCAGCGTCAATCTCGGCGTGGTGCAGGCGGGCAGGGGCTTCATCGGCACGAAAATGTCCCACCCGGGCGACGGCCGCTACCGGCCGTGGGTCGATGCCCCGCAGGATTCCGTCCAGCGGATGGATGTCTTCCTGCTGATCAGCCCGGACGAGGCGGAGGTCGCGCTCGACCGGGTGCTCCCCTACACGAACGGCGACACCTTCAAGGAACTGCCCGGCCGCTACACCATGGCGGAGCATTTTCACCCCGAGTTCACCGCCGCCTACCGCGCCGGCGGGGATACCGTTACCTCCTTCGTCGCGGCGATGAAGGAGATGAACGTGCGGATGGTGCAGTTGATGGAATTCCACGGCCCCGGCAACCCCTTCAACAACGAAGCTCCGCGCCTGTCACAACTGCGGGACATGTATACCCTGCTCGCGGCCCACTCCGACGAAGACCTGCTGCTGATCCCGGGCGAAGAATACAACGAGTTCTTCGGCGGACACTGGTCCTATATGTTCGGCAAGCCGGTCTACTTCACCGGCTGGCCCGGCCAGAGCGGGCGGACGTACCGCCGGGAAAATGTTGTCTCCGAGGGTCACACCTACCCGGTCGTTTACGAAATCGGGGATGCCGCGCACATGCTGCAACTGCTGCGCGACGAGGGCGGCATCGCCTGGACGGCGCACCCGCGGATCAAGGACTCGCGCCAGATGCCCGACATCTACATGAACAGCGACTTTTACAAGGACCCGGTCTTCCAGGCCGGCGACTGGAAGGCGATGCCTCTCGACCTGTCGCATGACCGCCTGGGTATGCGGGGATTCCAATTGATGGACGACACCGCCCAGCTCGGTTTCCGCAAGCACATGCTCGGCGAGGTGGACACCTTCACGCTCGACCCCACCCACGAAATCTACGCCCACATGAATGTGAACTACCTGGCGCTGCCGGAATTCCCGTCATCAGGCGACTGGACCAGCGTGGTGAACTGTCTCAAGGAGGGCGACTTCTTCACCTCGACGGGCGAAGTGCTGATCCACTCCTGGAACGCCACCGCCGGTGGCGTCACCGCCGAAGTCGAATGGTATTTCCCGCCCGCCTTCGCCGAAATCACCTGGGGCGATGCCAACGGCATCCACAAACTGAAAAAGCCGATTACCGACGGCCTGGAATTCACCACCGGCCAGATCGTCATCGACGCCGACCTGAGCGGCGCGAACTGGGTGCGCTTCGAAGCCTGGGACATCGCGCGCAACGGCGCTTTCACCCAGCCCTTCTGGTTCGCCGAGCCCGCCAATCCCGCCACCGTCATCGGCTCGGTGACCGGCTTCACCCTCTTCGACGCGGATACCGACGCGCCCATACCCGGCTACGATCCCATCCCGCCCGGCGCGGTGTTGGATCGCTCCACCCTGCCCGCGAATCTCAACATCCGCGCCAATACCGTGCCGATGATCCTCGAGCGCGTCGAACTGACCCTGAACGGCGGGGCTCCCATCGTCGAACTCACCTACCCCTACACCGCAGGCCCCGCCGCCGTGAATCCCGGCCTGCGGGGCTGCCCCTTCTTCGACTATGCTCCGCTGACCCTGCCGAATGGCGCCAACACGCTGACCGCCACCCCCTCGCGCGGCGGTGTCGCGGGCGGGACCGCGACCCTCGCATTTACCGTCACCGGCACGCCGCCGCCGCCCGTGCCGGCGGGCCTCACCGCCACGCCCGGCGGCAGCAGCGTCCTGCTCGCCTGGGCGCCGTCCGCCGGAGCTACTACGTATCACGTAAAACGCGCCACCCGGCCAAGCGGCCCCTTTGCGGAAATCGGTACTGGTCCCGACACCCTCTTCACGGACGACAATGTCGCTGCCGGCACGACCTACTACTATGTCGTCAGCGCCTCGGCCGCTTCCACCAGCAGGGACTCCACCATGGTATCGGCGACTCCCGGGCTGATCCGGACCATAGTCGGCGGCTTCGGCCAGGGCGTGCAGGCCGGGGTGGACGTGCCCGTGGGCAACGCACCGGGTTGGCACGCGATCGCCAGAGCCGCTGCCAGCGGCACCGTGCAGAACTATACGGCCTCGATCCCCGCGCCCACCGCGGACTATCCGAACCTCGCAAACAACCCCGGCGGCGCCGCCGGCACTCAAGGCTATCTGGTCATGGGGCTCAACACCCTCGTCAATCCCGTCTTCGTCTGGTACGACACCACCATTTCCCACAGCGGCCAGACGCCGCGATCCGTATCCTTTTACAGCCGGAACAACCATGCCTCCAGCTCGGTGAAAGTCGCGGTCAGGATCGGCGACGACTGGTACCTCTCCACCCACGCCATCCACGACACCGGCGGCAACTCCGTCTGGATGCCCCACGAATTTCAATTCGAGACCGATGCCGGCCTGTGGCGGACCTTCGATCCCGCCACGCTCTCATCCGGCGGAATCCTCTCCGATCCCCTGCCCGGCGGCGCAGTCACGGGCATCGGGCTGTTCGGCGAAGTTCCGGTCAGCGGCAAGATCCGCATTGACGAAGTCACCCTCGCCACCCTGCCCGCTCCCGGCATCGAAGATTTCATCCTCGGGCGTTTCCACGAGGGCGTGCAGGCCGGGGTGGACGTCCCCGTGGGCCACGCGCCGGGCTGGCACGCAAGTGCCAGAGCCATCGCCAGCGGCACCGTGCAGGACTACACGACGGCGATCCCCGCCCCCACCGCGGACTATCCGAACCTCGCCGACAACCCCGGCGGCGCCGCCGGCACCCAAGGCTATCTGGTCATGGGGCTCAACACCCTCGTCAATCCCGTCTTCACCTGGTTGGACACGACCGCCATGCTGTCCGGCCGGATGCCGCGTCATCTCGATTTCTACACGAGAAACAACCATGCCTCCAGTTCCGTCAGGATCGCCGTGAGAATCGGCGACGCATGGTATCTCTCAACCCAGGCCATCCACGACGGCGGCGGAAATTCGGTCTGGATGCGGCACCGCTTCCACCACACCCGGGACGCCGCGGCCTGGCAGGCTTTCGATGCCGCCGCGCTCCAGCCAGGCGCCTCGCTCGCCCAGCCGCTGCCCGGCGGATATGTCACCGGCATCGGCTTCTTCGGGCAGGTTCCCGCCAGCGGGAAAATCCGCCTCGACGAAGTCACCCTGCAAGCCGTCCGTCTCACTCCCTACCAGCAATGGCAGGTGGCGGAATTCGGCGACCTCGAAGATCCCGATGCCGCCCCGCTCGCCGAACCTCGCGGCGATGGCGTGCCGAACGTGATCCGCTACGCGCTTGGCATCGGCATCGACGATCCCGCCGCCCCCTCGATGCCGAAAATGGAAACCGCCGGAGACGATGGCGGCCCTTACCTCGCACTATCCTACACCGAACTCGCCGACGCACCCGACGTTACCTACATCGTGGAAGTTGGCGGCAACCTCGGCGAATGGTTCTTCGGTCCGGAGCACACGACCACCGTGAGCAGCACCCCGCACGGCGAAACGAGAACCGTGGTGGTCCGCGACAACATCCCGATCCACGCCAGCGACCGCCGCTTCATCCGCCTCAAGGTCGAGGTCGCGGGCACCACCGGCTGGGTCGAGCCGGACTGAAGCCTATGGCACGAAAACCGCCGGCTTCCAAAAGGCAGAAGGACTTCAGGAGGCTGAAAACCAGTTTTCCACCCGCAGTCCCTCGATCCTCCCGAAGCTCCCCACATTGCGGGTGACGAGAATGAGACGGACTTCTTCGCCGGACTCCGCTAAACCGGCGAATTCCGAAAGCCGGGCCTTGAGGTCGGCGATGTCGATTGCGGTGCTCATGCGATGGGAAGCATGTGGACGCTCAGGAGCGGGCTTCGGCCTGTTTCTCACGCGGGCCTGCACCTAGTCTGATCGGAATCGTCCTGTACGGACCCGTATGCAGGGTGGTGTGGCACCCGTGGCTGGCTCCCCGAGTCAGTCACGGGGACCCGATTAGGCGGCCGGGTAACCTTCCGGTTCACGCCACGCCACTTCGCGCCGGGTGGCGCGTTGGACGATGGTCGGCGCCAGCGCAAACGGCACGATCCCTAGAGCAACGATCTGCAGGGTTTCCGTTCCGGTGACAACGAAGTGTTCTCTCTCCTCGTTTAGCAGAAGCTGGGCGACGGTCTGAAACGCTGTGTGCAGGCCGACCGAGGCCCATACCGAATCGGTTACCACCCGGACGAGGCCGTGCACGAACCCGACGGCGATGAAAAGCACCAGCCGCTCGAAGGGAAGCATGCCCAGATTGATCGTCCACAGGATGGTCCCCCACAGGCCGAATAGCAGGGCTTGTCCGATGACGGCGAGAATGCGCGAGTGTCGTTCGGCAAGCGCTCGGTAGATGTAGCCCCGGAACGCGAGCTCTTCCGGAAGAGCTTCGTAGAGAAACACCAACACGACGAGCAACGGCACGAAGGTGACGATTTCACTGAGCGTGGCCGTTGGGGTGATGGTGGTCCAGCCGAAGCCCAGCACGATCGCGAGTCCCAGGGCCAAGGGAGCGAGGAAACTCATCGCGCCGATGGCGAACGACCTTGCCGCCGGTTTCAACGACAACGGCAGGCCCAGGCCCGCCAGCGTGCCACCGTCGAACCATCGCCGCGCCGCCGTCACCATAAGTACCGCCAGCAGGGGGGCGAGCAGTGCGCTTTGGACATGACCCGAGAGCGTGTACCCGTCGCCGTGCACCCACTGGCGCAGGGAGTGCAACGCCAACCAGATCGCCAGCATCGCTCCCCAGACCACAGCGACTCGGATATACGGACTACTCATTCCAGGCATGGAGCCGTTGTGGTACATCGAACCTTGGAGCAACCTGATGAGAGAGCAAAGCTTGGGCAACGATCAAAGTGAGGCACGGAGCGTAGCGGAGTTGCCTCCAGCGTCTTCACCGGTTTTGTTTTTTGAAGTGGTCCGTGAGGATAGAACAATTACACATATGATAAGAGCAACGATTTCGGGGAAGGCAAATATGGCAACAACGGAGGGGGCGTTGAAGCTCTTCCAAAGTAAACCAGGAATGGCCAGAAAATAGAGTGCAGAAAGGCTCCAATACAGAGAGTCCATCCTAGAACGACTGCGGCCAACTTGACTCAGGCTGGCGCTCGCCAGAAGAGCAAATCCTCGAACGATATTGGAATCCGCTCTGTAGTTGAGCAAGATGCGCCGTCGAATAACACCTTGGAGGACTGGGATGTTCATTTTTCAGCGAACAGTGTGATTGAAGGAACCGGATGGTTCCCCTATTGGCAGGTCCGGGTTCTAAAAAAGCATGGTATGAGATTTATAGCCAATTTATTACGTCAATTACACATGAATATCACTGGGACGAAAGGGAACCGCCTGTCATGCGTCCGGATTTTGTCCTTTTACCGCCGTTTTGCCTTTTCGCGGCGGGCCGCGCAGCCACCCTCTTCAATACGCTTGCCACGAGGGACCGGCGCCTGTTTCCTCCGCCTGCTGTCAGGGGCCGTGGAGGTTCGGCAGGCGAACCCCGCCAGGCCTTGATCGGAGCAACGGTAGTTTGTCCGGGCTTGCCGCGGATTCCCTGGCAGCGCTTCTCACTTTTCGAGAATTTCGCCGAGCTTGTCGGCTCCCTGGATCTCCAGGCGCGTCCACGGCTCGCTCTCCGGATTCAGCGCGACTTCCAACGGGGAGGGAGAAAGATCGTCCGGCCCGGTCACAGCGGCGACTTCCACGGGAACCGACTCATGGCTCAGCCGGAAATCGAGGCCCTCCGTGCCAATGGCACCGATCCGCTTGCCGCGGGCGACCAGCATGCCCACGGCGACATCGACGCGCCCGAGCGGTTCGTAGCTTGACCGGAGCAGGCGCCCTTCCCGGTCGCGATGCGCGAGGATCACGCACTTCCCGCCGCTTTCCGACTCCCCGGCGAAAAGGACCAACCCGTCCCCTGCGGCGAAAACCGGATCGCCGAGATCGGTGCCGCCACCGCCGATGCCCCGGATGCGGCCAGCGGCGGCGTATGTCAGCGCGCCGTGCTCCGAACCCGCCGGAGCGTCGAAACGCAGAGCCACGGGAACTTCCGCGAGCTGCCAGGGGGAAAGCGCATGCAGGCCACGGCGCGGCCGGCCATCCTCAGGCAGAAAGAGCGGCGAATCCGCATCCTGGAACCCGGTGAGCGCCTCGATCGGGATGAACTTCGGCGGGCGGTCGCGCCACAGGGCGACGCCAACCATGAGAGCGGCTACGACGAGCAGGATGAAAGTGGCGGGCTTCCAGCGCATCGGCATCAGAAATCGAGATAAATTTCGGTGCGGCGGTTGGCGCGGCGGCCCTCGGGATTGTCCTCGCCGCTTTCGGTGAAATTCGGCCGGCGCGGCTGCGACTGGCCCTCGGCGACGGTGACGATCTGGTTTTCGGCCACGCCGGACTCGACCAGGTAGCTTTTCACCGTGACGGCGCGGCGGGCGGAGAGCGCGTCGTTGTACTGCTCGGTGCCGAGCGCGTCGGTGTGGCCGGAGATGGTGAGCTTTTTCTCTGCGTCGGTCTTCAGGATGTGAGCGACGATTTCGAGCTGACGGGCGGTGCGCGGGTTGAGTTCGTCTTCGTCGAAACCGAAGTAGAGCACCAGCGTGTCGCCACCCTTCGGGTTCTTCACCAGCGGGGTGAAATACACGTCGCCACCCGCCACGCGGCGCGCGTAATCGGCGAGGAGCTCGTCGAGATTGAGGTCGTTGACCAGCCAGCCGGCGCCGGCCGATTGGACCAGCGCCAGGGAAAACTCGGCCGCTTCCCCGCCACCGGCGGTCTCGACGTGCGCCAGATAGCCGGCGCTGTCCGGCCGCTGGAACATCGCCCGCAGCGGCCGCTTCGGGCGCAGGCGGTACTTGCCCTCTTCGAAGAGGATGCAAAGCCCGGCGATCTTGGCATCCGAAACCGCGGAGGAATCGACAAACTCTTTCGCCAGTTCGAAATCCTGCCTCAAGGTGGCTTGGAGGAAGGCGTCGGCGATGCCCAGCGCATCCACCAGCACCGCCTTCGGAATCGGTTCGCCCGGGCCCGGGGGTAGCATCAGCGACTCGATCGACCATTTTCCCTTGTCGCGGAAGAGATCGAAGAAAATGCGGTCGCGGCCCGCTTCCGCACCCTCCAGCCAAAGCGCCCAGCGGGCGCGCTCGTTGAGCTTCAGTTCGCCCACCTCCTGCACCGCATCGGGGCGGCGGAGTCTCAGTCCGCCCTGCGCGGCGAGGGCGGCCAGGCGCCTGCGCGCATCGGGCGTCAGCGCGCCGGAGCCGATCAATTTCCCGGCTGTGCCCAGATCGCCGGCCTCCAGCGCGGCTCCGATTTTTTCCAGCAGATCGGCGGGATCCGCCACCGCCTCGCCGATGCCGGCATTGGCCAGTGCCTCTTCCGGGTCCTGCGGTTCGTCCGCCACGGTCACCTCCGGTTCCTCGATGGGCATGGGCTCCGGCAGGGGGACCTTCGCGGCGGGCGGACGCGGCGGGGCGGGTTCCTCCGTTTCCCCGCCTCGATAGACATACAGAACCGCGACCATGGCGGCGAGGCCGATCGCGCCGGCGACGAAAGCGGTGGGAAATTGCGAACCGGACATCGGGAAGAAGCTTAGAATGAAAAACCCGAAATGCGAAGCCTGACAGGCATGCCCTGTGGTAACGGCCGCCGCCGCGACGACATTTCGCGAAATCCGCCGCAGGGAGAAGGCCGCGCCATTCCCCGTGACACGCGGCGGCGAGCCCGATTCAGCGCTCCGGTCTTTCCTCCCTGCGCGGCAGGGCGGGCAGATCGGCGCGCGACACCACGCCATCGCGCAGGAAATGCACCGAAGTCGCCTGCACCGCGGCGGAGGACGCCAGATACAGATAGAATTCCGAGGCGCTGGTCACCCGGTTCTGGTTCACCGCGACGATCAAATCGCCGGGTTGCAGACGGTCCGCGGCCAGACCCTGCGGCGACACCGCGCGCACCACGACTCCGTTGAAACCACGCGCCCGATCCCGGGCGGAAAGATCCACCACTTCCACACCCAGCGTCCGCAGCACTTCCTGCGAATCCCTTAATTTCCCCTGCTGTTCGGCCAGGATCGAGGCGTGTTCATCCGGATTGCTTTCGGCGATCATCGCTTCCAGCGTCACTTCGCCGCCATCGCGCCAGATGCGGATCGGGACCTTGCGGCCGATCCGTGTGCGTTGGACCAGGGTAATGAGCTGCGATCTGGCTTTCACCTCCTGCCCGTCGAAGGCCAACACCACATCACCCTGTTTCAGACCCGCCTGATCGGCCGGACCGCCGGGCGCCACATAGAGCAACATCACTCCACGCTCCACCTGCGCCATGCCGACGCCCAGGTAGCCTCGCACCGGGCGGCCGCGTTCGAGGATGGAATAGAGCGTCTCTTTGACATCATCCGCCGGGATGGAGAAACCCACGCCCTGAAACCCGGGATTGTCGCGATCGGGAGTATAGATGGCAGAATTGATTCCGATGATCTCCCCTTGCAGATTCACCAGCGGTCCTCCGGAATTGCCCGGGTTGATCGCCGCATCGGTCTGGAAAAGATCGCGCTGCGTGTCGGAAATCGAGCGCGACACCGCGGAGATGATTCCCTGGGTGATCGTCTCGCCGAGACCAAAGGGATTGCCGATCGCGAAGACCAACTGCCCGCGCCGCACCTTGGACGAGTCTCCGAATTTCAGCGGCTGGAAATCCACGTCGTTCGCCGCGATTTTCAGTACCGCGATATCGAGCAGCGGATCGTCGCCGATCAGCGTGGCGGGGAATTTCCGCCCGTCGTGCAATGTCACCTGGATCTGCTGCTGCCCGGAGATGACGTGATGATTCGTCACCACATGGCCTTCCTCGGTCACGATGACGCCGGAGCCCTGCCCCTGCACCGGCACGGGGCGCAGGTACTGGCGGCCGAAAATATCCATCTGCCGCTGCGCCCGCTGGCCGGCGGTGTCGATGCTGACCACCGAGGGTGTCACCGCTTCGGTCAGCTTCGCATACTCGGCGTCGAGACGCGCCAGCAGGTCCACGTCCGCCAGTTCCAGCGGCGGCTTGTCCGGCAGGGTGAAGGGCTCCGGCCGGAAGCCGTTCCCATGCGCCGGAGCGTCCCGGCCCACAAGGCGGGACAGCCCGGACACGCCGTTGCGGATCACGAAGACGGCGAGAAAGGCGGCGGCAAAAACCACTGCCAGAGATACCAGTCGGCTGAGGCCCGGGGGCATGGGGAATCGCGGGGTGAACGCGCCCGAAACAGGAACGCAAACCATCGGCAATGCAAGGAAATCCTCGGGGAACGCCCGTCAAAGAACGCCGGTGATTCGGCGACCACCGGCCATGGATCGCTTGGGACACCGACGCTCCTCAGTGCGATCACTCCTCACTCTTCACCGGCGGCGGCATTTCGTATTCCTTCTGGTCCCCCGCCGCGGCGGTCAGCTCCTCCATCAACCGGATATACTCCTGGTGGGCGTTTTTCAGGGTATCCGTCCGCCGGGCGCGGATTTCCATGTACTTCTCCGGATTGTTCAGGCGCATCGCGCGACTCAGCGTCCGCAGATTGTCCACCGCCGACACCACCTGCCTGTGCAAATCGCGGTCGCGGGTGTCGATGTGACCGGGCATTTTGTCGAGCAGCACCCGGGAGAACTCATGGATCTTGTCCAGGCGAAGCGGATCGATCTGGTCGACACTCCGCCCCTCCAGATAAGCCAGCGGCTCCAGCGCGCCGCGGATCTCGCGGGCGAGGATTTTCCGGTCGAGGAAACGCGGCCGCCCGCCCGACCCTTGCAGCGCCAGCAGGCGCGCCGAAGCGTGCGCCGGCAGCAGCGACACCACCTGCCCCAGCCGCTGCTGCGTGGACGGATGCGCGACGAAGGACCCGAGCCCCCTGCCTTCCCCCGCCCGCCGGATCTCGGCAAAGGCCGCCAGCCCTTCCGCCACGGTCTCTCCCGGCTCTCCCGCGGCCAGTTCGCACAACTCCTCCACGTTTTGCGCCAGCAGCACCTCGTGCTTCATGAAAAAGGCCGCGTCATCCAGCACCAGCAGCCCCGCCAGGTATTCCGCCGCCACCGCCGGCACCACCAGGCGCATCCCCGGCTGGGCCGACAACCCGCGCAGCGCCTCCCAGAACCGCGGCGGCAGCGACAGCGAACCGTCCGCCTCCACCACCGCCAGCACGGCTGCGCCCGGCACCTTTCCGCTCATCGCCGCATCCAGCAACACGGCCGCCATGCCGGTCAGTAGCGCGGCATTGTCCGAAGCCTCATAATGGTGTTCGCGCGGAAAAATCAGCATGAGTCGCAAACCCGCCGGCAAGGGTCCCAGGCGATCCGCCAGTGCCGTTCTCACCGTTGCCCCCTCCTGCTCCCAGTCCAAGGTCAGCCTGGTGTTCGTGGTTCGCAGCAGCGCTGTGTTTTCCTCCTCCACCCTCGCCCGCATCCTCACCTCCAGCAGCCGGCACACCGGACCCTCGTCCTTGTCGCGGTACCATATCGGCATCGTCACCGTCGCCGCGGCCAGCACCGGGCCTTTCACCTCCGGCTCGGTCAGTGGTTCCGGCTCGGGCGGCGGCTCCGGCTTGGGCCGATAAGCCTCCGGCTCCGGTATCCAGCCCTTCCATGCCCCCTGCTCCGCCGTGCGCCCTTTCGCCCTCGGGTGTTCCGGGTCCGCCGCGGCCAGGATATCTCCCAGACACGCCGCCAGCGCCTGTCCGTCCGGTCCGGCTTCCGGCGATTCCAGCCACGAAAGCAGATGCCAGCCACGGTTCCGCGCTCTTTCCACTTCTTCCCGCCCCGCCGCCTCCGGGAGGCTGCCTTGCTGCATCGCCTCGATCAATCCGCGCGCCTCGCGGTTCGCCGGGTCAAGCGCGAGTGCCAGGGCCGCCATCTGCGCCACCGTCCGCGGCTCCCTGGGAAAGTCCGCCGCAGTCCGGGCGAGCACCGTCACCTGGCGTGACAGCGCCATCATCGTATCCACATCCAACGGCAGCCGGTCCCTGCGGAACGGCACCGGCCCCTCCGCCGGCGGCGCGAAAGCCGCGGATAACGGCAGCGCCATAGCGCACCACAACAGGAAACCTCGCACGGCGCTCATTCTAGCCACCGAATACGCCGCGCCGCGAGGCGGAATTGCTTTTCTCCGGTCTCCGGCCTCTTTTCTCTTCCCCCATGCCCCTGCCGGAAAACCTCCGCCACAGCACCCGCGAGGAAGTGATGTTCTTCGACACCGACATCGGCGGCGTGGTCCACAACCTCGCCTACCTGCGCATGATCGAGACCTGCCGCACCCGCCTCGCCGGGCTCATGGGCATGGACCTGAAAAGCATGGCGGAAACGAAGCTCTTCCCCGTCGTCGTCCGCACCGAGATCGACTACAGGCGCCCCGCCACCCTCGGCGACGCACTGCTCATCCACGGCCGCCTCGGCGAAATCCAGCGCGCCCGTTTCTGGTGCGACTTCGAAATCCGCCGCGAAAGCGACGACGCCCTGCTCGTCGCCTGCCGCCAATGCCTCGCGCTGGTGCAGATGCCGCAGGGCAGGCCGGTGCGGCTGCCATGGTGAGAGGCGAACGCTGAATCGCGGTAAAGTCGGGCACTTCGTACCCGATCCTGGAAATCCGGCCGGATTTCCCAGCAGATCATTGACGGCAAGCGGATTGATACTACCCGCCGGCCCAGTCAAAAGGAATTTGAGCAAATAATTTGGTCAGTTTTTTCATGTTTTGGCCGCTTTTCTGATGGATTTGGCGAGTCAAAAAGCTGTCTGACAAACTTCGGCAAGTTTCTGCCGTGGAAACCTCCCGAGCCGGCCAGCGTTTCGCAGCTCCGGAGTTTGTCGGAACAGACCTCGACCTCATGAAAAACCGACAAGCCAACCTTCGCCTCGCCCTGCTCACGGCGGGCTTCGCCACGGCCACAGCCGCCGACATCACCTGGGACATCTCCGGCGACCCCGGAGTGCAGGGCGGGGCCGGCGCCTGGGACACCTCCACCGCCAACTGGACCACCGATGACGGCGCCTCCAACATCGCCTGGAACAACGCCGTCCACTCCCCGGACACGGCGCTCTTCTCCCAAGGCAGCGGCATCGTGACCGTCGGCGGAGACGTCGACCTCGCCGGCATCGCCATCACCTCCCCGACCGGCTCCACCATCGGCGGCCGCGCGAATGTTGGTTACCTCTTCAACGGCGGCGCTTTGCGCTTCGGCGCGCAGAACGGCGACATCGACACCGCCGCCGCCAATACCACGCTCCAGATCAACAACAACCTCAGCGGCACCGGCGGCCTGACCCTCCGCTCGACAGGCGGCGACTCCGGCAGCAGTCCCTGGACGGTCCTCAACGGCAACAACACCGGTCTCGCCGGCGGCATCGCCATCACCTCCGGCCTGGTGGCCTTCACCGGCCAGAACGCCGCCGGATCGAACGCCATCCATCTCCAGAACGGCGGCGGTATTTTCGGGCCGGCCGACCATTCCGGCGACGGTTCCGGAGCCGCCGCGACAGCCGCCGCCGAACTGGCGCTCTCCAATCCTTTGCACGTCACAGGGTTTGACAACCGCCTCCGTGTCTGGGGCGGGCGCACGCTCGTCTTCACCGGACCGCTTACGGGCGATGGCAGCGTCCGCAAGGTGGACGGCGGCACGCTTTCCCTGACCGGCAACCTTTCCGGCTTCAGCGGCGAGATCATCAATGTGGCAGGCACCACCACCCTCGGAGCTCCCTTCGCGGGCGTCCTCCTCGCCCAGGCCGGTACTGTCAATCTTAACAGTGCCTTCTCCGGTGCGCTCGAAATCCTCGGCGGAACGGTCAACTCCAACGCGAACTTCAGCGGCACGCTCGACTTCACCGCCGGCGCCCTGAACATCGCAGCCGGCACCTTCGCCAGCGACATCGACTACGAAAGCGGCTCGCTGAACATCGCCGCGGGAGCCGCCGTGAACGGAAACGTCAACGCTCTCTTCGGCGCCGGCGCCCTGACCGTGGAGGGCACGATCGACGGCAATCTTTTCGTGGACGAGGGCATCGCCGCCACCTTCTCCGGCGCCTCCATCACCGGCAACCTGACCACCGGCGATTCCGCCTTCAATCCCCTCGTCACGCTCCGGCAGACCAACGGCCCGATCCAGATCGGCGGCACGCTCACCGTGAACGGCAACCTCGACATCGTCGCCGACGGCTCGGTGGCTCCGGGACAGAACATCGTCACCTACGCCAATCTCGTCACCGGCTCGGCCAATCCGGCCGACCATGTCCGCGTCGCCGGTGTCGATCTGATGCGCGGCGGCGTGACCACCATCGGCGCCACGGGCATCTCCTTCACCTATGCGCCCGAGACGGTCACCTGGACCGGCGCGGTCTCCGAATTGTGGGAAGCCGACGGCGACCAGAACTGGGATCTCGGCGGCAGTCCTGACAAATTCTTCAACGGAGACACCGTCACCTTCCCCGCGACCGCTCCGGTCACCGCGATCACCCTCGGGGGGCCCATCGCAGTTGGCGGGATGTCGGTGGACACCGATACGGCTTACACTTTCTCCGGCAGCGCCATCGGCGGCACCGGCTCCTTCTCCAAGACCGGCTTCGGCGCGGTGACCTTCAACCAGACCGCAGGCAACGCCTTTCCCGGCGGCTTCACGGTGAGCGCGGGAGCGGTTTCGATCGCTTCGAACCAGCAGGCCACCGGCACCGGCCCGCTCGTCCTGTCGCCGGGGACCACGCTCAGCGCCTTCCCCGCGAATGCGACCGCCACCATCACCTTCGGCAACTCGTCCGTGGTCGTGGACCAGGCCACCTGGAATCTCGGCGGCGGCTCACCGGGAAATGTCACCCACACCTACAACTTCGCCGGCCCTGCCGGCTCGACGACGGAGACCGACCCCGCCACCGCGATCCAGCTCATCGATTCGGTGCTGAATCTCGATTCCACGAACACCACCGCCAAAGCCTTCAACGGCCGGATCAACTGGACCGGCACCAATACCGTCAACCGCACCTCCGGCAACTTCACGCACAGCACCCTCTGGAACCGCGCCTGGTACGGCGACGGTACGGTCATCATCAACAAAACCGGCGTCGCCACCGGTCGCTCGATGGACTTCAACGGCGCGGGCAGCACCTTCAGCGGAATCCTCGCGCTCAACCTGACCGAAACCTCCGGCGGGAACAATCCCGTCTTCAACCTCAACCAACCCCTCCCCGCCTCGGTCATCGAAATCGCGAACCGTTGGAACCTTTCCAACAACGCCGCCGGCGGCCTCGACGGCGTCGGCGAGATCATCCTCCTCGGCCCGCCTTCCCGCCTCACCCTCGCCCAGCCGCTAAACAACCCCGGCCTCGACCTCGATCTCGGCGAGGGCACCCTCGCACTCGGCAACGCACCGAGCGTCATCGGCTCCCTGGGCGCCATCGGCGCGACCATCCAGAGCGGCGGTGCGGACTCCGCGCTCACCGTCACGGGGGGCACGGGCAGCGTTTTCGCCGGCACCATCGATCTCCAAGCCGGTAACACCGTCTCGGTCAACACCAGCGGCGCCGGCATCGGCACCCAGACCATCGGCGGACTCACCCAGAGCGGCGGCGGCTTCCGCGTCGGCTTCGATGCCACCGGCGCCAACATTGCCAGGATCGCGGGCAGCTACACCCACACCGGCGGCACCCTGATCGTCGAGATCGCCTCGCTGCCGCAGACCGGCACGCCCTACACCGTCCTGACCTATGCCTCCCGCACCGGCACGCCGCCGGTCGAAGTCACGGGTCTGGAAGGCTCCAGCCTCACCGCCTCGGTCAGCTACGGCGCCAACGCCATCACCCTGACCTTCTCCGGCTCCTCCGCGAACCTCGTCTGGAGCGGCGCCAGCGATGCGTTCTGGGATACGAGCACCCAGAACTGGCTCTCCTCCGGTTCGCCGGCCGCCTACACCCAATTCGACATCGTCACGTTCAATGACAGCGCCACCGGGCCCACCGATATCTTTCTCGATACCATCGTCACCCCCGGCGGAGTCACCTTCAACAACAACTCGCTCGCCTACTCCATCACCGGCTTCGGGGAAATTTCCGGCGGCACCCCGCTGACCAAACAGGGCGCGGGAGTCCTCACCCTCGGAACCGCCAACACCTACAGCGGCGGCACCGGGATCCTCGGCGGGCGCGTCCGCGTCGGCGCCAGCAACGCCTTCGGCAGCGGCGCGGTCTCGATTCAGAACGCCGCCATCTCCGGCGACGGCACCGGCACCTGGACCCTCGCCAACGCCCTCACCCTTGGCGGCACCGCGACCTTCGGGCATGAAAGCGACACCGGCAGCCTCGCCCTCACCGGCCCCGTTTCCGGTTCCGGAAACCTGGTCAAGACCGGCGGCGGCACGCTGACCCTCTCGCCCGCCGCGGCCAACGCGATCACCGGCAGCGTCACGGTTTCAGGCGGCGCCCTTTCAATCGGCACCAACCAGCAGGCGACCGGCACCGGCCCGCTGATCCTGTCTCCGGGCGGGACCCTGAACTCCTTCCCTGCCGCCGCGGCCCTCACGGTGACGTTCGGGAATTCGTCGATCTCCGTCAACGGTGCCACCTGGACCTTCGGCGGCAGCTCCGGTGGAAACGTCACCCACACCTATGACTTCGCCGGCGACCTGGGCTCCGCCTCCGCGACCGACCCCGCCTCCGCCATCCAGGTGGCCAACGGCACGCTGACTCTCAGTTCCTCCAACACCACGACCAAGGCCTTCAACGGCCGGATCAACTGGAGCGGCGCCAACACCATCAACCGCACCTCCGGCAACTTCACCCACAGCACCACCTGGAACCGCGCCTGGTACGGCGCCGGAACCGTCACGATCAACAAGACCGGCACCGCCACCGGCCGCTCGATGACCTTCAACGGGGCAGGCAGCACCTTCAGCGGCTCGCTCGTCCTGAACGAAACCGCTCCGGAAGGCGGCAACGACCCGGCCTTCAACCTCAACCAGCCGCTGCCCGCCTCCTCCATCGAAGTGCGCAACCGCTGGAACCTCGTCCACAACACCGCCGATGGCTTCGCCGCGAACGCCACCGTCTCCGTGACGGACACCGCCTCCCGCCTGACGCTGGCCCAGCCCGTCAACCGTCCCGGTCTCTCGCTTGTGGTCGGCCAGGGCACCATCGACGCCGGTTCCGGCGACTCCACCGTCGGCACCCTCACCGTCAACGGTGCCCCGCAATCCGCCGGCACCTACAACAGCGGCAACTCCGCCTTCATCACCGGCGCCGGCAACATCATCGTCCTCGGCGGAACCTCCGGCGGCGGCTACAACGAATGGCTCGCCTCCTTCGGCCTCACCCCCGGCAGCCCGGGTACCGGCGCCGGGGAAAGCTACGACGGCAGCGGCGTGGCCAACATCATTCAGTTCGCCCTCGGCGGCGACCCCACCGATCCCGCCGACAACGGTATCCACGCCGTCTTCCGCAAAGACGCCGCGAACAACGACAACCTTGTCCTCACCATCGCCGCGCCCGCCGGCGCGACCTTCACCGGCAGCCCCAGCCCCACGGCGGCGAACGGCGGCATCACCATCGCCATCCAGGGCAGCACCTCGCTCGGCGCGTGGACCGAGACGGTCGAGGAAGTCGCCGTGCAGACCGGCGGCGTCCTCACCGCCCCAGCCGGCTACCAGTTGAAGTCCTTCCGCCTCGTCCAGGCCCCCGTCCTCGGCTCCAAGGGCTTCCTGCGCGTCTCCGTCACCCAGCCCTGAAAACACAACTTCCCAACCTTGAAAAACGACCCCATGAAACTGAACCTGATCGGACTTCTCGTCCTCCCCGCCATCTCCGCCCACGCCGCCCTCGTCACTTGGGACAACGGCGGCGCGGATTCCTCCTGGGAAACCCCCGGAAACTGGAGCGATGACGCCGCTCCCTCCGCCGGCAACGACTACGTGATCGGCTCCGGCCAGACCGTGCAGAACCCCACTCCGCCGGCCAGCAACCAGTCCTACACCTTCGGGGGCGACAGCCTGCGGGTGGAAAGCGGCGGCACCCTGGTGGCCTATCGGTTCAACCAAGGTGCCACCTACACCCTCACCCTCACCATCCCGAACCTTACCATCGCGGGCGGAACCTTCCGCACCCATGTGGGATTCGCCACCAACCATGTCACCCTCACCAGCGGCATCGATTTCGAGGGGGGCGGAACCATACAACTCAACCCTTCCCACGGTTCCTTTTCCCATAACTTCAATCTCAATGGCGCGATCACCGGCGATGGCCTCGTCACCATCCAGCGGACCACCCAGGGAACCGGCCGGGCCATCTTCTTCAACGGCGATGTCTCCAACTTCACCGGCGACTGGTCGCTCACCGGTGGGGCGCTCGACGGCACCACTTCGGATACCCTGAACGTCACCTTCACCGTCGGCAGCGGCGGCTGGGGCACCGGCGACCTCACGGCCGCGGCCTACACCAACTTGAGCGTCAACTCCGCCTTCACCTCTCCGGCCAGCATCCTCACCCTCCTCGACACCACCGGAACCACCCTGAATCTCGGCGCCGATTTCATCATCGGCGGCCTCAACATCAACGGCAATGCCGTGCCGAACGATACCTACACCGCCGCCGATCTCACCGCGCTCGGCTTCGGCGGCACCTTCAACGGCGCCGGCACCCTCACCGTCATCCCCGAGCCCGCCGCCGCGCTGCTCGGCTCCTTGGGCCTGCTCGGCCTCCTGCGCCGCCGCCGCTCCTGATTTTCCGTTGAGGTCAAATGAGGAAAAACGAGCGCCGTCCGGGCTTTTGGGTCCCGGACGGCGTTTTCGTTGCCGCCGCTTCAAGTCTCCGCATCCCCCGGGGGGGCGATGCTTTCTCCATCGACCCACTCCCCGGCGAAACTGCGGCCGGCATGGGAGTCGGAAAAATTCTCCAGCCAGTGCAGGACCTGCCGGGTCAGCGCCTCCACCGGCGTCGCGAAATGGCACAGCGGGGGATGGTGCCACCGGGTGACCGCCTCGCCGACCAGCACGATCACCGAAGCGTCCTCCGGGATCAGCACGCCGCGGCGGTGGAAGATTCCCTGTGCGGCGATGTACTCGCGCCAGTCGATGAAAACCCAGCCCGTGATCCGGTCGCGTTCCAGCGCCTGCACCACGAGACGGTGGGTGACCTCCGGCCCCGCATACCCGGTTTGCGGCGTGTTGATCCGCTCGACGAAGGGAAGACCCGTCTTGGCGAATTCCGCCGCCATCATCCTGACCAGGCGTTCGTTGAAGGCCGGCGCGCGTTCGCACAGCGGCATGCAGATCCGCCGGTGCCCGGCGGCGATCAGCTTGCGCAGGGCGGGGCGGAGCAATTCGGTCAGCCTCATCGCATAAACGGGCACGCGGTCGTTTTCCGACACCCCGCCGAGGAACATCATGCGATGCCCGCGCGCCGCCGCCCAGTCCGCCAGCACCGGCCGCCCGAAGACGCCAATGGTTGCATCGGGCCTCAGCGCGGCCATCATTTCGTCCCATGAACGGCGCGGGCGACGGGCATTGAAAAAATCGATGATCTCGTAACCGATCGTCCACCCGGCGGCACTGGCATCGGCGACGATCCTCTCGATGACATCGCGGGTCGCATTCGCGATGAGGGAAAGAGGCTGGTGATTGAGGATGAGGAGATGCCGCCGCGCCACCGCCTCGGAAGCCGCGGCCAGGGCGGACTCGATGCCGGAAATCCGGTACCGCCGGCGCGGCCCCATATCTTCCAGCACGCCTCGCTCCACCAGTAGCCGCAACGCGCGGGCGAGCGTCGGCGGGCTGATGCGAAGCCAGGCGCTGAGAGCCCGCACCCCGGGCAGGCGGCCCGTCCAAGTGCCGCGCCGCAACTCGGCAAGCACCTGCTCCGCCGCCAGATCGGCGAGGTTGTTTTTCCGGACCGGTTTCACCGTTGCGGGGCTTTATCCACCAAAACGCGACGCACCACCAGCCAAGTTCGCCGGGGATTCCACCTCGCCGCAGCCTGTCTTTCCCGCGCAGCATCCGACGTCGAATTACGGTCAATCTAGTAATTCGGACGGGGTAAGGCCGGATGCCCCCGGCCGACCGGGAGCGGTCCCTGACCGTGGCGATACATTCGTTTCCGACGAACGAGGGCGTTCGTCCCTACCCAGCCACACCGCCAGGATCGCCACGTCTGCCGGGGTGATTCCGGAAATACGGCCCGCCTGACCAAGTGTCGTGGGACGAATCCGCGCGAAATTCGCCTGCGCCTCCTTTTTCAATCCGCGAACCTGCGTGTAATCGAGATCGGCAGGAATGCGCTTGTCCTCGTGGCGGGCCATCCGCTCGACCTGCACCTGCTGGCGCTGGAGATGGCCTTCGTATTTCAACTCCGTCTCGATCAATGGCCAAAGTTCCACGTGGAACTCACGGCGAATTTCCTCAGGGAGCCATTCGAAGGAATTTTCCACTCGGCGGAACCAGTGATCGAGCTTCACACCCTGATGGACTGCCTGCCGGGACCACTTCAGCGCGCGATCGAGGTCGGCGTGCTTTTCGCAGACACGCCGGACGCGCTCGCCCCCGGCAAGACCAAGCTCCGCAGCCAGCGGCGTGAGACGGAGGTCGGCGTTGTCCTGGCGCAGCAGCAGGCGGTACTCGGCGCGGGAAGTGAACATGCGGTAGGGCTCCGTGCAGCCCTTGGTCACCAGATCGTCGACCATTACTCCGAGGTATGCCTGATCACGCCGGAGGATGAAATCCGGCTTCCCCGCAACCTTCAACGCAGCATTCGCCCCGGCGATGAGCCCCTGGCCGGCCGCCTCTTCGTAGCCGGAAGTGCCGTTGATCTGCCCGGCGAAGTAGAGGCCGGCGACGAGCTTCGTTTCGAGTGTCGGGTGAAGCTGGGTCGGCGGGCAGTAATCGTATTCCACCGCGTACCCCGGACGCAGGATCTCGCATTTCTCCAAACCGGGAATCGTGCGGAGAAAGGCAAACTGAACCTCGTAGGGCAACGAGGTGGAAACGCCATTGACGTAGTACTCGTGCGTGTGGCGGCCCTCAGGCTCCAGAAAGACCTGATGGCGCTCCTTTTCGGCGAAACGGACGACCTTGTCCTCGATGGAAGGGCAATAGCGCGGCCCGATCCCCTCGATCACACCACAATACATGGGAGATTGATCGAGATTTTGCCGGATGATCTCGTGGGTGACCGCATTCGTGTAGGTGATCCAGCAGGGAAGCTGTTCCACGTGGAACGCCGGATCGGCCCATGGATTCAGGGTAAAGAGATCGCCAAAACCACGTTCGAGAGTGTCGGCCATGTAGGAAAAGCGCGGCGGCGGGTTGTCGCCGTCTTGAAGCTCGCAGACAGAAAAATCGAGCGAACGGCCATTCAGACGGCAGGGCGTGCCGGTCTTGAAACGTTCCACGTGGAACCCGAGGCGTTTGAGAGAATCGGAGACGGTGGACGTGGCGTCGCCCATCCGCCCGCCTTTTTCGTTTTTCAGGCCGACATGCATCAGTCCGCGCATGAAAGTCCCGGCGGAAAGCACCACCGCCGCGGCCTGGATTTCCATGCCGAGCGAGGTGACGATGCCGGTCACGCGGTCGTTTTCGACCAGAATATCGGCGACATTTCCCTGATGGAGTTCGATGCCCGGGGTGGATTCGAGAATCCACTTCATGCGGAATTGGTAGGCCTTCTTGTCGCACTGGGCGCGGGGCGCGCGGACGGAGGGGCCCTTGGAGGCATTCAACATGCGAAATTGGATCGCCGTGGCATCGGTGTTCAGACCCATCGCTCCGCCCAGCGCATCGATCTCGCGGACCATGTGGCCTTTGGCGAGACCGCCGATTGCCGGGTTGCAGGACATCTGGCCGATCGTATCGAGATTCTGTGTGAGCACGGCGACCTCCGCCCCCAGCCGGGCGGCGGCAAGGGCGGCCTCCACACCGGCGTGGCCGGCACCGATGACGAGAACGTCGTAGCGCTTGGGATAGCGGAACATGCGAGGGCGGGAAAGCTACCCAGCCTTGGGCAGGAGGACAAGGGTGGGAACGACGCCACACCGCGCGTTCGCCCTTCCCTACCTGTTCCACGTGGAACTTACGACCGATCCAAAATCCCTGCCGCGCCCCTCGGCAGCAACTCCGACAAGCAAAACACCAGACTCTCCCCGCGATTCGCCAGGCAAATCAGCGGATCGCCGAACTCCGCCAGCACCTGCCGGCAGGCCCCGCACGGCGAAATCGGCACCGCAGTATCCGCCACCACGGCAACCGCCTCGATCTTCCGCAGTCCGGCGGCAATGGCAGTGCCAACGGCGACCCGCTCGGCGCAGCTGGTCAGGCCATAGGAGAGATTCTCGACATTGCAGCCGGTAACGATTTTCCCCTCCACCAGCAGGGCGGCTCCCACGTGGAACTTCGAATAAGGCGCATAGGCCCTCTCGCGAACCTGCCAGGCGGCTTCGATCAGAGGCTCCCAATCCATGAAGACAGCACACACTGGACGGCGGTGGCGTGGCAAGTCTACGCATTTTCGGCTCGCCCGGGGGACGCGGATCGGGCAGGGAAATGGCATGCAACGCCCTTGGATTCCCGCGCTCGTGCTGCTGGCCCTGCTGATCGCCTTCCGTTGTCTCGGCGCAGCCTTTTCGCACGAAATGCCGAACTTCCAGCCGCTGCCCGCCCTGTTCCTGTGCAGCATCGTTTTCCTCCGCGGCACGAAAGCCTGGGCTCTGCCCATCGCCGCATGGCTCATCAGCAGTCCGTTGGCCAGCATGCTCCAAGGCTACCCGCCCTTCACCCACGGTGGTGAAATCGTCGCCTTCCTCGCCCTGCTGCTCACCGGCGCGCTGGCCCTGCCGCTGCGCAGGTCGCCCTCCCCCGCTTTGTTGCTCGTCGGCGGGCTGGTCGCGGCGCTGCTTTTCCACGTGGTCACGAATACCGCCGTGTGGGCCGCCGATCCGACCTACGCGAAATCCGGCCATGGACTGTGGCAGGCCCTTTGGCTCGGCCGGCCGGGTGAAATGCCGACGTGGGTCTTCCTCCGCAACCTCGCAGCGGCGAATCTTCTCTTCACGGCCCTGTTTCTGCTCGCCCGGCGTTCGTGGAGCCCGGCGGGAAAAACCTCCCCCGCCCTCGCGCAGACCCGATAAGTTCTTGCTCCATACCCGCTTCCGCCTCTATCTCCGCTCCGCCCATGTCCTTCGCCACCGCCGACACGCCCCGCCTCGACTTCGCCGGCTCGCCGGTGAACAAGGCCCTCTCCGCCGAGGAAAAGATCGGACTTTTCCGCCAGATGGCCCGTATCCGCCGCTTCGAACAATTGGCCCTCGCAAAATACCAGAAGGGCAAGGATATGGGCGGCTTCCTCCACCTTTACATCGGCCAGGAATCCGTGGCGGTCGGCACCATCTCCCTCTGCGGTGACGATGACCACATCATCACCGCCTACCGCGACCACGGCCACGCGCTCGCCGTCGGCATGGGCATGAACGAGTGCATGGCCGAACTCTACGGCAAGATCACCGGCTGCTCGAAAGGCAAGGGCGGCTCGATGCACTACTTCGCCCCCGACAAGAATTACTGGGGCGGCCACGGCATCGTCGGCGGCCAGACTCCCCTCGGCCTCGGCCTCGCCTACGGCCTGAAGTATCTCGGCAAAGAAGGCTGCTGCCTCTGCTATCTCGGCGACGGCGCCGTGAACCAGGGCGCCTATCACGAATCGTTGAACCTCGCCGCCCTCTTCGAAATCCCGGTCATCTACGTGATCGAGAACAACGGCTACTCGATGGGCACCTCGCAAAAACGCTCCTCCGCCTACCGCGGCTGCCTCGCCCAGCGCGCCGAAGGCTACGACATGGAGTGGGATCTGATCGACGGCTCCGATGTCTACGAAGTCCGCGCCAAGACCCACATCGCCATGGAGCGGGCCCGCAAGGAACACAAACCGTCCATTCTCGAAATCGCCACCTACCGCTACTACGGCCACAGCGTGGCCGACGCCAACGCCAAGAAATATCGCACTCCCGAGGAAATCGAAAACTACAAGACCCACCACGACCCCATCCGCCTCTGGCGCAAGCGCCTGCTGGAGGAAGGCGTCCTCTCCGACGAACAGGCCGATGCCATCGACAACGAAGCGAAACAGGAGGCCGCCGCCGCCGCCAGATTCGCCGAGGAATCCCCCGCCCCGACCGTCGAGGACATCATGAAGGACGTGTACTGGGAAACCGACAACGGCACCCCCGCCTCCAAGCTCGGCCTCCATTTCTTCAACGATTGAGCCGAACTACGATAAATCTAGTATTCCCCGAACTCCCGGCACGCATCTTTCCATGTCCCGCACACTCACCTACCGCGAAGCCCTCCGCGAAGGCCTCGACGAGGAACTCGCCCGCGACCCCAACGTCGTCATCATGGGCGAGGAAGTCGCCCAGTACAACGGCGCCTACAAGGTCACCGAAGGCCTCTGGAAAAAATGGGGCGACAAACGGATCGTCGACACCCCCATTTCCGAAGCCGGCTTCATCGGCATGGGCATCGGCGCCTCCATGCTCGGCGTCCGCCCGGTCATGGAACTGATGTTCTGGTCCTTCCACTCCGTCGCCTTCGACCAGCTCGTCAACAACGCCGCCTGCGTCCGCTACATGTCCGGCGGGCTCATCAACGTGCCCATCGTCGTGCGCGGTCCGGCCAATGGCGGCACCAATGTCGGCGCCACTCACTCGCACGTCCCCGAGGGCCTCTTCGCCGCCTTCCCCGGTCTCAAGGTCTGCGCCCCCGCCACGCCCGCCGACGCCAAGGGCCTCATCAAGACCGCCATCCGCGACAACGATCCCGTCTACGTCATGGAGAACACCAAGCTCTACGGCATGACCGGCGAAGTTCCGGATCCGGCCGACGGCGACTTCACCATCCCGCTCGGCGTCGCCGATCTCAAGCGCGAGGGCTCCGACGTTTCCCTCATCGCCCACGGCCGCTCCGTCCTCCACGCCCTCGACGCCGCCGAAACGCTCCAGGCCGAGCACGGCATCAGTGCCGAGGTCCTCGACCTCCGCTCCATCCGCCCGCTCGATCAGGACGCCATCCTCAAGACCGTCATGAAGACCAACCGCGTCGTCCTCATCGACGAATCGAAGGGCTTCGGCGGCGTCTCCGCGATGGTCTCCCACCTCATCCAGGAACACGCCTTCGACTACCTCGACGCGCCGGTCAAGCGTGTCACCACATTGGATGCACCCGCGATATACTCCCCGCACATCGAAGACGAGCAACTTCCGAATCCGCGCCGCATCGTCGAAAAAGTCCTGACTTTAGGCTGATCGCCACGGTCTTTTTCATTGCCACACCGGCGGCGGCTTCTAGCATTCCGGCAGCATGTCCAAGCTCCTTGCCACCGCCGGTCTCATGGCCCTGTGCCTCGCCGTCAGTTCCTGCTGCTGCCTCTTCTGAACAAAATCCTGATCTTATGAAAAACCTGCTCCTGATCCTGCCCCTGATCGCCGCCTCGCTCGGTCTCTCCTCCTGCTGTTCGATGTTCGGCTGGACGACCCACACCGCCGGCTACACCGAGGAAACCTACCAGCGCAAACTCTGTGGCCACGACATCGTCCGCGAGGAAGTCGTCGTCGATGCGAAGAGCGGCCTCACCGAAATCAAGGAGACCAAGGTTCCCCGCTACAAGACGGTGACCAAGAAAAAGCGCGTCCCCTGCCGTCAATGCGTCCGCCTTTACTGCCCGAAGAAGGACTGCTGCGGCTCCACCAGCGAGCAGACTCGCAAGCTCGCTTCCATGCAGGGCGGCAGCGGCAGCCCGCATGTCGGCCTGCTGCCGACCATGAAGCCGATCAGTGTCGACTGACCGTCCACCCGTCAACTTTCACATCCCAACATCAGAACGGAGGCCCTGCGGCCTCCGTTCTTGCTTTCGGGCGGATCGGGAAGAATGTCGGAGGAACCATGAAGCCCGCCATCCTCGCCGCCATCGCCCTCGCACTCCCCGCCTGCGAACGGCACAGCATCCCGCCCACCACGGCGGAAACCCAGCCTACCGTGAGCGAACCCAGCCCGAAACCCCAGCTCGACGCCGCCCAGCCCGAAACCCTGGTTGGCGCCGACATCGAAGCGGCCTGCGAAGCCGCCGACCGTGCCGAAATCCGCTGGCGGATCGTCGAAGTGGACGGCCAGCCCCGCGCGATCACCATGGACTACCGCCCCGATCGCCTCAACTTCACCGTGGAAAAAGGCAAAGTCATCCGCGTCAACAAGGGTTGAGCCCGTGGGAAAAGGCTGGAAATGCACCCTTGATCGCGCAAGCTCCGGCGCGCTTCATTTCCTTTCTTTTCCTAACCATGGCCATCCAAATCGAAATGCCGAAGCTCTCGGACACCATGACCGAGGGTACCCTCATCAAATGGCACAAGCAGGTCGGCGACCAAGTCGAGATCGGCGACATCCTCGCCGAAGTCGAAACCGACAAGGCCACGATGGAAATGGAAGCCTTCGACGAAGGCACCATCACTGAGATCCGTGTCAAGGAAGGCGAAAAAGCGCCCATAGGCGGCGTGCTCGCCGTGCTTGATGGCGACAGCTCATCCTCCGCCCCCGCTCCGGCTGCATCCGAAGCCGCGGCACCTGTGGAAAAGGAAGCCTCCAAGTCCGCTCCCGCAGCGGCCGAAAAGACACCTGCTACGGCAACCCCCGCCGCCACCGACGGCAACCGCGTGAAAGCCTCTCCCTTGGCCCGCAAGATCGCAGCCGAGCTGAGTGTGGATCTCTCCACTGTGCAAGGCAGCGGCCCCGGCGGAAGGATCGTGCGCAAGGATGTCGAAAACGCGGGCTCGTCCCCGAAGAAACCCTCTTCCACCGCCTCCGCCGCCGCAGGGCTTGCCCAAGCCGCCAAAGCGCGTATCACCGAAACTCCCGCCGCTTCCACAGCAGCCGCCATCCTGCCGACGACCAAGGAAGGCGACGAGCGCATCGAGCTCTCCTCCATGCGGAAGGTCATCGCCTCCCGCCTGCTCGCGTCGAAACAGACCATCCCTCACTTCTACCTCCACGTCGAGGCGGAGGCCGCGCCGCTGATGGCCCTGCGCAAACAGATCAACGCACAAGCCGAGCAGACCCACGGCAACAAGTATACGGTGAACGATTTCATCCTCAAAGCCGTGATCAACGCCGCCGTCGCCGTGCCTGCCGTGAATGCCTCCTTCGCCGGCGACCACATCGTCAGCTTCAAGCACATCGGCCTCGCCGTGGCGATCGCTGTGGAGGATGGCCTGGTCACACCGGTCATCCAGCAGGCGGAAACGAAATCGGTGCTCCAGATTTCCAAGGAAGTGAAGGATCTCGCCGCGCGCGCCAAGGAGAAGAAGCTCAAGCCCGCCGAATTCGACGGCGGCACCATCACCGTCTCCAACCTCGGCGCCTGGGGCATCGAGAGCTTCGACGCTATTGTCAACCCACCCCAAGCCCTGATCCTCTCCGTCGGCGCGGCCGTCGAAAAGCCGGTCGTCAGGAACGGCCAGATTGTCCCCGGCCTGCGCATGAATCTCGGCGTGAGCTGTGACCACCGCGTCGTCGATGGCGCCATCGCCGCGAAGTTCCTCGCCGAAGTGAAGAAGCTCATCGAGCAGCCCGCCCTGATGCTGGTTTGAGAAACCGCTGTCCCAATCCGAAGGGCGTGCCGTGTGCGGAACACGGCACGCTCTCTTCACGTACAGGCAAAGCGGTGCGACGAACGATAAAACGCCTCCACCCCCTTCCAAACGAATCTTCCCGCTGCAAGGGATCAGAAGCTTTTGTTCACAAGGTTGAAGATGGAGTCTTTTTTGAATCAAAGAATCTCATCTTCTTAATCCTGTGAACAAGTGGCTGGAAATCGTGTTCCACCGCACTGTTACAGGGATTCCATGGCTGCGGGAGATTGAGAAGAACCGCCGGGCAAGTATGAGCAAAACGCGGGCCGCCGCCGAATCCTAGTGATTGCTCCGGGCCATTCTCATCCTGTTCACAATCCATGCCCAGCGAGTGAGCGGCGTCGTTTCCATGTCACACGGGAACCGTTCAGCGGGGATGGAGATCGCCATTGCGGCGCTGCCGTTCGCCTGTCCGCGCGAGCTTCGCCGCATTCAGATAGTTCTCCCGGAAGGCGGAGGAAATCCGCGTCATCTCACGCATCGTTGCGAGCTTGTCGCCTTCGTTCGCGACGAGAGGCACGAGTTCACTCATCAGGCGCTCGTAGCTGACATGCGAGACATCGAAAAAGACTGCACCCGCTTCGCTGTCATCCAACGATACGCCCGGCCCTGTTCCCCTGCACATCGCGCGCCATGCCGATTTCATCTCTTCATGCGGATCGATGCACATCGCGCGAATCAGCGCCATCATGGTTCCGAACGCTCTCCCGGTGAGTTCCTCCCGATAAACGAATTCCCCGGCCCGCTCGTAAGGCAGCGCATCCCCATCGGCGAAACGCAGGAGATTCTCCGGTGTGTAGAGATCGCGCCTCACCGGCAGCCGGCGCAGCGAGGTCTTGCGTGGACCTCGCGGTTCGCCGCCCCTCAGATTCCAGAGAAGCTGTCCCTCCGCCGACAGGCAGAAACGGACAAATTCCTGCGCGATGTCCGGTCGTGGAGCGCCCCGCATCACCCCGATCGGATCGACACTCAATGAAGCTCCTCCCAGCGGCGCAATCCATTGCAAACGCGCCCCGCCGCGGCCTGTCCGGAGCTTTTCCTCGAAGGAGCGCCCATAGTAGTCGATGCACGTCCCCGCCGCCGCATCCCCCTGTGCCACATCGTGGGGCACCTTGCTGGCGGCATCGGTGAAATAGCGTGCGTTCGCGGACAACCTCTGGAGCAGATTCAAGCCGCGCCGCCACCCTTCCTCGTACGCCCCGGGGTTGTCGCCCTTTTCGCGAATCGCCCGCTGCATCTGCTCCTGTATGATCATTTCGAAGGCCTTGCCCACCGAGCCGCTTTTGGTCGGGTCCGCGAGCGCCAGATAGCCGGCGTACGCCGGAGCGCCGAGATCCTCCCAATGCTTTGGAGCAGGCAGCCCGAGCCGCTTCAGCGAATCCCGGTTGTAGCAGATGCCCATCTGCGACAGGCACACTCCGACCCATCTACGATCTTTATCGTAGTACTGCTCGCCTGTGAATTCCGCCGGGATGACATCTTCACGGAACCATTCCGGATCAGCCTCGAAAACCTCCAGAACCTCCAGGCGTCCCTTCGCCGCCTGGTTCGCGAACTCATAATCGACGCCGCCGAAGAAAAGGTCGATCCCCACGCCCGGATGGCCGAGAGCCTCCGCTGCGGAAAAAGCGCTGTCGAACACCCGTCGGATCTCGGCCGTCCCCCCCGGCGCTCGCCAGTCGACATAGAGCGAGCGCCCCGTCGTCTCCTGCCAATGCCTGGCGAAGGCTTCGCCGAATTCCGAGCGGATCGTCTCGTTGTGCGGCGTGATGATGACCAGCCGGTCGTCGCTCTGTCCCGCCCGCGCCAGACTGGTGTCGCGGCGCAGCAGGATCGGCGCCGCGACCACCGCGATCAGCAACACGAGAATAGGCAGAAAACGTCGCATCGCGCTCCGGGATGGTAGCATCGTGCCATCCCCGTGGGACGAAAATTTCCCTCATCCCATCCGCATAAGCGAACGGGATGAGGATTCCCCCCTTCTGACGGGATGCCGGTCTCAGCGTCTCCGCCGCAGCATGGAAAGCGACGCCAACGCGAGAAGGGCGACAGAAGAAGTTTCTGGAATCGTTGTGAACGAGGCATTGTCGATGGCCACCCAGCCCCAATCGCCGTGGGCGGCGTCGATCAGATCCACGGTATAGAGTGTCCCGGGCGCGTCGCCCGCAATCGCCGCGGCCAGGGCGGCCTCGTCCCATGCGACAGTCTGCCAATTGTTGGATTGGGCGTTCGAAGTCCGGCGCCCCCACAGCAGATAGGCATCGTCGTCCACGCGGCGCAGCCCGACACCCAGATAGGAGATGTAGTTCCCCGTGGGTTGTTCGAGGGAATTGGCCGGAATGTCGGAAACTCCGGAAGGACCGCTCGCTGTGCCCATGCCGCCGAGCAGCGTGACACTGATTTCGGAAACCGGGTTCAGCATGTTCGCGAGAGCGTTGACTCCGTTCAATGTGAAGGTCGGCGAGCGTAGGATCGCGGAATTGTGGGCGGCTCCCCGCGCGTCGGCGCTGGCTGCGTCGGTCACGGTCAGACCTCCCACGGTTCCCGCGGGATCCTGCCAGTTCATGCGGTTGCCGAAGGTGCTGCTGGTGGCGAAGAAACGGTAGTCGTTGCTGGAGGCTCCGGGGAGGCTCGCCTGGCTCCACCCTTCGAGATTTCCGGGGGCAAAGGTGTGGGTTATCACGGTGGCGGATGCGGCGGAGATCAGGCCGAGGGCGAATGCCGCCGCATAGGATGGGATGGAACGAACGATATTCATGGACGGGGTTTCATGGGGTTTTTCGATGGGAGGCGGGACGAACCGGGACCGCGCCTTTCACCCGTCATCCTAGAAACATTGCCTCCCATGACCATGGCATGCGGGGCCGCGCATCGTGGCGATTCCGGACAGAACTCGCTTTTTTGTGACGAAAATGCCAAGAGGCATGGCCGGTGGGGCCATTGGACGCGCGCACCGCATCCACCAGACTCGCCATTATGAAACCGGGAGCGGTCCTTACTCTCATCATGCCTTTCTGGCTCATCACATCGGCCCCGCCTTCCAGGGCGGACATCGGGGAAATTCTCGCGAAGTTCCACAATCCGGAGAACTCCAATGTCATGGTCGCGGCCCACCGGGGAGGCTATCTGTCGGACACCGGGGAAATCCTGCCCGAAAACTCGATCCCCGCCATGGAACGGTCGATCTCCGAGGGAGCCGAGATCCTCGAAATCGACCTGCAGATTACATCGGACGGCCACCTCGTCCTGATGCACGACGCCACCGTGAACCGCACGACCGACGGAATCGGCGCCGTATCCTCCATGACCCTCGCGCAGATCCAGGAACTGCGGCTGCTCGGCCCCGGCGGCGTGGCGACCGACGATCGGGTCCCCACCTTTGCCGAGACCATGGCGCTCGTGAAAGGCCGGGCGATGGTGAATCTGGACAAGCTCAATGTCACCCACCCGGCGACGATGGCCGCGGCCATGCAGGTTCTGAGAGATACGGAAACGGTCGATCACGCCATCTTCAAGGGCTCCGCCTCCGCGGCTTCGGTGCAGGCGGCGCTCGATCCGTACGAGGAGGAAATCAATTACATGCCCATCCTCTCCAATGCGTCCGCGCAGACAATCATCTCGATGTTGCAGGCGCTCCGGCCTCCCGCGGTCGAGCTGATTTTTTCGAACGACGCGACCCCGATGCTCGACCCCGAAGTCCTCGCGGCGGCGCGGGAAACGGGCACCCGCATCTGGATCAATTCCCTCTGGGCCAGCCTGAACGGCGGACACCACGACGCGCTGGCCGTCGGCGGGGATCCGGACGGATCCTGGGGCTGGATCGTCGGCAAGGGTGCTTCGATCATCCAGACCGACTATGCGGAGCGCCTGATCGAATACCTCTGGCAGCTCGGGCGGAGGGACGACGAGCCTCCGTCGCGGCCTTACTCGGTGGACTACGATTTCCGCGACGGCACTCTCCAGAGTTGGGAGAACGTGCGGACTTCGGCGGTCGGGGCGGCCGGCTTCGTCGCGGACGAGGGGACTTATGGCAACCGTACCCCCGCCGTCTCGGGAGTTTTCAAGATCGTCCACACGCCGTTCCTCGACGGGCGCGACACCTTCCACCACACGTTGGTACTACGTTCGCCGGAGTTCCGCCTGCACGGGATCCGGGAACGCCAGGCGCTTTCCTTCAGCCTGCTCGGGGGTACGGGCGGCGCGGCTACCGCTCCCGCGTCCGAGGCCGCGCTGCTTTCCGTGGCGTCCCCGGGAGGATTTCTCGGCGTCGCCCTGCGCCGCTCCGGCGATGGCGCCTACCTGCTCTCCGCCCGCCGGAGCGCCGCCGGCCAGGGTAGCAACTGGCAGAGAATCCGCTGGAGCGCGGAGCTGCTCTCCACTATGACCGGAGACGACGCCCCGGAGGAAAGCTACACGCTCGATCTGATCGACGCGTTCGGACCGGGAACCGCGGGAGGGGCGGTTTCCTGGGGATGGATCGCGCTGGATGCGGTGTCCATTCCGTGGACCGGTGCGGGCGATCCGAAGGTGCCGGTGATCGGGATGTTCGACATCCGGAACATGGTCATGGAGTGGAGCAGCTATCCGGGTTTCATCTATCAGGTCTATCGTTCCACCGATCTTGATCCCGGCGCTTGGACGCCGGCATCCGGCGAGCTCCCGGCCACGCCGCCGCGCAATCGGTTTTTCATTCCGGAGAATCCCCTGTCGCCGGACCGCGAATTCTACCGCGTGGAGCGCAGGGACGCAGGCGGGTGAGGGATCTGTCACGATCGCCTCCGAAGCGATCCTTGCGCTGATAAAGGCGGCCGCTAAGTTGCGGTCGCTGTTTGAAATCCAGGTAGCGCCCGCATGGCATCCGAACCGTTGCATCCCCCGTTCTCTCCGGCCGTGGCGCTCGCCTTGGGAAGGAGAACCTATCCTCGCCTGGGCATGCGGCGCGGGGTGGAACGCTTCGTGCGCGAACGGGAGCCCGGCTGGCACCTGATCCGCAGGACCAGCCACACCCATCTGGAGTGGCCGGAAGTCATGGAGTCCGGCGCGGACGGCCTGCTCGGCTTCTTCGAGGAAGCGGCGCACTTCGAATGGGTGGAAAAATCCGGACTGACCGCCGTGAACATGCACCGCGTACCGGGTTTCCACGGCATTCCCGAAGTGCTGGTCGACGATCCGGGAGTCGGCCGGGCGGCGGCCCGGTATCTCCTCGAAAAGGGTTTCGGGAAAATCGCCTTTTGCACGCATCTCCCCGGCAAGGGCTTCTCGATCGACCGCTTGCAGGGCTTCCGCCAGGAGCTGGAAAAAGCGGGTGCGAAGGCGGATGTCATCGCGATGGAGTTCGGCGATCCGCCGGTCTGCGAAGACCTGGCGCGCTGGCTGGGCGAAGCCGGCGAGAGACGCCCGGCGGTCTTCTGCTGCGACGATGCCTGCGCCGGCCTGCTGATCGCCTGGTGCCGGCACATGGATCTGCAAGTGCCCGGCGACCTGGCCATTCTCGGCGCGGGGGACGACGACTTTCACATCGAAAACGACAGCGTCACCCTGTCCACGGTGAAGATCGACTTCGCTGGGGTCGGCTACCATGCGGCGGCGCTGCTCACCGCATTGCTGGCGGGAAAGCGGCCGCCGCCGCAAGCCTTGCGCGTGCCGCCCAGGGGCATCTCCGAGCGTTCGAGCACGGCGAGCGGGCCGGAGCCGCCCGTGCTCCGCCGCCTGTTGCGGCTGGTCGAGGAACGCCACGCCGATCCCGATTTCAACCCGGTCGCGGCGGCGGATCTCTGCCGGGTCTCCGCCCGCACCCTGCGCCGCTATCTGAAGGAAACGGGCAAGCCCTCGCTCGCGGATTTGCTGAGGGAGCGGCGGCTCGAAACCGCTTTGCAAAACCTCCTCACCACCGACGAGCCGATCGAACGGATCGCCGAGCGCGCCGGTTTCCTCGACTACACGACCTTCTTCCGGGCGTTCCGTAAGCGCTACGGCATGAGTCCCACCGATCACCGGCGGGAAGCGGCGCGGCGGCGCTCCGTGACAGTGTGAGTCCGCTCCGACCGGGTTGTCCTCCATTGCATGGTTCCCCGGCCACCACGGCCATTCTCGCCGGGATCGCAGCCGCTAGCCTGCCGATCAAGGATGTTGGAGACGGGAGTTTCCACGCCTCACACGCACTATCGCCATTCTCGTGATCCCATGAAACCCATTCCCGCAATCGCCCTCATCGGCGGCCTTTCCTGCTTCGCCGCTTCGTCCGCATTCGCCTCGGGACAGCGTGTCTTCGCCTTTCCGCCCGGCGACCTGGAACAGTGGAGCCAGATCGTCATTCCCGGCGGCGACAGCGAGGACCGCCGTTTCTTCGCCACCAACAGCACCTTCGGCAATCGCGTCTCGTGGGCCGATCCCTCCGGGAACGCCGGCGGCGTGATCGTGACCAGCGAGGACAACATCGACACGCGCGATTTCGCCCACAATACCGCCGTGCTGCGCTCGCCAAGCTTCACCCTCGACGGGCTCAATCCCGCGGCGGACATCGACGATTTCTTCCCCACCGAAATCAGCTTCAGATTGCTGGCGGGCATGGGAAGCTCCACCGGTCCCGCCAACTTCGCGGACCTGCCCGCCGTCACCGTGAACAATGCGGGGAACGTCGCCTGGCTGGGTGTCGGACTGCGCCGCGTGGACGACGACACCTACCTGCTCTGGGGCAACCGGACTTCGAACGCGCAGGGAAGCTCCTGGCAGACCATCACCTGGGATGCGGCGACTCTCGCGGCCGCCATCGAGGGCGATGCTCCGGGCACGCTCTACACCCTGGACCTGATCGACGCCGCCCACGGTTCCTGGGGATGGGTGGCGATGGACTCGCTGACCATGATCAACGAGAACGAGGTGGTGTACGTTTCGGTGGAGCCCTTCGACGTCACCGGCGCGGAAAGCGGCGGCGACCAGGAATTGTCGATCCGTTTTCTGCGCACCGGCAATCTTTCCGAGCCGCTCGAAGTCATCTACATGCTGGAGGGGACCGCTTTCGAATATACCGACTTCGAGGAACTGCCCGGCTATGTCGGGCCGGACTATCATGCCGTCATTCCCGCCGGCGAAGAGTCGGTGGAAGTGGTGGTCCGGGTCATTCCGAACGACACCCCCGAAGTGGACCGCTGGGCCGGGTTCCGGATTCTGGACTCTGGTGACTACACCATCGTTCCTCCCTCGACCGCGCAGCTCTGGATTTCGGATCTTCCCTCAACCGGTCTGGTCACAGCGAGCGGGCCTCTGCCGACCGGCACCTTTCTTCCGATGGCCAATCCCTTTTCCGAAGGTGTCGCGGGCAGTTTGTTTTTCTACGGCGAAGCCAATCATGCGGGCGGCTTCCTCGTCCTTGGCATCCGGGGCGTGCCTCTCGACAACTCGGCCAATGGAGGCGTGGACGTGGGCCGCAACAACGCCGCCGCAGGCTGTGCGATCTTCAACTACCTCGATCACAAAGGCGCGGGGAGCGCGACGGCCCGGGTCCCCGGAGACCCCGAAATCCCCATCCAGCCCGGCGGCCGCTACACATTGATCGGCGAGATCGAAATGCGGGAGGACAATACCGGCAACCTCCGCGCCTGGATCTGGGACGGTCAGAACGGCTCTCTCGATTTCGAAGAGCCCCACATCGTCACCCCGTTTTCCAGCGGCTTCACCGGTCTCGGAAAGCAAATCTACCTGCGCCTCGACGGTGCCGGCGGCCCGGGAACCACCTGGACGAACGCCCGCGCGATCTGGGTGCAGGGAACGGATGCGACGGCGCTCGAAGCAGCTTTCCACCAGCTTGCCCCGGCGCGGCCCTTCCTCCATGTCGATGCCTCCGTTGCGGTTGCCGGGGAATTCGGTCCCGTCAATGAAATCGTCTTCTCCGTCTCCCGCTCCGGGCCGCCGGATGGAACGCTCGAAGTGCCGCTGGAGTTCTTCGGCACGGCGACTGAAGAGGATTTCTCCGCCGCATTTCCTGCGTCGGTTTCTTTCACCGATGGAGAATCATCGGTGCTGATCACTTTGGAGATCGCTCCCGACGAGCTGTACGAAGGGGACGAGATCATCGCCATCGGCCTGGCAAGCACCATGGACTGGCTGGTGCCGCTCACGCCGTTTCCCGCGGCGACCGTCCTCGATCGCCCTTTCCAAGGCTGGATGGCCTCCAACCTCCCGGACAGCCAGGACGGACCCGAAGACGATACGGACGGAGATGGCTGGGCGAATGTGCTCGAATACTTCTCCGGCACCCGTCCGAACGATCCGGGCAGTCATTCCCATACATGGCCGGCACCGGGCGGGAGCGCCGCCGCGCTGCGTTTCCAGCGCAATCCCCTGGCGAGCGATGTCGACGCCCATGTGCTGTGGTCCACCGATCTTGAGACATGGCGGCGGTCCGGGGAAACGGACGGTTCCCTCACCGTTACGATCATCGAGGAAGTCGCCGAGACTTCCGACCTCGGCCTTGAAACGGTGGATGCCCGGGCGGAAATCTCCCGCGGCTCGCCGGCTCGCCTCTTCCTGCGACTCGCCGTGGAATTGCCCTGAAACGGATTGCGGCTGGCGGTGGAAACGGCGGGGCGGATCGTAATGGTCGCCGCGCCACCGGGTTCGCTTCCATTTGCCGTGCCGCTCAAACCTCATGCATGGCCGACGGACCTTCCCGCCGCGTGCCCGCGATGCGGCGCATCCTTCGACTGCCGCGTGAACCTCAACATCGGCCCGGGTCGCGCGGGCCGGCTGCTGCGCGCGGTGGCGTGGTGGGGTATGCTGCCGTGGATATCCGCCGCCCTGCCTGCCCTTGCCTGGATTTCCGGTTCAGGATTCGGCCATGGTAGCGCGGGTTTTGCGGTGGTCGGTATGCTTCTGTTGCCCGCGCTCGTCTTCGGCATTCCTGCGCTCGTGATGCCGCTCAGCCGCCGAGTCGGCTGCCATGGATGCCTCTGGCGGAGGGATTTTTCCCTTACTTCACGCACCGGATGCCGGAATCTCAATACAGTCTGGGGTAGGGACGAGCGCCCTCGGGAATGCTTTCGCTCCCGGTGAACGGCTATCCAACCAGTCCCAGCCAGCGACGGAGATTATAGTAGTTCGTCACCCGTGTGATCTTTCCGTCGCGGATTTCGAAAAACGCGCCGACGCGCAGCCGGTAGGTCTGTCCTTTCGCCTCCGGCAGACCTTCGTCAGTGGCGAGGTACTTGCCCTGGATGAAAAACTCCGCTGCGGCGCGGGAGTCATCGGAACCGGAAAAGACGACCAGTTCCTCCACCGTCTCCCGGTAGCAGCGATCCATGCGCTGCAAAAAGGCGCGGAAGGCATCCTTGCCGTACTCCTCGCCGCCTTCGTTGATTTCGTGGATCACGTCATCCGCCAACATGGCGAGCAGCGCTTCGCGGTCCCCGGAATTGAAAGCGGCGTAATAATCATGGATCAGCTTCATCTTCGAAACCAATCGCAGCCGGCCGATGATCGGGCAAGGCGCGTGTGAGGATTCATGCAGTCCGGCCGATCGTGCGAAAAAACACCCGCCGCGGAGAACCGGGGCGGGTGAAAAATGCTTCGCTCGCGTTTCAGTTCCGATGGTGGCGGCGCTTGAGCTTCAACTGCGCCATCGACTTGGCGATCATCGCCTGGAGATGGGCCACCTCTTCGGCATCGTGGTCGTGGCCGATCGACTTGAGTTGTTCCTCTGCGCGCTTCATCGCTTCCTCGACCTTGGACTCGTCGATCTGGTCCTCGCCCAGCGCCGAGTCGGTGAGGACTTTCACCTGGTGCTGGGTCACTTCGGCGAAGCCGCCGCCGACTGCGAGCGTGGTGACTTGACCACCATGCTCGTAGCGGAGTTCGCCGGGCTGCAGTGCCGTCACCAGCGCGGCGTGGCCTTCGAGGATGCCAAGCTCGCCATCGGCCCCGGGCAGGTAGACGTTGCCGACGGTATCGGAGAAGATCTTCTTTTCCGGGGTGACGATTTCGAGGTGGAGGGCCATGGAAGTGATCGGTGATCAGTGATCGGTGATCAGTGGGAAAGGCACTGATCGGGCGGAGCGCTTGGTCCTTAGTCGCGTGAAACGCTGTCGATGCCGGCCTTCATGTAGAAGTTGCCTTCCGGCACATCGTCCCACTTGCCGTCGAGGATTTCGGCGAAGCCCTTGACGGTGTCTTCGATGGAAACGAGGGCGCCGGAGACGTTGGTGAAGACTTCGGCGACGTGGAAGGGCTGGGTGAGGAAGCGCTGGATCTTGCGGGCGCGGAAGACGGTCAGCTTGTCCTCGTCGGAAAGCTCGTCCATGCCGAGAATGGCGATGATGTCCTGAAGGTCCTTGTAGCGCTGGAGCACCTGCTGGACGCCGCGGGCGACACGGTAGTGTTCCTCGCCGACGACTTCGGGCGCGAGCGCCTTGGAGGTGGAGGCAAGCGGATCGACGGCGGGGAAGAGCGCCTGTTCGGCGAGGGAACGCTCCAGCACGACGGTGGCGTCGAGGTGGGCGAAGGTGTTCGCCGGGGCGGGGTCGGTGAGGTCGTCCGCGGGGACGTACACGGCCTGGATCGAAGTGATCGAGCCTTTGTTGGTGGAGGTGATGCGCTCCTGGAGACCGGCCATTTCCTCGGAAAGCGTCGGCTGGTAACCCACGGCGGAAGGCGTGCGGCCGAGCAGCGCGGACACTTCGGAACCGGCCAGGGAGAAACGGAAGATGTTGTCGACGAAGAGGAGCACGTCCTGGTTTTCCTCGTCACGGAAGTATTCCGCCATGGTGAGGGCGGAGAGCGCGACGCGGAGACGAGCGCCGGGCGGTTCGTTCATCTGGCCGTAGCAAAGAGCAACCTTGGAGCCTTCGGCGAGGATCGGATTGCCTTTTTCATCGATTCTCGGGTGCTTGTGCTCATCCTTTTCGGTTTCGATAACGCCGGACTCGATCATTTCCCAGTAGAGGTCGTTGCCCTCGCGGGTGCGCTCGCCCACGCCGGCGAAGACGGAGAAGCCGCCGTGCGCCTTGGCGATGTTGTTGATGAGCTCCATGATGACGACGGTCTTGCCGACGCCGGCGCCGCCGAACATGCCGCCCTTGCCGCCCTTGAGCAGAGGACAGATGAGGTCGATGACCTTGATGCCGGTGGGAAGAATCTCGGTGGTGGCGGACTGATCGGTGAGTGACGGTGCCGCGCGGTGGATCGGCCAGCGCTGCTCGGGATTGGCGAGCGGGACGTTTTCGTCCACGAGGTCGCCGGTGACGTTGAAGATGCGGCCGAGCACCTGCTTGCCGACGGGAACGGCGATGGGCTTGCCGGTGTCGGTGAGAGTCATGCCGCGCTTGAGGCCGTCGGAGGCGGACATGGCCACGGCGCGGATCCAGCCGTCGCCAAGGTGCTGCTGCACTTCGAGCACGAGCTTGGTGTCGACGCCGTTCAGATCGTAGCTGACTTCGAGGGCGTTGTAGATCCCCGGCAGCGCGGAGGCTTTCGAGAAGTCGGCGTCAACGACGGCGCCGATGACCTGGACGATGGTTCCTTGGTTGCTCATCGCAAGATGTGGCTGGTGTTCGGTTGGGATTGGGCGTCTTTAAAGGCGGACGAGGCGGGCGCGTTGCGCGGCGGACAGTTGATCGATGGAGACGATGGAAAGGGGCCCGGCGGAGGGATGCTCGATCTTCGCCAGGGCAGGGCTTTCGAAAGCGACATCGTCACGGAGGGTGAACATCGAGCCCGTCAGGGGATCGACGACGACCATTCCGATAAGCCCGCCGATCAGGATGTTGCCGAAGTACCATCCGCTGAGGTCGGCGTTGAGCGTATGGGTGCCGACGATCTTGCGGCCCTCCGAAAAGGTGAACGTATAGCTCGCCGCGCGGAAATAACCGGCAGCGGTGTCGAGGTTCACGACGCCGGGTGTGGTGCCGGTGGCCACCGTTTCGCCGCTGCCATTCGTAACCTTGAAGCTCAGGCCGGCAGGCCAGCTGGTGACGTTCACCGGCTGGTTCGAGCGATTGAAGATCGTGGCGCAGCTCGAAAGCAACAGGCTTCCGGCAATGGCGCTCGCGACAGCAATCCTGGAAAGGTTCGGCATGGGCTTGGGAAAAGGAGGGAGATCGCGGTTTACTCCATCGCCTTCATGGCGGTGGTGATTTCGAGAAGCTCGGCGGTGATGGCGGCCTGGCGGAGCTTGTTGTACTCGAGGGTGAGCTCCTTGATGAACTTCTTCGCGTTGTCGGTGGCGCTCTTCATGGCGACCATGCGCGCGGAGTGCTCGGAGGCGCGGCTCTCGACGAGCATCTGGTAGACCTGGAAATTGATGTAGAGCGGGAGCAGGGCGTCGAGCACGTCGCCGCTACTGGGTTCGAAAAGATAGTCCTTCGCCAGTGCGGCGTCGCGATCGGTTTCGGCCACGGTGGCATGGTCGCCCATGCCCTCGTATTCCTGCTTTTCGCCGAGGGAGGCGGCGGAGATCGGCAGAAGCTGCACGACGACCGGCTCCTGGCGCATCACGGTGATGTAGTTCGAGAAGGCGACGCTGATCTTGCTGTATTCCCCGTCGAGGAAGGCCTTGGTGAGAAACTTGGCGATCGGGCGGGCTTCGGAGAAGGGCACGGGGTCCTTCACTTCGAAGTCGGCGACCATTTTACGGCCCGCTTTGGCAAGCTGGGTGCGCAGTTTGCGGCCGACGGTGACGATCTCGGCGCCCTTCGGCACGTCGGCGCGGATTTTCTTGCCGAGGTTGGTGTTGAGCGCGCCGCAGAGGCCTTTGTCGGTGGAGATGACGAGGACGAGTTCCTTGCCGCCCTCGCGCTGTTGAAGCAGCGGATGCGCATCCTCGCCGACGTTTTCCTTGAGGTTGACGAGGACCTGGTTGAGCAGGTCGGCGTAGTCGCGGCCGGCGAGCGCCTGGTCCTGCGCCTTTTTCATCTTCGCGGCGGCGACAAGCTGCATCGCCCGGGTGATCTGGGCGGTGTTCTTGACCGACTTGATGCGCCGGCGGATGTCGCGGAGATTTGCCATAAGATTTTAGGGACCAGAGACTAGGGGAAAAGGCAGCGATTACTTCCAGGATGCCTTGAAGTCGTTGAGGGCCTGCTTGACGGCTTCGGAAGCCGCGGCGTCCTTCTTGAGGTCGGGCTTTTCGTTGCGGATCTTGTCGAGCAGCTCGGTCTTGCGGGTTTCGAAGTACTCACCCATCGCGGTCTGGCAGCGCTTGACGTCGGCGACTTTGACGTCGTCGAAGTAGCCGTTCTGCATAGCGAAGAGGTAAACCGACTCCAATTCCATGGAGAGCGGGGAGTACTGGTTCTGCTTGAAGAGCTCGACGATGCGCTGGCCGCGATCGAGTTTCTTCTTGGTGGAGGCGTCAAGGTCGGAGCCGAACTGGGCGAAGGCCTGGAGTTCGCGGAACTGGGCGAGGTCGAGCTTGGTGGTGCCGGCGACGGACTTGATGGTCTTGGTCTGGGCGGCGGAACCGACGCGGGAGACGGAGAGACCGACCGAGATGGCGGGGCGGATGCCCTGGTAGAAAAGGTCGGTTTCGAGGTAGATCTGACCGTCGGTGATCGAGATGACGTTGGTCGGGATGTAGGCGGAGACGTCGCCGGCCTGGGTCTCGATGATGGGCAGGGCGGTGAGGGAACCGCCGCCGGCGGCATCGCTGAGGCGGGCGGAACGCTCGAGCAGGCGGGAGTGGAGGTAGAAGACATCGCCCGGGTAGGCTTCGCGGCCGGAGGGGCGCTTGAGGATGAGGGCGACCTGGCGATAGGCGACGGCGTGCTTGGAGAGGTCGTCGAAAACGATCAGGCAGTCTTCGCCCTGGTCCATCATGTATTCGGCGATGGCGCAGCCGGCGTAGGGGGCGAGGAACTGCATGGCGGCCGCGTCCGAAGCGGTGGCGGAGACGATGGTGGTGTATTCCATCGCGCCGGATTCCTCCAGGGTCTTCTGGATGCGGGCGACGTTGGAGAGCTTCTGGCCGATCGCGACATAGATGCAGTAGAGCGGCTTGTGGTTCTGGAGTTTGCCCTGTTCCGCCAGCTTGTTCTGCTTGGCCTGGGAGATGATGGTGTCCACGGCGATGGTGGTCTTGCCGGTGGAGCGGTCGCCGATGATGAGTTCGCGCTGGCCGCGGCCGACGGGGATCATGGCGTCGATGGACATGATGCCGGTCTGCACGGGGACGGACACCGATTTGCGCTTGATGATGCCCGGGGCGATTTTCTCCATTGGGTAGGAGGCGTCGGCGACGAGTTCGCCCTTGCCGTCGATGGCCTGGCCGAGGGCGTTGACCACGCGGCCGAAGACCTTGCGGCCGACCGGGACGGAGAGGAGCTTGCCGGTGGTGGAGCACTCGGTGCCGGCGACGATCTTGTCGTAGCTGCCGAGGAGCACGACGCCGACTTCGCTTTCCTCGAGGTTCATCGCGATGCCGGTGACGCCGCCGGGGAAGGCGATCATTTCATTGAGCGCCACGTCGGAGAGGCCTTCGACTTTCGCCACGCCGTCGCCGACTTCGCGGACCACGCCGACGTTCGTTTTTTCGACGGAGGCCGAGACGTTGGCGATCTCCTTTTCGAGTTCCTGGAGGATGCTGCTCATGGGACGAAGGTTCCGGTTATCGGTTGGTGGTTGGTGGCGGAAATGGGATGTTCAGAAGACTTGGGCGAGGCGGTCGAGGCGGCCCTTGACGGAGCCGTCGAAGACGTCGTTGCCGACGCGGACTTTGAGGCCGCCGAGAAGGGAAGGATTGACGCGGTATTCGAAGGTGAGGTCGTTGCCGTATTTCGAGGCGAGGCCGGAGGCGACGCGGTCGCGGGAGGCGGCGTCGAGTTCGGCGGCGCTTTCCACGACGACATGGCGGCGTTCCGTTTCGAGGCGGACGAGGCGCTTGAGGGCGTGCAGGATGCCGCGGTAGTCGCGGGGCTTTTCCTGCGCGAGCTGGCGCACGGCGGCGGAGAGCTTGGCCTCGTCGAGGGTGCCGCCGCTCTGGCAAAGCCGGAAGATGCGGCGGGCGGTGGTGGCGGCGGTCTTGGAGATCTTCATGACGAGGCGGAGAGGGAAAATCAGGCTTCGACGGAGGCGATGGCTTCCTGATTGATGCGGGCCTGGTCGTCGGCGGTGAGGACCTTGCCGGTGACCTGAGCGGTGGTGGCGGCGACGAGGCGGCCGAATTCGTTCTTCAGCTCGGCCTTGATCGCGGCGCGTTCGGCCTGGGCGGCGGCCTCGGCTTTGGCGAGGATCTGCTGGGCGGAGGCGATGGCTTCCTGGGCCTTCTGCTCGGAGAGGACGGCGGCGCTGGTCTTCGCTTCGTTGATGAGGCGGGCGGCGTCTTCGTTGGCCTTGGCGATAGCCTCGGCGGTGGTGCGCTCGGACTCGGCGAGTTGCCGCTCGATGCGCTTCAGCTTTTCCTCGCCCTCGGCGATGCGGGCGCGGCGTTGTTCGAGCATGGCCTGGATGGGGCCGAAGGCGAACTTCTTGAGGACGAAGATCACCAGAAAGAAGTTGATCACCTGCGCGATGAAGAACGGCGCGTGGAGGCCGAAGGTCTTCTTGATGGTTTCGAGAGTGCCCGCTTGCTCGACGGCAGCTTGCGCGAGAAGAGTCATCATGGCAGGATGGGGATCGGAGAAAGTGGAAAGAGGGCCGCACACGCCGCGGACCGGCGTGTGCGGCGGTGAGGCTTTAGAACGGCACGGCGAAGGCCGAGAGAATGAAGATACCTTCGATGAGCGCCGCGAGGATGATCGAGATCACGAGGATCGGGGTGGAGGCGCCGGGGTTGCGGCCGGTGGCTTCGGCGGCTTTCGCGCCGAGGATGCCGATGCCGATGCCGCCGCCGAGAGCGGCGAGGGCGACTGCGAATGCTTTGGTAAACATGGTTTGTTGTTGCGTTTGGTTGTGGTTTCCGGCGGCTCCCACGGTCCTGCCATGGTCAAGCCGCTGAAAGGGTCAGTGGTGCCCGCCTTCGGCGTGGTGGTCGTCGCCGTGGTCGCAGATGAGTTTGAGGAAGATCGCGCAGAGCAGGGTGAAGACGAGGGCCTGCACGAAGCCGACGAGCAGCTCCATGAAGTAGAAGGGCAGGGCGGGCAGGAAGGCGAGCTGCTTCGGCACCAGCGCCATCAGCGATTCCAGCGTCTGCTCGCCGCCGTAGATATTGCCGAAGAGACGGAAGGTGAGAGCCACCGGGCGGATGGCGATGGAGATGACTTCGAGGACGCCGACGAAGAGGAAGACGGGGATCATCACCGCGAGCATGATGCCGGCGAAGTTGCCCTTCGGCGCGAAGATGTGGGCGAGGAAACCTTTTACGCTGTTTTCCGTGAGCGCCCAGTAGAACCAGAGAAGGGCGAAGGTGAGGGCCATCGCCGCGGTCATGTTGATGTCGGCGTTGCCGCCGCGCATGAAAGGAAGGAAGCCGTGGTGCCCCGCGCTGTCCTCGGTGTGCCAGCCGACCGTGCCGACGCCGGGGATGAGGCCGAGGTAGTTGTTGACCAGGATGAAGAAGAAGACCGAGCCGAAGAACCAGAAGGTGCGGGTGGCGAGGGGCCGGCCCATGAGGCTGGAGAGGAAGTCGTAGAGCGATTCGACGGCCCATTCGGCGAAATTCTGCAGGCCGGCGGGGACGAGGGTCATCTTCTTCGTCGCGATCCGGCAGAAGAGGACGATGATGCCGACGGCGAGCCAGACCATGATGATCGAGTTCGTGACCGGCAGCCAGTCGTGGAGCCGCTGGGCGTCGAGCGGCAGGGCATGGTGCCCTCCTTCGGCGGCGAGCGCGGGCGCCGCACAACAAAGCCAGGCAAAGAGGATGGTGAAGATGGAGCGTCGGGTCATTCCAAGAGGCGCTTCGCGAAAGCGCGCGGGGGCTGTATCAGAGGATTTTGTAACGGTGCAAGAGCGATTTGTGAAAATTTTCACAAGCTCGACAACACTTTGGATTTGTGAATCTTATCGCCGCTTCAAAGGGCCGTGCGGCTGGCGTGGAGGGCGAGTTCGGCGCGGATACCCGTAAGGATTGCGTCTTTTCCCAGTCCGCAGACCGCCGCGACGCGGAATTCCTGTTCCAAACACTGCGCGATCAGTTCCTCGGCGGGCAGGCAGAGACGGCCGCCGGTTTCGATCAGGGAAAAGGCGAGCGGGCCTGCGCCGTGGTAGGCGCGGTAGACGACTTCGGTACAGGCCAGGCGGTCGGCGTTGCGGAAGTCGAAGGTGAAGTCGTAGAGTTTGCCCTCGTGCCGCATGGCCCGGGCGAGCGCTGCCGCGAGTTCGGCCGGGGCGAGCGGCGGGCGCAGGATGACCAGGGCGTCCACGGCCAGGGTGTCTTCCGGCGGGCGGAAGCGCACGCCGTCCTTTTTCGCTTCCAGAAAGCGGATCGGATCGCGGACGCGGCGGGCGAGGGGCGGGGGCGCTTCCAGCCCGATTTCCGCTCGTTGGGCCTCGGTGCCGAGGTGCAGCGCGGCATGGGGCCAGAAGCCGGGAAGAAAAAGATTGCTCAGGGCATCGTCGTGCCGCGTCACGAAAACATCGCCAGGGCGGGCGAGGCGGAGAATTTTTTCGCGCAGTTCCGGGGTGATCCTCTTGGGCGCGCCGGAGGATTTCACGCCGGGCTGGCGCAGCTCCGCGATGGCGCGGCCCGACCATTCGAAGAGACCGAAGACGGATTTTTTCCACGCCGAGCGCTGCCGCCGGAGCAGGGAGAACCAGCGGTAGTCCAGGCGGCGGCGGAAGATCTCCCGCTTGCGCGCGTCGACCCACGCCATTTCCTCCGCGAGCATCTCGACCACCGGCGCCAGCGCAGGATCGCCGGCAAGTACGGCGATCTTCGTATGATTTTCCTCGTAGAAAGCCGAGGCCTTGCGGAAGCGGAGCAACCGCACGGGATCGGTGGCGGCGCGGAGCATGCGGGCGAAGGTCTTGCGCGGGATGCCGTGGCAGGGCGAGGCCTCGTCGAGCTTGCGGCCGAGCAGCGGGCAGGCCAACGCCTGCGGGGCCAGGCCGCGCGACTGGCGCAGCAGCAGGCAGGCCGCGGCCAGCGCCACGGAGAAGGCCGGCAGCCGCGCCAACCAGCCGCCTGCGGCCCGGGAGCAGGCGTCCTCCGCGGAGAAGAGCGCGGCGAGCAGGGCGGCGCGGACGCTCAAGTACTGCGCGTATCGTATTCGAACCGTCTCATCCTCGGCCGGGGTGAACCAGCCGCGCGCCGCGGCATCGGCGAGGAAAGGCAGGTCCAGCCCCGCGCGCGCCGGACCGGCGGCTGCGAGCACTGCGCGGGCGCCCCGAAGAATCCTGGGGTCGGCGCACGGATCGTGGGTTTCCTTCATCGCGGGCGGGAGCGTTTCATCTACGACGTTCATCGTAAAGAACGGCTTCCGGCGGTCCCCGGGCCGCCCCGTTCCCCCTGGTACAAGGGATGGCAAGCCGCGGGGCGCCTGTATTTTAGCTTGCCAAACAAGGCGGCGGCGCGCCATACCGTGCTCGCCATGAACAAAGCTGAACTCGTTGAAGCCATCCAGAAAGCCCTCGGCAAGGACGCGACCAAGCGTGCCGCCGAAGACGCCCTTGCCGCCGTTCTCGGTTCCATCGAAAAGGGAATCAAGAAGGACAAGAAGGTCCAGATCATCGGCTTCGGCACTTTTGAAGTGAAGAAGCGCGCCGCCCGCCAGGGTCGCAACCCGAAGACGGGCGAATCCATGAAGATCGCGGCCTCCAAGTCCGTCGGCTTCAAGGCTTCTTCGACCCTCAAGGCCGGTCTCTGATCATCAAGGGGCGCCGGATTCCCTCCCGGAAGGCGGCGCCCGCCGTAAGTCACTAAATCCAAAAACAACGACCCCGGCTCCGATGCCGGGGTTGTTGTTTTTCAAGGGTTGGCGCCGGGTGCCGGTGCGGTGGACAGTTTCCCCGTTTTCCGCTAGTCCCGGCTCCGTCGCCTGCCGATCCATGAAGCCCCGAATCACTCTCGCCGAAACCGTGCTGCCGGATGGGACCGTCCTGTCGCTGCACGAGCATGACGGCCGCCACTATGTGCAGAGCGGCGGCGTCCAGATCGCCGGGCCGGGCATCCAGGGCGGCGAGCGGGAGCTGGCGCGGCTGGCCTGTGCGCCCTTTCGGCCGGTGCGGCAGCCGAAGATTTTCATCGTCGGCCTGGGACTCGGCGAAGTGGTCGCCGCGGCGGCCGCGGAGCTGCCGCAGAAGCGCGGGCGCTTCGTCGTGGCCGAGCCGGTGGCGGATCTCGCCGGGTGGCAGAGGCGGTTTTTCCCCGAAGGCGCCTTCGCCAGCGATCCACGGGTGGAGCATGTGTCCGATGCCGGGACCGCGGTACTCCACGGCGAGGCGAACTCGCTGCACGCGGTGTTGCTCCACGCCGACACCGCGCCGCAGGTGGAGCGCGGCCGCTTTCTGTTCGAAGATCCGCGCTGGCTCGCTGCCGTGCATGGAGCGCTGCAAGCCGGCGGGCTGCTGGCGATCGCCTCCTCGCGGGCAGTGCCGGAGATCGAGAGAAAGCTTTCCCGCAGCGGTTTCGATGTGGTACGTCATCAGATCGACGCCGCTCCGAAGGCCCGCCGCCCTCGTTCCCATTTCCTCTGGCTTGGCCGGAAAGGCAAATCCGGCGAACGACAACGCTAACCGAACATCGCACTCATGAAAGCCCTGCCCCTCCTGGCATTGACGCTCGCCGCCGCCCACGCTGCCGAAACGACCGTCGAGTTGAAGCCGTTCCGCGTCGAGCGTTCCTTCGCCGCGGCGCTCATCCCCGCCAAGCCTGTCCTGATCAGTGTCGATCCCGCGGCATGGACGGATTTCACCATCGAGGAGATCCTGCCCCACGGCGGTGCGGTGAAGAAGGGCGATACGCTGGTGAAATTCGACGCGGAGTCGCTGGAGCGGAAATTGCAGGACCAGCGGCGTGCGGTGGAGTCGCGAACGCTGGCCTTGGCCACCCAGGAGCTTGCCTTTTCCAAGCTGGAAGAAGAAACCAAGCTCAAGCTGGAAGCCGCGCAGCGCGCCGCCCGGATCGCCGCGGAGGATCTGAAATACTTCACCGAGATCGGCCGCAAGGCCCGCGAAGAAGAGGCGGCGGACAATCTGGAAGGCGCCCGCCAGCGCCTGGAGAACGCGCGTGAGGAGCTGGTGCAGCTCCGGAAGATGTACGAAGCCGACGATCTCACGGAGGAAACCGAAGAGATCATCCTCAAGCGCCAGGAGCAGGCCGTGAAATCGGCGGAACTGAGAGCCCGGCTGTCCGAACTGTCCACGACGTACACGCTCGAAACCACCTTGCCGCGGCAGATGGAAACTTACGTCGCCGCCGATCACAATGCCCGCATCGCGCTGGAGAAAGCCGAGAAGGATCTGCCACGTGGCCTCCAAACCGCGCAGATCGAGCTGGATGGAGCCAAGACTGCCCTGGAACGCGAGCGGGCCGAGCTGAAGAAACTCGAAGGGGACGCGAAGCTCATGACCCTCACCGCGCCGGTGGACGGCGTCTTTTTCCACGGTTCGCTCGATGACGGCCGCTGGGCGCTCGGCGAACTGGCGAAGTCGCTCGTCAAGGGCGGGAAGGTTCCCGCGATCCGCGCCTTCGCCTCCATCGTGCCCGCCGAGCCGGATTTCGATCTGGTCGCCCATGTCGATGAAGCGACCGCCCGCTCGCTCTCCGAAAAGCTGAAGGGCAGCGCCACCGCGGCCGGCCGCGAGGACATCGCCTTCACCGCGACCGTTGCGAAGGTTGCCGGCGTGCCGGGAGCGGACGGACGCTATCGCGTGGACCTCGAGCCCGAGTGGGAGGAAGACGGCGAGCTCGAATGGCCCGCCGATCTCGAACTTTCGGCGGGAATGAATCTCGAATGCCGCTTCATCGTGCACCAGAGCCCCGGCGCGGTGAGCCTGCCGGCGAAAGCGCTCCGTGCCGCGCCCGACGGTGTATGGACGGTCGATCTGAAACTCGCCGACGGCAAAACCGAAGCCCGGCCGGTCCGGCGCGGCCGCGTCTCCGGCGACCGGGTCGAGATCCTTTCCGGGCTTGAAGCGGGGCAGGTGATCGTCATCCCCGACTGATCCGATGATCCGTCACGCTGTCATCGCGCTTCTCGCGGTCGCCACCGGCTTCGCCCAGGACAAGCCCGTGGCCGAGGTGACCCCGGCGACGGTCGAGGCGTCGATCCGCCGCGGCGCGGATTTCCTGATCGCCAGCCAGAACGCGAACGGCTCGTGGGGCGGGCCGACGCGGACCAAGGGCCTCAACATCTACGCTCCGCTGCCGGGCGCCCACCACGCCTTCCGCGCCGGCTCCAGCGGACTCGCGCTGTCCGGCCTGATCGACAGCGGCGACCGGCGCCCCGAAACGCTCGCCGCCATCGAGAAAGGCGCGGCATGGATCGAAAGCGAACTGCCCAAGCTGCGCCGCGCCGACCAGACGACCACCTACAACGCCTGGGGCCACGCCTACGGGCTGCGCGCGCTGGCCCGGCTGTACCGCGCCGCCAAGGATGACGCTTCCCGGGAAAAGTGGAAACGCCTCGCCCAGGAGCAGGTCGATCTGGTCAACCGCTATGAGGATCTCAACGGCGGCTGGGGTTATCTTGACATCTACGACGGGCTGACGACGAAAAAGCCCTCGGGCATCACCACTTCATTTACGACGGCCACCGTACTTCTGGCGATGCGCGAGGCCCGCGACACGATGGGGGTGAAGCTCGACGACAAGATCGTCGGCACCTCGCTCGACAGCATCGAGCGCCAGCGGACGCCGGATTTTTCCTACGTCTATTCGCACAGCCACATCTACCGGCCGCGGGTGCCGATCAACCGCCCGGCCGGTTCGCTGGCGCGCAGCCAGGCGTGCAATGCGACGCTGCGGGCCTTCGGCAAGGACATCGTGACCGATGAAGTGATCGAGACCTGGGCGGACCGCTTCATCGCGCGCGAGGGCTTTCTGAGCATCGGGCGCAAGCGGCCGGTGCCCCACGAGACGCATTTCCAGATCTCGGGCTACTTTTACTACTACGGCATTTACTATTTCACCGAGTCGGTCGCCTTTCTACCTGAGGAACGGCAGACGAAGCATGCGCGTGAACTGGCGAAAGTCACGCTGCACCGGCAGGAGAAGGATGGATCGTGGTGGGATTATCCGCTCTACGATTATCACCAGCCCTACGGCACGGGATATGCGCTGATGGCCTTGGCATGGTGCCGACAGCGGATTGGGGAGGAGCCATAACGAATGTCGATGTTCCATCGACAGCGAGTGGGCGGAACCTCCACCCTCCTCAAGCGAGCTTCGCTTTCGCGGCGGCTTCGAGATCGGTGAGTTTGGCGCGCTCAGGAGCGGCACCGCGGGCTTGATCGGGTTTCCCGCCGCCTTTGCCGCCGGCGATGGCGGCGAGGTCGCGGAGCAGGTCGCCGGCTTTATGGCCCTTCGCCACGGCGTCTTCGCCGCAATACGCGCCGAGGTGAAGCTTGTCCCCATCATCGACGATGACGAACCCTGCGCCGGCGAACTGGCGTTTTTTGAGGCCGTTGAGGAGCTCCTGGAGCAGCGAGGCGTCGGCTTCGAAGGAGGCGACGATGGGACCGCCGGCGGCGACGAGTTCGGCGAGAGCGGCGTCGGCCTGTTTCGCGGCGGCGCCGGTTTGGAGTTTTTTCACGCGTTTCTCCGCCTCGATGGCGGCTTCCCTGGTTTCCTCCAGGGTGCGCTGGCCGCGGGCGAAGGTGGCGTTGATTTGGGATATATCGGCCCGCTCGGCGAGCATCGCGGCCATGATGCGTGGGAAGTCATTTGCGATCACCGGCGCTTCGCCGAGGGCGGTGAGCTTTTCGTTGGCGGCGTCGAGCTTGGCGCGGGCGGCTTTCAGCTCGGCATCCCATTTTTCGGAGAGTTCGTTGAGGTAATCCCAGGCGCCTTCGCCGCAGACGGCCTCGATCCGGCGGACGCCGGAAGCGATCGCCCCCTCGCTCCTGATTTTGAAAAGTCCGATCTCCGAAGTGTCGCGGACGTGGGTGCCGCCGCAGAGTTCCATCGACGGGCCGTTGAGTTGGTGGGGATCGCCGCCGATTTGTACGACGCGCACCGTATCCCCATACTTGTCGCCGAAGAACTGCATGATGTCTGAACGGCTTTTGATGGAGGCATGGGGCACCTCGGTCCAGGAAACGGCGAGGCCCTGCCGGATGGCGCCGTTGACCATTTCCTCCATCATGGAGAGTTGTTCCGGAGTGACCGGCGCGCTGTTGAAGTCGAAGCGCAGGCGGTGCTCGTCCACGGAGGAGCCTTGCTGGGCGGCGTCTTTGGAAACGGCTTCGTGCAGCGCCCAGTGGAGCAGGTGGGTGGCGGTGTGGTGGGCCTCGATCGGGCGGCGGCGTTGCGTGTCGAGTTTCAGCGTCACGCGGTCGCGGACTTTGACCTGGGCGGAGGCGTCGAGGATGTGGGCGCGGGCCTTGCCGATCTGCTGGACGCCGGTGACAGGGTATTCGTGACCGAAGGCGGTGAGCGTTCCGGTATCCCCCGCCTGGCCGCCCATTTCGGCGTAGAAGACGGTTTTGTCGGTGATGACGAAGAGGGAGTCGTCCTGCGGATGGATTTCGAGCACAGTGGCCTCCACTTCGTCGGTGTCGAAGCCGGTGAATTCGGTGACGGCGTCGGTGGAGATGTCGAGGGCGCGGACGACAGTGGATTTTTGGGCGGCGCGTGCGCGCTCGCGCTGCTGTTCCATCAATTCCTCAAATCCTTGAAGATCAACAAGAATTCCGCGTTCCGAACAGATCAATTCAGTTAGATCGATCGGGAATCCGTACGTATCATAGAGGGCAAAAGCGTCGTGTGCTCTCAGAACCGGGCTTTCCCTCAAATAGTCTTTCCAAGTTCCAACCGAAATATCCTCGGATGAGAGCCAGGTATTCTGTTCCTCATCGGTATATATTTTAGAGATTTTATGCGTGTCTGGCGTATCAATTCGACGTCCGCTCGCATCAAACTCCAGCTGAAATTTTGCGATTGCCGATCTTTTCTCTATGAGAATTTGATCGAACACAGCACGCTGGATGGCTTCCTCAGTTAAGAGGCGAAGCCCCCGATCCAGCGTTTGGTTGAAACTCGCCTCTTCCTGCTCCAGCGCCGTGCGGATGCTGTCCTGTCGGCTCTTCAATTCGGGGAAGACGCCGCCCATTTCGTTGACGAGCGTTTCGACCAACGCGCCGAAGAAGGGCTTTTCGCCGGAGAAGCCGAGCTGGCGGCCGTACCTCACGGCGCGGCGCAAAATACGGCGCAGGACGTAGTTGCGGCCGTTGTTGCCGGGGAGGATGCCGTCGGCGATGGAAAAGCTCAGCGTGCGGAGGTGGTCGGCGATGACGCGGAAGGCGATGGCGTCCTTCATTTCCTCCGTGAAGGCGGAACGGTCGGCGCCGGGAGCTGGGTAGATGTTGACGTATTTTTTGCCGCTGAGTTCCTCCAGTTTGCGGAAGATGGGCTGGAAGACATCGGTGGCGTAGTTGCTGGGCTTTTGCGAGAAATCGGTGAAGCGCTTGGTGTTCTGGATGATCGAGCAGGCGCGCTCGAAGCCCATGCCGGTGTCGACGTGTTTGGCGGGGAGTTCGCGGAAGGTGCCGTCAGCTTCGGCGTTGTACTGGATGAAGACGAGGTTCCAGATTTCGATGCAGAGGTCGGAGTCGCTGTTGACGAGCTTGCCCCGGGTGTCGCCCGCGGGGGTGAGGTCGACGTGGAGTTCGGAGCAGGGACCGCAGGGGCCGGTTTCGCCCATCATCCAGAAGTTGTCCTTCACGTTGCCGTCGACGATGTGGATGGCGGGGTCGCAGCCGGCGGCGCGGAAGAGTTCCGCCCAGAGGTCCCAGGATTCCTGGTCGAATGCGCCCGGATCGCCGGGTTTCGGGGCATAGACGGAGGCATAGAGGCGGTTGGCGGGGAAGCCCCAGCGTCCGACGACGAGTTCCCAGGCCCAGCGGATGGCTTCCTTCTTGAAGTAGTCGCCGAAGGACCAGTTCCCCAGCATTTCGAAGAAGGTGTGGTGGTAGGTGTCGTAGCCGACGTCTTCGAGGTCGTTGTGCTTGCCGCCGGCGCGGATGCATTTCTGGGTGTCGGCGGCGCGGGGAGGATCGTAGGGGGCTTTTTCGACGCCGAGGAAGTAGGGGACGAAGGGGTTCATCCCCGCATTGGTGAAGAGCAGGCCGGGAGATTGCGGCAGCAGCGAGGCAGAGGGCACGATGGTGTGCCCCTTCTCGCGGAAGAAGTCGAGGAAGCTCTGGCGGATCTCGGCGGCGGTCATGGGGTCGGAAAGTCGTTGGCGCGGAAAGGGCGGGGAAATTGCGCGAAAGCCTGCGGGGAGTAAAGCACGGGTCCGCGGCGGGACGGCATCGGCCACGCGCGTAGCGGAGCGGCGGGGTTGTTCCGCTACGGGGGCTACGAGGGAAGTTCAGCGGGCGGCGATTTCTTTCAGGCCGCCGTCGTAGCGGTAGTGGCCGAGAATCTGGAAATCGAAGAGAACATCCTCCCACTTCACGTTGGAGTCGAGGTGATGGACGACCCAAGGCTCCGAGGAGCGGGCGCCGGGACCGGGGACGACGATGCCGATGTGGACTTCGATGCTGCTGCCGCCGGAAGCGCCGGGGCGGGTCCAGGTGATCATGTCGCCGGGAAGGTAGTCGCCGGGGTTGCGGGTGCAGGGAAGGGTTTCGCCGTGGCGCTCGAAGAAGCGCTGGAGGTTGGCGGCGCGGCGATGGTCGATGTTGGCATCGGGGCCCTGCGCCTGCCAGAGCTGCGGATAGCTGGAGAAATGGGCCTTCATGTCCTCGTGCACGAGTTGCTGGAGGTCGATGCCGAGGGAGCGGTAGCTGCGGATGACGATGTCCTCGGCCTTGCCCTTGCCGGGAGGGAGGTCGCCGCCGGGATAGGGGATTTTGTAGTAGGCGGGGTCGTAGCTGACGGTGGTTTTGGTCCGTTGGAGGGCGGCGGCGGCGAGGCGCTGGCCGAAATCGGCGGAGGGTTGGAACTCGCTGATGATCAGATCAGCGGCTTCGACGGAAGGCGCGGATTGATGGGCCATGACCATCGGCATCAGGGTTTTGAAGCCGGCCCAAGCCGCTCCCGCCGCGATGAGAAGGACCACCCAGCCGCCGAGAAAATTGGGCCGCTTCTGCGGCTTCTGCGGGCGTGGTCCGATGTACTCGATGGTACTCAGGTGATTATGGTATGGCTGACGGCGACGGGCCATTGGAGTGAACGGGTTGTTACAAAGCAAACGTGCGGCGGAAAGGCGATCTTTTTTCCAAGCGGGAATAGGACTTTTTTTGGTGCGATAGGGATGATTGTGGCAGGGGCGCCCGCCGCGCGGTGGGCAACCTTGGGCTGGACCGGGGGCGGATGGGCGCATAGGCAAGGCGGCCTATGACGGTGATCCGCAGCGCGTCCCCCCTGGCTTGGGGGGAATTGGACCTGCCGCTTTTCGGGGTGAGCCGCGATTGGCATGGAGGGGCGGTGGAGCCGGCGGCGGCTTTCTGCGTGGCACTGGACCCGCGGCGCCTGTGGTTCGTGGCGGCGCACGGGCGACCGGCGCGGCTGCATCCGGCGGCGCGGCCGGGGAAGTTCACGGCGGAGCTATGGAGGTACGATGTGGCGGAGCTTTTCGTGGCCGATCCGGTGAGCGGGCGCTATCTGGAATTCAATCTGGCGCCGAACGGGGCGTGGTGGAGCTGCGAGTTCACCGCGCCGCGGGTGCGGACGGAAGAGGTGGAAGTTCCTTTTCCCGAAGTGGCGACGTTTGCCGAACTGGCGCCGGATGGCGGCTGGGTGGCGGCGATGGCGGTTCCGCGGGACCTGTTGGAGGCGCGGGTCGGCTTCGGCGCGGGTTCGGGGCTGAATGTGACGTTCATCGTTGCTTCGCCGGAGCAGCGCTTTTTGACGGCGGCGGATTTGGGTGGCGGCGAGCCGGATTTTCACCGTCCGGAGAAGTTTCCGAAGGTGAAGTTCGCCGATGCCGGCTTGTCCGGGGTGGCGGAGGGTTCCTAGGCTGCACGCCAGATGCCCGACGCACCGAAGCTGACGCCCGGCGAAATCCTGTTCGTCGCCACGCCGCCGCGCTGGCGGGAGGCTTGTCTTTCGGTGCCGGCGATGCGGGCGTTCCAGCGGTTGGGGGTGCGGGTGAAGGTGCTGTGCCCGGACAAGCAGTTGGCGTTTTGGAAGGCGAGCGGGTTCGGCGATGGCATTGCCTATCCGGCGGGGGCGTCGGCGGGGGGGATCGCAGGGCGTTTGTCCGGGGTGGATGCGGCGCTATTGTGGGAGGCAGGACCGGTGGCGGATGCCTGTGCGAAGGCGGGTGTTCCGCGGCGGCTAGGGTTGCCGGCGAAAGGATTGGAGAAGCGGCTGACGGAGCGGATCGAGCGGGTGGTGAAGCCCGGGCCGATCGAGCATCGGGTGCGTTTCTATCTCGATATCGCGGAGGAGTTGGGCGCGGAGGGGTATGTGGCGGAGAATTTCACGCTGGTGGAAATGGGGGTGGAGCGCGAGGGCGGCGTGCTGCTGGCGCCCGATTCGGATGAGGGCCCGCATTACGAATGGCCGCTGGAGCGGTGGGTCGCGCTGGCCGGGGATTTGCAGGAGGCGGGGCTGGAGCCGGTCGTCGGGCGCGGCGGCAGGTTGGGGCAGGCGCTGGCGGGGGCGTTGGAGGGGGCGGAGGCTGTGGATCTCGGGTTTCCGGCGCTGGAAGAGCTTGCACGGTATCGTTTGTGCGTGGCGGCGGATGGGGCGCTGCCGCATCTGGCGGCGCACGTGGGTACGGCGTGCGTCGTACTTTTCGGGCCGGGAGAGCCGGAATGGTTGCGGCCGCTCGGCAAGCGTCACGTGATCGTCCGGCGGAAGGTGGAGTGCTCGCCGTGTTTCGCCCCGAAGTGCAGGATGGATCTGCGCTGCCAGACGGAGTTGGAGGCGGAGGAGGTGAAGGCGGCGATTTTGAGACTGGCGGCGAACTCCTTCTGAAATTTGGAACTTGGACTTCTACCGCATCACGTAGTCGAGCAGCAGGCTCTGGACGTGGAGGTAGAATTGGCTGCGGAACCAGGCCGAGCGTTCGCCGGGGCTCATCGCCGCGGGTTCCGTTTCGGCGAAGGCGTAGCGTTCCTGGAGGGCGAGGCGGGCCTGGTTGAGCGCGCCGTACCAGCGCTCGGCTTCGTCTTTGACGATGAAGAGTTCGGCCGGGCTCTCGTCGTCGCCGGCTTGTCGCAGGGAGCTTTCGACAGTGGAAAGCTGGGTGTCGAATTCGGTCTGGAGATCGGGAACGATGAGTTCGCGCCAGTCTTCGGCTTCGGGGTCGCCGTCCATCAGGGCGCCGAGCTTTGCGGCCAGCGTGCCGGTGTCGCCGCGGGCGTCATACGGGATGCACCGCAGCACCATCCAGTCGAGAGGGGTTTCGATGTCGATGCGCAGGCCGCCTTCGAGGGTGGGGGCGATCTTCATTCGGCTTTTTCGAGGGTGGTCTTGAGTTGGTGGGCCTGGAGCTGCTGGGTGTAGAACTCGGCCTTCTCCCGTGCGCCAGTCCAGACGATGGAACGGCCGCGGGTGTGGACTTCCATCATCAGCATGGAGGCGCGGTTTTCGGGATAGCCGAAAATTTTCATGAAGACCCAGGTGACGTAGCCCATCAGGTTCACGGGGTCGTCGTGGACGACGACGTTCCACGGCACATCGAGGGAGACGGTTTCGCGGGTCTTGGTGAGAGTGCCGGCCATGGTCAGACTTCGACGGGTTCGCCGGCGGGCGCGTCGATCCATTTCCCGTGTTCGCGGATGAGGTCGATCAGGCGTTCGACGGCTTCGGTTTCGGGGATGTTGAATTTCACCGGCTGCTTGCCGACGTAGAGGTTGATTTTGCCCGGCGCGCCGCCGACGTAGCCGAAGTCGGCGTCGGCCATTTCGCCGGGACCGTTGACGATGCAGCCCATGACGGCGATGCGCACGCCTTTGAGATGGCCGGTGGCGGCGCGGATTTTCTGGGTGGTGCTTTGCAGATTGAAGAGGGTACGGCCGCAGCTCGGGCAGGCGACGTAATCGGTCTTGAAGATGCGGGCGCCGGCGGCCTGGAGGATGTTGTAGGAGAGGCGCAGGGATTGGCCGGGAGAGGGCTCGCCCTGAACGAGCACGGCGTCGCCGATGCCGTCGCAGAGCAGCGAGCCGATGCGGCGGGCGGCGACGAGCAGGGTTTCGACGAAGTCGCCGCTTTCGGGTGGAGGGTGGAGGGTGTCTTTGAGAAGGATGGGGTGCCGCGCGTCGAGGCGGAAGGCGAGCATACGGAAGGCGGGGATGACGCCAAGGTCAAGGCCGTCCTTCACGGTGACGAGCCGGGTCTGCGGATCGTGGTTGAGTGCGGCGAAGGCGGCTTCGTCGCGCGGGTCGATGGCGACGACGCCGGATTTTTCGAGGACGATCTCGGGTTTGAAGTCGCCCATCTTCGCGATCTTGTGGGCGACGGCGTTCCATTTCTCCTGAGTGGTGAAGACGCGGATGGTGTGTTCGCCGCCGAGAGGGTGGCCCATGATTTCGAGGTCATGGGTTTTGCGGCGTTCATAGGAGAAGGGGTCGTAGGAGGGCGCCAATGGCGGGGCGGGAGGCTGGGGGGATTTCGCCTGAAAGGGCGCGGCGAGGGCACGGGCGACGGGGAGTTCGTGAACGGGGTCTTCGGTGAGCGAGACGCGGATGGTGTCACCGATGCCGTCCGCGAGCAGAGAGCCGATGCCGATGGCGCTCTTGATGCGGCCGTCCTCGCCGTCGCCGGCTTCGGTGACGCCGAGGTGGATCGGGTAGTTCCAGTCCGGGCCTTCCTGGTCGAGGCGGGCGACGAGCAGGCGGTAGGCCTCGATCATGACCTTCGGGTTCGAGGCCTTCATCGAGAAGACAAAGTTGTGGTAGTCCATCTCCCGCGCGATGCGGGCGAACTCCAGCGCGCTTTCCACCATGCCGAGTGGCGAATCGCCGTAGCGGTTCATGATGCGGTCGGATAGCGAGCCGTGGTTGGTGCCGACGCGCATGGCGCGGCCGAGGGTTTTGCAGAGCTCGACCAGGGGGGAGAATTCCTCGCGGATGCGCTGGAGTTCCTCGGCGTATTGCTCGTCGCTGTATTCGCGGATTTCGAATTTCTTTTTATCGGCATAGTTGCCGGGGTTGACGCGGACTTTTTCGACCCATTTGGCGGCTTCGAGCGCGGCGTCGGGTTTGAAATGGATGTCGGCGACGAGCGGGACATCGCAGCCGGCGGCGCGGACTTCGCGGGCGATGTTTTCAAGATTGGCGGCGTAGATTTTCGTCTGCGCGGTGATACGGACGATCTCGCAGCCGGCTTCGGCGAGTTGCAGGACTTCCGCGACGCAGGCGGGCGTGTCGCGGGTGTCGGAGGTAATCATCGACTGGACGCGGATCGGGTGATCCCCGCCGATGCCGACATTGCCGACCATGACTTCGCGCGTCCTGCGCCGGGAGTAGGCGAGGAGGTCGGGACAGTATCGCAGCAGCGCGTGCTCGCTCATTTGCCGGGAGATACACGATGATCCGGAGATGGGCAACGGCGGCGGAAAGGCGGGACGATTTCCGCTTTCGGCGGCGCTTTTGCGGGGTAAGCTCCCGCTGGATCATGAAAACGCGCCTGTTTCTTGCCACCTGCTTTCTTGCGACCCTCCGCGCCGAGCCGGTGGCGGAGAAGCCGGAGTTCATCCGCGTGGTGGAGACGGCGACGGCGACCGAGTTGCAGACGGCGGTGGCGGCTTACGAGAAGGACGGGGTGACGCTGGATCTGGTGGGCGCGGTGCATATCGCGGATCGGAAGTATTATCAGGGGCTCAATCGTCGTTTCGAGCGCTACGATGCGCTGCTTTTCGAGGGGATCGGCGGCGACAGGCCGGCGGCGGCTCCCGTGGCGGAGCTTGCGCTGCCGGAAGGCGAAGGATTGCCGGAGGATGAGGAGGGGCTCCCGGCGGAAAGGCCGAAAGCGAATCTCAGCGGCCTGCACGCGGCCTACCAGGCCGGCTCGGATTGGCTGGGGCTGAGCTACCAGATGCAGGAGGTCGATTACTCGAAGGAGAATTTCGTCCACGCCGATGTGACGCTCGAGGAATTCGCGGCCCTGCAGGCCGAGCGCGGCGAGACGCTGGCGGGATTCATGTTCAAGACGAGCCTGCAGAAGCCGACGAAGGTCGCGGGGAAGCAGCCGAGTTCGTTCCGTCTGCTCACGTCGCTGGTTTCGGGCAACAAAAACGGCGTGAAGCGCGAATTCGTCCACAGCCTCGGCAGCGGCGTGGATCAGGTCGCCGGGCTGACGGACGACAATGTGATCATCGGCGACCGCAACGCGAAATGCCTGGAAGTGCTCGATCGCGAAGTGGCGGCGGGGCGGAAAAAGCTCGGGATTTTCTATGGCGCGGCCCATTTCCCCGACATGGAGCGGCGTCTGATCGAAGCGGGGTGGAAAAAGACCGGCACGGAGTGGGTGACGGCTTGGGATGTGGGGAAGTGATGGAGGAAACGGGCAAAAGCCGCGGCTTCGGCTCAGGGCTCCAGCCCGAGAATTTCCAGCAATTCCTCTTTCATCAACTGCGTCACCTCATATTCGAAGCGAGTCAGCCCTGGCGCATCGGCGCTGATTTCCGTCAGCCGGTCCCATGCGATCCAATGTTTTTCCTCCGCGTGGTAAAGAGGGACCGCGACGATCATCAAAAGCATCCCTGTGGCATACGTCGGCATTAGAATTCGCGAAAGCGTGACACGGCGCAACAGCCCTGCATGGCGGGAAAACAAAGCCCTGATCCCGATCGCTAGGCAATAAAGTTGCAATATCCCAAGCAGGCAGGCAGCCGCGATCAGGAGCGGGTTCGCGTCCGCCTCCGTCACGAAGACCGCGCCGAAAAGCGGCAGCGCCAGGGCCGCGCAGAGCGCCGCGCTCCATGCCACAAGGTTCTTCCCGTCCGCCAGACCCGCGGCCCCAGCCCGCAACCCGAGCCGCTTGCGGGCGACCGCGACCGGCAGCGCGATCATCAGCAAAAGCATCGAAAGAAACGGACCCGTCTGCGGGATGAAAGCTGCCACCTTCAAGCTCCACTCGCGCCCGCCGAGGGGCGTGAAGCGATGGATCGCGTGATAATAGAGCAGCGGCAGCACCAACCCGATCCCGAGAATCCACATCCAGTCCACCGGTCGCAACAGGTCGACCAGCCGGGCCGACAGCCCTCGTGTCAACCTGCTGCCGCGGAAGCGGTAGCATCCGGCGGCCAGCATCGCCATTCCCAGTGACAGCCAGCCGATCAGCGACATGATCCGGCCCGCAAGGGCATGATCGGCCAGGCGGCCGGGTTCGAGTTCTTCCGGTTGGATCACCAGCGGGCGGGACAACTGTTTGGAAACCGTTGGCATGCTGAGCCCGGGGAGAAGCCCCGAGCGTAGCGCGAGGTCCTCGTTGGGGTCCGTGCGGGTTCTGGTTGCGGTTCTCCATGCCTCGAACCGCTCGTCGAGTGCTTTCAATCGTGCGGCGTCCTCTGCGAGTCCGAGATCCGTCGCGGCTTGGTGAAATGTCTTCAACGGTCCTTGGATCGTAACGCGGGCGATCATGACATCGACCAAAATACCATAGTCCCAGCGGGCATAGGTGGTCGTGAACGCCTCCCAATCCGCGAGCAGGCGTTTGAAGCCGGCCGCGTCCTTGTCCTCCGCCAGTTGGATCGCTTTCGCCTTCACCGCATCCGCCAAGGAACGAAATCGCATGTTGGGCGCCGTCAGCCCGGCCACATAAGCCAGGGAAACCGTCTGGTCCAAATTATCGGTCCGCTTGGGCAGGAGCGGAATCCGCTGTTTCAGGAGCGTGAGTTGGTAGTTGTCGAAGCGCTTCATCGGGGCTGCCTCATGCAACAGTGCAAGAGCTTCATCCAGTTTGGCGGAGTCCCTGATTGCCTTCAGCCTCACTCCGCCGGGGGATGTCGCCGTGCCGTGGCGGCTCTGATCGAGCGCCGCGTGGGCGGCCGTCGCCGCGGCGATGGCGGGAAACCAGGCGTTGCCGGGGTCGAGTTCCCGCGCGGTTTCGAGGAAATCCGGCGGAAGGCTCGAATGTTCGGAGAGATGGGCTGCCGTGTAGTCGGCGAAATAGGCGGGGTTCCTCGGTTTGCTTTCCCACAAGCCCTTGATGCGTTCCGCCTTTCCGCTGCGACGGGTGTCTCCCAGCAGCAGCAATCTCTGCTCCGGCGTGAGATGGCGGCTCATCCGGCCCTCCTTGGCATCCGGCGAAAAACCCATGGGCGTGATCGTGTGCCCCAACATGCCGGCCAGTGCGGCGACCTCCCGGATCAGCAGCGACTGTCCGGACATCGCCAGAACCACGGCTGAAACGATGCCGGTGACCGTGTAGAGGCCGATGCGCCACCATTTTCTCCGCGGCCGGCGATCCGTTTCTTCGAGCCGCTCCGTCACCGTTTCCAGCGGGTCTCCGGCAAGATTTCCGGCGACGGCCATAAGCTGCGCCAGCTCGTGCCGCGCGGCGATTTCCAATTCCGCATTGTCCCCGAAGGGGCGGATGGCGGCCTCGATGAAGCGTTCGGCGGGATCGGTCATGAGACGGCGAAGGGGTCGATGACAGCGATGTCCCGGAACTGCAGAAAATCCGTGTCCCTCGTATGGATTGTCCGGATGCCGCGCTCCCGCATCATCACCACGGTGCGGATGTCGAAAAAGAGATTCCCGGCCGGATGTGAAAGAGACGCGAGTTCCGTTTCCAGCAGAGCCCAATGGCGCGGCCCGGTCTCCAGGATGGTGAATGCCTCGCAGTCGATCAAGGGACGGAGGAAATCGAAGGCTTCCCGCCAGGTCAGCGGTTGCGGAAAGACTTTGGGGTGGGTGGCGACCCGCAGGAACTCGTAGAGGATGGCATCGGTCAGATACCACCGGTCGGCGGAAAGAGCGGCTGCGGTGAGAAAATCGCGCGCCGCCTGATGCTCCGGGCACGAGGCATTCGCGGCGTAGAGCAGGACATTCGTGTCGATCAGTCCGGCCATCAGGATTCCATCACGGATTCAAGCGCGTCGCGGTCAGCGAGGTTCGCCTTGGGGCGGCCCATTTCATAGCGGGGAAGCGCGAAGGATTTCACCTCCAGATTCCGATGGCGGAGCAGGCCCTCGGCGAGCAATTCATTGACGATCTGGGACATTTGACGCCCTTGCCGCCGCGCCAGATCCCGCACGCCCTCCATGCAGGAGTCTTCGAGGATCAAGGTGGTGCGTTTCATATGCTGGAGCATACATTTCGATCATACGTATGTCAAAGCTCCGTGTGGGCCTGGTTTTCGCCCCTCGCTTGCCCTCCCTGACGCATCCGTCCAAAGTTCCTCCCGCCCGATGTCCGATTCCTTCGTCCACCTCCACCTGCACACCGAATTCTCCCTTCTCGACGGCATGGCCCGCACCAAGGAGGTCGCTGCCAAGGCGAAGGAACTCGGCATGCCGGCGGTGGCCATGACCGACCACGGCAACCTCTTCGGCGCCATCGAGTTCTACCAGAACTGCAAAAAAGCCGGCGTGAAGCCGATCTTCGGCTGCGAAATCTACCTCGCGTCCGGCGGGATGGACGAAAAAAAGGACATCCCCGGCCGCAAGCGCGCCTGTCACATGACTTTGCTGGCCGAGACCGACGAGGGCTGGACGAATCTCCAGAAGCTCGTCTCCAAAGGCCACCTCGAAGGACTCTACTACGGCAAACCCCGCGTGGACCGCGCCGCGCTGCGCGAGTTCTCCAGGGGCATCATCTGCCTCACCGGCTGCATTTCCGGCCCGGTCAACGAATGGCTGCTGCTTGGCGACGAGGCCAAGGCGCGCGAAACCATGGCCGAGCTTGTGGACATCTACGGCCGGGAAAACACCTACGTCGAAATCCACGATCACGGCCTGGAACCGCAGCGCAAGGTTACTCCGGGCCTGCTCAAGCTCGCCGCCGAATTCGGCCTCAAGCCTGTCGCTGCGAACGACGTTCATTTCCTCAACCGCGACGATCACGAAGCGCACGACGTGATGATCTGCATCGGCACCGGCCGCCAGTTGATCGACGAAACCCGCATGCGCTACACCCCCGAGGTCCATTTCAAGAGCGCGGAGGAAATGCGCGCGCTCTTCGCCGGCATTCCCGGCGCCTGCGACGCCACACTGGAAATCGCCGGACGCTGCAACGTCGAACTCAAGCTCGACTCCACCAGTTCGGAAAAATACCCGCAGTTCGAAGCGCCCGACGGCTCGCCGCGCGAGGAATATCTGATGCGCGTCTGCCAGGAAGGCCTGGTGAAACGCTACGGCGCGGAAAAAGCGGCGCGCGCCGACATCCAGGAACGGATCAAATACGAAGTCGGCATCATCAACCAGCTCGGCTTCGCCTCGTACTTCCTCATCACCGCGGATTTCATCCAATGGGCTCGAGACCACGACATCCCCGTCGGCCCCGGCCGCGGTTCGGCGGCGGGTTCGCTGGTCGCTTACGCCATGGGCATCACGAACATCTGCCCGCTCCAGTTCGGCCTGCTCTTCGAGCGCTTCCTGAATCCCGAGCGCGTCAGCCCGCCGGACGTGGACATCGACTTCTGCCAGAGCCGCCGGCCGGAAGTCATCGACTACGTTCGTCACAAGTACGGCGAACGTAGTGTTTCCCACATCATCACCTACGGCACCCTCGGCGCAAAGAGCGTGATCCGCGACGTGGCCCGCGTGATGGGCGTCAGCTACGGCGAGGCCGACCGCATCGCCAAGATGATCGAGGCCAAGCCGGGCGTGACCCTCAAAAAGGAATGGGACGCCAAGCCGGAACTGCGCGAACTGGTCGAAAGCTCCTCCACCTACCAGGAACTCTGGGACTACGCGCTCAAGCTGGAAGGGCTGACCCGCAACGTCGGCATCCACGCCGCCGGGGTGGTGATCGGCGACCGCTCGCTCGACGAACACGTCCCGCTGACCCGCGGCAACGAAGGCGAAGTCGTGACCCAGTACGACATGGGCGCGATCACCGAGGTCGGTCTGTTGAAGATGGACTTCCTCGGGTTGAAGAACCTCACCGTCATCCAGGATGCCGTGGAGCATATCCGCCGCCACACGCCGGATTTCGAGATCGAGCAAGCGCCGCTCGATGACCAGAAGACCTTCGACATCCTGAACCGCGGCGAGACGATGGGCGTGTTCCAGCTCGAATCCGGCGGAATGGTCGAGACCTGCCGCAAGTACGACATCCGCAGTATCGACGACATCATCGACCTCATCGCCCTCTACCGCCCGGGTGCGATGCAATTCATCGACCAGATGATCGAGGTGAAGAAGGGCCGCAAGAAACCCTTCTACGAGCACCCGCTGCTGGAGCAGGTCTGCGGCAATACCTACGGCGTCATGATCTATCAGGAGCAGGTGCAGAACGCCGCCAAGCTCCTCGCCGGCTACACGCTCGGAGGCGCGGACCTGCTGCGCCGCGCGATGGGCAAGAAGGACCCGAAAAAGATGGCCGAGGAACGCTCGAAATTCGTCGAGGGCGCGGCGCGGGTGAACAATATCAATGAAAAGCTGGCCAACGCGATTTTCGAGAAGATCGAGATGTTCGCCGGCTACGGTTTCAACAAGTCGCACTCCGCCTGCTACGGCCACATCTCGTACTGGACGGCGTACCTGAAGGCGAACTTCCCCGTGGAGTTCATGTCCGCACTGCTTTCCAACGAAATTAACAACACCGACAAAATCGGCGTCTTCGTTGCGGAGTGTCACCGCATGGGCATCGAAATCCTGCCACCGGACCTGAACCGCTCGAAACTGCGCTTCGCCCCGGAAAAACTCGGTTCCGGCGCGTTGGCGATCCGCTACGGACTGGCCGCGATCAAAAACGTCGGCGAGGGCGCGATGGCCACGGCGATCGCCGAGCGCGAGGCGAATGGACTCTTCCTTTCCATCGAAGACTTCGCCAATCGTCTCGATTCGAAAGCCGTCAACAAGCGCATCCTCGAAAACCTGATCAAAGCCGGCGCTTTCGACTGGACCGGCCAGGCTCGTGCTGGGATGACGGCGCGACTGGAGCAGATCGTTGCCAGCGCTTCGTCGCTCCAGCGCGACCGCGCATCGGGGCAGGTGTCGATGTTTGATGCGATGGACTTCGGCGCGCCGGCTCCGGCAAGTACGGCAAATGCCGTAGCCGTGGAAGAGTGGAGCAAGGACGAGCGCCTCGCCCATGAGAAGGAATTGTTGGGTTTCTATGTCACCGGGCACCCGCTGGACAAATTCCGCGGCGTGCTGGATTCCGACAAGTATATGAAGCTCGGCCTGCTCGACGAGATCAACATCGGCAATCCGCGCGACCGCTTTCCTTTCGCCGGGATGATCCGCACGCTGGAGAGCAAGGTCACGAAAAGCGGCAAGCCCTTCGGCGTGATGGTGGTGGAGGATTTCACCGGCTCCGCGGAAGTGGTGATGTGGGGCGAATCCTTCATCCCGGCGCGCGACGCGGGCATCCTGGAGCCGGGCAAGGTGATCAAATTCAAGGCGGCGATCCAGGTGGACGACCGCACCGATGCGCGGCGGCTGACCGGCTACGAACTCAGCGAACTCAAGCCGCGCGGCAATGCGGCGGCGAAGGGCGCAGTCGAGTTGACGCTATGGACCGCCCGGCATTCGGAGCGGGATTTGCAGGAAATCCGCGACGCCATCGCGGCCAGCCCCGGCAAGACGCCGGTATTCCTGCACTTTCAGAACAGTGCCGGCCGGCGCGCGACGATGGAGCTTGGGGAAAGCTACCGTGTGAAGCGCACGGAGGGGCTGGAGAAGGTGCTCGGGCGGTGGATGGACTAAAGTGGTCCGCACAGTCCTCTGTGCGATTGAAGCAACCGTAAGTGCTCTCGGAGATCATCCGTGCTTCCCGCACAGAGGACTGTGCGGACTACTTTCGTTCATTTTGAATTGAACAAACCGGCCTGCCCGCTATTCCCAAGGCCATGCCACAGGCCCGCGAAAAGGATGAGCCCGGCGACCTTCCCGCATTCGGCGAGATCGAGCGGCAGGTGGTGCAGGTTTTTGTCGATGGGGTGAAAGTTCTCGGCCTGCCCCGTTCCTTCGGCGAGATCTACGGTCTGATCTTCATTTCCCCGGAGCCTCTTGCGCTCGATGATCTGGTGGAGCGCCTGGGCATGAGCAAGGGTTCGGCCAGCCAGGGTCTGCGGGCGTTGAAGAACCTCGGGGCCGTTCGTGAGATCTCGGTGGAAGGCTCGCGCCGGACCTATTATGTCGCCGATATCGAGCTGAAGCGCCTGGTAGGGGGTTTCATCCGTGAACAGGTGCGGCCGCATCTGGAAAGCGGGCAAACGAAAATCAAGCGCTTGCTGGATGGTGTCGGCGCGGAGCGGGATGCCGAGCGGCGCGAGTTTTACACGCAGCGGATCGAGAAGCTCGAAGTCTGGATGCGCCGCGGGCGGATGGTGCTGCCGGTGCTCCAAAAAGTGCTCGGACAATGACCGCCGCCAAAGAGCCAGCCATCGCCTGGTACTGCGTGAAAACGCAACCGAAGCGCGAGTCCATCGCTGCCGGCCATCTGCGCGAACTGGAGGGTGTGGAGGTTTTCGCCCCCATGCTGCGCTACCGCAAGGCAACCCGGCGCGGGAAGATCTGGTGGGTGGAGGCGCTTTTCCCCGGCTACATCCTGGTCCGCTTCGACCTCACGACCATGGACCGGGCGGTCACCTACTGCCATGGGGTCAATGGCCTCGTCCGCTTCGGCACGGAAGTGCCGGAAGTGCCCTCCGCCTTCGTCGAGTCGCTGAGGGAGGAAGTCGCCTGCGGTGGGGAAGACGAAACCCTGGTAATCACCCCGCGCGTCGCCGCCGGCGAGGAAGTCGAGCTGGCGCACGGTCCCCTCGGCGGGGTTCGCGGGACGGTTCTGGAAGTGCTCCCGGCTAGGGAGCGCGTCCGTGTGCTGCTCGAATTCCTCGGCCGCGAGCAGGTCGTCGAGGTGGACCTTTTCGCCCTGCTTCTCCCCCGCAAACCCCTGCCGTAAAGCGATTCCGATTTGTTCATTTTAGATTGAACAATTGTCGAATTTGAGGCCCGATCCCACCCGTCGAGCGAATGCCCGGCGCCCAGAAAGCGAAACCCATGACATGGTTCTGCCCGCCCAGCGGACAAGGGACCACGGGCGGCAGCTTGGCCGGGATTTCGTTGGAACTTGGAACCTGAGACTTGGAACTTCCCCGATGCCCGTCCCTCTCCTCGACGTCAGCTCCCAGAATCTTCCGCTCGAAGCGGAGCTGAAGCAGGTTTTCGAAAACGTGCTCCGGTCCGGCCGTTTCATCCTCGGCGAGGAGGTCGAGGCTTTCGAAAATGAATGCGCCGCCTTCATCGGCGTGAAACACGCGATCTCGGCCTCCTCCGGCACCGACGCCCTGCTCGCCGCGCTGATGGCGCTCGGCATCGGTCCCGGCGACGAGGTGCTCTGCCCTTCCTTCACCTTCTTCGCCACGGCCGGCAGCATCTCGCGCACCGGCGCCGTGCCGCGTTTCTGCGACGTGCGGGAGGAGGATTTCAACATCGACCTCGACTCCGCTGCCCGTCTCGTGACCCCGCGGACCAAGGCGATCATGCCCGTCCACCTCTTCGGGCAATGCTGCAACATGGACGCCATCCGCGTCTTTGCCGGGGAACACGGCCTCGCGGTGATCGAGGACTGTGCGCAGTCGATCGGTGCGACCTTTGTGGGTGTCCAGTGCGGGAATTTCGGCGAATTCGGCTGCTTCAGTTTCTTCCCTTCGAAAAACCTCGGCGGCTTCGGCGACGGCGGGCTGGTCACGACCAACGACGACGCGTTGGCGGAAAAAATCGTCAAGCTCCGCAACCACGGCATGCACCCGCGATACTATCATGAAATCGTCGGCGGGAATTTCCGGATGGACGCCCTGCAATGCGCGCTGCTGCGAGTGAAGCTGCGCCAGCTCGACTCCTATGCTACCGGCCGCGCCCGCAATGCCGATTGGTACGCGGCGAACCTTCTCCTGCCCGATGGCTGCGCGCTTCCCGCCGCCCTGCCTGGCCGCGGCCACGTCTGGAATCAATTCACCCTGCGGATCTCCGGCGAAGGCCGCCGCGACGCGCTCCGGCAACATCTTTCCGAGCACGGCATAGGCTGCGAAATTTATTATCCCGTACCGCTGCATCTCCAGGAATGCTTCGCCCACCTGCCTGCTGCGGACTGCCCCGTTTCCGAAGCGCTTGCTCGCGAAGTGCTCAGCATCCCGATCTATCCCGAACTAACCCCCGCCCAGTTGGAGGAAGTGGCGGCGGCGTTCGGGTCGTTCGCGGGATGACTCTCCATCCGTGTTTTCTGGATGATTTGGCTGCGCAGTTTTTTCCGCACTGTCGGCCTGATCTCCTTGATCGGATGCCTGCTTCTTCTCGCCGGTCTGATTGTGCTGAGCAAACTCAACACTGTGGAAAGCCGTTACGACAGCTACGCCGCAGCGGATGCGGATCGGCCGTTCGCGCGGGGCTGGCTGCCGCCCATCATCCCGGGTTCGAGCCGTGAAATCGTCACGAAGAACGATTTGGATCTGAATCTTTCCGAAGGAGGATTCCGTTTTGACCCGGAAGATCTCGAAACCTTCCTTTCGCAACTGACAAGAGCCCCGGATTTGGACTCCGGACATTTCAACGCATACAAATATAAAGATTGGTTTTTCTTCATCTCGTCGGGCGGGAATGATGTCGAATGCAAGTACCGCTTCCGACTGAATCGATAGTCTTTGATATGAGTAAGATCTTCATCACCGGTCATCGCGGCATGGTCGGCTCCGCGCTCGTCCGCGAAGCTCGGCGGCGCGGCGGCTTCGACATCCTCACCGCCGGGCGCGACACGCTCGACCTCTGCGACCAGCCCGCCACTTCCGATTTCCTCGCCGCGGAAAAACCGGATATCGTCATCGTCGCCGCGGCGAAAGTCGGTGGCATCCACGCGAATGCGACTTATCCCGCCGACTTCATCTACGAGAACCTCAGCATCGCCGCGAACCTTGTCGAAGGCAGCCGCCGCGCCGGGGTCGGTCGCGTGCTCTTTCTCGGCTCCTCTTGCATCTACCCGAAGCACGCGCCGCAGCCGATGCCCGAGGATTGCCTGCTCACCAGCCCGCTCGAACCGACCAACGAGGCTTACGCCATCGCCAAGATCGCCGGTCTCAAGCTCTGCCAGCACTACCGCGCCCAGTATGGCCTGCTCTATCACTCGGCGATGCCGACCAATCTCTACGGCCCAGGTGACAACTACCACCCCGAGAATTCTCACGTCATCCCCGCCCTCATCCGCCGTTTCCACGAGGCGAAGGAACGCGGCGACGCCTCGGTGACCATCTGGGGCACCGGCACGCCGCGGCGCGAATTCCTCCACGTCGATGATCTCGCCGCCGCATGCTTTCATCTGCTGGGACTCGAAAATCCGCCCGACTGGGTGAATGTCGGCACCGGCGAAGACCTCACCATCCTGGAACTCGCCCGGCTCATCGCCGAAACCGCCGGCTTCACCGGCGACATCCTCACCGATCCTTCCAAGCCCGACGGCACGCCGCGCAAGCTGCTCGACATCTCGAAGATCAAGGAAACCGGATGGACGCCCGCCATTTCCTTCCGCGATGGCCTCGCTGGTGCCTACCGGGATTTCCTCGCCAGTCTGGAAGCCGGCGCAGCCCGCTTGTGAGCGTTCTCGATAGCATCAATCCCTATTGTGCCAGATGCCTCAGTGGTTACAAAAAATCCTGTATCTTCGAGACCAAGACTTAATGAAATGGGGTCGCCTCTCGTCTCTTGTTCTGATAATTGTCGCAATAAGCATGATTTCGGGAACATTTGCGTTCAGGCATTTTATGCGTTCGAAGTTCATTCCAACCTATGAACGAACACTCTTTCTAGATGATCGCATCGTTAATCAGATTCAAGACGATCAAATTGCCGCTCACCTCCAACATGCCGCGGAATCAAACCGTGAATCGACGGAGAGTCTTCTGTCGCTGATAGATTATTTGGTTTTCTATCCTCCATTGATAGTTTCCGGAATTATTATATATGCTGCTTTTATTCTATGGAAAGCGCATGAACTGGCATTAAATGCATGGCTCGCATCCACATCTCGAATCAATCAAAAAGAAAGCTAATGTCTTATTGTGATTCACTTTAATCTTCCCATGAAAAAAGCGCTCATCACCGGTATTACCGGTCAGGACGGCTCCTACCTCGCCGAGTTCCTGCTCGAAAAAGGCTACGAAGTCCACGGTATCAAGCGCCGCGCTTCCTTGTTCAACACCCAGCGCGTCGATCACATCTACGAAGACCCGCACGTCGAAAATTCGCGCTTCCGCCTGCACTACGGCGACCTGACCGACAGCTCGAACCTCACCCGCATCCTCGCCGAGGTGCAGCCGGACGAGGTGTACAACCTCGGCGCGCAATCGCATGTCGCCGTCTCCTTCGAAGCGCCGGAATACACCGCGGATGTCGATGCGATGGGAGCGCTGCGTTTGCTGGAGGCGATCCGTTTTCTCGGCCTCGAAAAGAAGACGCGTTACTACCAGGCCTCCACCTCGGAACTCTACGGACTGGTCCAGGAAATCCCGCAGAAGGAAACCACGCCCTTCCACCCGCGCTCGCCCTACGCCGTGGCGAAGCTATACGCCTACTGGATCACGGTGAACTACCGCGAGGCCTATGGCATCTACGCCTGCAACGGCATCCTCTTCAACCACGAGTCCCCGCGCCGCGGCGAGACCTTCGTGACACGCAAGATCACCCGCGGCATCGCCAACATCGCTCAAGGCCTCGAAGACTGCCTCTACCTCGGCAACATGGACGCCTTGCGCGATTGGGGCCACGCCAAGGACTACGTCCGCATGCAGTGGTTGATGCTCCAGCAGGAACAGGCGGAGGATTTCGTGATCGCCACCGGCAAGCAGATTTCGGTGCGCGAGTTCGTCCGCATGTCGGCGCGTGAGGCGGGCATCGAACTGGAATTCAGCGGCAGCGGTGTGGACGAAACCGCCACCGTCGTTTCCGCCGACGCATCCAAAGCCCCGGAGGTCAAACCCGGCGACATCATCGTGCGGGTCGATCCCCGCTATTTCCGCCCCGCCGAGGTCGAAACCCTGCTCGGAGACCCGGCCAAGGCAAAGGAGAAACTCGGCTGGGTGCCGGAGATCAGCGTCGAGGAAATGTGCGCCGAAATGGTCGCCGCCGACCTCGACACCGCCCGCCGCCATGCCCTGCTCGCGGCCCACGGGCATCATGTGTTCGTGGCCAAGGAATAGCCATGCCGCGGGCCGGGCTCGTACTCCCACATAAAGAACCATCACCATGCCAATCGCCATCGTCACCGGCTCGGCCGGACTCATCGGATCGGAATCTGTCAGAGCCTTGCACGCTGAAGGCTTCGACGTCGTCGGTATCGACAACGACATGCGATCCTATTTCTTCGGCAAGGATTCTTCCACCGAAGGAAACCACCGCAAACTGGAGGAGGAACTTCCCCGCTACTCCCGCCGCGCCGCCGACATCCGCGACTACGAAGCCGTCCAGCGGATCTTCGCCGACTTCGGCAACGACATCTCGCTGGTCATCCACACGGCGGCGCAGCCCTCACACGATTGGGCGGCGCGCGAGCCGCTCACCGACTTCGGCGTCAACGCCACCGGCACCCTGCACCTCCTCGAAGCCACCCGCCTGCACTCCCCGGAAGCGACCTTCATCTTCACCAGCACCAACAAGGTTTACGGCGATACGCCGAACCGCCTGCCCCTGGTCGAACTGGAAAGCCGCTGGGAAATCGAGGAAAGCCACCCCTACTTCATCGGCATCGACGAACAGATGTCGATCGACCACAGCAAGCACTCCATCTTCGGCGCGAGCAAGGTCGCGGCCGACGTGATGGTCCAGGAATACGGCCGCTACTTCGGCATGAAGACCGCCGTCTTCCGCGGCGGCTGTCTGACCGGCCCGGCCCACGCCGGCGCCGAACTGCACGGCTTCCTCGCCTACCTCGTGAAGTGCATCGTCGAAAAACGGCCCTACCGGATCTTCGGCTACAAGGGCAAGCAGGTGCGCGACAACATCCACGCCCACGACCTCGTTTCCGCCTTCCTCCACTTCCACCGCAATCCCCGCTGCGGCGAAGTCTACAACATCGGCGGCAGTCGCCATTCGAACTGCTCCATGCTCGAAGCCATCCGGATCGGCGAGGAACTCAGCGGCAACAAGCTGGACTTCACCTATGTCGAGGACAACCGCATCGGCGACCACATCTGGTACATCAGCGACGTGAGGAAATTCCAGCAGCACTACCCCGAATGGCAGTACCGCTACGCCATCCGGAACATTCTGGAAGAAATCCACGCCGCCTGCACCGGTGGAGCGCGATGAATCCGGGCATGGACGACTTCCGGCACGTTACGGTGATTGACACGCCCTGCGTGCTGACCGATCGGCAGCGCCTTCTGGAAACGCTGTCCGCAGTCCGCGCCGATGCTCCCCATGGCGCGCTTTCGGTCGATTTCACCAATGTTCACATCGTCGCAATGCGGGCGGTGGACCCGGACTTCCTGCAATCCACCTCGAATGTCGATTGGTTCGTCTCCGACAGCCAGATCCTGACATGGGCGATCGCCTGGTGCGGCGGGAGCGGACACGAGCGGGTGTACGGCCCCGAGTTTCTCGACTACTTCATCCGGCACGGCGACCCGGAGCGGACCCATTACTTTCTCGGCGCGTCGCAGGACTGTCTGGATCGCCTGCTGGAAAATCTCCGGGCCATCCGGCCCGACCTCCGCGTGGCCGGCGCGCGCAACGGCTACTTCGGCCGGGAGCATGAGGAGGAAATCCTTGCATCCATCAACGAAGCCCGGCCGGACCTGCTCTGGGTCGGCCTCGGCACGCCCAAGCAGCAGGAATGGATCAGCCGCCACAAGGATCGTCTGCGGGTGGGAGCCGCGCTCGCCGTCGGCTTCGCCTTCGACGTGAACGCCGGAACCAAAAAGGACGCGCCCCGCTGGCTCGGCAAGCTGGGTCTGACCTGGCTCTACCGCCTGGTCTGCGAACCCCGCCGGCTCTGGAAGCGCTACCTCTACTACAACTCCATTTTTCTCTGGAAGCTCATGCGCCAGATCGCTGCGGGCGATCATCCGCACCGGACCGGCCGATAGCCGCGCTTGCGCGAACGCCAGAATAGCGCGCTTCCATATTCCCCTCAAACGACATTTCCGTCCGGGCGCCTTTCCTTCTTTCTTGCTGGCAATCGGAATCGTCCCGCCGGATGATGCAGCCTGATCCATTCCCAACCGGCCCATGCACCAGACCGCGAACAACCACATCCATCCGCACGCCACCCTGCCCCGCCACGACAAGGAAACCCTGCTCGGCCAGCGCGGCACCGTCCTGTGGTTCTGCGGTCTTTCCGGTTCGGGGAAATCCACCATCGCCTCCGGTGTCGAGCGCGTCCTCCATGACCAGGGCCGCATGACCATCCGCCTCGACGGCGACAACCTGCGCACCGGCCTGAATTCCAACCTCGGCTTCTCCGACGACGACCGCCTGGAAAACATCCGCCGCACCGCCGAGGTCGCCAAATTGCTCGCCTCCAACGGCGTCATCGTTCTTTGCTCCCTCATCACCCCGCGCGGCATCCATCGCGACCTCGCCCGCGGCATCCTCGGCGACGACTTCGTCGAAGTTTACGTGAAAGCCAGCTACCAAGCCTGCGAGACACGCGACGTGAAGGGCCTCTACGCCAAGGCGGCTAAGGGAGAAGTTCCCCAATTTACCGGCCGCGACAGCCACTTTGAAGAGCCCCAGCAGGCCGATCTCGTTCTCGATACCGAGCGCCTGAGCGTGGAAGACGCCGTCTTCGAAGTCCTCGAACTCCTCGGTGCCCGTGGCTTGAATGCCGCCGAACGTTTCGACCGGGTTTGATCGCATCTTTCTTCCGCGGCTTCACACGTCGCCTTCCAGCCATTGGCGTTCAATAGCTGGAAAAAGATTACCAAATTGCTCAATTAAATAATTATTTCTTGCGTCGAGCACGGCAGAAGGCTTTTTCTCCCCGCCCGCGGCTGGAACAGCCGACCTTCGACATCCCACCGTGCCCAACTACCAGCTTTCCCATCTCGACCAGCTCGAAGCCGAGGCCATCTACGTCCTTCGCGAAACGGCGGCCCAGTTTCAGAATCCCGGCCTCCTCTTCTCCGGCGGCAAGGACTCCATTGTCATGGCGTGGATCGCCCGCAAGGCCTTTCACCCCGCGCGCATGCCCTTCCCCCTGCTCCACATCGACACCGGCCACAACTTCCCCGAAACCATCGAGTACCGCGACGACTTCGCCGCCAACCTCGAAGCCCGCCTGATCGTCGGCTCCGTCCAGAAATCCATCGACGAAGGCCGCGTCGTCGAAGAAAAAGGCCCGAACGCCTCCCGCAATCGCGCTCAGACCACTACTCTGCTCGACACCATCGCCGAATACCAATTCGACGCTCTCCTCGGCGGCGGCCGGCGTGACGAGGAAAAGGCCCGCGCCAAGGAAAGATTCTTCTCCCATCGCGACGACTTCGGCCAATGGGACCCCAAGAACCAGCGTCCCGAACTCTGGAACCTCTTCAACGGCCGCAAGCACCCCGGCGAGCACTTCCGCGTCTTCCCTCTGTCCAATTTCACCGAAATGGACATCTGGATGTACATGAAACGCGAAGGCATCGTCCTCCCCAGCCTCTACTACGCCCACGAGCGCGACACCGTCACCCGCAACGGCACCATCCTCGCCGTCAGCGAATTCGTCCAGCCGCGCGACGGTGAACCCGTCGCGCGCAAAACCATCCGCTTCCGCACCATGGGCGACGCCACCATCACCGGCGCCGTTGAATCCACCGCCGACACCATCGACAAGATCATCGAGGAAACCGCCGCCGCCCGCCAGACCGAACGCGGCAACCGTGCCGACGACAAACGCTCCGAAACCTCGATGGAAGATCGAAAAAAGGAAGGATACTTCTGACGCCCCTGCGGGCAGGTGGAAAAAGTGCCGAGCGATCAGTGGTCCGGCTGGCAGCTCCACCCGTTTCTCCGAATCTCTTTCCGATCGACTCGCTTCCCGCCTCATTCGCCCGAACCATCCCAAACCTCCGAGATGAAACCACTGATCACCGATCACTGATCACTCGGCACTCTGCCTTTCCATGGATTTGTTGCGCTTCACCACAGCCGGCTCCGTCGATGACGGCAAATCGACCCTCATCGGCCGCCTGCTCTACGATTCCAAATCGATCTTCGAAGACCAGCTCGAAGCCATCGAGGAAACGTCCAAGCGCCGCGGCGACGGCCACGTCGATCTCGCCCTCCTCACCGACGGCCTCAAAGCGGAGCGCGAGCAGGGCATCACCATCGACGTCGCCTACCGCTACTTCGCCACCCCGAAGCGGAAATTCATCATCGCCGACACCCCGGGCCACATCCAGTACACCCGGAACATGGTCACCGGCGCCTCCACCGCCAACCTCGCCATCATCCTCGTCGACGCGCGCAAGGGCGTGATCGAGCAAACCAAGCGCCACAGCTTCATTGCCAATCTCCTGCGCATCCAGCACGTCGTCGTCGCCGTCAACAAGATGGACCTCGTCGACTACTCGGAGGAAATCTACAACCGGATCGTCGCCGACTACGAAGCCTTCGCCTCCCGCCTCGACAACATCGTCGACATCACCACCATTCCGATTTCCGCCCTCAACGGCGACAACGTCGTCGATAAATCCTCCAACACCCCTTGGTTCCAGGGCCCCTCGCTGCTCTATCACCTGGAGCACGTCTATGTCGGCGGCGAGGAGAACCACGTCGATGCCCGCTTTCCTGTCCAATGGGTCATCCGCCCGCAGAGCGATGAATGGCACGACTTCCGAGGCTACGCCGGCCGTGTCGCCGGCGGCGTCTTCAAGCCCGGCGACGAAATCTCCGTGCTGCCCTCCGGCTTCACCAGCCGCATCAAGGCCATCCACACCGCCGACGGTCATGTGGAGGAAGCCTTCGCCCCGCAGAGCGTCACCCTTACTCTCACCGACGAAATCGACATTTCGCGCGGCGACATGATCGTCAAAAAGAACAGCCCGCCGCACACCTCGCAGGACATCGACGCCATGATCTGCTGGTTCTCCGCCAGGTCCATGGCCTCCCGCGCCAAACTCATCCTGCGCCACACCACCCGCGAAATGCAGGTTATCGTCAACGAGGTGAAATACCTCGTGGATATCAACACTCTTCACAAGATCGAAGGCGCCGGCACCTTCGCGATGAACGACATCGGTCGCATTTCTCTGCGCACCGCCCAGCCGGTCATCCACGACTCCTACCGCCGCAACCGCCAGACCGGCTCCTTCATTCTCATCGACCCCGGTACCAATGAAACGGTGGCCGCGGGGATGATTCTCTGATGGACGTTTGGGGAAGCGTCACCGCAACCCTGAACACGGGAGACCCCGAGCCGCCCTCCTGCGTGTGACCAGGGGGATTACCCGCCATGAGCCTGAAACACCTGTTCAGAGCGGTCACGACCGAAGAGGAGCGGAATTTCTCCAGAGAGAGCGCCCGGCGCGCCCGGAGCCGCTATCTGGAGACGAATCCTTTAAGCCGCTACTGTACGGATGAGGTCTATGCGACAAAGGTCGATCGCATTCGCGCGGGACTGCAGGGTGGAACGGGCGCTTTCCCGCCGGGATGGATTCTAGACATCGGCGGCGCCACCGCGGGGGAAGCGACGGTTCTGTGCCAGGAAGGAGCGAAGATCGTTGTCGGCGACATCAATGAGGCAGCGCTTGATATATCGAGGGCGCGGGCGAGGAAATTCGGCCTGACGGAGCCGGGCTACGTCGCCATGGACGTTCACCGGATTCCTTTCGCCGACGAATCATTCGATTGCGTGAGCGTGGTCGAAGCCCTGCACCACTTTCCCGATCGCGTCCAGGCGCTCAGGGAAATCCATCGGGTGCTCAAGCCGGGCGGCCTCTTCTATTCCCAGGAACCGAACGGCCTCAGTCCGCTGCGCAGGCTGTCGGAAGTGCGGGACCGTTTCCGCGGCATTATCGAGACGAGTTTCTTCCGGGGGCAATTGCTGAAACTCTGCCGGCGTGCAGGCTTCCAACGTATCACGGTGGAGCCTGGAGTGCTGGGCAGGTCTTCGTGGAAGCTGGAGGAAGTGCCGAAGTACCGCCGCTGGCTCGTGCACTTTCACAGCTATCTCCAGAGGAGTTTCCCGCGAACCTTCGGCTCCCATGAGATCAAAGCGGTCAAAGAAGGCATCCATGGGAACGATTCTCCCCCAGCGGACTGGCGGGATTTGCTGCGCGAACCCGGAGGAGGGGCCGCGGTTCGTTTCGATGCGGGCTCCGGCTGCTGGCGGGTCGATGGCAGCAGCAGAACCTTTCCCGACCTGGATGGAATACCGGATCTGGTCCCCTCCGACGAGAGCCGCCTGCAAAGCGAGTGAGCGGGCACCATCGAATGATCCTTTTCATCCGCAACTGGCTCGGCAAGTCCACGTGGGCATTGCTGGACCAGTGCCTGTTCGCGTTTTCCAATTTCCTGCTCAACATCTATTTGGCCCGCTGGCTCGATCAGGAAAGCTATGGGGCTTTCGGACTTGCGTTCACCGTGTTCCTCTTTGTCGGCGTTTTCCATTCAAGCGCCTTTACCGAGCCGATGCTCGTTTTCGGCCCAGGTCGCTATGAGCAATCTCAAAAGCATTATCTCAAGTCTCTCATACGGCTCCATTGGACCAGGGGGTGGCCGGCGGCGGCCCTCCTGATCGGCCTTGTGTCGGTTTTCTATTGGAACAATTCCGCCCTGTCTTCCATTCTGTTCCTGGCTTTTGCATGCGGCGGCATGCTTTTCCAGTGGTTGATCCGCCGGGCCTGTTACCTGCGGCAACAACCATCCCTGGCGGCCATCGGGGGCGTTCTCTACCTGGTTCTCGTCCTTTTCGGCATCGCCCTTCTACGCCGTGTCGGCGCGCTCGACGCGATCCCCGCCCTCGCCGTGATGACCATCGCCAGCCTCGCCTCCGCCGGGTTCATCCAATGGCGGCTGCTTCGAAGCGGACTGCTCACCGAACAACCCGGCCCCACGGAAAGCGAACTGATCCGCGCTCACTGGGATTACGGCCGTTGGTCCATCGCCACTGGATTCATCGCCTGGCTGTCCGGCAATATCGCCATGGTCACCCTTCCATGGTGGCACGGCAACGCATCCGTGGCGACGTTCCGGGCCGGTCTCAATCTGATTCTTCCCGTGCAACAGTTGCTCGCCGCCGCGGGACCATTGCTGCTTCCTTTTCTCGTCCGTCGCCGCGGAGACAGCCAGTACGTCCGCACTTCGCTTCGTTGCGGCTGTGCGTTCATGCTTCCGCCGCTCGTCTGGGCTCTGGTCCTATTCGGCGCGGGGTCGTTTGTCAGCCAGCTTCTGTATGCCGACAAGTATGCGTTTGATCGGTCATTTCTCCTGATTCTCGGCCTGTCCGCCACGATCGGCTCCTACGCTCTGGTGGTCGCAACCGCGCTTCGCGCGCAGGAACTGCCGAAGCTCGCTTTCCATGGCTACGCCGCCTCGGCCATCGTGTCCCTGGTCGCCGGGCTGCCTTTGATCGCCTTCAAAGGCATCGACGGCGCCGTCTGGGCGCTCGGATTGTCGAGCGTCGTTTCCTCCTCCGTACTAACCTTCGCCCTGATCCGGCATGCCCGCGGTTCCGCGGCCCATACCGCCTGAGTCCGCGAAACTCCGATTCAAGTCATGTCACGCATCGACTTCAAACAATCCCGCATGATCGTCCTGGGCGCCCGGGGAATGCTCGGACAGGTTGTCTGCCGCTACTTCCGCGACAAGGTGCGCGAGCTGGCTCCCTTTTCTGGACGCTTTTCTCCGGCCGACGCGGGCCGCACCGTACGATCGCTTGCCGGGCAGCGGCCCGACATCGTCGTCAACTGTGCGGGAGCGATCAAGCAGCGGACAAGCGATGATGGGGAGCTTTACTACGTCAACGCCGTGCTTCCGCTGGAATTCAAGGCGCTGTTGCCCCCGGAAACCGTGCTGGTCCACCCGAGCACCGACTGCGTGTTCAGCGGCCGCTCGGAAGCCCCATATCACTGCGGACAGGCGGGCGACGCTGAGGATGTCTATGGCTGGTCGAAGTATCTTGGGGAAGAAGCGCTTCTCCCGCGCCCGCTGACTCTCGTCCCGCGCGTCAGCATCGTCGGGCCGGACGATCGGGAAGACGGCCCCGGACTCCTCAACTGGTTTCTCAGGCAGCCGGACGGAGCCACCATCAACGGCTTCACCAACCATCACTGGAACGGCATCACCACCCTCGAGTGGTGCCGCCAGATCGAGCGGCGACTGCTGTCGGGCGACGGGTTGTCCGATGCGCGCGCTACGCGCTTCCAGCTCGGTACCGAAGCCTCCGTCTGCAAGCACGACCTGCTCGAAGCCTTCGCGAGAAAGTTCGGCAAGCGCGTCACCATCGTTCCGCACGCGGGCGGTTCCGCGGTCCATCGCGTGCTCCGGCCGGATACCGTCTGCCCGCCCATCGACGACCAGCTCTCCGACCTCGCCGCGTGGCTTCATGGCGGCCGCTGAATCAGTCATCAACCGTTTGCATCATGTTCAAGGACAAAACACTGCTGATCACCGGAGGCACCGGCTCCTTCGGCAACGCTGTCGCACGCCGGTTCCTGCACAATGACGAAGTCGGCGAAATCCGCATCTTCAGCCGCGACGAAAAGAAACAGGAGGATATGCGGCACGCATTCAACTCGCCCAAGCTTAAATTCTACATCGGCGACGTCCGCTGCCCCGAATCGATCGCGGATGCCATGCGCGGCGTCGATTACGTTTTCAGCGCCGCCGCTCTCAAGCAGGTTCCGTCCTGCGAGTTTCACCCGATGGAGGCCGTGGCCACCAACGTCAATGGCACCAACAACACCCTCAATGCGGCCATCACCGCCGGGGTGAAAAACGTGATCGTCCTCAGCACCGACAAAGCCGTCTATCCGATCAACGCCATGGGCATGTCGAAAGCGCTCATGGAGAAGGTCTCCGTCGCCAAGTCCAAGAATCTCGGCAAGGATCAGACCACCATCTGCGTGACCCGCTACGGCAACGTCATGGCCTCGCGTGGTTCGGTGATCCCGTTGTTCATCTCCCAGATCAAATCCGGCAAGCCCATCACGATCACCGACCCGGATATGACCCGCTTCATGATGTCGCTCGACGACGCGGTAAGGCTGGTTCTCTTCGCTTTCACCAACGGCCAGGGCGGCGACACCTTCGTCCAGAAATCCCCCGCGGCCACCATCGGCCAGCTCGCGAGAGTGCTGATGAAGATCTTCAACGGATCCAGCGATGTCCGCGTGATCGGTTCGCGGCATGGGGAAAAGAAACACGAGTGTCTCGTAAACCGGGAGGAAATGATCCGTTCGGAGGATTTGGGCGAATTCTACCGGATCCAGTCCGACGGCCGCGATCTGAATTACTCCCTGCTCGAGCAAGGCAACCAAAAGCTGGCCATGCTCGACGATTACACCTCCGGCAACACGCATCAGTTGAGCGATACCGAACTGGAGAATCTCCTGATGAGTCTGGACTATATCAGGAGGGAGATGGAAACGTCTTCCGTCACCTTCGGCGGGCATGCCTGAAGCCGGGCCGGTTGCAGCGCTTTCGTCCCGGGAACGATCTTCCGGACAGGTCTTCATGAGAGTTCTTGTCATCACTTTCACGTTTCCGCCGAGTTCCCACGCGAACGCGAAGCGTCCCTACTATCTCGTCAGGGCGATGCTGGAAGCCGGCTGGGAGGTGGAGGTGCTCACGAGCAGGATCGGGATGGACGCGGGGGGGGAGGAATTGATCGATCATCCGAAGTGCCGGATCGTTCGCATCGACGATCCGATCTGGTCCCTAAGCACGGTCTTCGGCCGGGGCACCCGGTGGGAAAAGGCGACGACCCTGATCGGGAACGGCCTGCTTTGGCCGGAGTCATGCAGATGGTGGGCGCTCAAGGTGTTTTCCACGATCCGGAAAAGCCGCGCCGGTCATGACAGGGTTCTGGCCTTTGTCTTTCCGCCATCGGTTCTTCTGGCCGGGATGGAGGATGGCTTGGTGGACCGGCGATGGATCTTCGATCTCCAGGAATCCGTGTCGCCGCAGTACGCGATTTATCCGCGCCGGTCGCCATTGCAGAAGTTGCTGACGCCGAAGCTCGCCAGGGTCGAGCGCTGCACCCTGGGGCTTGCCGGCCGGGTGGTGTTCACCGCCGAAACGAACAGGCGAGCGTACATCCAATCCGATCTGGTGGAGGAAGGGAAAACCGAACTGATTCCGCACTTTTACGATTCGGACGTTTTTTCCAGGCGCGGGGAAGTGGAGGAGGATTTCGTGATCGGGTATTTCGGGTATTTCGATCTTCGAGGATACCGGACGCCCGAGGTGTTTCTCCGCGCGCTCGCCGGTTTCCTCGCGAAGCGCCCCGAAGCGAGACGGCGCACGCGCTTCGTTTTCTACGGGAACTGGATGCCCGGCCACGATCACATGGTGGACGGCCCCGGGTTGAGGGACGTGACCGAAATCCATGCGGCGGTCTCGCTGGATCGTTACCTTGAGTTGGTGAAAAAATGCCCGGTTTTGCTCCTGCTGACGGCGGCGAAGCTGAATCTTTTCATGCCAAGCAAGGTGGTCGAGTATCTTGGGGCCAACCGGCCCATTCTCGCCTTCGTTCCGGAAGATTCGGAAGTGGCCGGTGTTCTGAGACAGGCGGGCATGAGCGATTTCGCGTGCGGAGAGCGTGATGTCGATGCCGGAATCCGGGCCATCGAACGAATGTGGGAGCTTTATTTGGCGGGCGACCTGAAAACGGATGGATCCAGGACCGGCCGGTGGTCGTCGGCCGTACAGATTCCCAGATATCTGGGATTGATGAAAGAGTAGCGATTGAGCCCGGGCGGGATGAGGCGGGGTATGCGTGGGAGAAAAGAGCGGCGCTCGCGTGCCGGGTTCGAGGCCCCCACTGGAAACCGGTCCGCAGCTCCGCCGCGTTTTCCCCTACGATGACGGCGATGTCTCAAGATCAGCCATGCTTGGCCACGGCCGTTGTGGAATCGCCCGTATATGATCTCCATGACTGGCTGGGCGCACGGCATGCCGGTCGCCCGGAGACCGCGGCCGCGCCGAACGGGTGGTGGATTTTACCGGGATCGGAGCGGCCTCGGATTTACGTTCCCACCCTGCCGCATCTTTGGCCGGCCGCGCTTGGGTTGCTTAATTCCCCGGGAAAGCGCCGTTTCACCCGGCTTCTCCTTCAAGGCATGCGGTTGGCGGGCCGCCGGCCGCATCTCCTCGGCGGGTCGGATTCACCGCTGGCATCATGGCTCGGCGAGGTTTTCCCGGATTCGGAAGGTTTCGCCTTTGCCGTCCATATCGGCACAACCAGCATCTATGTGAAAGACACCGTCCAATGCCTGGACCGGAAAGGCGGGGTGCTTGCCTATCTGAAGGTCCCGCGGGGCTGCGACGCTTTCGGAGTCGTCCGTCACGAAGCGGATATCCTCGGGCAGCTCGCCCACCGTTTCTCGGGAGAAGATTTCTATCCGAGACTGCTGGGGCGGCGCGGCGGGAGTTTCCTGCAATCCGCCCATGCGACGAAGCCATCTTCCTCCGCGGATCCTGGTCCCGGATGGATCTTGGCCCGTCTCAGCGCCAGCTGGCAGGACGCCCACCCGTGGCACCTTTCTCCCGTCCGCGGCGAGATTCTGGAAGCTTTGCGAGTGTTGCGATCGGCCGATGCCACCGGCTGGGTGGATATTCTTGAGCGGGCCGATACCGCTCTGTCCCGGCGCTTTGGAATCACACCCATCCGTCACCCGCTCAGTCACGGAGACTTCGTGCCCTGGAATCTCCGGCCCGGGCCCTTCGCCTTCGATTGGGAGTGGTCCGCACCCCGTCTCCCCTGGCATGACGCTTTCCACTACCTTTGGATGCCCCGGATTCTTGAGGGGAGAGCGCCGGATGCCGGCCGCGTGTGGGCGATATGGCAAAGTCCCGAGGGTGCGGCCCTGCGGATGGATCAGCCTCTCTGCGAACAGAGCGGGATGTACGCGCTGGGTTACCTCGCCTGGCAACTCTCCTTCTACGCGTCCGCGACGGTCCGTAACTCCGAAACCTTGGAAGCCTTTCCCCTGCTGACCAGGCTCAGAGACCTGCTCGACCAGTTCCTCGAAAGCGACTTCTGAATGCAGAATCTTCCCCATGTGCGGACGCGCGATATTCCAGATGGAGCCGGATCGAGACGGTTCCAAAGGCGCCGCACGAAGTCATGAGCCGGTTTGCACAGACTCAATCGCCGACAAAACGACCGTGAAAGACAGCTTGTTGAAATTCAGGACATGGCTTCAACCGGATTTTGAAGTCTATATTTCCCGTCTGGCGGCGGACTCCGGCTGCAAGACCGCGCTGGACATCGGCTGTGGGGACCGCTCCTTCATCAGCCGGTTCCGCCCGAGGATCAGGACCGTGGGCTTGGACGCCTTTGAAGGCGCGATCGAGCGGTCGAAGCGGTTGAACCTCCATGATGACTACATTCTGGCGAATATCATCGAGACACCGGCCGAGCGCCTTTTGGAAATGAATGGCGGCGAGCGCTTCGACATCGTGGTGCTCAGCGACATCATCGAGCATCTGCCGAAGCGGATGGGCTGGGATTTATTGGAAAAATGCGAGGCCCTGACGTCCAGGTACATCATCCTCCAGACTCCGAACGGGTTCGTGGAGCAGGGGCCCGAGTTCGGAAACATTTACCAGCGTCATCTTTCGGGTTGGTTTCCCCAAGACTTCGCCGGTTTGGGCTATACGGTCGCCGGATGCTACGGGACCAGGTTCTTTCACGGCTATGCGGGCGCATTCAAATGGCGCTTCCCCGGGGTGATGCTGGCCGATTTCCTGCTGGGGGTGCTGCAGAGGCTGGAGAAAAACCCCCACCGCGCCTTCAATATCGCCGCATGGAAGGACGTTCGCGGCGTCCCGGCACGCTTCGGGGTCAAGGAATAGCGGGCGCCACGCCTTCCGCTGTTTCGCGGCGCCTTCCCCATCCGCCTGGGCAGGCTCCCCTCCACGCCCCGCGGCCGCCTCTCGCGGCGAAGCAGCGATCCACCGGAGGGATCGGGGTTGCCCGGCCGCTCCCAGCCCTTTAGGATACATCCGGCCGCAATTGGCCGCCGCGACCGCCTGATTTCCGTTCTTTCCACCGACACGTTCCATGCAGAACCGCATCACCGTCATCTTCGTCTTCGTCATCGCCATGATCTTCGCGATCATAGCGGGGACCAACATCGCGATGGAGGAGTACGAGACCTTGGGCATCTACGGTACCGTTGCCATCGTCCTCTACTTCTTCATCCACGGTTGGAAGAACGTATGGTGGTTCGCCGCGCTGCTGATTTTCAGCGGGGTAATGTTCTGGCAGGGCTTCGTGTTCGAGGCGGATCACCTCTTCGTGATGATGCTGGTGCTGGCTTCCATGATGAGCCTGTTGACGCATCGCACGAATCCCATTCCCATGGAAATGCGGTTGGCGGGGTCGCGGAGCACCTTGTTGATAATCGGTGCACTGCTGGCTTATGGAGCCTCGCATTTTTTGTTCAATTTCATCCTCCCATATGATCCGGCCCAATACTCCCTGAAGACCTGCTCCAAAGCGTATTTCGAATGCTTCGCCTCGATGGTCTGTTTCTTCTGGTTGCTTGGGGGACCGTATGGATTCAGTCTGAAGCCCGGCTGGTCGAAAGGACTCCTGTGGATACTCTCCTTGGCCTTGTTTGGAAATGTGTTGGTGCGCGGCTACATGTATCTGATGGGCTTTCAAGCGGCGGACGGTTTGTCGGAAGGAGGATTGGAATCATTCTTCCTTTATGTGCCGGTGATTAACATGCAAGCGGGCATTTATGCGCTACGTAATTTGTGTCCTATCGCCATGATTATTTTGTTGATGGTGATCACAAGTCCCGGTTGGTGGCGTTCCCAGAAGAATCTGATCCGTCTTTTGGTGCTCGCTTCCATCGGTCTCTGTCTGATCGGCGCGGTATTTTCCGGTGGGCGAGCTACCGTTCTTTTTTGTTTGGTTCTCGCCATTCTTGTGGGTTTTGTACGTCGTCAGTTGGCCGTTGTTGGTGTGTTGGGCATCGCCGGCGCAATAGTTATAATCTTCGCGAACATCTTTTCTTATGAAATCAACAAAAGCGCACCGTATTATATAGCGAGATCATTGCAGATAGTCATGATCGAGAAGGGTGAAGCTCACGAATCTATCGGAGAATCACAATATGCCAGAAACTCGGCAATGCAAGCGGCATTGACTGAGTGGCGACAAGATGCCCGGACAATGCTCTCCGGACGTACGGTATTTGCCATGAGTTTCGAGGACGCTCTCCATTATCGCAGTATGGGAGATAGTGGCTTCGTTGAGAATGCTCTCCGGTCGGGACGGACGCACAATTTGGTTACGGACTTGTTGCTCCAATACGGGGCGATCGGGTTGGCCCTGTATCTTGCCGCTTACTTGGCAGTAATCCGATACTATTGGCGACTGGCCCGCCTTGTCCCACAAGAGGCCGTTGTGCCAAAGGCGTTGGCCGGAGCGATGAAAATTTATTTGCCGTTGATGCTAGTGTATCAGTTGCTTGGTGGAGGGTTCATGCCTTCCGTCGCCGCGTTAGTTATCGGGTTGATCCGCGCTGACCTCATCACTTTCCACCTGCGGGCGATGGATCGGAGCGAGGCGGAGGTCCGACATGGGGCGACGCTTGCCGGCAAGAACCGGCCCGAACTCGTCCAAGCGTGATGCATGGAGCGGATTTTCTCCGGCTCACAAGTGCAGGGAGATGATTGCGCCGCGAATCCTGCGGCATTGTCATGAAAAATAAATGCGTTTCACGCGAGTTCGGCCGATTTCCCTCTTGTACAATTTCATGATAAGCATTGTCACTCCTTGCTACAACGCGGCCGCTTTCATCGAAGAGACGCTTGACAGCATACTCAGTCAAAAGGGAGCGCCATTCGAATTGCTGGTTCTGGATGGCGGGTCCACCGACGGGACGGTTGAGATTATCAGGCGCTATGAAAAGCACTTGGTGTACTGGCACAGCCGGAAGGATGACGGCCAGAGCGCGGCGATCGCCGAGGGTTTTTCCCGGAGCAAGGGCGATGTCCTTTGTTGGCTGAATGCCGACGACTATTTTCTTCCCGGCGTGCTGGCGAAAGTCCATGAGCGCTTTGCCGGGTGTGCCGGACTTCAGGTTCTCTATGGCGATTACATCGTGCTGGACGAGAACGGGGCGATGGAGGCCAAGCCCAAAATCTCGTTCGACTTCGAGATCTGCTTATTATTCTACCTAATGATTCCGCAGCCCTCGTGCTTCTGGCGCCGGGAGATCTACGACCGGGTCGGCGGTATCAACACAGGCCTCAATTTTGCTTTCGACTGGGATCTCTTTCTGCGGATGGGAGATGCATTGAAGGACGAGCCGGGGGCGATTGTTCATGTGCGCGACCTGTTTTCGGTTTTCAGGCTTCATGCCGCGAGCAAATCGGTCAGCGCCCGAGAACGCTTCCGGGCGGAGCGCAAACAGATCCAGAATCAGTTCGACTATTATCGCAATCTGCACTTCAGGAAGTTTGCCAAAGCGGTGCAGATCGTCCGAACGCTAAGGAAATTTTATCTCGAAAGAGGATTCGTTCCGCTTCGGAAAGATGCTCGCAAAGCCTAGGAACCGCATCGAGCATGAGGCGCATACTAAAGCATTTTAGCCGCCTGTCCGGCTGGGTCTATCGTAAGCTGCGGCCATACGGGCTCAGAGGAAAGGGGATCCGGATGGGAGCAGACCTACGGTTGCGCGGCCTCCCCCAAATTTCGACATTCCCGGAGAGCAGCATTGTCATCGGAGAGTCGGTGACGTTGCTTTCCTCGTGCGGATCCAATGCGGTGGGCTTGAATCATCGGGTGATCATTCGAACCATCGCGCGCGGCTCGAAAATCCGGGTGGGCAACCGTGTGGGGATCAGCGGCGCGGCCATCGTCGCAAGGGTGGGAATCGACATCGGCGACGAGGTGATGATCGGCGCGAATGCCAAAATCATCGATACCGATTTTCATCCTTTGGATGCGGAGGAACGCATTGCGATGCGCGAGGAGCAAATCCAGTCGGCGCCGATCCGGATCGGGCGGCGCGCGTGGATCGGCGCCGGAGCGTACATTCTCAAGGGAGTCAGGGTCGGCGACGAAAGCGTCATAGGCGCGGGGGCGGTGGTTACCAAGGATGTTCCGCCGCGGACCGTGGTTGCTGGGAATCCCGCAAAGGTTGTCAAACGGCTCTAGCCGATGGGGGACGATGCCGGAGATCTTGCGGGGTTGGCCCTTCGAATACTTCTGTGCTTCGAAACGGAGGGGATCGGCTATGCCGCGACATGCGACAAGTCGGGGCACTGGTGTCCGGAGGGAAGGGATATTGATATCTTTGCCGAGCGCAAGGACCTGGGGCGGCTGGAGCGGATCGTCCGCAATGAATATTCGATCGCAGGCTGGAAGTTCGCACAGCGGATCGTCAACGATTACAGCGTGCAGTTGTATTTCTTCCGGGCGAATTCTCGCGGCGGGCTCGAAATGAGCCAATGGGATTTGATGCCGGGAGCAACTTGGCGGGGAATCCCCTATTTCAAGGCGGGAGATCTAATCCTGCACCGGGTCCGGAATCCGGAGGGTGTTTGCTGTATCGATTCGGACAGTCATCTTCTCTACAAGGCAGCGCGCCAGTTGTTATGGAACGGGTGGATACCCGTCGATGCCCGGTCCGCGAGCGCTGTGGATCGGTCCTATGGGGGTTGGATCGGCAGGTTCGCCCGTGCGTTTGAAGATTCCCGGGCGGACGGCAGCGGTGCGGTTGGCGGCGGCGGACCTGCCGCATGGCGCCGGGATCTTGTGTTGATGACGCTCAAGCAGGATGCCTTCGGGCTTGTTCTCGCGGTGCTGAGGCATTTTACGTTGCTGTTCGCCAGGTTCCGCAGGTTTCCCGGCTTGTATCTCGGGATCGTCGGAGCGAATGCCGCAGACTCGGAGCGTATCGTTGCGGAATTGAAGGCTTTCTTCGTCAGTGGAGGTCCCAGCTTATTCACGGCTGTCATGTCCGATGCGGACCTTTCGCTCCGCAGGAGATTGAGATTGCTTTTCGATGGCGCTTTGGTGGTCAGCATCTCAAATCGTGGGACCACGCAGGAATGCGGGCCGAGGTTTATCGGACCGCGCTTCGTGAAAGCGATTCTTGGTATGCCGGAGACACGAATGCGATGCGAAGAGGTCGCTCCGCTCGCGATTTGCGAATGGCTGGCCTTCCGCCGATGACTTGCGAAACTTGGAGTTCCGGTAGTCCCCGTGGGTAATTCGAGCGCGTATCAGATATTGGTTTCCGCCTTCGCCTGCGAGCCCGGCCGTGGCTCCGAGCAGGAGGTGGGCTGGAAGTGGGCAGTGGAGCTGGCGGGCTCCGGTGCCCTGGAGCGGGTGACGGTTCTGACACAGACGCGGAATCGTCCGGGGATCGAGCGATGGATGGAGCGGCCAGAATACCGGAATTTGCCGTTGAATTTCGAGTATGTGCAGCTGCCGGGGATCCTTTATGGCATGAAAAGCCGGTTCGATTTCCTGACGATGCCGTATTATGCGGCGTGGCAGTGGTTGGCGATGAAGCGGGCGGAGGCATTGTTGCGGGAAGAGTCTTTCGATTTGGTGCATCATTTGACGTTCGCGACGTTCCGGGTGCCGGTTTGGATGAAGCGGTTGGGATTGCCGGTGGTGATGGGGCCGGTGGGCGGTGCGGAGCAGGCGCCATGGGGAGTGCTGGGGCATCGCGCCCGGCCTGGAGTGTATTTGCGGGAGGCTTTCCGCAATGTGATGACCGGTCTTGGAGTGCTGACGCTGAGGTTGTTCCCGCCACTCGCAGGCGGGCGGGGTGTGTGCCTGGCAGCGACGCCGCGGATGAAAGCGATTTTCGGAAGGCTGGGCTTGCCGGTGGAGTTGTATCCGACGGTGGGGGTGGATCTTGGTCCGGGGGTGGAGAGGAAGTTCCCGCCGGTGGGGAGGGCGCGGCGGTTTTTGTTCGTGGGGCGCCTGCATTTCCTGAAGGGGCTGCAATTATTGCTGGATGCCTTCGCCCGGGCGGGGGTGGAGGAGTGGCGCCTGACGCTGGTGGGGAGCGGCGCCGAGGAAGCGGCTTTGAGGAGGCAGGCGCGGGAACTGGGGATCGAAGAGCGGGTGGAGTTCCGGGGTCATGTGCCGCGGGAGGAGCTGGGCGCGATTTACCGGGAGCATGATGTGTTGTGCGCGCCGAGTTTGTACGAAAGCGGAGGGTTTTCGGTGCTGGAGGGGATGGAGCACGGGCTGCCGGCGATCGTGCTGGATGTGGGGGGGCATGCGGTGTCGGTGACGGATGAGTGCGGGATCAAGGTGCCGGCGGATGGAACGGCGGCCGGGGTGATCGAAGGGCTGGCGGTGGCGATCCGCCGATATGCGGAGGATGGGGATATGCTGGCGGCGCATTCGAGGGCGGCGCGGGAGAGGGTGGAGCGGGAGTACGCGTGGCGGGTGAAGGTACCGAAAATGTTGGGGATCTACGATACCGTGTTGGCGGGAAAAGGGAGGAGCGAAGGTGTATGAGTGCGCCGGATAGCGATGTGTCCGTGAAACCGGAAGCGCTGCCGCCGCTGAGGAAGCGAGGGGTCGCCTGGCTGCGGTACGAACGCGCCGGGGTGGAGCGCTCCGCGAACAGCGATTGGGATCTGGCGGTGCGGGATTTGGCGGAGGCGAACCGCGAGCTCGAAGCGAGCGCGGGGCCGCCCGATCTCAGGATCGAGCGGCAGTATGTGGTGCAGCGCCATTATCCGTGGGGGGAGGTGGATTTTCTGCCGGTATTCGAGTGGAACGGCATCGAGTATCTGGACCGGGATCGTTTCTGGGCGCGGGTGGAGAGGGGAGCGGACGGGCTGGTGAGACCCTGTCTGGCGCATGATGCATTCATCTGCTGGATGGGCCAGGTGCTGTGGGGCGCCCGGTACCGGGAGAAATACGATCGGCTGCTGGCGGCGGCGTGGCAGGGGGACGGCGCGGAGTTTTTCCATTGTCTGGAGGGGGCTTTCGGCAGGGCTTGGGCGAGGGTGCTGGCGGGGTGGCTGGAGGAGGGGACGCCGGGGAGGGCGGCAGAGGAAGCGAAAGGGCTGAGAAGGGCGCTGGCGTGGCGGGCCTTGGAGCGGGCGCCGGGGGAGTGCCTGTGGCGGCAGGCGCGGCATTGGTGGGTGGAGTGGAAGAACCATGTTCGTCCGCCTTTTCCGTGGGTGGCGGTGCTGGGACCGGACGGAAGCGGAAAGTCTTCGGTGGTGGAGGGAGTGACCCGGGCGCTGGCGGAGCGGCGCTTGAAGGTGAGGATGTTGCATTGGCGGCCGCAGTTGTTGTGGAAGGCGGCGAGCGTGCCGGGCGGGATCGTGACCGATCCGCATGGCAAGCCGCCGCGCGGGTCTCTGATCTCCACGGTGAAGCTGGCGGCGCTGGGGGCGGAGTGGTGGATCGCGCATTTCGGGCGCTTGAGGCATCTGCGGGCGAAGGACTCGATCCTGATGTCGGATCGTTATTTCGCGGACCTGCTGGTGGATCAGCGTCGTTACCGGTATGGGGCGCCATTGTCGTGGGCGAAGCGGGCGTTCCGGCTATTCCCGAAGCCGGACCGGGTGATTTTCCTGTTGGCTGATGCGCCGACGATCCGAGCCCGGAAGCAGGAGGTCGCCTACGAGGAACTGGAACGGCAGCTTGCGGAGTACCACAGGCTGGCCGGGTCGATGGGTGACCGGGCGGCGGTGGTCGATGCGGGGAGGCCGCTGGAGGAGGTGGTCCGGCGTGTGATGGAGGAGGTGATCCGGGCGTGCCGGGAGACGAGCGCGGAAGGCGGAAGACGGAAGGCGGGATATGAAAAACGGGAAACCAGGGAGGAAACCGGCGGAGAGGAGAGTCCCGGTCCGCCAAGTGCCATCCACCATTCTCCATCTACCGTGGCTGGCCGGATCGATGCCGGGGATGAAGTCCGGGCGGGCTTGCGGGTGCTGGTTTCGGCTTATGCGTGCAGCCCGGTGCGGGGAGCGGAGGCGAATGTGGCGTGGAATTTGGTGCGGGAGCTTTCGCAGCGCCATGAGTTGTGGGTGCTGACCCGGGAGATCAACCGGCAGGCGATCGAAGGCAGCGGCGAGGAGTGGACCGGCCGGGTGCGCTGGGTTTATCTCGATCCGCCGCGTGCGCTGAGTTTCTGGAGGCGCGGCAACCGGGGCATTCCTCCTTTTTATTTATGGTGGCAATGGCTGGCGCGGAAACGAGCCCGCGCTTTGCTCGCGGAGCGGAGTTTCGATGTGATCCATCATGTGACTTTCGGGACGTATCTGGTGCCCAGCCCTCTCTCCGATCTCGGCGTGCCGCTGGTTTTCGGTCCGGTGGGAGGAGGGGAGGAGACGCCGGCGGGGCTGGCCGGGGAATTCCGATTGGCCGGCCGCTGGGAGGAGTTCCTCCGCCGTGTTGCGAGAAGCAAGGTCGGGAAGGTCGGGGTCTTCCGCCATTGGTATCAGGCCACGGCCTGGACGCTGGCGGCAACCCCCGCGACGCGCGAGGCGCTGGAACGGCTCGGGGTGCGACGGCTCTCGATGATGCCGCAGTCGGCGACCGGGGGAGATGCGGTGGAACGTTTCGTGCGCGAGCATCCGGAGCGGCGGAAGCGGCATGCGGAGACGATCCGCCTGATCACGGCCAGCCGGCTGGTGCACTGGAAGGCGGTCGATATGGCGGTGGAGGCCGTTTCGCTGGCCAGGGCGAAGGGGTTGGACGTATGTCTCACGATCCTGCAGGAGGGTCCGGAGCTGGAGGCGCTGAAGCGCCATGTGCGGCGGTCGGGGATGGAGGATGTGGTGGAGTTCGCCGGTCGCTTGCCGGATTTGGAGGAGGTTTTCCAGCGGATGGTGGATTCGGACGCCTTGCTGCATCCGGCGCTGCATGAGGCGTTCGGGCAGGCTTGTCTGGAGGCGCTGGCTCTCGGGGTGCCTGTGATTTGCCTGGATTGGGGAGGGCCCGGAATGATCGTGGACGAGGGTTGCGGCTTCAAGGTGGAGCCGGGCGACCGGGCCGGAACGGTGGCGGCGCTTGCGGAGGCGATCGTGGAGCTGGCCGCGCGGAAGCGGGCGGGAGAGGATTTCAGCGCAGCGGCGCGGGAGCGGGCGAAGCGGTTCCAGTGGAGCCGCATGAGGGAGGAGATCGAAGGTTACTACCGCCGGGTGATGGCGGAGGCCAAGGAGTCGGCGTGAAGGTGCTGGTGGCAGGGAGCGCCGGACTCATCGGAGGCCGAGTGGTCAGGGAACCGGTCGCGGCGGGCATGAGGTGCTGGGTTTCGACAAACGGGAGTCGTCGTCTCTGCCGGAGAGAGTGTCCCATGCCGGGGGCGATATACTATAGGGGACCGGGAGAGGTTGGTCGAAGTGGTGGCGAATTTCGGGGAGGCGGTGCGGCGGACGGCGCGGTGGTTTCTCGAAGAGGAGGGCGTCCCGGAGGGGTGAAAAGTCAGGGGTGCAGAGCGGAGGCGAGGCTGCGGAGGTGAGCGTCCCGGGTGAAGTGTTCGAGGAAGATGGCCCGCAGGCGTTCCGGGTCGTCGCGGCCGATGGCGGCGAGGAGGGCTTCGGCGAGAGAGGCGGGGTCGCCGGCGCGGGCGACGGGGAGGCAGGCGCGGGCCATGAGTTCGGGAAGCATGCGCCAGTCGGAGGTGATGGGAGGGATGCCGAAGGCGAGCGCTTCCACGGCGACGAGGCCGAAGCTTTCGGCGGGGTAGCGGGTGGGGAAGCAGAGGCAGTCGGCGTTTTCGAGGAAGCGGCGTTTCTCGTCCCCGCCGACGAAGCCGGCGTGTTCCACCCAGTCGTCGGGCAGGTCATGGCGCCGACGGAGGGAGGCTCGCAGGTCGTCGAAGCGTTGGCGGTCGTTTTGGGTGGGGAATTCGCCGGCGATGCGGAGGACAGGGCGGAGGGAGAGGCCGCGTTGTTGGAGTGCGGCGGCGGCGAGGGCGGTGGCTTCCATGGCGTCGAAGAGCCCCTTTTCGTCGGTGCAGTGGCCGAGGAAGCAGATGCGGAAGGGGGGCTCGGGGAGGCCTGTGTCGAGAGCACGGCGGAGGGCGGCGGCGCGTTGAAGGCGGGTATGGAGCAGGGCGGATGAGAAATCGGGGCAAGGGTCGGCGATGCCGTTTCCGACGACGGAGACGAAGTGCGGGGAGAAGGGTGCGACATCGGCGCGGGCCCATTCGGTGAGGACGATGGAGCGGTGATGCCGCCCGAGGAGCAAGCGGTTGAGAAACGCGGCGAGCCTGTCTTGCAGGCCGCCGTTTTTTTGTGCCTGCGAGGTCCATTCGCCGAGGCCGACGGCGTGCCAGTGGAAGATGGTTTTGCGGAAGAAGGGCCTACACAGGGCGAGCACGATCCAGTCGCGGATCATGGCGGCGGTCTTCGGCGGGGCGGGGATGTAGTAGAAGGTGTCCGCCCCGTGAAGGAGGCGGGCGCGGATGGCCTGGGAGGCGAAGCGAAGGGCGCGCAGGACTTTGCCGATGCCGCGTCCGCCGATTTCTCCGATGGTGTCGGAGAAGCGGGCGTCGATGTGGCGGATTTCGAAATCGCCGTATTTGCCGCTCCGCAGGCCGTCGAGCATGAGGCGCACCATGGCGCTCTGCCCGTGATGGGGTGGCGGCACATGGGCGAAGACGACGAGTTTCACGGAATGTTGATGGTCAGGCCGGCTGGGCGAATTGCCGGTAGGCGGCGATGAGCGTTTCGGCGGTCTTTTGCCAGGGGAATTCTTTTTGGATAAGGGCGCGGGCGTTTTCCGACATGGCGGCAAGGGAGGCCGGAGGGAGATCGGCGAGTCGTCCGATGGCGGCTGCGAGTTCGGCGGGCTCCGAAGCGGCGACGATACCCGCGTGGTGATTCTCCGTGAGGCGGGAGGGGTCGGCCTGGGGAGAGAGCAGGCAGGGAGTGCCGGTGGCCAGGGCTTCGAGGACGGAGAAGGGGATGCCTGCTTCCCAGCGGGAGGGGTGGACGAAGAAGCGGGCGGCGCTCATCAGATGGTATTTATCGGGTCCGGTGACGGGGCCGCAGAAGGTGACGGCATCGGCGAGGCCGAAGCTTTCGGCCTGTGCTTGGAGGCGGGGGAGAGAACCCTTCCAATCGGGGCCGGCAAGGGCGAGGTGGAGATTTTTCCGGTCTGCGGCCGCTTGAGCGAAGGCTTCGAGCAGGAGGTCGAGCCCTTTCTGCCGGGTGTCGAGGCGGCCGAGGTAGAGAACCATTTCTTTTCCGGCGAGGCGGGGGAAGCGCTCCAGGGCGAGGCGGGGGTCGAGCGGTTGCGGCAGGTCACAGAGGTCGAAGCCATTGGCGGCGACGACGATGGGGCGGCGGACGCCGTAGGCGCGGATGTCGTCCATGTCAGCGATGGCGTGGACGAAGGCGGCGCGATTGAAGAAGGGGCGTTCGAAAAGGAGTTTGTAGGGGAGCTTGAGGAGCGGTTTGCGGCGGAGGAGGCCGGGGGAGAGATTGCCGTGGGCGGTGACGGCGTAGGGCACGCGCAGGGAGCGGGCCAGGCGGGAGATCGGCAGGTTGGGGATCTGGTAGGCGGAGTGGAGGTGAATGAAGTCGGGCCGCCAGCGGGTCACGGCGTCGCGCAGGGCGGGTGTGATCGCGAATGGATTCGGAGAGGGCGAAAAGTTGCGCACTTCCACACCGGGGATTTCCTTCACGGGCTTATCGCTCAGACCGAAGACGGCGAGGGTTTCGCCGGCTTCGGCCTGGGTCCGGGTGAGGAAGTAAACGGTTTTGTCCACCCCATTCGGGCTTTCCAGGCTGCATCGGCCGCTGAGGAGGTGGAGGATTCTCATGGATGGGGGCGGTGCGCCCGCGCAGGTGTAGCGGCGGCGGGGGGAGGGCGGCAAGAGTCATCCCGGGATTGCCAGCCGGAGGATTTGGGGATAATTCCGGGAAAGCCCGAGGCGGACGAGAGTGCCGATGCGGAAGTTTTTCATCATTGCCATGCTGGGGTTCGCCTGCACCCCGCCCTGTCAAGCGGCCCTGGATGCGAACGGGGACGGGATTTCCGATTTGTGGCAACAGATGTATCCGGGACTGGCACCTGGGGACGACTCGGACGGAGACGGTTTCACGAACGCTCAAGAGGCGGTGGCCGGGACCGATCCGCTGGATCCCGGGAGTTATCCGCGGGTGGAGGAGTTCGGGCGCGATCCGGAGGATGGCCGCGTTTTCTTCCGGTGGCAGGGCGTCGCGGGGAAGATGTATGCGATCGAACGCCTCGATTCGCAAAGCGGCACATGGGCAGTGTCCGCGGAGTTGTCTTCGGAGACGAACGGCGTTCGGGAGGTGCATTTCGCCAGTCCTGGTCCCGCCGGCATTTTCCGCCTGCGGGTGCGTGATCGTGATGACGACGGCGACGGCTTGAGCGCATGGGAGGAGGCAATGCTCGGCTTCAGCGATGAGTCCGTTTTCAGTTCCGGGCAGGCCGGGCGGCATGACTATGCCGCCGCGTTCCGGATGCTTGAAGGCGACGGAACACTGGAGTTGGCCGGAGGTATCGAGGTTTCCCGCAGGACGGTGAGCAGGGCGGAGGCGTCGCGTTTTCTGGCCCAGGCTTCGTTCGGCGCGGATACCGCTTTGATCGACCATGTGGTGTCGGTGGGAATCGGCGGCTGGCTCGACGGGCAACTCGACCCCACCGCGAAGACCACAACCTACCAGGCGATGACTTCGAACGGGCAGACCTGGAACAGCCTATATTGGACCAAGGGGTGGTGGAAAGCGGTGATGACCGGACCGGACCAGCTCCGGCAGCGCATGGGGTATGCTCTGAGCCAGATCCTGGTCATATCATGTGAAGGTAATGATTTGATCCGCGGCAATCCACTCACGCAGGCCGATTATTACGATATGTTGCTGGGCCACTCGCTCGGCAGCTATCGGGAACTCCTGGAAGAGGTAACCTATAGCACCCAGATGGGGTTTTATCTTTCCCATCTGCAGAACCGCAAGTCAGATCCTTCGATCGGCCGTTTCCCCGACGAGAATTTCGCCCGGGAGATCATGCAGCTCTTCACCATCGGGCTGTGGGAGCTCAATCCCGACGGGACCCGCAAGCTCGATGAATCGGGCGAACCGATCCCGACCTACGACAACGCCACGATCATGGAGATGGCGAAGGTGTTCACCGGCTTCGGTTTCGGAGGCCCGAACGCCTGGAACTTTTTCGCGGGTGTTCCCGGCCCTCATCATGTCCATCCGATGAAGATGTGGGACGAGGAGCACGAGCCGGGGGAGAAGCATATCGTGGGGGGTGTGGTGATTCCGGCGGGCCAGACGGGCGAGCGGGATGTGTCCGATACCTTGGACGCGCTGTGCGAGCATCCGAACATCGGACCGTTTTTGAGCCGGCTGCTGATCCAGCGGTTCACCAGTTCGAATCCCAGCCCTGACTACGTGAGGCGTGTGGCGGCGGTGTGGGATGACAACGGCTCGGGCGAACGGG
>JBBCJF010000001.1:0-72535 GCA_037190465.1 Haloferula sp. | reverse complement strand
ACGGCGATCTTCGAGGTAGCCCTTGTAGCCATTGTTCGCGAAGGAATGCGGGACGCGGATCGAAGCGCCACGATCGGCAACGCCATAGGAGAATTTGTTCCACGGCGCGGTCTCGTGCTTGCCGGTGAGCCGCTTGTCGTTGTCCGGGCCATAGACCTTGATGTGATCCATGAGGTTCTTTTCGAATTGCGCCATGAGCGCTTCGAAATATTCCTTGCCGCCGACTTCGCGCATGTACTTGGTCGAGAAGTTGGAGTGCATGCCCGAGCCGTTCCAGTCGGTGTCGCCCAAGGGCTTGCAGTGCCACTCGATGTCGATGCCGTATTTCTCGGTGAGGCGCATCATCAGGTAGCGCGCGATCCACATCTGGTCGGCGGCCGTCTTCGAACCCTTGCCGAAAATCTGGAATTCCCACTGGCCCTTGGCCACCTCGGCATTGATGCCTTCGTGATTGATGCCGGCTTCAAGACAGAGTTCGAGATGCTCCTCGACGATCTGGCGGGCCACGTCGCCCACGTTCTTGTAGCCCACGCCGCAATAGTACTCGCCCTGAGGGGCGGGGTATCCATCCTTCGGGAAGCCGAGCGGAGAGCCGTTTTCCCACAGGAAGTATTCCTGCTCGAAGCCGAACCAGGTGCCCTCGTCGTCGAGGATGGTGGCGCGGGTGTTGGAAGGGTGCGGGGTGGTGCCGTCGGGCATCATGACTTCGCACATCACCAGCGCGCCGTTGTTGCGGGACGCGTCGGGATAAACGGCGACGGGCTTGAGCACGCAATCCGAGCTGCGGCCCTCGGCCTGCTGGGTCGAGGAACCGTCGAAGCCCCAGAGGGGAAGCTGCTCGAGGGTCGGGAAGGCGTCGAAATCCTTCAGTTGGGTCTTGCTGCGCAGGTTCGGGACGGGCGTGTAGCCGTCGAGCCAGATATACTCCAATTTGTACTTGGGCATCGTATTTCTCAGGTTGTGGTTCGGATCGCGGGGATTCGTGCGGATGGTTACGGGGACGTGCAAGCCCCCAGTGCGGGCAAATGCCAGCACCGGCCCACGAGAAAGCAGTTGGCGGGCCAAGCTGCAAGACGATCCCGGATTTTTCTTTTGCCCGCCCGCCATCCGGCCGCCAGTCTGCGCCGGACCAAACCCATGTCCGGCCCCGCCGAAATCTCCACCCCCGCCCGGCTCGAATGGTCCGGCATGACCCACGTCGGCCGTTTCCGCAAAAACAACGAGGATGCCTTTCTCGCCCTCACCTTCGACGCCCGGGAAATCCGCTACCTCGGCAAAACCGGCGGGGGCACGCTGGACGAGGGCGACTTCGTCTTCGCGGTCAGCGACGGCATGGGCGGCGCCAACTCCGGCGAGGTGGCCAGCAAGATCGCCGTGGAAAAAATCACCCGCCTGCTGCCACCGGCCTTCGGCATGGAGGCGCAGCACTTCGATTCGGGCTTCTCCGACATCCTGCGCGAGCTTTTCGAGCGCATCCACGGCGCGATCTGCGACATGGGCCGCTATTACGCGGAGGTCGCGGGCATGGGCGCCACGCTCAGCCTCTGCTGGTTCCGCCCGGGCTGGATGTGTTTCGGCCACATCGGCGACAGCCGGATCTACTATCTCCCGAAAGACGGTCCCATGGTGCAGGTCACCCATGACCACTCGCACGTCGGCTGGCTGCGCCGCACCGGGAAAATCAACGAGCGCGAAGCGCGTGCGCACCCCGGTCGCAGTTCCCTTTCCCAATCGCTCGGCGGCGGGAACCAGAAGATCGATCCCCACATCGGCCGCGTCGCCTGCCAGCCGGGAGACCGCTTCCTGATCTGTTCCGACGGTCTGGTGGACGGCCTGTGGGACCGGCGGATCGACGAAATGGCGCGGCAGAAATTGTCCGTGGAGCCGATGGTCCTCGCCGCCGTCGCCGAATCCGGCCGCGACAATACCACGGCGCTGCTGGTCGAGGTGGTTTGAGAATGGAGCGGCACACAGGCAAACCGACGGCAGTTCTCCGTCCCGACGGGACTCTTCATGCGGGGCGAAGGTCGCGGACCTTCGCCTGGTTCATAAGCCTGAGATACGGAGCCTCTGGCCCTCTGACCAATAATAGCATGTCCGATTCTTGAAATCCCACTCACCAGCGGCGATCAGTGACGCTCCTGATTCTTCCCACCTCAGATCGTTCACCATCCACGCAATCGGAATGGGAATCGTTCCGCAGTGTTCCCCTGAGTCGTAGATGGAAAGGAAGCAACTGTAGTTCGAACCTTGCCCAGGGAGTCTTGGCATAAGTGATTCGTAGCGATATCGGGTAATCACACAATCGTATCGTCCGTCGGGCGATTTGTAACGGCGGACCTCTTCTTTTGAGAATGCCCACAATAAGACCGATCCGGCGACGAGCACGATCGCTGCTGCCGTGACAATCAGAGCCCTTCGCGTACTATACTTCATGAGTGCTGCGGCTATAGCTCTCCCGATGAATTTCCCATTCGGCCTCACGGCTTGAAAACGAACGTCAGATACGCCGTCGCCGCCATCTCCTCCTCCCGCATCCGTCGCGGCGTGTCGCGGCCGGTCCAGCTTTCCAGGAAGAGAAACTCCCGCCGCCCGGCGTGATACCCCACCAGCACCGACGCGTGCAGCGGCGCAGCGGCCCCGGGCCACGACGCCTTTTCCTCTTTTAATGCCGGATCGGGCAAAGTCGCCGCGGGATTCCGCGCGAAGTCCCGCATGAAACGGCTGTGAAGCTGGTTCCTCTCATGCGAAAAACGCCGCCACACGATCACCGGTAAACCCTTGTCCAACGCCCGGCGTGCGTTGCCCACATCAAAGCGGTTCGCCCGGTCCATCCCCAGCCCCGCCTCGGCGGCGAGGGAATGATAGAGCTTCACCATATTCGAACCGTCCGCGCTGCCCGTATTGCGGAAGCCGCCCGCGCAGGCCAGCCAGTCCTCATCGAGGTGCATCCCGAAATGCCGGGCGGCCATCGCCAGCGTGTTCAACCCGCAGTACGGCCGGTAACCCTGCGGGATCGGCCGCACGCCGGGCAGATGCACCGTCCCATCCTCTTCGCGCTGCACCCCCGCGGCCAGCCTCACCAGGCGATCCCGCGGCGTCTCCTTCGCATACGACGGATCGAACCAGTCGTCCCCCATCGCCTCCGCCTTCCCCAGGCTCACGCGGATCAACCGGTCCGGCCCGGTGAGCATCCGGACGGCCAGACCGCCCTTCCGCCACATCTCCGGCTCGGCGCGCAAGCCGCGGGTGCGGCCGACCTTCACCGTCTCCGCCCCGCCGCCGAAAGCGCCTGCAATGCCGTTCCGCAGCGCCTCATGGGTCTCCTGATAGAGCCCGGAAAACTCCGCCTGCTTCGCGGCCAGCCGCGCCTGCATCTCCCCGCGCATCTGCCGACGGTTCATGCCCTCCGGCAATTCCTCGTCGAAATAACCGAAGAACGACCCCGCATCGACAAAGGTGACATCGAGCGACTCCAGCGCGCCCGCCCGCCGGATCGCCCGCAGCAGCAGCACCTCCCGCCCGAACAACTTCGGCCGCGCCAGCAGATGCGACACCGTGGCCGTGCCCACCTCCCCTTCCTCCCTCCACTTGCCGGGGAGTTCCGCCGTCCCCTCCCACAACTCCGGCGAAGTCAGCTCGCGGGTCAGATCGACCCCGTTCAGCGGACTCTCCGCGCCGAAAACCGGACCGAGGATCGAGTTCGGCAAAGCCGATACCCCCGGCGAAAAAAGCAAACCGGCGGCAATCGCGGGAACGAGGGCTTTCATCACGGACCTCCATCCATAGCGCCGCCGCCGCACAAATCAAGAAGCGCCGTGGACTGCGGCAGTCCACGGCGCATTGCACTCATGACCATTCCATGACAAACCATGAGCCGGAAACCGCCATCCTCGGCCCCATGAAAGGAATCCTCATCGCTCTTCTCCTCCTCTCCAACCTCGTCCGGGCCGAAGAACCCTCCCTGCGCGAACTCCTGCGCGACGCCCTCTACACCGAGGAGGTCGCCCGCGACCCCGAAGCCGCCGCCCGCCAGTACCGCGAACTCCTCGACCGCCACGAACAGGATCGCACCCTCGCCGCCAGCGCCCTCTTCCGCCTCGCCGAAGTCCACCGCAAGCAGGACCGCAAGGACGAAGCCATCCAGGCCTACCGCCAGCTCCTCGCCCGCTACCCCGAAGCCGAGGCCGAAACCAGACTCGCCCGCGAGAACCTCGCCGCGCTGGGCGTGGAGGACATCCCCGCACCGGGCGAGGCGCCCGTTGACAGGGAGGCGGAAGAACTCCGGCGCCTCCGGCAACTTGCCGAAACCAGTCCCGATCGTCTCGACGAGTGGAAAAATTTCGATGACGCGATCGCCAGAAATCACCTGAACGTCCTGGCCTTCCTGCTCGAATCCGTTCCTCGCCCCAAAGATTCCTACCTCCTTCTCTGCTCAGCCGCGGACCATGGATCGATCGGGGCCGTCTCGCTGCTTTTGGAGAAAGGTTTTGACCCGAGCGATCACGACGGCCGGTCTCCCCTCTGGATCGCCATCGTAAAAGGCCACCGCCATATCGCCCAGGCGCTCCTCGACGCCGGTGCGGACATCAACTCCACCCCGAAAGAATGCGTGCTCTCATCGTTCTTCCGAAGCGGCCCTATCGGCTCCCCCCTGATGGAAGCCATCGTCAGAAGGTACGAAAACCTCGTGGACCTTCTCCTCGCCGCCAAACCCGACGTGAATGCCAAAGCCGATCCCACCGGCTTCACCGCCCTGCACATTGCCGCCGAGCACAAAGACGCGGCCCTGGCCCGCCGCCTCCTCGACCTTGGCGCGGACCCGAACGCCGCTTCCAGTCGCATCAAGGATGGTAATTTGATCTCCGGCGCGACCGGCAAAGCGACTCCCCTGGACATCGCCCTGGCCAACGGTGCGGAAGACTGCGCCGCACTGCTGGCGGACAGAGGGGGAAAAATCGCCGACCACACCGCCTTCATCAAGGCGGTTCAGGATAACGACGTGGCGCGGACCCGTCTGCTTCTGAAATACGGAGCCGACCCGAACGTCTCTACCACTTCCAGCTCCTCCGGCAAAAAATTTCCCCTGATTCTTTCCGCATCTCCCGAAATCGCCCGCCTGCTCCTTGAGCATGGAGCAGACCCCAATCTCAAAACGGAATCGTCCGAGCCGCTCCTTTCCCTCGCCATTGGAAGGGGCGAGGAACTGGTCCGCATCCTCCTGGAAGCCGGGGCCGACCCGAACCCTCCGTGCAAGCCGGAATTCTCCCCTCTCTACGTCGCTTCCACCACGCACGCAGACGGCATGGCTCCCATCGTCTCGCTGCTGCTCGAAAAGGGCGCGAAAGCGGATGAAACATGGATCGAAAATCGGTTCGCAAACTCCGCCCCGGAGAACCTCCCGCTTCTCTTTCGGCACTTCCTGCTTCCCCGCCTGCTGGAAAAGCCGGCCATCACGGCCGTGTTTCCGGAAACCGGTCATCTTCTCCCTCTCGATCTCACCGCCCGGAAAGCCGATGAGCCTCCTCCTTCCCTCGAAAGACTGCTCCTCGACTACCCCGGAGAATGGCCCCGCGCTTCTCGTTCCGGCAAATCTTATTGGCCGGACCGGATCACCCTTTGGCGGAAGAGCGCGGACGGCGGTGTGGAAAAAGCAGGCGTCAAAATCGACGATCCCGGCCCGCTTCCCGACCTCAAGTGGGGCGATGTGATCGAACTCGCCTTCGATTGGGAAGCGCTGGGGGAAAGAGCGGATTCCATCGAAAGAGCGGATTCCATCAGCTATTCCCACGGGAAACTCCCGACCGAAATCGTCTGGCCCCTCCGCAAACGCATCTCCTTCCCCGTCACCGTCGGAATCGACGGCAAGGAACGCGAAATCACGCTCCGCGGCGACCGGCTCGTCTTCGATCCCTCCGGCAACGAAGCTCCGCTGCTCGGCGCCCGCGAACTGGCGAATCTGCTCTGGCAGCCGAGAATCGACGAACCTCATCGAAGCCTGAGCGAACTCATCGTCCGGCGGAAGGGCTGGCCGGACATCCGCCTGCCCTTGAAGGCGGAGGGACAGGACTTCCCTCTGGAACAGGGAGACCGTCTTATCCTGCCATTCGAAACGAGAAACATCTCCCCCGATACGGCGCGGCGGGAGCGGCTCAGGCAAATCGGCATCGTCATCCCCGGCCATCCCTATTCCCGCCGGTTCGGGGAATGGGACAACAGCGGGCCCGGGGTAGGAAGACTGTCCGCCCTGAGCGTTCCGACCCTCATCCAGCTCCTCGCCGAAACCTTCCACGTTCCCGGGTTGATGGAAGCCCCCGCCAATCCCGCCGCTCTCCCGCCGTGGCTCCTTGGCTGGAAAATCACCTCGATCTCCTTCCCCCACCGTCCCGATTTCTCACGCCTCCGCATCCGCCGCCTGCAGGACGACGGCTCGGAGACCTCGATTCCCGTGGACCTCGCCGCCATCATCGCCGCCTCCTCCGATGCCACCACCGCCGAGGAAGCCCGCGCCGCCGACATCCCGCTTCAAGGCGGCGACATCGTGGAGCTTCCTTTTTCTCCCGAAAATCCGGACGAACCATGGCGCGGCCTGTCCGGCAAGGAAGCCATCTTCTTTGCCAAGGCCCTGAACTGCCGCGTGCAGGTAACAACCGCTGATGGAAAAACCTCGCTGCAGGAAATCTCCTACCATCCGCCCCGCTTCGTGGAGACGACGGCGGGTCTCGTCCCCGTCCATCCGGAATCGGGCAGCTCCACACTCACCGCCATGGCAGCCACCATCACCCGGGACGTGAAAATTTCCCGTGATGGCAACGAAACCGATAAGACGTTCAGCCTCTCCCGGGTTTTCCTCCGCGACGGCGACCGGCTTACCCTCGTATTGCGCCCTCAGTCAAAATCTCCCCCGCCGCCAGCCTCCACCCAGCCTCGCCGTCCGATCGTTCTTCCACCCCAGGGAAGCCAGCCCATCCGCTGACCCATGCCCGCCCCATCCCTCCGCTGGCTCACCCTCGCCGTCCTGCTGCCGCTGCTGCTCCTCGCGGTGCTGGCCGCCCTCGGCACGCGGGCTCAGTTGCGGGTCGCCCGGGCCGAAGCGCGCGCCGAAGCCGAACGCATCGCCCCCGGCACCGCCGAATGGCTGCGGCTCGGCTTCGAAGCCTCCATGAGCACCATCACGTCCTACCCGGACCCGCCCCTTCCCGGAACCCCTTCGCCCAAGGACGAAATTCTCGCCGGCTCCGATCTCGAAGCGCTTGCCCGCCTCCGCGACGACCCCGCAGCCGGCCTCTCGCCCGCCGGCCTCCCCCGTCGCACGCTCGCCGCCTTCGCCATCCACCGCCTCGACCCTTCGGCGCCTCAAAATCCCGCCGTTCTCGCCGATCTCGTGACTTGGGACGCCCCCTCCATCCTCACCTCCCGCGCTCTCGAAGAACTCCCCGTCGATGATCGCCCCGCCCTCATCGACCGCTGGAAAAAGGAGGAAGCCATCCGCCGCCTCGCCCGCACCCACCGCCTGAACCCGGAGAACGACCGATGGATCGAGCAGAACGGCCTCCCCGTCTACCTGCGCCACAACGGCGACACCCTCGACTACCTGGAATTCCCCGCCACCGATCTCTCCGGCTTCGCCGGGGAAGGACACATCCCCCTCTGGACCCGCGCCCACCTCGCCTTCGACGCCGCCCCCGCCCCGCCGGGAAGCGTTGCCAGCGCTCCGATCCGCCCCGGGCACGGCCTGTCCCTCCATATCTCCCTCATCCCCGACCTCATCGAAGCGCCCATCCGCCGCCAGCAGCGCTGGACCCTCGCCCTCCTCGCTTCCGCCGTCCTCGTCGCCGGCCTCGCCCTGCTCGCCATCCACCGCACCCTCCGCCGCGAGCGCCAGCTTCACGAAATGAAAAGCCAGTTCGTCGCCAGCGTCTCCCACGAACTCCGCGCCCCCGTCGCCTCCATCCGCCTGATGGCCGATGCGCTGGAAGCCGAAAAGGTCGATCCACCCACCGCCAAAAAATTCCACCGCCTCATCGCCCGCGAAGGCGCGCGGCTTTCCACCCTCGTCGCCAATGTCCTCGACCACGCCCGCATCGAGCGCGGCACCCGCGAATGGCGCATGGAGCCCTGCGACCTCGCCCCGCTCGTCGCCGACACCCTGCGCGTCATGGAACCGCTCGCCGCCGAGAAGAACATCTCCTTCTCCACCGACCTCGCCCCTGTCGAAGCCACCGTCGATGCCGGGGCCATCCAGCAGGCGCTGGTCAACCTGCTCGACAACGCCATCAAATTCCCGCCCCCCGGCTCCACCGTCCACATCGCGCTGGCCCTCGACGAAGCGCACCGCACCTGGTCCCTCACCGTCCGAGACGAAGGTCCCGGCATCCCGCACGGGGAACACGTCCGCATCTTCGAACGCTTCTACCGACCCGGCGACGAACTGCGGCGCGAAACCCAGGGCGCGGGCATCGGCCTCAGTCTCGTCAAATCCATCACCGAAGCCCACCGCGGCGCGGTGCTGCTCGACAGCGAAGCGGGCCGCGGCAGCGCCTTCACCCTGCGCCTGCCCCTTTCCCCATGAGACTGCTGGTCATCGAAGACGAAGCCCCCATGCGCACCGCCCTGGTCGAAACCCTGCGGGCGGAAGGCTACCGCGTCCTCTCCGCCGCCGACGGCCCCGCCGGCCTGGAACTCGCCTGCACCGAGCCCTTCGACCTGCTGCTGCTCGACGTGATGATGCCCGGCCTCGACGGCTTCGCCCTCTGCCGCGAACTCCGCAAGCGCGGCCGCGACCTGCCCGTGCTGATGCTCACGGCCAAGGGGCAGATCGACGACCGGGTGGCGGGCCTCGACAGCGGCGCGGACGACTACCTCGTCAAGCCCTTCAGCCTGCGCGAACTGCTCGCCCGCGTCCGCGCCCTGCTGCGCCGCGCCGAGCGCGAAGCCGCCATCGGCGACACCCTCGTCATCGGCGCCGCCACCGTGGATTTCCCGAAGCGGACGATCACCCGCGCCGGCGCCGCGCTGCCGCTTTCCGAAAAGGAAGCCGGCATGCTGCGCCTGCTCGCGGCACACCCGGGCGAAACGGTCACCCGGGAAAAATTCCTCGACGTCGTATGGGGCTACCACGCCTACCCGAGCACCCGCACGGTGGACAACTTCATCGCCGGCCTGCGCGCGAAACTGGAGCCCGACCCCGCCAAACCGCGCCACCTCCTCACCGTCCGCGGCAGCGGCTACCGGCTGGAGCGGTAACGCGGCGCAGCCATCTGGTTCCTTGGAACTTGAAGTTTGAGATTCGGAGCTTCCCTCCCCTCACGCCCCCAGGTTCGAGATCGTCTGGAAGATCGCGGTGACCATCAGGTAGGCCATCGTGCCGATCAGGCCCGCCATGATGATGAGGATGGTCGGCATGATGAGTGCCATGATGCGCGACAGACTCTTGTCGAGTTCCTTGTCGTAACGCTCAGCGGCACGGCGCAAGGCCTGGTCGAGCCTGCCGGTCTGCTCGCCCACCGAAACCATGTCGATGAGCAGCGAGGGGAATGCGCCGCTGCGGACGAGCGCCTTGGAAAAAGAACGTCCGTCGCCGACCTGCCCGATGATCCCGTCCAGCTCGGCGCGCAGGGCGAGATTCTGCGTGGCGTCACGGGAAAGCTCCAGCGCGCGCAGCAGCGTCAGGCCGTTGCCGACGAGATTGGCCATCGTTTCGAGGAACTGGACGTAGAAGCGGCTGGCCACCACCGGCCCCATCAGGGGCATCCGTAACTTGGTGCGGTCCCAGGTCGGACGGTTTTCGGGATTGTCCTTCCATGCCTTGAAGAAAAGAGCGGCGGCGACAAAGAGGATCAGGATGGCGTACCAGTATTTTTTCAGGAAATCCGTGGCGATGACCATCCACTCGATCGGCAGCGGCAGGCGGCCGCCCGGCGTGCTCTCGATGAGCTGGGTGAGCTGCGGAATGAGCGTGGTGACGAAAATGATCGACACGCCAAGGCCGGCGACGACCAGGAAAGCCGGGTAGATCATCGCCAGAATCAGGCGGCTTTGCAGCTCGGCGAGCGTCTTGAGATAATGCGCCTGGCGCTTGAGGATGGTATCGAGCGCGCCCGATGCCTCGCCCGCCGCGGCGAGCGAACAGTATAGAGGACCGAAACTGGGGCTCACCTTCTTGAGCGCGGTGGAGAAGTTCATCCCGTCGCGCACAAACTGGCGGATGCGGACGGAGACGGACTTCAGGCTGCCGAGTTCCTGGCGGGCCTCCATCGACTTGAGCGCCGGCTCCAGTTGCAGGCCGGCGGCGAGCATGTCGGAGAGTTCCTCGGTGAACATGATCACCTCGCCGCGCTTCATCTTCAGCGGGCCTTCGGGGATTTTTTCCTCGTCCTTCGCCGGGGCGGCGGCTTTCGGGGACGGCGCTTCGGTTCTCGCTTTGGCGGTCTTCTTCGCCGCGGCGGAGGGCACCTTGGCATGGGCGCTTTCCTTGAGGCTCACCGGCTGGAGCCCGCGGCGGTCGAGCGCGCGCAGGGCTTCCGGGCGGTCGGCGGCATCCACCTCGCCGGTCTGGACGGCGCCGGTGGAGGTGAGGGCTTTGTAGGCGAAGACGGGCACGGTGAAAAAATCGCAAGAAGACGGGGAACCTCCAAATCTCGTCAGCGCTTCTTTTTATAGAAACCAACCGGAGCCGGCTGACGTTCGGGCTTGTTCTTCGGATAATACATGTTGATCCAGAGGTGGACCTTGGTGCCGTCGCTCAAGGTGACTTCGTAACAATCCAAAGGTTTTCCATCGGGGCTGTTGCCTCCGCTGAACAGCCGCTTGAATTCAACGGGTTTCCCTTTGGAATCCAGCAATCCGCTCAAATACTCCCGCTCGGCGGCAGGTCCTCCGGATTCATCCTTGCTTCCAACTTTGATCGGATTCTTGTCGGAGTATCCGTAAGTGGGATCTTCGGAGAGGAGCTTCAAATCGACTCTCGGGGGATGTTTCGCGTTTTTGTCGATCGGCGGCAGGATTTTCGGCTCCTCGTCGGCAAAAACGACGAAGCAATGGAGTAGCGAAAGAACGAATGTCAGAATGGGTGCCTTTTTCATGGTCACAACCGGGTTGATCGCTCACTCCACCGCCAGATCGGTTGATGTCACGGAAATCACCTCCTCAATGGTGGTTTGGCCCTGCAACACCTTGATCCAGCCATAGCCGCGCATCGGGGTGAAGCCCTCCTTGAAAGCCTGGGCGCGGATTTCCGGCGCGTTCGCCCCGTGGGCGACCAGGTCCTGCATCTGCTGGCCGAGCACCACGACCTCATAAATGGCGAGGCGGCCGGAGAAGCCGCTGCCGCGGCAGCGGTCGCAACCCTTCGCCTTGTATGCCTGGCCTTCGAGGTGCATCGGGATGCCCAGCTCGCGTCGCTCGGCGTCGGTCAGCTCCCGCGGCACCTTGCAATTCGGGCAGAGCCGCCGCACGAGACGCTGGGCGAGGAAGGCGCGGACAGCCGCCGAGACGAGGAAGGGTTCCACGCCCATATCGATGAGACGCGAGATGCCACCCAGCGCGTCGTTGGTGTGCAGCGTCGAAAAGACCAAGTGGCCGGTGAGCGAGGCGCGGATGGCGATTTCCGCGGTTTCGAGGTCGCGGATTTCCCCGATCATCACCACGTTCGGGTCGGCGCGGAGGATGGAGCGCAGACCTGCGGCGAAGGTCAGGCCGATGTCGGACTTCACCGCGATCTGCATGACGCCGGGCAGCTTGTTTTCCACCGGGTCCTCGATGGTGACGATGCGGCGGTCGGGGTGGTTGATCTCGCTGAGGAAGGAGTAGAGGCTGGTCGATTTGCCGGAACCGGTCGGACCGGTGATGAGGATAATGCCATTCGAGATGTGGAGCAGCGCCTCGATCTTCGAACGGACGTGGTGCTCCATGCCGAGCTTGTCGAGGTTGAACTTCTCCTGGTTGAGCAGGCGGAGCGCCACGCTCTCACCTTCCACGGTCGGCACGGTGGCCACGCGGACGTCGATGGTCTTGCCCTCGAATTGCAGGTTGATGCGGCCGTCCTGCGGCAACCGGCGCTCGGCGATGTCGAGGCGCGACATGATTTTCAGGCGGGCGATCACCGAACTTTGCAGCGCCTTGATGTTTTCGGGCACGGTGACTTCCTGCAGCTTGCCGTCGATGCGGTAGCGGATGCGCAGGTTGTTGGAGAGGGGCTCGACGTGGATGTCGGTGGCGCGCTGTTCCAGCGCCTCGCGGATGATCTGGTTGACGAATTTGACGACGCTTGCCTCCTCATCCTCGTCGGCGTCGATCACGTTGGCCTCGTCGTGCGTTTCGAGGTTGTCGAAGTCCATCTCGCGGCCTTCGAGAATCTGCTCGAAGGTATCCGCGCCCACGCCGTAGAGGCGGCGCAGGGCCTCGTGAATGCGGCGACGGGAAGCCATGACCCACTCCACCGGCAGGTCGATTTCCTGGGCGACGGCCTGGCGCGCGACGAGATTGAAGGGGTCGAAGGTGGCGAGCCTGAGCGTCCGCGCGCCTTCCTCGCCGGTGATTTCGACGGGCAGTAGACGGTGACGCAGGGCGACGCGGGGGCCGCAGGCTTCGCGCAGGGGCAGCGGCTCCTCCGGGATCGGGATGCTGTCCAGCCACTCGATGCCCAGTTCGCCGGCCAGTTCGCGCATGTAGGGCTCCTCATCGACCACGCCGGCGTCGAGCACGTCGTCGATGGGCGAACGCTGCCGCTGCACCGCGCCATCAAGCACTTCTCCAAGCTTTTCCAAGTCCTGGCATCCGCTTTTGCGGGCGGGTTCGATCAACAATTCGGTCATGCGGCTGGCAGTCTTCTCCCGTAAAACCGCCGCGGGTGCAACTTTGTCTCTGGAAAAAGCGGCCGGGCGTGTCAGTCGGCGTTTTTCTTCAAAAATGCCCGGAATTCAGTCGGATCGTAGCCGAGAAAATAATTCTTTCCGACCCGGAACGGCCCTTTCCCTCCGGATGGAGCGAAAACATCCACCTCACCGATCTGACGGCCATTCTTGTACAGCTTCAAGCTCCCTCGGACCGCCCATTTCTCCGGATTCCGGTCGCGCGAGATTCTTTCGAAGATGGATCGCAATTCCCTCGCCCGATCTCCGGACCATCGGATCGGAAGAGCATCGGCGCGATAGGATGAGTACTCGGCTTCGTCGAAATCCGGCAGCCGGCTCGGCACTCCATGCGCCAACCACATCGCCAGGCCGGAGGCGAAAAGCGCAAGCAGCAGGACGACGATCATACAACTCCATCTCATGGAGTCATCACGGCATTTCGCCCGCGCCAGAACAAGTTCGCAACGCAGGCCGTCGCTACGTGTTGAATATCTGAAGGATAAGGAGTATGGATGCCGTCGTCCACACGGTGTCGACGGCGCGTCGACACCCTTTAGGATGTTTATCCGATCAGACCGATATAGCCTTCCGCATCGAGCAACTCCTCGACCTGCGCGGGATCCTTCACCCGGAGCTTGAAAATCCAGCCACGACCGTAGGGGTCGGTGTTGACCAGCGAGGGATCGGCCTCGACATCGAAATTCGTCTCCACGACCTCCCCGGAAACCGGCGCGTAGATGTCGCTGGCGGCCTTGACGGATTCCACCACGGCGACCGGATCACCGAGATCGACGGTTTTTCCGACGGAGGGGAGTTCGACGAAAACGACATCGGTGAGTTCTTCCTGGGCGTGGTCGGAGATGCCGACGGTGGCGATGTCGCCTTCAAGGAGGACCCACTCGTGGGAGCGATTGTAGCGGAGATTCTGCGGAACGTTCATGGGGTGCGCTATGCTTATGCTTTCGCGGTGGCGGGCTTGTAAAACGGTTTCTTCACGACTTTGGCGGGGAATCTCCGGCCGCGGACATCGACGAAAAGTTCGGTGCCGGGCTTGGCGAGCGCGGCGGGCAGGTAGGCCATGCCGATGCCCTTGCCAAGCGAGGGGGAAAGAACGCCGGAGGAAAGCTCGGAAACGGCGTTGCCCTCCGCATCCAGCACCGGGTAGTGGGCGCGCGGCGGGGCGCCCTTGTCGGTGTATTCGAGAGCGGCGAGCCTTTGCGCGGGCCCCTCGGCCTTTTGCCGGGCGAGAACCTCCCGACCGATGAAGTCGCCCTTTTCCAGATCGACGAAAAAACCGAGCCCCGACTCGATGGGAGTATGCTGCGGTGAGAGATCGGAACCGTTGAGCGGATAGCACATTTCCAGCCGCAGCGAATCGCGCGCGCCGAGGCCGCAGGGTTTCGCCCCGGCCTCGAGGAAAGCCTGGAACCACGTTTCGCCCTCGGCCGCCGGACAGAAGAACTCGAAACCATCCTCGCCGGTATAGCCGGTGCGGCAGACGACCGCCTCGCCGCCATCGGCGGGAAAGCGCGCGATGCCATTGCGCGGCGGCAGTTCACGGCCGGGGCAGACTTGGGAGAAAACTCCGGCGGATTTCGGTCCCTGTACGGCCATGCCGGCCCACAGGGCGCTTTCGTTGGCGAGGGCGGCGTCTTCCGGCTGGTGGCGTGCCAGCCAGGCGAAATCCTCATCAATCATGGAGGCGTTGACGACGAGGAAGAAGTCGTTCTCCCCGACGCGGTAGACGATGAGATCATCGATCACCCCGCCGTTTTCGTTGAGGAGAAAGGAATACTGTCCCTGGCCGGGGGCGAGCCTGGCGACGTTGTTGGCGAGCATCCGGTTGAGCCATTCCAGAGCGCCGGGGCCGGAGACGATGAATTGGCCCATGTGGGAGATGTCGAAAATACCGGCAGCCGTGCGCACCGCACCGTGCTCGTCGAGGATGGAGGTATATTGGACCGGCATGTTCCACCCCGCGAAGGGCACCATGCGGGCGCCGAGGCGGAGATGGAGCGCTTCCAAGGGGCTGCTCTGGATGGTGCTCACGGGCGCGGACATTGCGGGGCGCGGGCGGCTTTGCCAACGGACAAATCTTGCCAAAACGCGCAGTCAACGCCGCTTTTTGCGTTCGTAGATCGCATCCATGCGGTCGAGCGCCTTGGAGAGATGGTCGTGGCGCGGAGCGCGCGGACGTTCCTCCAGCTCGCGTTTTAATTTCAGATAATCGTCGAACTGTCCGCTGACTTCGCGCGCCTCGCTGATCTCGATGAAATCGAGGTAATCGCGGGCGCGGACGGCGCGCTCCATCCGGATCACGCGCTCCTCCTCAAGCTCGGCGAGGCGGACGTCGATGGCGGACGTCCTGTCCGCGGCGATGTCGCGCAGAATGGCCTGATAGCCGGCGAGCATCGGCCGGTAGGAGGGGAAACAGCGGTAGCTGAGATGGACAAGCTGGTCCTCGGCCGGTCGCAGGGCCTCGCGGCGGAGGGCTTCTTCAAATTCCGCCACCTCCTTCCACGCCGAGATGTCCTTGACGTGCAAATTCCCCTCCTTGTCATGATAGCGGAGCTTGAGCACATCGGCGAGCGCCGTCTCGGTGTCGCGGATGGAAAGAACGGTCGAGAGAGGCGCGGAGGCAAGTTTGGCGAGGGTCAGTTCACGCCATTTGGCGAGGCTGGTTTCGGATAGATTCAGGTCGGGGAAATGCTTGCGCAGCAGCACCGGCATCTCGCCTCCAAAGCGGGCGACCTCGCCACAGAAACCTTGGAACGCCAGGCGGCCTTTGGCCTTTTCCTCGGGCGTCTCGGCACCCTGGGACTGCTCCAGCAGTGCCATGACCATCGCACCGGACAGGACGCGGAAGGCGAGGCGCGAGGCGCCGTCCAGCCGCTCCCATCGGGCGGCGGTCATTTCGAAAAGCTCGTCGGTGGAGAAACCGCCGCCGGCCTTGAGCACGCCTTCGTAAAGTCGGCGGTCGGCCCGGCCGTCGCGCCACAGCTTCGCCTCGCGCAGGCCCTCGACTAGCCAGGGGCGGACGATCAGCGGGTCCTGGAGTTCATTCGGTTTGATCCCGCGCAGGGAGCGTTCGTAGAGCAGAACCGTCCAAGCGGCGCGGTCGATCGCTTCCCGGTCCATGCCGCGCGACAGATCGATGCGCGCTCCCAGCGAAAAACGCTCGCCGGCGTGCCCGAGATCGTAAACGACCGGCGAGAGCCTCGGCGGATCGCCCGGCCTGCCCTCCAGCACGACGTCGACTGGGACCACCCATGAGTCCTCCCGCTCCTCCAGCAACGCTCGCATCGCCGACTTCGTCTCCTCCATGAGAATGGCGACGCTGTTCCGGTTCGGCGCCGCCCTGCGGTCCTCGGGCCTGCCGCCGGTCACGCGGAATTGCCCGGAACGGCTGACGGCGCGGCCGGGGCGCTCGGGCTCGGGCGCGTAGCCGCCTTCCGATTGCGGATTGCGGATTACGGATTGCGGATTTTCGGAAGACTCCGGCACGGGCTCTTGGGCTGCTGCTGCGAGCAGCATCGTAGCAAGACAGATGAAACCCGGACGCGTCATGATTTCAGAAAGTTTCGAGCGCAGAGTTCGTGCCGCCGTCGGGCCGCGGATCGAGAACCAGCTTCCCCTCCTGAAGGGTGATGCGGGACATTTCCTCCACACCCTCGCCGATCTCCTTCCGGTAAACAGCGGCGAATTTCTCGAACGAAGGCAGGACGAGCAGCAGGAACCCCTGAGGAACGACGAGCTTGCCGAAGCGCCCGCCGCGTCTGAGTCTCGGCGCCTCTTCCATGTAGGGACCGCCATCGCGGAACACGCTGCGCTCGACCCCCTGGAGCGTTTCGCTCTGCTCCACGCGGACGAACATCGAAACGGTAAAGGGATACCCCATCACGGAACGCTCCATGACGATCTCGGCGAGGTCTTCCTCCAGACGCACGCAGACTCTTTGAAACTCCACCGCGGAACCGAGCAGGCCCCCCTGCTTCGCCTCAAGCGTCTGGCGGAGGTAGAGATTGATTTCCTCCTCGCTGAGAGTGATCGGGTAAGCGCGCTCGACGGAACTCTTGAGCACCGCCTGGAGATTCCGGGACGACTTGCTGGCGGAAGCCGGACCGATGCCCGCGATGTCGGAAAGATCCTGCGGCTGGAACAGAAACCACAGCGCCACGCCAAGGCCGCCGATCCCCGCCATAGCGAACAAGGTCAGGAATTTGCCGAGGCAACCGCTGCGCGGCTTCACCGCTCTCTCGTCAGACATGGTGGCAGCGGTAGCAGAGCGCCCCCGGGATGGGAAGCCCCGGGAGTGCCGATCCCCGGCTCGGCCGAAGCAGGGAAAGAACCGTCATTCTTCATGGCGGCGTGAACGGGCATGAAATCCTTGCCCTTCCTTCTGCGGAGCCGGGGCTCCGCGCTCCCGGCTGCCCCGCTCATCCAAAGACAACCCGCAGGTCATCCCTCCGCTATTCGAAAAATCCCCGCCGCCGGTCGAGCGCCCGGCGGTTCCTTTTCGTCGGGCGGCCCTGGTCACCTTCCAGCCGATGCTTCCGCTCCTCGTGCCAGACCCGACGCATTTCGATCACATCCGGCGGCGTGATCTCCTCGCAGGCCGCGCGCGCTTCGGGAGCGCCGACACGCCTGTCGATCAGCCCCAGCACCCGCACCGCTCGGGTGCCCGGTCCTTCCGGATACGGCAATTCCAGTAATTCGCCGCCCCTCAGTTCGGAAGAAGCCTTCAACGGCCTCTCGCCAGCCTTCACCCGGCCGCTTTCGCAGGCCTTCGCGGCCAGTCCGCGGGTCTTGAAAAGCCGCACCGCCCACAGCCACTTGTCCACGCGCACCGCTTCCATCACGCCACCCGTTTTCGTTTCCCCCACAAGCGCCGCAGGCTCTCGTCCGCCGCGACCCCGATGAGAATCACCACCCCGATCACCGCATACTCCAGACTCTGATACTTCGGAAACACCAGCACGATCATGTTCCGCAGCACCTGCATCAGCGCCGCGCCGATCACAACCCCTGCCACCGCCGCCTGGCCGCCGCGCAGGGTACATCCGCCCAGCACCGCCGCGGCGATCGCGTACAGCTCGTAGAAATTTCCGAAATCGCTCGGCTGCGCGGAATTCACGTCCATCACGAACAACATCCCTGTGAGCCCTGCAGTCAGCGAGCAGATCACATACGCGAGGATCGTCAGCCGGTCCGTCGCAATTCCACTGAAACGCGCAGCCTCCTCGTTCCCGCCCAGCGCCAGCAAATGCCGCCCCCACACCGTCCGGCGGAAAAACACCGCTGCGAGGACCGCCGCCACGATCAGGATCACGCAGGGCATCGGCACCTCCATCCCCAGCACCGGCAATTTCCCCGCCCCCGCGAATCTCAACTCCTTGAACTCGTTGCCGAAGCCCAGCGACTGATCCCCCGCCAGCCCGCGCATCAGACCGCGGTACATCAGCAACCCGCACAACGTCACCACGAACGGCTGCAAGCGCAGCTTCGTCACCAGCACTCCGTGCAACAGCCCGATTCCCGCCGACAGCGCCAGAAGTACGGTCACTCCCGTAGCCGGGTCCCACCCCTGCCGCACCAGCAGCCACGGCAACCCGCAACCCGTCAGGCACACCACCGAGCCGATCGATAAGTCGATCCCACCCGTCACGATCACGAAAGACACCCCGATCCCCAGCAACCCATAGAGCCCGATCCTCAGTACCAGGTTCTCCAGATTCGCCGGTCGCAGGAAGGCATCGCTCGCCAGCGCCGTGGCCACGCAGGCCACCATCAGAATCAGGAAAATACCGAGGGTCTTGTTCATGAAATCCGCGCTCCCGTCGCCAGTTGCATCACGCGCTCTTCGTCCGCCTCGCCGCGCGCCAGTTCTCCTGCCAGACACCCCTCGTGCATCACCAGCACGCGGTCCGACATCCCCAGGATTTCCTCCAGATCGCTCGACACGAAAAGCACCGCCTTCCCCTCGCCCGCCAGCGCCACCATCAATTCGTAAATCTCCCGCTTCGCGCCCACATCCACCCCCCGCGTCGGCTCGTCCAGCAACAACACCCGCGGCCGCATCGCCAGCCACTTGCCCAGTACCACCTTCTGCTGGTTGCCGCCGGACATCCGGGAAACCGTCGTCGCCGCCTTGATCCGCATCGCTCTGCCCATCTCCCGCGCCAGCTCCCGCTCCGCCTTCCGGTTCAGGAAGCCGCCCGCCAGCCGGTCGCGCCACAGCGACGCCAGGCTCAAGTTCTCCGCCACTCCCATCTCCGCCACCAGACCCTGCATCTTGCGGTCCTCCGGCGCCAGCGCCAGCCCGGTCCGAATCGCCTCCCGCGGGTGCCGCGCTCCGCACTCCGCCCCGGCCACCCGCACCCTGCCGCCGCCGCGCCGGTCCACCCCGAACACGGCCCGCAGCACCTCGCTGCGTCCCGCCCCCACCAGCCCCGCGATCCCCACGATCTCCCCCGCCCGCACCGCGAACGAAACCTCACTCCCCGGATGCGCCGCCGTCCTCAACCCCTCCACCTCCAGCAACACCTCGCCGGCCTTCCTCCCCTTCTCCGGAAAAAACGCCGACAAATCCCGCCCCACCATCCGCCGCACCATCGCATCGTGCGAAATCTCCTCCCGCTCCAGCTCCCCCGCATTCCGCCCGTCGCGCAGCACGCTCACCCGGTCCGCCACCTCCTTCACCTCCCCGAGCCGATGCGAAATATAAATCACCGCCACCCCGCGCTCCTTCAGTGCACGGATCACCCCGAACAAACGCTCCGCCTCCCCCTGCGACAGCGACGACGTCGGCTCGTCCATGATCAGCAGCCGCGCATCCGTCGACAATGCCTTCGCGATCTCCACCTGCTGCCGCTGCCCCGGCGAAAGCCCCGCCACCGGCGCCGCCGGATCGACCGCCAAGCCCGCCATCTCCATGAACCGCCGCGCCTCCCGCCGCATCGCCGCACGGCCCACCATCCCGAAGCGCCGCGGCTCCCTCCCCAGAAACACATTCGACGCCGCATCCAGATTCGGCGCCAGATTCAACTCCTGATGAATCAGCGCAATCCCCGCCCGCAGCGCCTCCGCCGTCGAGCGGAAACGCACCGCCTCCCCGCGCACCCGGAGCTCCCCCTCATCCGCAGGCTGCACCCCCGCGAGAATCTTCATCAGCGTGCTCTTCCCCGCCCCGTTCTCCCCGATCAGCGCGAGAACCTCCCCCTCCGCCACCCGTAAATCCACCCCCTCAAGCGCCGGCACCCCGCCGAACCGCTTGCTCACGCTCAATGCCTCGAAAAATGGAACCGAAGAACCGGAAACAACCACCGGACAAATTGAAAGTTGGGTTTTGAAATTTGGAACTTGGGATCTGGAACTTCACCCCTGCCACGTCTGATCGATGAAGGCGACGATGCTCGGGATCGCCAGATCGAAGGCCTTTCCGACTTCCTCGTATGCCTTGCTGCCCTGTCCGATCGGGTCGGGCACGTCCGCCGCCACCCCGCGTCCCGGGATCTCCACGAACTCCGTCACCAGATAGAACTTGTCCGAATACTCGGGAAATAGAGCCTCCAGCGCTTCCAGATGCCCCGCCGTCATCGCGAAAACATGAGTGGCCCGGTCCAGCAATACCGGCGACACCGGCTGGCTCGCGAACCCTTCGAGCGAAATCCCCCGGCTGGCGAGAAACTTCACCGTCTCCGGATTCGCCTGGTCGCCGGGATAAGCGGCCACCCCGGCCGAGGCCACCTCGAAATCCCCGCGCCCCTCCACCGCCTTGCGGAAAAGCCCCTCCGCCATCGGACTGCGACAGGTGTTTCCCGTACACACGAAAAGAACCGATTTACTGGCGGACATCGCGCGCACCCTGTCGCCTCACGCCTCAAGTGCCAAGCGCCAAGTGATGCGCCATCAGACAGCTCTCGGGATCACTCCATGCCATCATAGAAGCGCTCTGTGATCCCCTCGGCACTACGCCTCCATGGAAACCAGCCGGCTCTTCACTCCCCTCGTCCAGCCCGCCCAAGGTCCATCCGTCCAAACCTCCACCACCGCCGCCATTGCAAAACGCCGATCCCGGTCGAGCCACCACTCCGGCAAATCCTGCAACTCCGCAAAAACCGGATCGACACTCCCCTTGCCCGCCGTCACCCGGTCGAGGAACGCCAGCACCGGATCGATCACCAACTCCGGTTTCATGCGTCGCACTTCCGCCGCCGCCTTCTTGCGGGCACTGCCCTCCCTCAACGACGACCCGATCCTGCGCACCGAATCCGCCGCCGCTCCCAACCCGAATTTCGCGAGCTTCCCTCCGATCTCGGGCACCAGTGCCTTCGCCGCGATCGCCACACCCAGCAACGGATTGGCGATCGCCACCACTCCTCCGATCACCACCAGCCCCCCGGTGACCAGATTGCTTTGCTTGTCGATCTCCCCGCCCATCGTCTCCAACCGCGCCGCCAGATCCTCCTCGAATCCCGCTCCACCCGCGAGCGCCAGCTTCCCTACAAGCCGCTCCTCCAGCACCTTCACCCCCGCCGGATCGTGCACATGAAACACCCGCACCTTCGGCAGCGAATTGACCGCCCCGACCCCCTCCGGCAAACGCCGCTTTTCCACCAGCACGAACTCACCCTCCTTCGACGCATCCGGCACCAGGAAATAATGCGTCTCGTCCCTCTCGGGATTCCCCGCCTCCGCATCCACCGCCGTCGAAGCGAACAAAGGCAGCGAGCCGATCGACGTCCGCAAAAAACCGAGCCCCGACCGGCTCCATTCCAAAGCCGCATCCGGAGCCTCGCGCAACCGCGCCAAACATGCCTTCCATACTTCCTGCATGCCCGCATCCAATACCTCCCCGGCACCCCATGCCAAGCCCGGCGGTCCAGGTTGATCCACCCGCCTTTCTTCCCACTGATCACCGATCACTGATCACCCGGCACTTCCCCCACTTGGCGCTTGGCACTTCTCACTTGGAACTTTCTCCTCCCCCCGTGCCGACCGTCCGCCTCAAGTACTTCAGCTACCACCCTGCCATCTGGCCCCGCATGATCGGCGAAGTCTCTCGCGACGCCTCACCCGGCTCGCTCGTCCAGGTGCTCGACAAGGAAGGCAAACCCTTCGGCAACGGCTTCTGGAACCCCAAGGCCGGCATGCCCCTGCGCGTCTTCGACCACGGCAGCGAAGCGGTCGGCGAGGACTTCTTCCCCGCCGCCATCCGCCGCGCCGCGCAACTCCGCCGCGACATCCTCAAACTCGACGACAGCACCGAAGCCTACCGCGCCATCCACGCCGATGCCGACCAACTCCCCGGCCTCGTCGCCGACAAATTCGGCAACATCCTCTCGCTCGAAATCACCAACCTCGCCGCCTTCCAGCGCCTCGATGCCTGGATCCCCGCCCTGCACGAAGCCTTCGGCACCGAAAAAGCCCACATCCGCGTCGATCCCGACCTCGCCCGCATCGAGGGCATCCCCTCCCTCACCCACCCCCTTTCCGAAAAACTCCGCCCGCTGAAAATCCGCGAACACGGCGTCACCTTCGAGATCGACCCTTCCGGCGGCCACAAAACCGGCTTCTTCTGCGACCAGCGCGACAACCGGCAGCAATTCGCCGCCCTCGCCCCCGGCCGCAGCGTCCTCGACCTCTGCTGCTACACCGGCGGCTTCGCCATCGGCGCCGCCCTCGCCGGAGCCTCCGACGTCACCGCCGTCGATCTCGACGAAGCCTCCATCGAAAGGGCCAAGCGCAACGCCAACCTCAACCAACAGCGCGTCAAATTCACCCACGCCGACGCCTTCACCTGGGCGCGCACCATGATCGACAACGGCCGCCAGTGGGATCTCGTCATCGCCGACCCGCCGAAATTCATCCACGGCCGCGAAGACCAGCTCGGCCACAACAAATACCACGATCTCAACAAACTCGCCCTCCAGATGGTCAAGCCCGGCGGCCTCTTCGTCACCTGCTCCTGCTCCGGTATGCTCTCCGCCGACGAATTCGAAAAAATCGTCGTCTCCGCCGCCCACCGCCAGAACCGCCGCCTCCAGATCTTCGACCGCACCGGAGCCGGGCCGGACCACCCCACGATCTCGAACTACCCCGAATCCCGCTACCTCAAGCTCCTCTGGTGCCGCGTCCTTTGACTAGCGTGACAATTCGCTCCATACGCAGATCGGAACCTTCCTCGTGACCGGTTTCCTGCGAAGCGCCGAAGACCAGTCGATTCGCAACGGCCCCGCCTCCCCCAACCTCCGCATCTCCTCCCGCGCCTCCGGCGAATTCCGCCGCTCGACCCGCGCCTTGGCCTCCTGTGCGATCAATTCCCGGTGCAGCTCGCTGCCCATTCCGTTTCGATCCCGTCCATCGCCGGCAGGCTAATACACCCGCCGTTCACGGAAAACTTTTGTTCGCGCCTTCCCCCCATTCGATATTCGATGTTCGGCGTTCGCCTCCATTCCCGCTCGACACCCCGCGGCCACCTTCCAAAATCCCCCGCCCATGAGCGCCGCCACCTCGTCGCATCAAGTCTGCATCGCCGGCACCGGCAGCTACGTCCCGGAGAAAATCCTCACCAACGCCGACCTCGAAAAAATCGTCGATACCTCCGACGAGTGGATTTTCACCCGCACCGGCATCCGTGAGCGACGCATCGCCGCGGAAGGCGAATACACCTCCCACATGGCCGCCAAAGCCGCGGCCCGGGCGCTCGAACAGGCCGGCATCGCCGCCGCCGACCTCGAACTCATCATCGTCGCCACCATCACCCCCGACACCCTCACCCCCGCCACCGCCTGCTACGTCCAGCAGATCCTCGGCGCCCCCGGCGCGGTCGCCTTCGACATCTCCGCCGCCTGCTCCGGCTTCCTCTATGCGATGAAAATCGCCAAGCGCCTCATCTCCGACGGCGCGTTCAACAACGCCCTCATCGTCGGCGCCGAAAAACTCTCCTCCTTCATCAACTGGGAGGACCGCACCACCTGCGTCCTCTTCGGCGACGGCGCCGGCGCCGCCGTCCTGCGCCGCGCCGCGCCCGATGAAGGCGAAATTCTCGCCACCGAAATGGGCACCGACGGCAAGCTCACCCACCTCCTCAACATCCCCGGTGGCGGCTCCGCCTGCCCGATCACCCGGGAAAACGCTGACCAGCGCCTCGCCACCCTCGCCATGCTCGGCAAGGAAGTCTTCAAGCACGCTGTCACGCGCATGAAGGAATCCGCCGAAAAGGTCATCGAGCGCGCCGGCCTCAAGCCGGAGGACATCGCCCTTGTCGTCCCCCACCAGGCGAATCTCCGCATCATCGACGCCATCGCCGAGCGCCTCTCCGTTCCGCCCGAGCGCGTCTTCGTGAATCTTCAGAAATACGGCAATACCTCCGCCGCCGCCGTCGCCATCGCCCTCGACGAAGCGAACCGCAGCGGCGCGATCAAGCGCGGCGAACACGTCGTCCTCGTCGTCTTCGGCGCCGGCCTCACCTGGGCCGCCGCTGCCGTCAGATGGTGAGGGAGACAAAAGACAGGAAGACGACAGGCAGAAGACCGGAACCCGCAGGCCCGGTCTCGTCCTCGCGCCGCTTTCCCGATCTTTACGGCACGGCTAACGCTTCCTAGCCTCGCACGCATCCGGCGGATGGCCCTCGAGTCTTCCGTCTGTCGTCTTCGAGTCTTCCACCTTTCCCGATGTACCGCACCGCGCCCGTCGACACCGATCGAATGCCGCCCGGCATTCCCTACATCATTTCGAACGAAGCCGCGGAGCGATTCTCCTTTTACGGCATGCGGACCATCCTCGTGGTCTTCATGGCGAAATACCTCTGGCTCATGGACGGTCGCGGCGACGCGCCGATGAGCGAGGCCGCGGCGGTCGAGCATTTCCACTCCTTCGTCGCCTGGGTCTACTTCACGCCGCTGATCGGCGCTCTGCTCAGCGACATCTTCCTCGGCAAGTACCGGACGATCATCCTGCTCTCCATCGTCTACTGCCTCGGCCACGGCGCGCTGGCCTGCATGGGTCTCTTCGGCCACTCCGGCTGGTGGCTTTTCGCCGGACTGCTGCTGATCTGCATCGGCTCCGGCGGCATCAAACCCTGCGTCTCCGCTCACGTCGGCGACCAATTCGGCACGCGGAATTCGCACCTCCTCACCCGCATCTACAACTGGTTCTACTTCTCCATCAACCTCGGCGCCTTCGCCTCCAGCCTGCTCACCCCCTGGCTACTCGAATGGTACGGCCCCCACTGGGCCTTCGGCGTGCCGGGCGTGCTCATGGCCATCGCCACCTTCATGTTCTGGCTGGGGCGGAAAAAATTCGTCCACATTCCGCCCGCCGGGACGAAATTCTTCGCCGAACTCTTTTCCAAAGAAGGCGGTCTCGCCCTGCTCAAGCTGGTTCCGCTCTTTCTCTTCATCGCCGTCTTCTGGTCGCTCTATGATCAGACCGGTTCCTCATGGGTCTTCCAGGCGGCACAGATGGATCGCGACTTCCTCGGCATCCACTGGCTCGAATCCCAGATCCAGGCTGTCAACCCCATCCTCATCCTCGCTTTCATCCCCCTCTTCACCTTCGTTCTCTATCCTGCCGTCAACCGCATCTTCCGCCTCACCCCGCTGCGCAAGATCGGCATCGGCTTCTTCCTGATGGCTGCCACCTTCGCTCTCTCCGGGCTCATCCAGCGGTGGATCGACTCCGGGCAGGCCCCGTCCATCGGCTGGCAGTTCCTCGCCTATGCCCTCATCACCGCCTCCGAGATCATGGTCTCCATCGTCGGCCTGGAATTCGCCTACACCCAGGCGCCGCGGGCCATGAAGTCCATGATCATGTCCCTCTACCTGCTGGCCGTCTTCGTCGGCAACATCTTCACCTCCCAGATCAACCGCCACATCCAGATTCCCAGCGCCGCGGAGGTGCAGTTGCAAACCGCCCTCGCCACCCTGGAGCCTGACTGGCGCAAAGACCCGCGTAACATCGTCCTCGGCGGCCACGACGGCATCACCGGCACGGACGACGACTTCATCCAGCGCATGGAAAACGGCAGGCGTGCCGCCCTGACCATCCCCGGCCAGCCCGCCTACGAAAAAGCCGTCGCCATCATCGAAGGCCACGCGCGGAAAGCCGGCGACCGCCTCCCGCCGGTGGAAACCGTCACGGAGAACCTCGGCAGCGATCCCTGGGGCAACCCCATCCGCTATGAAATCGTCGATGCCTCCACCTTCCGTGTCCTCAGCGACGGCCCCGACCGCAGCCGCTTCACGGAATGGGACCAGGGCCTCACCGTAAGCATCGCAAAACCCGAAGCTCCGAAGCGATCGTCGTGGACGGACGCCCTGCACCCCGCCGAACCCTGGCTCGACCGCCGTAAAGCCTCGCTCGGCATCGCCTCCGCGGCCGGGAACACTGAAACTGCCTACACCTCCACCGCCTTCTCCGGCGGCCTCACCAAACTTCAGGGCGCCTCGTACTTCGATTTCTTCACCTGGCTCATGCTAGGCACCGCCGTCGTCTACGTCCCCTTCGCCATGGCCTACCGGCCGAAGACCTACCTCCAGGAGTGACCCATGCTCATCGATTCCCACTGCCATCTCGCCAGCCACCGCTTCGACCCCGCCGAAATCCCTGACCTCATCCGCCGCGCGAAAGAAGCCGGCATCGGCCGCATGGTCAGCCTCGTCACCGGACTCGACGACCTCCAGACGAACCTCGACATCGCCGCCGCCCATCCGGAAGTCTCCATCTGCATCGGCATCCATCCCTGCGATGTCCACCAGGCTCCCGACGACGCCATCGACCGTCTCCGCCCCCACACCGGCGACCCGCGCGTCTGCGGCATCGGCGAAACCGGTCTCGACTACTACCACCCCGCCCCCGAGGGCTGGAACGAGGAACGCTTCCGCCAACGCCAGCGCGACTCCCTCGACCGTCACTTCCAGCTCGCCGCCGAAACCGGGCTGAATGTCGTCATCCACACCCGCGACCGCAGCGGCGACGCCTCTTTCCGGGACGCCCTCGCCATCTACCGCCGCCACGCCGCGAAAGTCCGCGCCGTCTTCCACTGCTTCATCGGTCCCCTGGAAAACGCGAACCAGCTCCTCGCCCTCGGCGGCCTCGTCTCCTTCGGCGGCGTGGTCACCTTCAAAAATGCCGGCGACGCCCTCGCTACGGCGCTCGCCGTACCCCGCGGCTCGTTCATGCTCGAAACCGACTCCCCCTACCTCGCTCCCATCCCCCACCGCGGCAAGCGCAACGAACCCGCCTACATCCGCCACGTCGCTGGCTTCCTCGCCCCCGCCCGCGGCGAATCGCTGGACGAACTTTCCATGGCCACCAGCTCCACCGCCGCGTCCTTCTTCCGCTTGCCTCCCGGCGCTGATCTCCGACCACCCGGCACTTGAATAAATCCCCGCCCCGGCATCGTTACTCCGTGAAACGCCCTACCTCGGCGCTTTCCAAATCCGCAATACCCTGCTAACCCTCGTGCAACCAAGACCATGATCCGCATCCTTCTCGCATCCGCCGCCGCCGTTTCTCTCGTCTCCTGCTCCACCTTCAAGAGCGGCAACGATTACGATACCACCGACGCCTACGACACCTCCAATCCCTATGGCGTTCCCGGCGGCACATCGGGCGAATCCGTCCCGTACCAACCCGTCAATCCGCCCGCCGAAAACCCGACCTACTCACCCGCGGCCTACGACTACACCGCTCCGGCTCCCACCCCTGCCCCGGCGCCGCCGCCTTCCCGTCCCGCCCTCAGCGGCACCACTCACACCGTCGTCAAAGGTGACACCCTGTGGGGCATCAGCCGCAAGTACGGCGTCAGCGTGGAAGCCATCAAACAGGCCAACGGCATAACCCGTGACATCGTGGTCCTCGGCTCCACGCTCCAGATCCCCGCACGCTGATCCTTCATGATACTCCCGCGCATGCCGTGGAAGCTCGCGCTGCTCGGACTCGCGGCATGCGCCTTCGCCGAGGAAACGGAAAGCCCTCCCGGCGACGACCCCTACGCCGGCCTCCCGCCCAAGCGCGCCGCGCTGGAGCGCATGCTCTCCGAGCGCGAATCCGACGAAAGCTTCGAGCGCACCGTCGCCGAAGCCCGCAAGCACGGCATCCACGAGCAGGCCATCCTCGAAGCCCGCTTCCTCTACCTCGTCGACCGGCGCGACGATGCCAAGCTCGCCGAAATGCTCCCCCTCTTCCTCGAGCGCCGCGACAAATTCCGCCTCGCCGATTCCGAAATCTTCGCCGTGCAGGAAGACTGGCTCGCCGTCGTCGAATACGTCCAGGCCATCGCCGCGCTCCGCAGGAACGATCGCGACGCCTTCAAGAAACACATCACCGAAGCCTTCTGGCTCAGCCCGCGCCAGGGCTCCGCCTTCGCCCCGCACATCGACCGCCTGCGCCTCGACGACGCGATGCGCCAGGTGCAGATCGACCCCTCCACCAAGCTCGAGTCCCTGCTCGCCGCCGAGCCGGTCGAGATCGGCGCCATCATGAAGGACCGCAAGGCGCTGCTCCTTCACTTCTGGTCGCCGTGGAGCCGCGAATGCGAAGCCAGCATGCCCGACTTCAAAGTCGTCGCCATCGAACTCGCGAAAAACGGCGTCGCCGTCGCCTCGCTGATCGCCGAAGCCACGCCCGAAGTCATCGGCGATGCCAGGGAAATGATCGCCGCACTCGGTTCGCCTCCGCCCGGCCTGTGGCTGCGCGACCGCGAAAAGGTTTCCCTCCATCGCACCTTCCGCGTCCAAAGCGTGCCCACCATGGTGCTGATCTCGCCCGACGGCCGCGTGCTCTTCAACGGCCATCCCTCCGAAGATCGCTTGTGGGAAGCGCTCTCCCGCGTGGCTCCAGACATCGCACGTCCCTCTCTCGACACGGAATGATCGCCCCATATTTCCTACGATAAACATCGTAGCTATCCGGAGGCATCCGGGACATCGCGCGAAATATTTCAGAAATCCGAAAAATCTAGTAATTTAAACTTGACGGTTTTGTGAACTACTAGCTTTATGGTGCCACGTAACCCGACGATTGCACGGTCATGGCACGAGTTTCACATCCATCCAATCTCGAGCTGCAAGCGCTGTCGGTATTGTGGCACGAGGGGCCGTCCACGGTAAGCGCCGTACTTGAGACGCTGCCCGACGGCAAGGACCGGGCTTACACCACCGTGTTGTCGGTCATGCAGAGTCTCGAGCGCAAGAAGCTCGTGAAGCGCGCGCGGAGCGGCCGCGCGCATGTCTACGAAGCCGCCTTTCCCCAGGACGTGGTGGTGCATCGCGCCACGCACGACTACCTGACGAACGCTTTCGGGGGCCGCCTCGGCAAGGCGGTCCTCGCACTCCTCTCCGCCGGCAATCTCACGCCGGAAGAGAAAACCAGCATCGAACGCGAACTCAAACGACACAAAACCATGGCTGCAAAGAAAACAGCGAAGAAAGCCGCGGCCAAAACCGCGAAGAAAGCCGCCAAGAAAGCCGCCGCTCCCGCGAAAAAAGCCGCGGTGAAGAAGGTAGCCAAAAAAGCGGCCAAGAAAGCACCCGCCAAAAAGGCCGTGACGAAGCCGGCCAAGAAGGCGGCGAAGAAGGCGGCCAAGTCCGCCAAGAAAGCGGCCAAAAAGGCGGCCAAGAAAACCGTCGCCAAGAAAGCCGCGAAGAAGGTAGCCAAGAAAGCGCCCGCCAAGAAAGCGGCGAAGAAGGCTCCCGCCAAGAAAGCGGCCAAAAAGGCACCCGCCAAGAAAGCCGCCAAATCGGCCAAGAAAGCCGCCAAAAAGGCAGCCAAAAAGGCCGCAACCAAAAAGACATAATCACACCCGCAACAGCATCGTCACGACCTGAGTGATCTGTTCGCGTTGAGTAGATGTCTCTTAAATGGCGGGGGGCCCAGGCTCCCCGCCTTTTTCGCTTAAGGTGTGTCGACGCGCCGTCGACCCGGTGCGGACGGAACGTCCACACTCTTATGGTTTCCCGGAAAAAGGGGTTGCATCCGCCCGGCCCGCTTCCTAGTTTCCCGCACCCGTCCGGGGGACCTCAAGCAAAGCGCGGTTAGCTCAGTGGTAGAGCACTACCTTGACACGGTAGGGGTCACTGGTTCGAACCCAGTATCGCGCACCATCCCTCATTATCAGTCAGTTAGAGAGCAAAAGCTCTCCTGAAACGGGGCGATTGGGAACGAAAATGGGAACAAATCGCACACTGTTCCGCATCGTCTCTGGAGTTCCGTGCATTACTTCAAATGCGGGCTATTGCAAAAATGCCCCGCCGGTCTCTCGCAGCGCTCTCGGCGGGCCTCTCAGCCGGATTCCTTCGTCCGGCGTCTATCTCTCCGCTCTTCCATGGCCACGAACTCCCTCAGATCCCGCTCGACATCCTCCACCCTCACCACTCCTTCCAGACGTTCCCCCATCCAGCGGAGGAAGGCGGATGGCACCACCCGGGGCGTGTTCTTCCGGTCCCCGGGTATCCGGGCCACCGGGAGTCCGCAGTCGATCAGTTCCTGGCCGGCCCCAGGCTTTTTCCCCAAGAACCGGCAGATCGTGGCGACGGGTAGAAGCTTCATCGGGTGCCTCCTTTCCATGTCCGCTTGGAAAGAGCCTCGCAGGCATTGGTGAGGTGGAAGCGGATGCACCGCCCCTCACGTGGAAGATTCTGGTATCTCTGGTTCATCCGCTCCAATACGAGAAGGGGCGGCGGTTGCCAGCCCGCCGCCCCTGTTGCGCGTGTCATGCGTGCTCGATCTCTTTCGCGGCCCTCCAGCGGTCCACCACGGCCTGCACCGCGGCTCTGACGGGCTCCCTCTCGTCGGGTTCGACAGTGCTCACCGCGCGCCTCCTTTCCCGTTTGGCGAAAGCGTTTCTTCGACGCATCGCTCGATCCAAGCGGAAAACGACATGCCCTCGCTGAATGCAGCCTTCTTCGCCATCTTTAGAAGCCTGAAGTCAAGGGAGATCGAGGATCGGCCTTTGGTGACGCCCGTTGCGGGGCGCCCGGGACGTCCTTGGCGTCTCTTTCCCGCTTCGGCACTCAGGACTCGTTCGAATCTGCGGAATGCTTTGAGAGGCTTCATGACCCACCTCCTTTCACCGCAGCATCCTCTTCGTCCCAGCGGGCGACCATTGCATCGAGTCTGCCGGCGATCTCCTCAGCTTCCTGCGGACTGTCGAACCGGTATTCGTCCATGATGGATTCCCGCAGGGGACCGCTGAGGTGGAAGACCGGCTCCAGCCATCCGCTGGCGTATTCATCGGCATCGATGCCCGTGACTTCGGCGACCTCGCGGAATCGTTTGACGATTTTCGCCGGGATGTAGATCGGCAGGGTTTCGGGTTCGGCGCTCGCGCTCATGCTGCCTCCTTTCTCTTCGGGTTCGACGGCTGGGCGGGCGTGGTCTGCTTGCGCTTCGTCCGGTACGCTTCGGCGACGGCGATGATGTCCTCGGCGCTTTCGCCGGCCTCGATCTCATCGACCAGCACCGCAGCCTGCGAAACCAGTGCCGCGTCGATCTTGTCACGTTGGCGCTCGGACATCCGTGCGATGCGCTGCGGCAGCTCATGCGGTGGCCCCGTGATGATGTCCGCCCGGATCAGGCCGACAATGTAGGCGGCGAAGGATTCGTATTGCAGCGCTTTCATCCGGATAAGGGCCGCTTCCCTCACAGGCTCGGTGAGGGAGATCGACGATTTGCAGCATGCCTTGCTCATGACGGAGAAGAGGTGAGGGTTGCGAACAACTGGCGGCGGACGGCGGCCATGAGGACTTCGCCAACGGTAGGGAAGTTCCTGCGGTCGCGAGGCGTGTCCGGATTGCGGCGCCACTCGCGGACCAGACAGGCCCACTTGCAGCGCTCGATCATCAGCGGCTCGGGAAGGCCGGGAATCAGGCCCTTCGGGGCGCTGGCCTGGCCGTCGGGAACGATGATCACCAGGCTCTCAAGGAGCTTCTCGCCGGTGGCGGAGGTGATCGCGAAGGGGATGCCGCAGACGGGCTTCCCGGAGTGGCCGGCGGGCTTCTCTGCCCGCGGGATCGTGGTTTTCATTTTCACAATTCAGTCAATCGGTGGGGGAGAAACCCTCCCCAGGTGTCGGGACTCAACTAGGCTTGTGAAGGCCCGGCGCTTATTCCCCTTGCGGGTGTTGTATTCGCGCTCTCGTCCCGGCGTTGGTTGGCTCCGGCCACAATCCCTTTCCACGCAGGCACAAAAAAACCGCACGCTTTCGGGGACGGCAGACCGTCACAATTCAGTGCCGCGAGCCCTACCGGAGAGCGGGGCGGGTGTCAAGGAGAGAGTGGAGCGAATGGGAATCCAATCTTCCCGTAAGCAGATGCGCGCAAAGCATTTTTCAATGCCAAATTGTTCATTTGAACTAAATTTCAAGGAAAACCATGAATTTGGTGACTCATTCGAGATCTGACGAGCCGCCGGAAAGTGTTGCAGCGTGCCTCAATTGCCGTAAACAGTGCTCGCGATGGCTGGCACCGGCAAAGCTCCCAAACCGTCTTCGAAGACTGAAACCAAGCCCAAACCCGGCTTTGTTGAGGTAGTTTTCGATGGGCGCGCCCGCGATCTCGACCCGAACGTGCTGATCGATGATTGAGGATCACCGCCCCGGCAACGACGGTTTCCACTCCGGCCAAGAGCCCGGCGGCGACGCTTGGTATGACGACCTGGAAGCGTGGATGCGCGGCCGGGGCGAACGGATCACTGACGAGACGGTGTCTTTCGCCGCCTTGAAGATCGGCGGCGAAATGGGGATCTGGATTCCGGAGGACATGCGATTTCTCAATGAGATCGACCGGCAGCGAGGAAAATAGTCACCCGCTCGCCTCGGCCTGCGCCATTCTCTCCACCAGCTCCCGAAACTCCTTTGCCTCATGGTGGGTTCCCGCCGCGATACGCTCGAAATCTTCCAGCAGCGGCTTGGCGTCCTTCGCCAACGGGCCGGTGGCGGCGAGCGCGCGATACGAACGGGCAAGGGCCTCCAGGTGATCGGCGGAGGCTTCGAGGAGGATGGTGGTGGCTTCTTTCGTGGTCATGGCTTGGAGTCGGCGGGAGGGGTTGATCGATTCTTGGCCGTGGTCCCTCTGATCCGAGCGATGCGCTCAACCTGCTGCGCCTTCTCCTTCATGTCGGCCGGCAGGCCTTCGATGATGCGGGCTCGCAACTCTGGATCCGGCACGCTCTCGGAAAGGTCTTTGACGAACGCCACCACGGCCTCGGCATCCTGACGGATTTTGTCCACGGCCTCCGTTTGGATCGGGCCGCCGTCGGCACCGGTGTGCTCCAGGGCGACGCGGTCGCCGTAGCGCTTGGGCGCCATGCGGGCCAGCAGCCACTTGCGGGCGTCCACACGCAGTTTCTCGGCCTGCACCCGCGCTGTGGCCTCCCCGGTGCCGGGCGCACCCGTGGCGGATCCGGGAGCGGCGTCGGCGAGCTCCAGCAGCTCCTCGGCCATCGCCTGCGCACGGAGGTCCATCGCCAGCGCATACCTCACCCGAAACCCGTCGCGATCCTCCTGAGCCCAGCGCAAAACCGTCTGGAAGCTCGGCATGCCCTCCTCCCGGCAGATCGCCCGCAGCGACTCCCCGGAAGCGATCCGCTCGCAGATCCCCGTGGCAAGCCGACGGGTGTAGCGGATGGATGGGGCGCGGTCCTTCATATCGTCGAGTCCCTTCACCGCCATCAGTAGTGATTCAGCCTTCCGGGCCTCGCTTGGATTCTCTGGATGGCGCGTTTCTGCTCATCGATCTGATCCTGTTGTTCCTTGAGCTTGTCGCGCGTGATTCCAAGCGTGTTGATGATCTCCTGCATCAGCACGAAGCGCTGCGTATCCGCCGCGGACAACTCCCCGGCAAGCTGCCGGAGGGCAGTTTCCACCGCGTCCTCCTCACCGCGCTGGAGTCCGTCCGAGATGATCTTGCGGATCGCCTCCGCCCGCTGCTGCACCTGCGGCTGATCAGCCGCACCGCCCAGCGCCTGCAAGATCTTGTCGAGTATCGCCGCCATTTCGTCGCCGGCACGGCGTTCGGCTTCCTGCATGGCGGCGGCCGTCCCTTGCTGGGAGCGATGACTATCGACGGCTCGATCTGCCTCAAACATGCTGCCCATCTTTTCGAACTCGATCCGGGCCATCTCCATTTCCAGTTCCCAGCTCTCCCGGGCCTGCTTCAGGGAATCCCGTAGCTGGTTCAACTCCTCCTCGATTCTCGCCGCCGCCTGGGTATCACCAGACCGCTTGGCAACAAGGAATTCGCCGGCCTTCCCGCCAACCATCTGCCCAGCCTCGATCTCCGCTTGGCGGGCTCGCTCTACACGTCGTTGGATTTCGTTTATCGCCGCGGCGTCCCGGGCTTCTCTGAGCTGTTGATCCGCTCCGGGGACATCTTCACCCGTTTCCCGCGCCACCCTTGCGGCCTGTTCGCGCTTGTAGACTTCCGCTTGATCGCGCGCCGCAGCGATCTTCTGTGCGGCATCTGCCGCGCGGCTGGCTGCATTTATCGCCGCCTCCAATTCGCGCCAGCTCTCCGCAGCGGCCTTCATGTCGAGAGCTTTCCTCACCGCCTCGATCCGCGCGGGCATCTCAGCCGAAACGGCCTTCGCCTCGGCAAGGCGGGTGAGGGACTGCATCAGCCCATCCACCTCCTTGCCCAACAGGCTGAACCCCCCGGCGGCCGTGCCGCCGATGATCGCGCCGAAGGGGCCGAAGACCATGCCGGCCGCCGCACCCTGCGCTGCCGCAGAAACCCCGTCCAATCCCGTCGCTACTGAATCGATCTTTCCGGCGAGGTCAGGATCGACCCCTCGGGCCACCTCCGAAAATTCCCTCATCCCGCGGGAAGCCTCTCCAAGCGCCCGGCCGAGCTGGCCCGCTACTTGCGCGACCTGCAGGTGCTTGATCCGGCGGACATCGGCGGCTTGTCCTTCCTCGCGTTCTCTCTTCCTCCTCTCTTCAGCCGCCTGCTGCTCCTGTTCGTTGCGCTCCTTCTCGGCCCGGGCGAGCTTTTCGGTTTCTCCCCTCAGATCCGCCAGCTCTTCGCCCGCCTTGGAGGCGGAGGAAGTTACATCATCGAGAGCTTCCGCGGTCTCTTCCACCCGCTCCGGCCCCAGGTCCGGCATGCTCATCGGGTTGATCGCGTCCGCCGCGTCCGCCGCGGCGTCGGTGACATTCTCCAGCGCATCCTTCACCTCCTCGGCTCCGGAAGGATCGCCTTCGGTGTTGATGCGGATTTTCACGTCTCTGTCGTTGGCCATGATTGTTAGAGTTGAAATTTCTCCGGGAAGCTTGCCCCAGCAGTCAGTTGAGGGAGGCTAGGTAGGTTTCGTAGGCCTTCGGATCGGACGCCATGACGAGGTCGATCGCTTCGTCGATGTCCTTGGCTTCGCGGGCAATGACGAGCTGCCTCGCCCGCTCTTCGATCCCACCCGCGACCGGCGGCGATAGTGGGGCTGAGGCAGTCGCCTTGATGATGGGGTTCTTCGCCAGCGAGGCGAGGTAGGTGCGGTACGCTCCGGGATCGGATGCCATCACCTGCTCGATGCCTTCGTCGAGGCTGCGAACATCACCGGCGGCGACAAGGGACTTTGCGCGCTCCTCGATGCCGCGCGTTGCATCCGTCGCGGCGATCCGGGGGATTTCTCGGAAGGCGGGTTCGTTGACCAGCGCGCCAATCGGGCCGCGCTCAGGCAGGCCGGCGGGCGTGCCGTCGTCGCCAAGAAAGAAGACCGGCGAGAAGTAACTGAAATCCTTTCCCTCGACGGCGCGGCGGCCGGCATGAGTCCATTCCAGTCGAAGCACGATTCCCCGGCCCGGCTCGTAGTGGAAGGACTGCGGCAGCGCGGAAGCCTCGCCCTCCTTGTGGCCGAAATCGATCCATGGGCGCACATTCGAGGCCTTGCGGCGGTCGAGATCGCCCTGAAGCTTGGCGGCGATCTCCGGGCCGCGGGAGGCATCCACCCGCACCGTGATCTGTGCGGCCTTGCCGTTGACCGTGGGCGTGATTCGGTGCTGGCCCTCGGGGATGTAAACGATTTCGGCAGGCGGTCCGCCCTCGATGGGGATGACGTTATTCATTGGTCGATTTGGAGAAGGTGGCGAGGAGCGGAGGGGCGGGCATGTCGAGAGCTGCCGCGGCGTGGCGAAGAAGGGCGATTTGATTGGATGTGCCTCGCTCTCCGGTTCTGAGCCGAAGATTCAGTCCGCCACGGAGGCAGGCCACCCATGGTGCCCGGTGCTCGATCAACTCGGGAAGCCGTGCGGCGGCGCCCAGGATCTCGTTGACCGCCTCGCGGACGAGCTTCGCCCGGCGGTCGGCCTCTGCGACCACCTGCGCTTCAAGCCCCCGGCCAAGAGCGAGAAGCTTCGTCTCCAGAGCTTCAATCCGGCGGGTCTCGGCGTCCGCGGCGCGGCGGTGTTCGATCTCGGCGACGGCCAGCCGGTCGGCGGCCTCGCGGCGGCGGGCGACGAGTTCGACGGCAGACAGTCCGCCATCGTCGCAGGACAGCGCATCCACCTCCCGGCGGGCAGCTTCCAGCCCCTCCCCCGCGGTCTGTAGTTCGGCCGCTTGATTGGCAAGTTCCCGCTCGATCCTGTCGATTTCGGTGATGAGGTTCATTGGTTTTTCAGCTTTGGAAGTTTCAGCCTTGGAGCAGCAGCGCCTTGGCCTGGTTGAGTGCGGCGAGCAATTCGTCGCAGGTCATCGTGGATGCTCCGCGCAGTCGCTCGGCAAGATGACGGCGCTCGCTCACCGCTGGAGTGCGGCGGAGGAAGCTTTCGAGATCGTGGTGGCGTGAAAGCGCCCCATACTCGTCGCCACAGAGCAGACGGAGCTTGGCGGCGGCCCGCTCCTCGTGGCGCCCGGCATCGTCGGAGAGGACCTCCGCGACATCGGCGGCAAGCTTGACAAGTTCCTCGCCGATCTCGGCCCGCACGGTTTTGTGGGCTCGCATCGCCTCGTCGGCGCACACGCTGACAAGGCGGCGGGCTTCCGTACGAGCCTCGACGAACTCGACCGGCGAAACGATGCCGGCGGCGGCGAGAGCTTCCTGCGCCACTGCGATCGATTCATCGGCTGAGGCAAGGGCGCACGCCGCGGCGACAATGACGCGGCCGGTGTCAGGAGCGGAGCGCGAAGCGTCCGCCTTGATGGCTCGGAGGTGGGTGATATCAAACATGGCCCGGGATCATCGCCCCGCGGCCACCGGGGAGGAAGTCGGCGCATTGGCCCCCTCCTCAGCTCCGGAGCCCCATCACCACCTACGAAGATCAGATCCTCGACGGGCGCAACCGCTACCGCGCCTGCGAGATCGCCGGAGTCGATCCGGTATTGGAGGAATACCAAGGCGGTGACCCACTTTCCTTCGTGGTCAGCCACAACCTGCACCGGCGGCATCTGACCGAGCCGCAGAGGGCGATGGTGGCGAGTAAGTTGGCGAAGCTTGGCGCACACCGCCCGCCAGAAACCGTCGGAATTCCGACAGTTACCAGAGGGAAAACCCAACCCGAAGCCGCCAACCTTCTCAACGTCTCCCGCGATAGCGTTACTCAAGCCCGCAAAATCGACCGCGAAGGCATCCCCGAACTCAGCGAAGCGGTGATGTCCGGCGGGGTCTCGTTGGCCGCCGCGGTCGACGTGGCGAAGCTGCCAGAAGACGAGCAGCGCGAGGTCGTCGCCGCCGGGCCGGATGCGATCAAGGCCAAGGCGAAGGAGATCAGGGAGGAAACGAAGATGCCGTCTAAGCCCGAGAACCCCACGCCGAAGGGGCGGATCAAGATCACCCACGAAGATGGAACAGCTAGATCCATCTTTAGGGACTCCAGAAACTCGGCCATGAGGCGTTGAACCTCGGCTTGGATGTGAGGTTTGGTGAGGTTCTCAGCGCACCTCCCTCGCGCGCGTGCGCGTAGAGCGGAAAAAACTCTTCCTTGTCGACAGCCCCTCGCGCGCGCGATGGCTGCGGAAATTCCTCAATCCGCCTTCTCCTCCGGCCGACGCCCCCGCACGAGAATCCTCTCCTCCACCCGCAGCTTGATCTTGCGGTAGCCGGCGATCAGTACATCCCGCTTGGCGATGGCCATGTCCTCCGTGGTTCTCCGCCCGAACCGGAAGCGCACGCGCTTCGATACGACCTGCCCGTTCCGCTCCGCCAGCAAGGTCAAACGGCACTCCCAACCCTTCTTGCGGTCGAAATACAGGTGATGGAGCCGGTTGTCCGGCGCCGGCATCGAGCACCGCAACAGGGCGCGCGTCTCGAAGCGCAGGGGCAGCGTCATCTGAATCGCCTTCATTCCGCCGGCCCTCCTCCCTTTTCAGGCACCGCCAAAAGTCCCGGCTCGCGCGCGGGCGCGGGTGCGCGCGTGCTGGTCGCTTTCGGGGTTTTCACCTTCACGGCGCGGGCCTCGCCCATTGCGACGGCTAGCGCGTCCCTGGCGCACTTGTGGTCGCACTCGATCAGGTCGATGACGTGCCGGCCGGGGTTCTCCGGGTAGGAGCCGGGGTGGATGACGGCGAAGCGCACGCCGGCTTCCCGGAGAAAAGCACTCTGCCCTTCGGTGAGGACAAGGCGGTGGCGGCCTAGTGAGGCAGAAGGCGTGGCGCTCATTGGATCGAAAGGATAGTGCTGCACTCGATGAGGCGGCCGGCCAGCGGAGCGGCCATGTCCTCCGGCATCCCGGCGACGATTCGCTCGGGCGCGCCGTTGGCGGTCCAGATCGTCGGCAGGTTCTCTGCGTGCCGGTGATCGAGGAGATCGAAAATCCAGCTCGAAACCGCCGGCGTGGCCTTCGCTTTGCCGAGGTCATCCAGAAGCAGGATGTCGGCGGCACGCACCCGGAGGAGGTGGTCCTTGGCTTCGTCGCCTACCGTGCAACCACGGCCAGCGAGCACGCTCGACTGAACAGGTCTGTCGTCATGTTGTCCGACGATCCAGCGGGCGAGCGTGGTGTGCGAAACCGCGGCGAAACTCGGTCTCGAGCCGGTCTTCTGGTCGATGCCGGCGGTGACCAGCTCCCGCAGCAGAAGGAAGGAGCAACGGGTCTTGCAAGCGCCGGTTGGACCGATCAACCCGAGCCACGGGCGTTCATCGGTAGGGCGCCAGCCCTTCACGCGTCCCCAAATGTCTCCGCGGAAATTGGCGTGCCCGATGTCGGTGGCGGCGAATCTGGCCGGCGTGGCGGCCAGAACTTCATGCCCCGCGGCCTCGCGAGCCTGCTGGAGCATTGCCCAATGCTGGCGCTCACGTTCTGCATCGGCATCCTGGCGAGCCCTTTCCTCGCAGGAATCGCAGCGTTCGGGAGGAAAGGCGAAACACCATTCGTCGGGCGTGGTGAAGGTATTCGCGCACTCGATGCAGGTGGCGGATTTGGGCGGATTTGTTGTCAGATTCATGGCTTTGAGCTGTTAGAAATACTGAGAGATTTCAGAACGGGATGTCTTTTTGGGAGTTGAAATCATCTTCCGGGAGATTGGGCAGATCCGCCGCATTCACCCGACTGGATGTCCGGTATCCGAGGTGGTGGTTCGGCACGACGGAGACGATCTTCGCCGTCCTTCCGCCGAGCCGCAGGGCATGGGGGGCGGAGACTGGTTTTGAGTCCTCCGCCTTCATCTTTTCGGCGAAAACGTCGAAATACCTGATGCCGTCGCGATTGGGTTTCCGTAGCTTTGCCGGCGACAGAAAGTTTGTGCTCCAAAAGGCATCCGCTCTCGCCCACTCGGAAACCTTGCGGATTTCATCGGTCGTGCGCTTGTCGAGGCGGAGGAGTTCGTCGAAGGTTCCGGCAAAGGACTCGCGCCAGTTTGCGGGCAAGCGGATGCTCTCGGGCAACGTGGAGCGAAACCAATCGGCGAAGGCGAGGCCGTCGGGAGACGGCGGTTTCTTCTCCCGTGAGGGAGAAGTATCATTGGGGGTTCCTATTGATGCTTCTATTGATGCTTTGGTGCTACGTGGTGGCATACCCTCCCTCACCTCTTGGCATACCCGTCTGCTATCTGGTGGCAGGGGTGTGCTATCTGGTGGCAGGGGTGTGCTATCTGGCAAAGTGAGCGTGTAAGCGTTCGTGTCGGAGTCGCCGTCCCGCGTCCGGCGCTCTTCCAGTTTCAGAAGGCCCGCGTCTCTGAGGGCACCGACGTGCTTTCGGACGGTGCTGTGTCCAAGGCCTGTGTCCCTCGCGATGGTGCGATGACTGGGCCAGCATCGGCCTCCATCGTCCGCACGATCTGCCAGGACCAGCAGCACGGCTTTCCCAGGACCTCGAAGGTCCAGTTCTCGGGCACGCGAAAGGTGGAAATTGCTCACGGCGCGACCTCCTCCCCGCAGTCGAGTCCATCGAGAAGTTCCAACACGCGCCGGGCATCCCGCTCCTTCCGGCACGCCGGCGGCCGGTCGAGAATCTCCGCCAGATCGCCGAGATCGTCATCGGGATCGAAGACCGGGCCACCGCAAAGCGATTCCCGGAAGCGCTGGTGCGCCGCGACGGTCACGCGGCGGGGGCCACAAGGCGGAGTGGACGCGGCGGCGGTGCTGTGTGAGTGTCGGGCGGATTCAGAAACCGCATCACTCGCGGCTCGTCCCTGCCTGGCAGCGGGGGCGGGCCGTTGTGTTTCAGGGGGACTCATGCCCACCTCCTTCCCCGCCGGTGGCCCGGCTTTCCATGAACCGGCTGAGGCTATCGTAGGAGAACAGCCGGCGGCCTTTGAGTTTCCCTCGCTCCCTCAGCGATGTGGTGCGGATTTTACCTGCCTCGGCGAGACGGTAGAGGGTGGCCCGGCTCAGGGTGAAGATCGTGCGGGCGGCATTGGCGTCGATCCACTCGGGGCGGTGCTGTTGGCTTGGTGGTGGTGGCGTGAGCGTTTTCACGCCACCTAATTTGATCACACTTTCTCAAGATTCACCGCTAGATCGCTCCACAGCCCTGTGGAGGTAAAAATCGTCTCCACAGCCCTGTGGAGGTATTTTCCCTTGACTGCTATTCTTTCTCTCTCGCGAGGGCCGTCTTGGCGGCATTGACTGCCTTTTGGAAAGAGCCTTGGTTTATTTCCCTGCCTTCAGAAAACTCCCATACTATAATGGCATTCTTATGCTTCCGCTTTCCACCCATCGCTTCAAGCAAATCAGTAGCCGTCAAATTTATCCCATGACGCCCAAGCGCCGCATATGCCACATCAGTCAATCCATTGCCAATTTTACGAGTAGCCGGAGCCTCCAATGATTCCACTAATCGGAATTTTAGTTTTTCATAGCCCACGATCATTCCCGCTTCAAATGCCCATGATAGAGCGTTTTCAGTATCACCTTGTTCCAGGCATCGTCTCATCCGGACGCCTAAGAGGTGAGTAACGTCATCCCGCTCATTGGTCACCTTCGTCTCTGCATCCCGGAACCGTTGACGCCTCCCCTCTTCCTCCCTGGTTTCGGACTCAAGATTAAAAACGTATGGAAGATGGTTCCTCCATTTCAGTCCATCGTGAGAAGCCAAGAAAAACGCGCTGTCTTTCGGGGCCTGCTCAGGACAAGAAAATGGGCGCACCGGCCCTGTTACTTCAATTTTTGAAGCCACCGAATTCCATGACTCGCAATATTCAACTAAAGCAGGAACTTTTCCAAATGCTCGACAACCATCAATCTTGTAAGAAAGCGCGATTGGAATCCTCCATGACTGATCTGGTGATTCCTTCAACCATTGTGACAGGGCATCCATAATCAGATCGAAGGCAGTTTCTCCAGCGCGCGAGCCAGCGTCTCCCGCTCGGTATGGGTGTATTTCGCGTGAACCTCCGGCGAGTCGTGGCCGACGATCCGGCGGCGGATCTCCTCGCTCACGTCCAGATTGGCGAGGTTGCTGGTTAGGCTATGCCGGAGGGAATGGAATGATCTCGCGAACTGTGCGCGCCGGCCATCTGTCGCCGCCCGCAGTTCCCGGCGATCCACATCCGCATGCTTCATGATCGCAATGAACTGCGCGGAGAGCCCCTGATTGCCGCGGGCCTTCACCGGATACTGAGTGGGGAACAGCGGGCCGTCCCGCCTCTCCTCACGTTCGTCGAGGAATGACAGGAGCCGGGGATGCAGCGGCACCTCAAGCCGGCGCCTCTTCCGCTCAGTCTTCGCCGGAAGGAACGTCACCGCCTTCCGTTCCAGATCGATATCCGACCACTTCAGCCGCGCGCAGTCGCCGAGCCTGGCGCCAACGTAAAAACCCACGAGGATGATTCCTTGCCAATCCCGGCACTTCGCAGCCCTCGACTCGTCAGTAGAGCGGCGGCGGGAAAACAGCTCATCCTGCCAAGCAGGATCTCCGGCTGCCGTCACCAGTTTCGCAACCTCAGCGACGGTGAAAATCTCCCGCTGTGCGGAATCGTCCTCCGGCAGCTTCTCCAGCGCAGCGAACGGGCTCGCGAGCAACAATCCCTCGCGGACCGCTGCACGGAACATGCCGGCGACGTCGGCAGCATAGTGGTTCGTCGTCTTCGCCGTTCTCGCCGGCGGCGAGACATCCTTTGTCTTCCTGGGAAGCTTCGGCCACCCCATTCGAATCTGATCTCGGAACCTGCGAGCATCGGCCTTGGTAATGCTTTCCAGCCGTCCATCCGCCTTCTCTCCGAGCCAGTTCAGAAACGCCGTGAGATTTGTGCGATAGCGGGACATCGTGGAAGGCTTCCCGCGACTCGCCTTCATCGCCAAGTAGTCGTCTGCCCAGGATCTGACGGTGTAGAACCGCAGCTTCTCCCCCGTCGATGCCTCGGTGATCCTCGCCAGCATCTCGCGGGCTCTTCCCTCGGAAAGTTCGCCCTTGGCTGCGGCGTCGGCCGCCTCGGCCAGCACGGCATACGCCTTGTCCGCTCCATTTACCTCGGCCTGGTGGCGCTTCCTCTCCAGATCTTCCAAGCGGATGGCCTCGACCATCGCCTCCGACCGCTTCCGCTTCTTCGTCGATTTCTTGAGCCGTCGGACGCTACCGTCGGCCAGGACCACGTCGAAAGCCGCGATCCAGAAAGGGGAATTTTCGCGTTTTATCAGACTCGCCATATGGGAACGAAAGTGGGAACGTCCGGCATGCCTCACGGTGTCTCACCTTGTTCTCACTTCCAAGAAAAATGCGCAATCCATTGATTTTTAGAAGCATTTAAACCATTCACTGGTTCGAACCCAGTATCGCGCACCATCTTCTTTCCCCGATGTCTTCGTCCGATGCTTCACCCGAGCGGCTTGCCCTTCTGCTGCGGCTTCTCGACGACGAAACGCCCGCCATCCGCTCCTCCATCGAATCGGCGCTGTCCGCCTTTCAGGGAGATGTCAGCGAAGTGCTCGGCGGCATGTCCGTGGATCTCTCTCCCGACGACCATGAACTGCTCGCGCAGCTCCTCCGCCCCGCCCGCCGCGAACGGCTGAGACGCGAGTGGATCGTCCCCGCCGGCGGCGCCTCCGCCGTGTTCGACGACTGGGAGCACTTCGAAGCCCTGCTCCGCGTGCTCTCCGACTACCTCCACGACGGCGTATCATTGCGCCAGCCCCTCGGCGACGCCCTCGACCTGCTCGCCGAGGAACTGGAAACGATCGCCTCCGAAAACGGCGCCTCCGGAGTCGGATACGCTCTCTTCGCCGGCAAACGGCTGACGGCGAATCTCCAGGTGGAAGACGATCCGCTCAACTTCGACCTCGCCCGGGTCCTGTCAGGCAATCCATCGAACGCATTGGGCCTGGGCCTCGTCTTCCTCTTGCTCGCCCGCCGCCTCGACCTCGATGTCGAAGGCGTCAACCTGCCCCAATCCTTTCTCTGCCGCTACCACGACGAAGGCCGCACCGTTCTGATCGAGCCCGCCAACGGCGGCCGCGAAGTCAGCACCGAAGAACTCGCCCACCGCATCCGCCGCTACCCGCGCGAAGTCCGCTCGATGGTCGCCTGCGCGGCTTCCCCTGGCGAACTGCTCGTGCGCTTCGTCGAAGAACTCGCCACCGCCTGGTCGCTCCGCGGCGAAATCGAGGACACCGAACTCATGGAAGAACTGCTCGAAACCCTCGTCAAAGCGCCCCACCACTGAATCGCGCCGCATCGTTCTTGCCCGGGGAGCTTCGAATATGCGTTGCTGAGTCAGTCATGGAAAATCCCTATCAAACCAGTTCTCATACCGGCTATGCCACCGGCGACGGCCGGGTCGGTCCCGGCTGCCTCCGCGCTCTCGCTGATACCAGGCCCTGGGTGCGCTTCTGTTCCGTTCTGGGTTTCATCAGTTCGGGATTCATGCTGCTGTTCGGCGTGGTATTGATGTTTGGCGGCGCCGTGACGATGGCGGGGAGCGGAAACGCCGCGGCCTTCGCCGGCATGAACATGGTGATGGGAATCATCTATTTCCTCTTTGCCGGAGTCTACCTGATCCCATCGATCAAGCTCTGGAAATACGGCACGGCCATCGTCCGCCTCATCGGAAGCGGCATGGAAGCCGATCTTGAGGAAGCCCTCCATCAACAACGCGGATTCTGGAAATTCGTCGGGATCATGGTGATCCTCATGATCGGTTTCATGATTCTCTCGGCTTTCATCGGCGTCTTCGTGGCGGCGGCCGGCGCAATGTCGACCATGCGCTGATTCCCCGGACATTCCGTTTCACCCGGGCCTTCCACAAATTGTGAACAAATCCCCGGAAACGGCGCTCCTCCGCAAACAGAGTCGCGAACACGAAAACGGAAAAAGCGCGATCACGGCTAAAAATGCCATGGCATGACATCAGCCGAACCCGCTTTCTCCCTTCGGTTTTTCACCATCCATGCTTCCGTCAAAAACGATTTTCCATCATTTAATCGATTGATTTTCAATTATATAGAAAGCAACGATTTCGTTACCAACGAGTCTTGCACAGGTTATTCACATAATTCCTTCCCATGAATCGAACCACCCGCCTTCTCGCGCCAACACACCGGAATACCCCGGAAACAGGAGAATTCCATCGCCGGACGATGTTCCGGCCATTGTGAACAACCTGTGAACCAACGGGAAGAATCAGGGATTACGATTGGAACCTTTGGATCGCTCCCCGCCGGCCGGCTGAATCACCGCCGGTCAGAAAACGCACGATCCCGCGCACCAGGCGGAATGCGATCAGCGCCAGCCCCGCCACCACACCGAGGACCAGGAAAACACCCAGCAGCAAAATCCCCAGCAGCACCCACAGCGGCCACCAGCGGCGGTCCAAAGTCAGCACGCGGGTCTTCCAGGCAGACCAATCAGGACCGGCACGCTCCGCACCGGATTGAGGAAGCCGCTCCGGCGGAGGGGCTCCGTCGATCTCGATGATCTCGGCTTCGATGGTCTCAGGCACGGCGGCCATTTTCACCCGGATCGACGCCGGGGCAATTCGAAGTTTCGATCAGGTTCGGAAACGGCCTCTCCATGAAGGTCTGCTCCGTCGAACGGAGAGCTCGTAACATTCCTCTCTATGCCGCCCGGGCTCAGGCCGCGATCTCGTAATGCTCGGCGATCTGGTTGAAGATGCGGTCGCGGCGCTCGCGGGCCTGCTCGACATCGCGGGTCTTCAATGAAAATCGCAGACGCTCGGCGGTCGCATCCGGCTTGTGAACGGTCAGGTGACACCACCACACACCGCGATTGTTCCAAAGGTGGTGATTCGGGTTCTCATGGTTGACTCGGAGCGCAAGCTTGGGTTTCCGTTTCATGCGTTTCAGTGCCTTGAAATGGGGTTGAAGGAGCGCTTCCATGCTTGGAAAACGCGTTTTGGGTCGTGAGGCGATGGAATTGGAGCGGGTTATCCGGCGCATGCAAGGAGATTTGGTAAGGATGCACTTTTGCGCACTTTATGAGCTTTCAAGTGCGTGAAAAACCCGTTTTTCCACCCAATCAATCCTTAACCATTCGCAAGTGCGTCCTCAAAATGACGCAAAATTACACCGGTCTCCTCGATCCCGCAGGACACCCGGATCAGATGCGCGGGCACGCCGCAGCCCTCCGCCCAATCCAGCTCGCGGTAGTGGGCGAGCATCGTGTAGGGGCAGGCCAAGGTGAAGGGCGTGCCGAAGCTCGGCCCCTTGCTCACCTGGAGCGCGTCATACACCTTCGGCGTCTTCTTCGCGTTTTTCAGCACAAAGGAAAGCAGCGGCCCGTAGCCGCCCTTCACCGTCTTGATGCGGTCGTAATGCTCGCGCTGCACCAGCGACGGATGCCACACCTTCGCCACCGCCGGATGCCCGGCGAGGAATGCCGCAAGCGCGTCGCCGTTGGCGTTGTGCCGGGCCATGCGGGCGGGGAAACCCTTCAGATTGGAAAGCAGCGCCTCCGTATCGCCGACATAGATCGGCGAACTGTCCGCCGCCTCCTCCGCCAGTGCGGGCAGGAGGCTGTCGGCATGCGGCGAGTCCGCCCGCACCACCGCCACGCCACCCATCACATCGCCGACACCCGACAACCACTTCGTCAGGCTGCCCGTCACCACATCGGCCCAGGCAAGCACATTCACATTCGCCGGGCTGGCCGACGAGTCATCGACGATCAATGGCACGCCGCCCTCCCGGCAGGCCGCCGACACGCGGGCCAGATCGACCGTGCGCAGCAGCGGATTGCTCGGCACCTCGGTGAACACCGCGGCGAATTCCCCCTTGCGGATGCGCCGCAGCGCTTCATCGAGCGATTCTCCCTCCGCCTCGTTGAGAAAAACCACGCCGTTGCCGAAAAATTCCTGCACCTTCAGGGCGTCCACATACGGGAACTCCAGTTGCAACGTCTTGCGCCCTTCCTTCACCCCCGGCAGCGCGCGCACCACGGCGGTGATCGCCGCCATGCCGCTGTTAAAGACGCTCAGCTGCTTCGGCTCGACTCCGTAGATCGCAGCCACCCGCCGGGCGATGAGATGCGTCTTGCCTCCCTTTCGCAGCCCGCCGTTCAGAAAATCCTCCGCCGCGCGGCTGCTGACCAATTCTCCGGTGAAGCGCTGGTAATCCACCGCCGCCTGCCGCGCCTTCGCCGGCACCACCAGCGCGTGCAGTCCGTGGAAGCCATCGGCCCGCGCCGCCACCTCCGCATGTCGCTCGACCCATCGCTGCGCGCGCTGCACCGCGAGCCTCGTCGGGAAGACGAGCACCTCCTCGCCGTCCCCGCCGATCTCCTCGCGCGCGACCGCGGTGAGACGTTCGACCAGCGGATGACGGAAAAAGCGCGGGTAGCCCGTGCGCATCCGCCGCACCACCTTGTCGCGGCCTTCCTCATAGCCGATGATCGCATCCCAGGTGGGCAGACACACCGAGCAGGCATGCAGCGAATCCGGCAGGGGAATGCCGAGATCCGCCTCCTGCCAGGCCGGTTGATGAATCAAATCCCGCATGCGCCCCCCTCCTTGAAGGCGAAGCCGCCCGGTGCGCAAGCAGTATTACGGGGGACCCTGACAATCCGCCACTGCCGCCGCCCGGCCGCCCTGCTGCGATTCCAGCGCGGCGGCGAAAATCTCGTGGGAAGCCACGGCTTCCTCCGGCGTGGCACAGCCGAAACGATCGCCCAGCAAACCCTCCCGTTCCATGAGATACGCCGCCCACATCTGCTGGATCACATCCGGGAAGCCCGGCTCGAAAATCCCGCCGGTCACCGTCTTGAACGGCGTCCCGAAACCCAGCTCGATGCGCTTCCACCACTGCTCCGCGCCGCGCTCGAAAAGCCACAGCGTCTTCGGCTCCGCGGTGCTGAACTTCACCCCGCCCTCCGTGCCCAGAATTTCGATGAACCAGGTATTCGTCGCACCCGGCGCGAGGCGCTTCATCTCCAGGCGCAAGGGGGTCTTCTCCCCCGCGATCTCCACCCAGGTGTGGAGCAGGGCATTGTCCCAGGTATCGCAAGCGGCCATCCCTCCCCGGCCGTCGGGACGCTGGGGATATCCCCTCTGAAGCTGCGAGAAAACGACGGTAGGCTTCCATCCCAGCCGCAGCGGCACATGGACGACATGCATGCCGAGATCGTTCAAGACTCCGCCCTCGCCGCACGTCGCGCTCATGCGCTTCCAGTTCGCCGGCTTCCCGGGGTCCAGATCGCTGCTGTGGTGAAAACCCGACACCACCTCCAGCACCCGCCCGATTTTCCCCGACCCCGCCGCCTCGATCGCCCGCTGCGCCCCCGGGAAAAACGGCATCTCGGAACTGCACCGGACGAAGCGCCCGCTCGACCTCCCCGCCTCCAAAATGCGCCGCGCCGCGCCGAGATCGATGCCGAAAGGCTTCTCCGCCAGCAGATCCTTTCCCGCAGCAAGCGCATCCACATACACCTGCTCGTGCAGATCGTGGGGAACGGCGGCATACACCACATCCACCTCGGCATTCGCCAACAACTCATGATAATCGTCCGTCCTCTGCGTGCAGGTGGGAATCCGCTCGAACCACGCCAGCGCAGCGGGATTCAAATCCGCGACGGCGGTGAGCACGGGACGCACGGAAACGTCGGTAAGCGCGCACCAGCGCGCGAACGCGCTGGCCATCTCGCGCCCCATCAAACCGCCGCCAATGATGCCAATGGAGATGTCTTTCATGAAGATGTCCGGTTCTCTTTTTCCCGGCGATAAGCGCGCGCCAGCAACGTCACCGGATGAAACACCCGGACCGCCAGACCCGCCGCTTTCAACCCCGCCTCGATCTGCAAATTGCAACCCGGATTCGCCGCGGCGAGCACATCGGCCCCGCTTTTCCGGATATGCCCGATCTTTCTCTCCAGCAGCAGCGCCGACTGCTCCGGCTGGGTGATATTGTAAACCCCGGCGCTTCCACAGCACCAGGCGGACTCCTCCAATTCCACCAGCCTCACCCCAGGCAAGGTCCCGAGAATCCGCCGCGGCGCCTGCGTCACCTTCTGCCCGTGCGCCAGATGGCATGAGTCATGATAAGCCACGACCCACGGCTCGTCTCCGGGCGATGCCTGCGGAGCTCGGAAACCGATCTCCACCAGCCATTCGTGGACATCCCTCAACCTGGCATCCCATACCCTCGCCCTCTCCGCATAACGCGGATCGTCCGCGAGCAGGGCGCCATAATGCCGGAGATGAAAACCGCACCCCCCCGCGTTGCTCACGATCGCATCGTACTTCTCCGGCGGCAGCAGATCGATCATCCGCCGGGCAAGCTCCGCCGCCAGAGCGGGCTCCCCATTGTGGGCATGCAGCGAACCGCAGCATGCTTGCAGCGGCGGCGTATCGACGGCGCAGCCATTGGCCAGCAGCACATCTACCGTATCCCGGTTCACCGAGGAAAATACGAGATCCTGCACGCAGCCGCTCAACAAGGCGACCCGATACCGCACTTCCCCGCCCGGCCCTTCATGCGGAGCGATCCTCTGGTGGGAAAACCTCTCCTCCATGCGCGGCGTCCGCGGCTCCAGACGCCGCAGATCCTCCGGCAACAGGCGCAACAATCCGAGCCCGCGGACAGCCTTCTCCAACCCGCTGCGCTGATACCACCTCAAACCCACTCCCGCCGCTCTCAACAAACGCGGGCGCATGAACAAAAGCCGCAGCGTGACGAACCGCCAAAACCGTCTCCCCGGCGAATCGTTCACCCCCGACCTCTCGACATCAGCCCGCGCCGTCTCGAAAAGCCGCGCATAATCCACCCCCGCCGGGCAGGCCGTCTGGCATGCCAGACAGCCGAGACAATAACTCATCTCCGCGGCGAACTCCCCGCCGATCTCCAGCTCGCCGTCGGCGACTCCCCGCATCAGCGCGATGCGCCCCCGCGGGCTGTTCCGCTCCCGCCGGGTCGTGTCGTAAGTCGGACACGACGGCAGGCACATCCCGCAATGCATGCACTGCTGGAGCACGGAATAATCGAGTTCGCGGAGCGTCGCGGCCATGAGCGATCAATCGAAGATTTTCCCGGGATTAAGCAACCCTGCCGGATCGAGCGCCCGCTTGATTTCCCGCATCAGACCGTAACTCGCCTCGCCGAGCTGCCGCTTCAGCCAGGGCTTCTTGGCCAGCCCTACGCCATGCTCGCCGGTGATCGTCCCTCCCAGTGCGAGCGTCTTGTCCACGATCGCCTCCAGCGCGAGATGCACCCGCCGCATCTCCTCCTCATCGCGCTCATCCGTCAGAAACGTGGGATGCAGGTTGCCGTCGCCCATGTGCCCGAACGTCCCCACTTGCAGGCCATGCTCCGCGGCCGTGGCGGAGATGAAGGAAACCATCTCCGCAAGATGGCTCCGCGGCACCGTCACATCTTCGAGGATCGTCGTCGGCCTCATCCGGGCGAGCGCCGAAAACGCGCTGCGGCGGGCGGAAGCCAATTTTCCCGCCTCCGCCTCGTCGCCCGCCATGCGGACCTCCCGCGCCCCGTGCCGGCGGGCGATCTCCACCATGCGCCCGGCCTCGTCCTCCACGGCGGCCGGATGCCCGTCCGTCTCCATCAACAATATCGCCTCGCAATCCACAGGCAGACCGATCCGGGCAAAATCCTCGACACAGCGGATCGTCATCCGATCCAAAAACTCCAAAGTGCAGGGAATGATCCGCCCGGCGATGATCGAGGAAACCGTCTCCGCCGCATCCTCCATCCGATCATAGGTCGCCAGCATCGTCCGCCGGGCCGGGGGACGCGGCAGCAGCTTGAGCAGCACTTCGGTGACGATCCCCAGCGTGCCCTCCGACCCGATGAAAAGATCCTTCATCGAGTAGCCCGCCACATCCTTCACGCAGGCATTCCCCAAGCTCGCCACGCGCCCGTCCGGCAGCACCACCTCCAGCCCCATCACATAATCCCGAGTCACTCCATACTTCAGCCCGCGCAATCCGCCGGAATTTTCGGCGACGTTTCCGCCGATGGTGCTGATGCGCATCGAACCGGGATCGGGCGGATAGAACAAACCATGCGCCGCCGCCGCCTCGTCGATCTTCGCCGTGATCGCCCCCGCCTGCGCTCTCACTGTGAGATTGCGCGCATCCACACCGAGAATCCGGTCCATCTGCACCAGGCACAACACCAACGCATCCGCTACCGGCACGCTCCCTCCGCTCAACCCCGTGCCCGACCCGCGCGCGACGACCGGCACACCCGCCTCCCGCGCCAGCCGCACACAGGCCGCCACCTCTTCCTTACTCAACGGAAACACCACCGCCCCCGGCTTTTCCTTCAATGCCGCCGTCCCGTCGAAGCCATAGGGCAGCAGATCCTCCGCCCCGGTCAGAACGCGATCCCGCCCAAGCGCCTCCGTCAGAGCATGGATCAAAGCGGCATTCATGAGTGGACAGCCTTCCCGATCCGTTCTCCCCGCGCAAGACACTCCGCCATCGGTCGCAACCCGCCCGAAGGGCTCGCATGCGTAAGACAGGCCGCCGCCGCCGCAAAGGCCATCCGCAGGCAACCGCCGCTTTCCTCACCCGTCTGCAACCCGAACAAATACCCTGCCGCGAAAGCATCCCCAGCCCCGTTCGCCCCCGCGATCTCTTCCGGCGGCACCTCCCACGCCCTGCCCTCCATCGTCCCTCCCGACGCATCGCAAACCACCGCCCCCGCGCTGAAATGCAAAATCACCTGCCGCCCCACCCCGCCCCCGACCAGCGCCCGCGCCGCCGAACGGGCCGCGTCCATGGAAATCCCCCCGTCCTCCCGGATGCGGATGCCCGTCGCCTGCTCCGCCTCCAGCTCGTTGACGAAAAGATAATCGATAAACGGCAGCGCCGAAGCCACCTTCTCCACAAAGCGCGGCCTCCTGACGCTGACCAGATCGGCGGAAGTGCTCAACCCCGCCGCCCGCGCCTTCTCCAATAACCTCGCGGCATGCGTGCGCCCGTCCTCCCCTTCCTCATCCAGGGCATCGAGCAACATCAGATAGGCGAGATGGAAATGCCCCGCCCGGCTCGCCGCGAAATCCACATGCTCCGGCCCGAACAGTGCATTCGCGCCACGGCGATGGAAAAATGTCCGCCGCCCCGTGGCCGCGGAGCAAATCACCTCCGTGTATGACGTGGGCGCTCCTGCGACCATGTGCAGTTGCCGGGTGTCGATCCCCGCCCTCCGGCAATCCTCCCGGATCCACTGCCCTTCCACATCCTCTCCCACACAACCGGCGGCTTCCAAAAGAAACGGAGCCTCCATCGCCGCGAGGTCCTTCAACACATTGTAGGGGCCTCCCCCGTTCGAAACCGACTCCGACAAAATTTCCGCCAGCATCTCCTCCTCCGGCCACACCTCGACTTCGCGGAGGCGGTCCACGATGAAATTCCCCGCGCAAATGATTCCCGGTTTCATGCGATCATGGCAAGTGCCTCCTCCACGCCGGCATCCTCGTGAACCATCGCCATCAGCGCCCGCACCATCCCGGCGGGATTCGGATGCTGGATGATGTTGCGTCCATAAACGATCCCGCTGGCCCCCTGCTCCAGCAGCCCCTCGGTGCGGACGAGGATTTCCCGGTCGCTCACCCTGCCGCCGCCGCGCACCAGCACGGGAATGCCGCCCGCCGCCTCGATCACCCGATGGTATCGCGCAACATCCTCCGTCGGGTCCGCCTTGATCACATCCGCCCCCAGCTCCACTGCCTGCCGGACCAGATGCACGATCTTTGTTTCATCCCCGTCCACCATGTAGCCGCCCGCCTCGGCATTCGGCCGGAAGACGAGCGGCTCGATCATCATCGGCATTGCGAAATGATCGCTCTGCACCTTCAGCCGGTGAATGTTCTCGATGCAGCGCCACGTCACGTCCGGCGCGCCGGGAATCTGGAACAGATTCACGCACACGCAGGCCGCATCCAGCCGCACCGCCTGGAGCATCGCCTCCTCGATCATGCTGCTGAAACGCGCGTCCGGCAGCTCGCGGCCATAGACATTCGCCGTGTCCACCCGCAGCACCAAGCGCGGCTTGTCATGACCGGCGATCCCCTGCAAATGCCGCGCCTGCCCGGTGGTCAGCTGGATCGCATCCGGTCCCGCCTCCACCAGCGTCGCCACCGTACGGGCGATATTCTCGATCCCCTCCAGAAATCCGGGCTGATTGAAAAACCCATGATCGACCGCCACATCGAAACAGCGGCCTGATCTGGCATGGAACAGGCGATTGAGCCGGAAAGTCTTCATCGTCGAAAAAATTTAGAACCAGGACGGATGGGATGAATAGGATCGAAATGCCAAACAGAGCCCGGAACAGAAACTTTCCATCATCCCATCCATCCCGATCCCCAATAATCATCACACACGGCGCTCCACCCCGAGCAGATGCCTGAGAACGAACAGTTCCAGCCCCTCATAATCCCTCGTCTCGACAAACTGCCGCTCCGCCTCCCGGTCAAGCGACCGCACCTTCTCCACCAGATGCAGGAAAACCTCCCGGCTGGTGGTCAGATGCGCCGTCACCGGCGACCCTGCCTGGGTCCGCATCGCCTTCACATCCAGCCCCACGAACTCGCCTTGTTTTCCATAGCCGTTCTCCTCCAGCACCCGCACCTGATTGAAAGCCGCCCGCAGATTCGCCGCGCCGAAATTCTTGTCCTGATCGTACTTCAGCCCATTCTGATCGTTCAGATGGATGCTCGCCAGCTTCCCGTGCGCTAGCGCGAAAGCCATCTCGTCCGACGGGTCCAGCCCGGCGAGCAACGCATGCGCCGTCTCGATCAACCCCTTCACCCGCGCCGGATCGGCCGACGCATACGCGAGCGCCACCGCATGGCCGATCGTCGGCACATACGCCTGATCGGTCGGCTCGTTTGGCTTCGGCTCGATCCAGATTTCGATCTCCTTGTCGTAGTCGAGCATCCGGTTCACCATCTCCAGAATCCGGCGATAAGCCGTGACCGCATTCTTCGCCTCCCGCAGATACGTCCCCTCCCGCGCCAGCCACAGCACGATCGCCTTGCTGCCGATCTCCCGCGCGATGTCGATCGAGCGCAGCGTGCGGTCCAGCGCATAACGCCGGTCCGCCTCCGAATTCGAAGTATAGGCTCCGTCCTGCGTCTGCGGCGCGAACCACAGACGCGGTGCGACGAACTCCGGCGTCAACCCCTCGTCGCGGAACAAACTCCCGATCTCGCCCGCCTTGCGCAGCACCTGCGGCGCGCTCAACTCATCCAGACCGGGCGCCACATCGTCATCGTGCAACTGCACCCCCTCGAAACCGAGCGAACGGATCAGCCCGAACTTCGCCTCATGGTCGAAGGGCCTGCGCGTCGCGGGGCCGAAAGGGTCCTCCCCCTCGCTGATGTTCCAGGGACCGACGGAAAAACGGTAATCGACGAATGCACTCATGGGTTTCATCCCGACACTGGCGGACACACCTCCCCATCCGCTACGCCTCATGGCGCAATTCATGGCACTATCATCTCAATCTGGACGATTGAAATGCCCTTCATGGCGAGCCATTATGCCCAAAATGGCGCTGGCCCATGAAGACATCCACCTGTCCCCGGACGAAACCTTCCGCCTCCTCCGCTGGACCGGCGGCGTGAACCGCGTCGAGGCGATCCTGAACCGGAAGGTCAGCCGCATCCACGGCCACGGCGATCACTGGCACTACCACCGGGCGATGGAACTCACCTTCTTCGAAAGGGGAAAAGGCACCCGCTTCGTCGCCGACCGGATCGAGATGTTCCGCTCCGGCGACATGGTTCTCATCGGCTCGAACGTGCCCCACTACTGGCACTGCCACGGCCGCTCGGCAGGCTTGTCCGTCCAGTGGGATTTCCCTCCCGAACACGGCATCTGGAATTTCGGCGAAACGGCCGCTCCCCTCCAGGCCCTCGCCCGCTTTGCGCTGCGCGGCCTCCACCTGCAAGGCGGCACCGCCGCCGCGGCCGCAGACCTCATGGCCGGTCTTTGTCCGCTCTCCGGCCTGCCCCGCCTGGCCGCCTTCCTCCGGCTTCTCTCGCTGCTCTCCTCCGCCCCGGCCGCCGATGTGCGCCCGATCGCCTCGCGTCCCTTTTCCCTCGACGGCACCGCCGAGCAGCAGGAAGCCATCCGCCGTGCGGTGAGCTACATCCTGGCGCACTACCGCGATCCCATCCGCCTCGAAAAGCTGCTCCGCCTCACCGGCATGAGCCGCGCCACCTTCGCCCGCCAATTCCGCCGTCATGCAGGGAAATCCTTTTCCATTTTCCTCAACCAGGTGCGCCTCCAGGCCGTCTGCCGCGCCCTGATGGAATCCGCAGCCCCCATCGGCGCCATCGCCTTCGGGCACGGCTTCAATCAGCTCTCTTTCTTCAACCGCCTTTTCCGACGCGAACTCGGCCTCAGCCCAGGAGAATACCGGCGGCGGCAGATCGACTAGGAACTCCCGTCGATCCCCGGACCAGCCGTCTCCCGGATCCACCGGATAGCCCGGTTTTCAGGAATGCCGCAAATACCTCTCGACATTTCAAACGTGTTTTTGTCCGTATCGCAAACCCGTTCGCCGGGACTCTCCCCTAACCCAACCGAAACCCACGAAATCCATGACCTCGCGATCCCGCCTCCTGGCGACGGCCGCTTCTTGCTCCGTCGTCCTGTCCTCCGCCGCACAAGCCCAGCAATGGAACGGCTCCCAGAGTTCCGACTGGAACAACGGCGCCAACTGGAATGGCGGCAACCCGCCCTCCGGAACCGCCACCATCAACATCACCGCCGCCCCATCGGCGAACTGGCCTGAATTCAACAGCGCCAGCAACGGTGGCAGCCTCACCATAGGAAACGAGTTCTGGGTCGGCAATGGCGGCGGCAACGTGGGGGAATTCACGCTTAGCGGCGGAAGTCTCACCGTCAACAACTGGGTGGCCATCGGACGTGACGGCAGCAACGGGATTGCGAACATGACCGGCGGCACCTGGACCAAGGGCGGCGGAGATGGAACCCGCTTCATCGTCGGCGCCAACGGCAGCGGAGGCAGCGGCACACTCAACCAAAGCGGCGGGAACATCATCGTCCAGACCGGCATCACCTGGATCGGGGAAAATCAGACCGGAATCCACAACCTCAGCGGAACGGGTCAATTCACCACATCCCAATACGTTCTCGGCGTGAATGGCGGCGTCTCGGGCACCGCCAATCTCAACGGCGGCACCCTGAGCACAGGCCAGATCACGCGCGGCAATGGCAACGGCACGGTGAATTTCAACGGCACCCAGATCGTCGCCACCGCCAACCAGGCGAACTTTATCAACGTCAACCAAGCCAATGTCGGCAACGGCGGCCTGCTCATCAATGTTCAGAATTTCAACATCGGCACCGCCCAGAATTTCGTTGGCGTGGGCACCGGCGGCCTCACGCTCTCCGGCACTTCCGGAATTCTGAACCTCACCGGCACCAATACCTGGACCGGTCCCAACACGATCACCGGCGGCGCCCTGTTTGCGGCCACTCCGGGTTCCCTCCCCGGCTGGGAAGCGGGGCTGAACGTCCCCACCGGCGCCGGCTACGGCGGCGCGATCGGCAATATCACCGGCTTCAGCGAAGCGCAGTTCGGCTCCTTGCTGGGCAATGCAACCTTCGCCGCAGGCTCCAATATCACCCTGGACAGCGATAGCTTCTTCAACTTCGCCGGCAATCTCGGCGCGATGACCGGTGCCGGCAACGATGTCGGACTCATTAAAACCGGGCCGAACGTCCTCACCCTCACCGGCACCAACACCCACACCGGCGATACCCGCGTCCTCAGCGGCACGCTGATCGCCGCGAATAATACCTCTCTGGACCTCTCCAAAGTCTCGGTATCCTCCGGAGCCGGCTTCGGCGGCAGGATCGGCGGCACCGGTTTCGCCGATCAGGCGGAATTGGTCGCCACGCTGGGAACCGTGAATTTCGCCGCAAACTCCTTCGTCGGCATCGACACCACCAACGGCGATTTCACTCTGACGGGCAATGCCGGCACCTTGCACGCCAACACCCCGCGCCTTCACAAGGTGGGGGAAAACACCCTCACTCTCACCGGCAACAACACCTTCACTGCCCCCGGAGGCAATGACGTGGGCCTGCGCGTGGACCAAGGCACCTTGCGCCTGACCGGTCCGGGCACCACCACCTCCATCGCCACCGGCGAACTGTGGGTCGGCTCCAATGTGGGCGCCGGCGGCCATCTCGTCCTTGAGGATACCACCCTCAACGTCGCCAGTTGGCTTTCCGTCGGCCGGGGCAATGGCAATGGTAACCTTTCAACAGTCACCGCCACCAACGCCACCATCCAGACGGCGAATTTCAGTGCGGGTTTCAACGCCGGTCTCGCCGGCAACAATTCGGAGACCCGGATCACCCTCAACAACACCCAGTGGAACAATCCCGGCAACACCAACCTTGGCGAGTCCACGGGAGCCGTCAGCACGCTGACGCTCAACGGCAACTCCACCTACACCGCCGGGAACCGCATCATGATCGGTCAGAACACCGGCGCCACCGGTCATGTGATCCTCAATGACAGCAGCGGAATCGTCCAAACCAGCGGCTGGCTCGCCATCGGCAACAATGGCACCGGCACCATGACGGTGAAGGACAACGCCTACTACACCAATACCGCGGGGGATTTCAACGTCGCGGACGTCACCAATTCCCACGGCACCCTGAATCTCGAGGGCAACGGCAAAATCACCGCCGCCACCACCTACATCGGCAAGGGCAACGGCGCCACCGGCATCTTCAATCTCTCAGGCGGCGAATTCATCGCGGGCGGCAATACCCGCCTCGGGCAAAATGCCAACGTCGCGGACGGAAACTCGACCGGCATCATCAACCAGACCGGCGGCATCTACCGCGGCAACGGCGGCGATTTCCAGATCGGCGTGAACGGCAACGGCATCTGGAATCAGTCCGGCGGTGAAGTCCATGCGGGCGGCTGGGTCGCCGTCGGCCGGTACTCCGGCGCGAACGGCAACAACACCGGCCAGCTCAATGTCTCCGGTGGCATCTTCACCCAGACCGCGGCCGACCGCTTCCTGATGATCGGGGAAGAAGGCCGGGGATCGCTCACCATCTCCGGTACGGGCCGGGTTGTCTCCCACGGGGAAGTCAGCATCGGGCACGCGAACAACGGCCATGGCACCGTCAATCTGGACGGAGGCAGCCTGTCCGCGAGAATCGTCCGCCGGGGCAACCAGACCACCGGCACGGGTATCCTGAACTTCAACGGCGGCACCCTCGAAGCCAGAGAGAGCAGGGCGGACTACCTGCAGGGCCTCAGCCGCGCCAACGTCCGCGACGGCGGAGCGGTGATCGACACCGGAAGCCATTCGATCACCATCAACCAGAATCTCGAACACTCCAACATCGAGGGCGACGCCGGAACCGACGGCGGTCTGACCAAGACCGGCAGCGGCACGCTCGTGCTTGGCGGCAATAACACCTACACCGGACTCACCACGGTCGGGGAGGGCACCCTGGTCCTCGCCGCCGGGGCATCCATCGCCTCCTCCTCGGGAATCCATCTCGCAGTGGGGGCCACCCTCAATGTCTCCGCCATCGACGGCTGGACTCTGGGCGAAAACCAGACGCTTTCCGGGTCCGGCACCCTGGCCAGCAATCTCCATTTCGACGAAGGCTCCTTCCTGAGCTTCAGCAGCGCCCTCCAGCTCGCCAGCGGCAGCACGGTGACCTTCGAGGCCGGTTTCGGCATCGCCAATCTTTTCGGCCTGGACGCTTCGACGGCCAATGGAACCTACACCTTGATCGGAGGGGATGGTGTCGTCGACCCCACCGGCCTCGACAATCTCGGCTTCGAAAATGCCTATGATCTCGGGGGCGGCAAGTTCGCCTGGTTCGAGACCGGGAGCTTGCAGGTCTTCGTCATCCCCGAGCCCTCCATAGCCCTGCTCGGCAGTCTCGGCGCGCTGACCCTGCTTCGCAGACGCAAATCCTGACTTTTCTTGGGGTTAAATTGAAGGCTGCGGCTCTTCAAGGAGCCGCGGCCTTGTTTTTTATGCGCATCCCTTTACCGCCCCGGCAGGAGCGAAACGGGGACGGCAACCGCACCGTTCCGCCGCGATCCGGGAGGAAGCAACAATCTGCGAATGCCGAAAGGCGGAGTTTGTCATTTGCGAATCGGGCGCTAGTGTCCGCGCCGTGACCGAATCCTCCGAAGAGCCGGCGAAAGGCCTGCTGTCCGCATTCGAACTCGGGCCTTCCTGGGCGCGGGGCGATGCACCTGCAAAGAAGTACGACGATACCCGTAGCGACGAACGGGACGGGGAACGCCGTGACCGCGACCGGGGGCGCCATGGCGACGAGCGCCGCGAGCGCCGGGGCGGAGGGGATTTCAGACAGCGCCGCGAAGGCGGGCGTGGATTCCGGCAGGGAGGACGCGATTTCGGCGGCCCGCGCGAGCTTCCCCAGCCGGCGGAAGGCGTGCGGGTGACGCTTTCGCCGGCGCCGGAGGCGGTGCATTTGGTGGTGCGCGAAATCCATCAGGTCGCCCGCGTCTATTCGCTCTTCGATGTCGCGCAGATCCTGCTCGCCAGCCGCGAGCGCTACGTTTTGCATTTCACCACCGGCGGCAAGCGCCCGCCCTTCTACCGCGGCCGGCGGGAGCCTTCGCTGTGGTTGAGCAGAGAGGAAGCCATCGCGCATTTCTGGAACTCGGAGGCGGTGGAGGACTTCTATGAATCCGAAGAGGTGGAAGCCGATCTGCCGACGGGCAATTTCCAGGTGGTCGCGCGCTGCGGCATGAGCGGCGAATGGCTGGGACCGCCGAATTTCCACGGCTATCAGAACGCCCTGCGCCGCCTGCACCGCGAGCGCTTCTCCCACATCCCTTTCGAAGTGTATTCCTCCCGCGTGCGCACCGAGCGCGGCGAGGAAGCGGTCAATGCTTGGCTGGATACCATGCGCAAGCGTGTCCGCTGGCGGGCGAAGGGCTCGGATGACAATGCTTGGACCTTTGACCGTGCCGAGATCGAGCGCGATTTCGCCGCGCGGCTTTTCGACGAAGCCTTCGAAGAAACGCGGGAGGCCGAACTGCGCGGCGATGTGCCCGCGCGGAATCTTTCGCAGGGCCTGCTCGCCTGCGTGCGCATCGCCAGTTCGCATGCGCGGAAGCACCCGGCCATCCTGATTCCTTCGGTCTGCCGCATGCTGGAGGCGGAGCATCTCGCCGTCTTCAAGCGCGAGGGCAAACTCTTCACCGGTCCCGCCCGGCCGCATCCGCTCTCCACCGACGCGAAGCTGGCCGAACGCCCGGCCGCGATGGTCGCATGGATGGAAGACCGGGAAAACCCCAAGCTCGCCGATCTGTGGGAGGAAGTACTGCCGGACGGCCAGGCGGAGCCGTGCAAGGAATGGTTGGCCGATCTCTTCTGGCTGCTGACCCAGGGTCACGTGCTGCTTTTCGCCGACGACAGCATCGTGCTGCCCCGCCGCCGCCAGCCCGCCCCGCCGCCGGTGGTGGTGGAAGGAGAGACGAAGGTTGCGAAGAAGAAGAGGCGCAAAAAGCGCCGCAAGCCGCGTGCGCGCCGCAGCAAGGTGCGCTCGCATGCCAAGCTCATCAGTGAGATCAAGCGGATGTCGGCCGTGCGCGTACGACATCTCCGCGGTCCGGCCGCGATCTGGCGCCGGCGCCTGGAGCGGCGCGGCAAGATCGCGTCGCTGGCGGAGGAGTGACGGTCGTTACTCCTGCAACGCCCGTAGCGGGAACGGCTGAGCCGTTTCGCCAGAGTGGCGCAGCCGCTCTGTTACGCTGCTATGGATGCGCGTGGGATGCTTCGTTCGCGGGGATCTGCACCGGCGTCCACTCGATCTCCGCTTTGCGGAAATCCCGCGGTGCGGTGGTGCGGTAGCGGCCGTCTTCGCCGCGCTGGGCGACGGTCTCCATACCGTCGATCACAGCTTTCAGTTCCTGATTCGCGCCGCCGATGCCGCAGAAAACGAGGTGGATGTTTTCATAGCCGGGCGTCCATGAGCCTGCCCATCCGCGGGTGAGCGCGATCCGGCCTTCACTCCCTTCGAGGGCAAGAATGGATTCGCGGAAGACGCCTTCTTTCCACGCTTCGCCGTCGCCTTCGTCTTCGTACCAAGAGGAGGTTTCGCGGCCGTTTTTCCACCAGACGAAGAGTTCGGGTTCGGGGTGGGAGATTTCGCCGGTGTATTGTTGGAGCGGCCAGTGGGGGATGGCGGCGCCGGCGCGGACAAAGACGGGGATACGGTCGATGGGGCACTCGATCCAGATGTCGGTGGCAACGGCCTTGGGCCGGGAGTCGTCGTGGTAGGAGAACCATTCACCCTTCGGCAGATAGAGGAAGCGGCCCTCCTCGCCCTCGGCCATGATGGGAACGACATAGAGGTGATCGCCGAAGAAGAACTCGGCGCTGCGCCAGTAGGCGTCGGGGTTCTGGTGGTCGACGAGCGGCAGGGAGCGCAGCATCGGCGTGCCGTCCTTCACGTACTGGCGGAAGGCGGTGTAGATCGCGGGGAGCAGGCGGTAGCGCATTTCGATGGCGCTGCGGACCCAGTCGGTGGTGTCCTCGCCGAAGGACCAGGGCTCCTGCTCGCCGTGGTCGCCGGAAGAATGGGTGCGGAAAAAAGGGTGGAAGACGGCGAGCTGGATCCAGCGCAGGTAAAGCTCGGGCGTGGGGGTTTCGATGAAGCCGCCCACGTCGGAGCCCACGAAGGACATGCCGGAGGCGGCAAGGCGCTGGCATTGGGTGTTCGCCATGTTGAGGTGTTCCCAGGAGGCCACGTTGTCGCCGGTCCAGACGCAGGCGAAGCGCTGGGTGCCGGCGTAGGCGGAGCGGGTGATGGAGAAGTTACGGCGGCCCTTGCCGAAGCGCCGCAGGCCCTCCCGGGTGGCGCGGATCATCTGCATGCCGTAGATATTGTGCGCCTTGCGGTGGGAGCAGGGGTGGCCGTCGTAATCGTGGCGGACGTCGAGGGGGAAGGTGCCTTCCTCGAAGACGGCGGGCTCGTTCATGTCGTTCCAGATGCCGTGGATGCCGGTGTCGCCGACGAGTCCCGCGAAAAGCCCGGCCCACCAGTCGCGGACTTCGGGGTGGGTGAAATCGGGGAAATGACAGAGACCGGGCCAGACGGAGCCTTTCATCAGGGCGCCGTCCTGGCGGCGGCAGAAGTAGCCTTTTTCGATGCCCTCGGCCCAGACAGGGTAGTTCGGGTCGATCTTAAGGCCGGGATCGATGATGGCGACGGTCTTGAAGCCGTCTTTTTCGAGATCGGCGACCATTTTGCGCGGGTCGGGGAAACGTTCGGCGTCCCAGGTGAAGCAGCGGTAGCCATCCATGTAGTCGATGTCGAGGTAGAGGGCATCGCAGGGGATGCGCCGTTCGCGGAAGCCTTTCGCGATCTCGCGGACCATCGCCTCGGGGTAGTAGCTCCACTTGCACTGATGGTAGCCGAGTGCCCACAGCGGCGGCATTTCCGGCAGGCCGGTGAGGCGGGTGTAGGCGCGGACGACGTCGAGCGGGGTCTCGCCGTGGATGAAGTAGTAGTTCATTTCGCCGCCCTGGGCGCGGAAGGAGGTGACATTCGGCCGCTCGCAGCCGAAGTCGAAACCGGTGCGGAAGGTATTGTCGAACAAGATCCCGTAACTGCGCCCGCGGCAGAGGCTGAGGTAGAAGGGAACGTTTTTGTAGAGGGGATCGGTGTCGGGGTTATAGGCGTAGGTGTCGCTGCCCCACAGCTCGAAGCGGCGGCCGCGGAGGTTGAGGTCGCAGGACTTGTCGCCGAGACCGTAGAAGTACTCGCCGGGCTGGCAAACCTTGCTCATTTTGACGACCTCGCCGCCGTAGGTTTTGTTGTCCTCCCAGTGGTAGCCTTTTTCGTCCTGGCAGAGGACACGCCCGCTGGCCGTGTCGGTGATGGTGGTCTTGAGCCCGTGGCGGGCGATGCGGACGGAGAGGGCGCCGGTTTTGAGCGCGAAGCCGTCGGCGAACTCGATCAATTCGTGCTCCGGAAGCTCCGCGGCGAAAGCGGGGTCGATGGCGTAGGAGAAATCGTCCTCGAAGCGGCCCTCGGGCGAAAAGCGGAAACGGACGATGCCCGCGGCAATGAGACGAAGCTGGAGCAGCACGCCGTTGTCGGTGAGGAATTCTAAGACGCCATCGGCCGGGCGGCGCATCCCGCGGATGCCGCCGGGGAAGAAGTCCGCCGCCGCTTCGGCGGTGCGGTGCTTCTCCATGTAGTTGCCGGAGAATTCTTCGGAGGCCATGGGGGAAGTATAGAATCCAGGGACCGGAAACCAGAAACCAGAAAAAGGCGCAGGGCGTTCCAGAGCGAAATCCGATGCGGAGCCGGGTTTTCAATTTCTGCTTTTTCCTTTCCGCTTTCTGCTTTCCGGCAAATGCTCCTTGGCATTCCGGCGGAGCTCGCTTTGTTGATGGGAACCGCGTCCAAGTGACAAGTGCGGCACGGGGTTTCACGTAAATTCCCTCGACATTGGCCCGGCCAATGCTCAGGGCCTTCCGTCGTCCCGAAGCTCCCTTAGAATGAAGGATTCGGCGCACTTTCCATGATCATGAATCGCATTCGTGTTCTCAAACTGGGGTGGGAATTCCCTCCATTGATCAACGGTGGCCTTGGCGTGGCCTGCCTCGGTCTCTCGGCGGCCTTGGCGAAATATGTGGATCTGCGGGTGATCGTCCCGCGAGCGGCGCCGGATGCGAATTTCGAGGGCTTCACCCTGAGCGGTCTGAATAACATGCGGGTCGAGGATCTGCAGACCGTCGAAGGAAAGTACCGCTACGAGAGCTTCGCGCAGATCGACAGGGTGCCGATTCATCTCGATCCCTATGATACGGCCGAGACGACGGTGGAGAAAATCCGCATGGAGCCCGGCGGCGAGATTCGTTTTTCCCAGACCACGCGCCACCAGCTTGAACAATTCAAGATGGGCGAACTCTACGGGCCGGATCTCGGCAGCAAGGTGGTGGAGTTTTCCAAGATCGCCGCGAAGCTGGCGATGCAGACGGAGTTCGACATCGTCCACGCGCACGATTGGATGACCTTCCTCGCCGGAGTGGAGGTGAAAAAAGCGACCGGCAGGCCATTGGTCGTTCACGTCCACGCCTCGCAGTACGACCGCGCCGGCGCCGATGCCCGCGGCTGGATCTACGACATCGAGAAATACGGCATGGAACAGGCCGACCGGGTGATCCCGGTGAGCACCTACACCGGCCAGATTTGCGCGGGTCATTATGGGATCGATCCGGCGAAAATCCGCCCGGTCCACAATGGCGCCGATCCGGTGGAGGTATTTTCGACGAAGAAAAAGTTCCCGGAAAAGCTGGTGCTCTTTCTCGGCCGTCTCACCGCGCAGAAGGGGCCGGAGTTCTTCCTGGAGATCGCCTCGCGCGTGCTGGCGGTGAACGAGAACGTCCGCTTCGTGATGGCCGGCACCGGCGAACGTCTGAAACCTTTGATCGAAAGCGGCGCATTCCGCGGGCTCGGCGGCTACTTCCACTTCACCGGCTTCCTCAACAAAGAGAAAGTCAACGAACTGCTGTCGATGACCGACGTGTACTGCATGCCCTCGGTGTCCGAACCCTTCGGCCTGTCGGCGCTGGAGGCCGCTCAATTCGGCATCCCGGCGGTGATTTCCAAGCAGTCCGGCGTGGCCGAGGTTTTAAAGGGCGCGCTGAAAGCCGACTTCTGGGATGTCGAACTGATGGCAAAGCACATCAACGACCTGCTCACGGACGAGGAATTGCGCCAGCGCGTGGTCGAGCAGGCGAAGCAGGACATCACCGCCTCCACCTGGGACGCCGCAGCGCGGAAGGTGGTGGCGATTTACGGAGAGCTGTTGTCATGAAATCCAGAAATCAGAGTCCAGACTCAAGAAACCAGAGATTGGTGGACAGTGGCCGGAAAATGAACGGAGAAACGGAAAGCCTCTCTCCCATTTCTTCCACTGATCACTGATTACTCGGCACTTCTTCACGCATGCCCGACGTTTGCCTCTACTTCCAGGTGCATCAGCCGAACCGGCTGATTCCTTATGATTTCTTCCGGATCGGCGAGCATGCCTTTTACGAGGACGACGGACTGAACGGCGAGATCCTCTCGAAAGTCGCCGAGAAGTGTTATCTTCCGGCCAATGAAATGTTCCGCAAGCTCATTGGGGAATCGAAAGGGCGCTTCCGCATGGCGCTTTCCATCAGCGGTACGGTGATCGAGCAGATGGAACATCACCGGCCCGACGTGCTGGAGTCGTTTCAGGAACTCGTCGCCACGGGGGGCGTCGAGTTGCTGGCGGAGACGTATTATCATTCGCTGGCCATTCTTCATTCGAAGAAGGAATTCGAGCGGCAGGTGGAGATGCATCTGGAGAAGCTGGAGGAAGTCTTCAAGGTCCGCCCGCGGGTGTTCCGCAACACCGAGCTGATCTACAACAACGCCATCGCCGCGCAGGCAGAGACGATGGGCTTCGACGGCATCCTCGCCGAAGGCGTGCCATGGGTGCTCAACGGGCAGTCGCCGAATTTCCTCTACCGCGCGCCGCATGTCTCGCAGCTCAAGACGATGCTGCGGAATCCGGGCCTGTCGGACGATCTCGGTTTCCGCTTTTCCGACAGAAACTGGTGCGAATGGCCGCTCACGCCGGAAAAATTCGCCGGTTGGCTCGCCGAGGCTCCGGGCGATGTGGTGAATCTCTTCATGGACTATGAGACCATCGGTGAGCATCAGTGGAAGGACAGCGGCGTCTTCGAGTTCTGGGAAGAGCTACCCGATGCGGTGCTCGACGCCGATCTGCGCTGGGTCACGCCGGGCGAAGTGGCCGATCTCTTCCGCGCCTCGAAGGAATACGACTGCCACTGGCCGACCTCCTGGGCCGACGCCGAACGCGACCTGAGCGCGTGGACGGGCAACGTGATGCAGCAGGAAGCCATCGCCAAGATTCACAAACTGGAGGACGAAGTGCTGGCGGCGAAAGACCCCGATCTGACCCATGTGTGGGGGAAAATGCAGACCTCCGACCATTTCTATTGGATGTCCACCAAGGGCGGAACGGATGGCAGCGTGCACCAGTATTTCTCTCCCTATTCCAGCGCGTACGATGCCTATATCTACTTCATGAACGCGCTGGCGGACTTGCAGATCCGGTTGAAGAGGATCAAGGGGGAAAGATGACGCAGGGTGCACCGTCTGTCGGCTTTATTCAGGGCACATCCGGCAACCGGGTGTCAGGAGCGGCGCCTTGCTCGCTGCTGGTTGGCGTCAATCTTCTTCGATATACGCCCAGCTGCCCCCCAGTGGGGTGATCGACCATAGATTGAAATACTTGCCCTTCGGATCTCGGACAAATCCATTGATCTCAAAGGGATGTCCGCTCGTCATCAGATAGGGAGCGCCACTGCCCTCTCTCACGCCTCCATCAACCACTCTGAACGGACCGATCCATGTGGGAAAGTCCGGGGGCGCACCTCCCACAAGCTGCCGGCCCATCGAGTCGAAACCCGGCTCAAAGATCGAAAACGTTGCCCTCAGCGGAGCATTCGTCAGGCCCAGGCCTGCCAGAATCAGCATTCCCACAAGGATTGCGGACAGCTGCTTTTTCTGCACGCCTCCGTTCCGGCGGACTGAATGCACACCGGCTCCGCCAATCGCGACAAGCCCGATTAGCGATGCCGCTCCAACGAGGAATGACTCGCGAATCACCACCGAGATAGCGGTCACCGCTGCCAGACCGATGCTCAGGACGATGATTGGGATGCGCATGCCTTTTCAGCGAACGGTGAAATCAGCCTGCCTGGAAAAATAGCGGACCCATCAAGAGCGACAAGAACAGAGTCGACTGAACGCCCGTATCTCATTGAACCATGACGGGACGGCCGCCGAATCCGTCATTGCGCCAGCCGCCATCTCGCCGCGGTAGAGCCCGTTCCGTATTTTTCAAGAGCCTCTCGACAAAGGGCGTTTTTTCATCGCCCGACTATTGCAACTCTTTGATAATAAAAAGAAGTACGAGGACTGGGATTCGAACCCAGGACCAATTGGTTAAAAGCCAACTGCTCTACCGACTGAGCTATCCTCGCTTTTTTCGATGGCCGCCCACGGGCGGGGGGCGAGGGGTAGGGGCGGGGGGTGGGTTTGGCAAGCTCATTTTTGCCGGATTCCGGCCCATGTGAGGAAGTCGCGGAGACCGGTCCGGGGACGGTCGAGGAGGAAACAACGGATGCCAGCGGCGTCGGCGCCATGCAGGTCGGCGCGGGCGGAATCTCCGGTGTGGAGGGCCTCGACGGGCGCAATGCCGGTGAGGCGGAGCGCTTCACGGAAGATGGCAGGGTCGGGCTTTCGGGAACGAGCGGCGGCGGAAGTGACGACGGCATCGAAGGAGAGCCCGTGGCCTTCGAGAATGCGGTGGAGGCGGAGATCGAAATTCGAGACGACGGCCGTGAGAAATCCGGCATCGCGGACAAGTTGGAGGATTTCCCGGACTTCGGGAAAAATGGTCCATGCCGCCGGATCGGCATAGTGGGCGAAGAGGGCTTCGAAGCAGGTGCCAAAGCGATCACCGCGCGGAGGTTTGCCGCCGGCGCGGGACAGGGTGAGATGGACCACCCGCCGCCACCATTCACGCTCGGCGGAGTCACCGTCGGGGTGAGCAGCCCATTCAGGATCGCCCATGCCGGTGAAGACTTCGTGAAATGCACCGCGGATCGCGGCGGATTCGAGCGGGAACCCGGCGGCCGTGGCGATGCGAGCGTAGACGTCGGCGACGGGTTCGGCAGGCTCGATCAGGGTGCCGGCGGCGTCGAAGAAGAGGGCGCGGATCACGCCGGTAGGGTGTAGGGATTTTCTCCGTCCGGCCAAGTAATCCCGGGAGCGCGGAGCCCCAGCTCCGCAGAAGCGCGAGGATGGCCCGGTCTGACAATGCGAGCCCGCATGAGCAGCGGGGGTGTCAGTGGTTCGTGCGGAGCTGGGGCTCCGCGCTCCCGGGAATGCTTGTGAAAACGCAGCCGGATGTGGAATCTGCCGCGGTGAAACGGCGCGCGTGGCTTTCGATGACGGGACTGGGCATGCTTGCGGGCTGCCGGGAGCGGGTGGAGTCCGGCGGTTCTCCGGAAGACCCATGGATTCCGCTGATGGATTCGTGGGAAGGGGTGATGGGGGGCGAAACGGCACTGACAGACGGTGGCGCGCTGCGTTTGAGCTGGGGGGAGGCTTTGACCGGCGCGAAATGGACGGGCGAAATTCCCTCCCCGCCCTTCGAGATCAAACTGGAAGCCCGGAGGATGGACGGGACGGATTTTTTCTGCGGACTGACTTTCCCGGCGCGCCCGCCGGGGGAATGCGTGACCCTGATCGTCGGCGGCTGGGGCGGGGGCGTGGTGGGCATTTCGTCGATCGACGGCTTCGATGCCTCGGAGAACAAGACGACGGTGCAACGGATGTTCGAAAAGGAGCGCTGGTATCGCATCCGGCTCCGCCGGTCCGGCGAGCGGATCGGGGTGTGGCTGAATGACGAGCAGGTCATCGACGTGGACACAGCGGGACGGAGGCTTTCTCTGCGGCCCGGCCCGGTGGAAGTCTGCGCGCCCTTCGGCCTGGCCACCTGGCAGAGTACAGGGGAGATCCGCGCGATCCGCTGGAGGCCGCTGCGGGAATAAAAATCGGCCGGGAGATTCGGCTTGCATGTCAAGGGTTTCCACCGTATGCCCGCGGCGATCAATCTTCCGACGCAAGTGTGGAGTGGGTCGAAGTACCCACTCTTTTGCGTCTACAGACATCCCGCAGCGCGCCGCAGGCCACCATGACCAACGACATCGTCGCCCTCATCGACTACTACGAGAAAGAGAAAGGCATCGACCGCCAGAAGGTCGTCGCCGCACTCGAGTACGCCTTCATTTCCGCATACCGCAAGATGGTGCCCGGCGCCGATGCGATCGAGGTTCTGCGGGCGGAGGTGAACATGAAAAAGGGCGAGACCCGCATCCACGCCACGCTTAATGTGGTTCCGGACGAGGATTACACCGACAAATTCAACCAGGTGCCGATAAAGCTCGCGGTGAAGAAATCTCCCGGTTCGCAGCCCGGCGACCAGTTGGAATTCGACGTGACGCCGAAGGACTTCGGCCGCATCGCCGTGCAGACCGCCAAGCAGACGATGATGCAGCGGCTGCGCCAGGCGGAAAAGGAAATGATTTACGAGGAGTTCAAGGACCGCGCCGGTGACATCGTTTCCGGCACGGTACGCCGCTTCGAGCGCAGCGACGTGCTGATCGACCTGGGCAAGTTCGAAGGCGTGATGCCCTCCCGCGAGCGCGTTCAGACCGAGGAATACAACATCGGCGACCGCATCCGCGCCTACGTGCTGGCCGTCGAGAACGAAGGCCGCGGCCCGGAGATCATCCTTTCCCGCAGCCATCCGAATTTCGTCCGCCGTCTCTTTGAGGCCGAGGTCGCCGAAATCTCCGACCACACCGTGGAAATCCGCGGCATTGCCCGCGAAGCCGGCTACCGCACCAAGGTCGCGGTGTGGAGCAACGACGACAAGGTGGATCCCGTGGGCGCCTGCGTCGGCCTGCGCGGGGCGCGGGTGAAGAACATCGTCCGCGAACTCAACAACGAGAAAGTGGACATCATCCGCTGGAGCGAGGACCCCGAGGAATTCGTCCGCGAAGCGCTCAAGCCCGCCCAGCTCCGCTCGGTGACGGTGGACAACGACAAGAAAGTCGTCCACGTGACCGTCGATGAAGAGGACCTCAGCAAGGCGATCGGCCGCCGCGGCCAGAACGCGCGTCTTTCCTCCCGCCTGATGGGCTGGGACGTGCAGGTCCGCAAGGACGAGAGCAAGCTGGAGAAATTCGAGGCCAAGGTGGCCGGTGCGGCGCACTCGCTGGGCGAGCAGCTTGGCATCGACGATGAGCTTGCCGACAAACTTTTCCGCGCCGGCGGCATGTCGCCGGAACTGGTCGCCGACATGCCGGCCGACTACATCGCTTCCGCGCTGGAAATCAGCGAAGAGCGCGCTCTCGACATTCTTTCCCGTGCGAAAGGCGGGGAAAACGCCGAAGCTTGATCCGATATTCTCGAAAAACCCTGCCGTCCGCGCCCGCGGACCTTGCAACACAGCATCATAGACACCGCCTGATGGCCAAAGAAAGCGACAGTCCTCCACCGAAGCCCAAGGTTCTCGATCTGATCGAGCAGCCCAAGGCTCCCTCGCGCCGCGAACGCCAGCGGACCGAGGCATCCAAGGTCAAAACCGTGGAAGACGCCAAGCGCGAGGCACTCGACCTTTTCTCCGACGACGGGAAGAAAAAAGCCAAGGGCGTGCGCAAGACCAGCCGCTCCGGCAAGACCGTGATGCCGGCGATTTCGAAGGTGCTCGACGAGGAGGACCCGGCCATGGTGCCGGCTGCCGAAGTTCCGCCGTCTACCCCGCCTCCGCCGCCCGCTCCCCCGGCTCTGGACGAAGGCGATGCCGACGATGACGACCAGGGCAATGTGATCAGCATCAAGCCGCCGATCATCGTCAGCGAGCTGGCCGCGCGGATGAATCTGAAGCCCTTCCAGCTTCTCGCCGATCTGATCAAGCTTCAGGTCTTCGTCGCGCCGAATCAGGCGATCGAGCCGGACACCGCGGCGAAAGTGTGCGAACTCCACGGTTTCGTCTTCGAGCGCGAGAAGCGTGAAAAAGGCGGCGGCGTCCACAAGGTCGAGGAGGTCGTCGTCGAGCCCGCGGCGATCATCGACGAGCCCGAGGATCTGCTCCAGCTCCGCCCGCCGATCATCACCATCATGGGTCATGTCGATCACGGGAAAACCTCGCTGCTCGACCACATCCGGAAATCCCGCATCACCACCGGCGAGGCGGGCGGCATCACCCAGCACATCGGCGCCTACAAGGTCGAGCACGAGGGCAAGCCGATCACCTTCATCGACACGCCGGGCCACGCGATCTTCTCCGGCATGCGCGCCCGCGGCGCGGACATCACCGACATCGTGGTGCTCGTCGTGGCGGCGGACGACGGCATCATGCCGCAGACTCTGGAGGCCATCGAGCACGCCAAGGCGGCGAAGAAGACAATCATCGTCGCGATCAACAAGTGCGATCTCGCCAGCGCGAATCCGATGCGGGTGAAGACCCAGCTTGCCGAGAACGCTCTGCAAACCGTCGATTTCGGCGGCGATACCGAGTGCGTGGAAATTTCCGCCCTGACCGGCCAGGGAGTGCCCGACCTGCTCGAACTCCTCGCCCTCCAGGCCGAGGTGCTTGAACTCAAGGCCAACCCAAAGGGCAACGCCCGCGCCTCGATCATCGAGGCCCGCATCCAGCAGGGCCGCGGCGCGACCGCCTCGGTCATTGTCGAGACCGGCACGCTGAAGGTGGGCATGCCCTTCATCTGCGGTCCGTACAGCGGCCGGGTGAAGACTCTCATCAACGACCGCGGCGAGAGCGTCAAATCCGCCGGCCCCGGCACGCCGGTGGAAGTCATCGGCTTCGAGGAACTGCCCCACGTCGGCGACGAACTCGTCGAAATGGAAAGCGACCGCGCCGCGAAGAAACTGGCCGAGGAGCGCCAGCAGGAACGCCGCGCCGAGCGCCTCAAGGTGCCGCAGAAGAGCCGCATGGAGGATCTTTTCTCGCACGTCACCGAGGGGGCGACCAAGGCGCAGCTCAAGATCGTGCTCAAATGCGATGTCCAGGGCTCGGTCGAGGCGATCCGCAACGCGATTTCCGAGATCAAGTCCGACAAGGTCGAGACCTTCTTCCTCACCGCCGCCGCCGGTCCGATCACCGAGGGCGACATCCAGATGGCCAGCTCGTCCGATGCCGTGGTGCTCGGCTTCAACGTCAAGGTCGAGGCCAAGGCGGTGAAACTGGTCAAGGCCGAGGGGGTGCAGGTGAAGCTCTTCTCAATCGTCTACGAACTGATCGACCAGGTCCGCGAAGCCATGCTCGGCCTGCTGGAACCCGAAACCCGCGAAAACATCATCGGTCACGCCGAGGTACGCGAGATTTTCAAGCTCTCCAAGGCGAAGGGCCGCGCCGCCGGCTGCTACATCACCGACGGCAAGGTTCACCGCAAGGCCCACGCCCGCGTCGTCCGCGGCGGCGTGCCGGTCTTCGACGGCAGGATGTCCACGCTCCGCCGCTTCCAGGACGAAGTGGAGGAGGTCAAGTCCGGCTACGAGTGCGGCATCCGCCTCGGCGACTTCAACGAATACCAGCAGGGCGATATCATCGAGTGCTACACGCTCGAAAAAATCGCGCAGACGCTCTAGCCCCGAAGTTCCAAGTGGAAAGTGCCAAGTGCCAAGCAAAGGCCTCCGGCGCGAATCTCATCCTTGGCACTTGGAACCTCCCATTTGCAACTTTTCCCCGCCATGTCCCTCCGCCTCGATCGGGTCAACGAACTGCTCAAGCGCGAAATCGGCACCGTGGTTCAGCGCGACTATGAGTGGCACGGCGCGCTGGTGACCGTCAGCGCCGTGGAGACGACCCAGGACATAAAGGAGGCGAAAGTGTGGGTTAGCATCCTTGGCGGCAAGCCCGACCAGGTGCTCGAAAAACTCAATGCCGAGCATGGCGCGATCCAGCGCAAGGTATCCAAGCGGGTAACGCTGAAATCCACACCGGTGCTGCAATTCCGTCACGATGCATCGGCGGCACGCGGGGTGGACATCGTGAATCTGCTGGAGGAAGTGGACAAGCTGCCGAAGGCGCCGGAAGGGTCGGAAGAAGATTGAGGCCGGGAGCGCGGAGCCCCAGCTCCGCAGAAGCACGCTCGTGAACCCGGAGCAAAAGAAGCCAGTGGTGAAACCACCGGCTTCATTCCTTTGTCTCTCCGGACACGAGATATATGCCCCGCCCATGCTTCTGCG